>NZ_SISB01000019.1 GCF_004310295.1 Pseudomonas sp. BGI-2 | reverse complement strand
TCTCGCGGAGTAACTTGCGATGCTGATAATCTTGTTGACTATCAGTCTGACTCCACAAGCACCCACACGAATTGCTTGATTCAGTTGTTAAAGAGCGGTTGGTTAAGATCTTTCGTCTCAACCGAGGCGCGCATTCTACAGCAGCCTCTGTTGCTGTCAAGCGGTTATTTTCAGAAGTTTTCAAAGTTTCCTTTGCAACTTCAACCACTTGCGCTTCCGATCTCTCGTTAGCGGGAGGCGAATTCTACAGCGTTACTCGCTGCTGTCAACACCTCTTTTTCTCCGCTTTCGACCGAGAAGATCGAACCGTCAATCAAGCCAAACCCACCCGCTTGATCAACTCCTTCTGGGCTTCGATGACCTGAAGCAACTCACTGTCGAAAACTGCGTAACTCTTTGTTTACCAAGGAGTTTTCCGTTTCGACTGCGCCGGAAGTGGGGCGAATTATAGACTTCCAGAATCTGCCGTCAACCCCTAATTTCAGCTTTACTCGGATTTGAGCGTAATACGCGCAAATGCCTTCTTTCCCGCCTGGCAAACATGGGTCGCGCCCAGTACGTATATAAAGGTGCGATCGACAACCTCACCATCTATACGCACACCACCGGAACCCAGCAGGTCTCGAGCGACGGCCGAGTTCTTGACCAGGCCCGCCTTATTAAGGACGGCAGCGATCGGCATGTCTTCAGTCGCGGTCAATTCGATCTCTGGCAGATCGTCCGGCAGCTCGCCTTCCTTCATACGGTTGCCCGCCGCACGGTGAGCATTGGCCGCAGCCTCTTCACCATGGAAACGTGCAACGATCTCTTCGGCCAGCTTGATCTTGATATCACGCGGGTTGGCACCCGCCTCGACATCGGCACGGAATGCATTGATCTCATCCATGGAGCGGAAACTGAGCAACTCAAAGTAGCGCCACATCAGCGCATCCGGAATAGAGACCAGCTTGCCGTACATGACACCCGGCGCCTCCTGGATACCGACGTAGTTGCCCAAGGACTTGGACATCTTCTTCACGCCATCCAGACCTTCGAGCAGCGGCATAGTCAGGATGCATTGAGCCTCTTGACCATAACTGCGCTGCAGCTCACGTCCCATCAGCAGGTTGAACTTCTGATCGGTACCGCCCAACTCGACATCCGCGCGCAAAGCGACCGAGTCATACCCTTGAACCAACGGATAGAGGAACTCGTGAATAGCGATTGGCTGGTTGGTGGTGTAGCGCTTGTCGAAGTCGTCGCGCTCAAGCATGCGAGCCACGGTGTACTGCGAAGTCAGACGAATGAAGTCCGCCGGCCCCATCTGATCCATCCAAGTGGAGTTGAACGCCACTTCGGTCTTGGCCGGATCAAGAATCTTGAAGACTTGAGTCTTGTAGGTCTCGGCATTCTCGAGAACCTGCTCGCGAGTGAGCGGAGGACGTGTCGCGCTTTTGCCGCTCGGATCACCGATCATCCCGGTGAAGTCACCTATAAGGAAGATGACCTGATGACCCAGCTCCTGGAACTGGCGCAGCTTATTAATAAGCACGGTATGACCCAGGTGCAAATCCGGCGCAGTCGGATCGAAGCCTGCCTTAATACGTAGCGGCTGGCCACGCTTGAGCTTTTCGATCAGCTCGGACTCGACCAACAGTTCTTCCGCACCACGTTTTATCAGCGCTAGCTGCTCTTCAACCGACTTCATAACAGACCCGCAAGGCTCGAATTCAAAGGGAACCAACCATACAAGATCACGCGTCAAATACAAAGTTTGGCCGGCGCAATGACGCCAATCCGCTGGCAGAGTGACCACGGACTTGCTTCAGAGATGATTTGGTTATATTTTATACAGTTATTTCATCTTCATCATGTCATTCATCTTTTCCAATTCATCTTTTTTCAAAGTCAAAAATTACCCATGACCAAAGAATCGTCTAAAGCGCCACCGCTTTACCCGAAGACCCACCTGCTCGCAGCAAGTGGTATCGCCGCTCTTCTGAGCTTGGCGCTTCTGGTATTCCCTTCCAGTGATGTAGAAGCCAAAAAGACGACCCTGAGTCTTGAACTGGAAAGCCCTGCTGAACAACTGACACAAGATCAAGACGCTGCCGAAGCCGTTCAAGCCACAAATGAGCCGGCAGCCTCCCCTTTCGCGCAGATCGAAAACAGTGCGGAAGAACCTCAGAAAACAGCCCAGGCTGCACCAGCGCCGGCACCTGTCGTCGAAGAAAAGAAGGCACCAGGCCATAAGGAAGTGATCGTTTCCAAAGGCGATACTCTCTCCACGCTGTTTGAGAAAGTCGGCCTTCCAGCCACTTCCGTGCATGAAGTACTGGCCAGCGATAAGCAGGCCAAGCAATTCAGCCAACTCAAACACGGCCAGAAACTCGAATTCGAACTGACCCCCGACGGCCAGCTGACCAACTTGCACAGCAAGGTGAGCGACCTCGAAAGCATCACCCTGACCAAGAGTGACAAGGGCTATACGTTCAACCGCATTACCGCCAAGCCTACCGTGCGTTCTGCCTACGCTCATGGCGTGATCAACAGCTCGCTGTCGCAGTCTGCCGCGCGTGCCGGCCTGTCCCACAGCCTGACCATGGACATGGCCAGTGTGTTTGGCTATGACGTCGACTTCGCCCAGGATATTCGCCAGGGTGACGAGTTTGATGTGATCTATGAGCAGAAAGTCGTCAACGGCAAGGCTATCGGCAACGGTCCGATCCTTTCCGCACGCTTCACCAGCCGCGGCAAGACCTACACCGCCGTGCGTTACACCAACAAGCAAGGCAACAGCAGCTACTACACCGCTGATGGCAACAGCATGCGCAAGGCGTTTATCCGCACTCCGGTCGACTTCGCCCGCATCAGTTCGAAGTTCTCCATGGGCCGCAAGCACCCGATCCTGAACAAGATCCGCGCCCACAAAGGCGTGGATTACGCAGCACCACGCGGCACGCCGATCAAAGCGGCCGGTGACGGCAAGGTGTTGCTGGCAGGTCGCCGCGGCGGCTACGGCAATACCGTGATCATTCAGCATGGCAATACCTACCGTACGCTGTACGGCCACATGCAAGGCTTTGCCAAAGGCGTGCAGACAGGCGGCACCGTCAAACAAGGCCAAGTGATCGGCTACATCGGTACTACCGGCCTCTCCACCGGCCCGCACTTGCACTACGAGTTCCAGGTCAATGGCGTGCACGTCGACCCACTGGGCCAGAAGGTTGCGATGGCTGACCCCATCTCCAAAGCGGAACGCGCACGCTTCCTCGCGCAGAGCCAGCCGTTAATGGCGCGCATGGACCAAGAGAAAGCCACCATGCTGGCTTCGAAGCGCTAAATCATGACGCTCTATATAGGTGTGATGTCCGGGACCAGCCTCGATGGCCTGGACATCGCGCTGATCGAGCTGACTCCGGCGATCAACCTGATCGCCACGCACTACACCCCGATGCCTGATTCCCTGCGCGCCGAGCTGCTTGGCTTGTGCGCCAGCGGCCCGGACGAGATAGCCCGTTCCGCCATCGCCCAGCAAAACTGGGTGAAACTGGCAGCGCAGGGCATTAACACCCTCCTCCACCAGCACAACCTGAAGCCCGAAGACATTCGCGCGATTGGCAGCCACGGCCAGACCATTCGCCATGAACCGGCACGCGGCTTCACGGTGCAAATCGGCAACCCTGCGCTGCTGACCGAGTTGACCGGAATCACCGTGGTCAGCGACTTCCGCAGCCGTGATGTTGCCGCTGGCGGGCAAGGCGCACCTCTGGTTCCAGCCTTCCACGAAGCCTTGTTTGAAAAACGTGTCGGCAATCGCGCGGTATTGAATGTTGGCGGATTCAGCAACCTCAGCCTGATCGAGCCCGGCAAGCCTGTCGCCGGTTTCGACTGCGGCCCGGGGAACGTCCTGCTGGATGCCTGGATTCATCAGCAGCGCGGCGACAACTTTGACCGTGACGGCCAATGGGCTGCCAGCGGCAAGGTTGAACCGGTTCTGCTGAATGAATTGCTGAGTGATCCGTTCTTCGTAACCAAAGGCCCGAAAAGCACCGGCCGCGAAGTGTTCAACCTGTCATGGCTGACACAACATTTAGCGAAACTGCCACCCTTCGCGACTGAAGACGTGCAAGCAACTCTGCTTGAGCTGACCGCACTGACCATCGTCGAGTCACTGCAGCACGCCCAATCGGACACTCAGGAATTGCTGATCTGCGGTGGTGGCGCGCACAACGCCACACTGATGAAGCGCTTGGCCAGCCTGTTGCCAAACGCGACCGTCAGCAGCACCGCCGCTTACGGCGTGGACCCGGACTGGGTCGAAGCCATGGCCTTCGCCTGGCTGGCCCATTGCTGCCTGGAAGGCATCGCTGCCAATCGCCCAAGCGTCACCGGTGCCCGCGGCCTGCGCGTACTCGGCGCCATCTACCCGGCATAAACTCCACACAGCAAAACGCCGCAAAGCCCTGAAGCCATGCGGCGCTTGATAATGCGGTGAAGCGCGATCAGATCGAGAACGAAGAGCCGCAGCCACACGTGGTGCTGGCGTTCGGGTTCTTGATCACGAAACGCGAACCTTCCAGACCTTCCTGATAATCCACCTCGGCACCGGCCAGGTACTGGAAGCTCATCGGATCTACGACCAGACTCACACCTTCGCGCTCGACGATGGTGTCGTCATCGGCCACTTCTTCATCGAAGGTGAAGCCGTACTGAAAACCTGAACAACCGCCACCCGTAACGAATACGCGCAGCTTCAAGCGATCATTCCCCTCTTCATCGACCAGGCTCTTCACCTTGTGCGCGGCACCGTGGGTGAATTGCAAAGCGGTGGGGGTGAAGGATTCGACGCTCATGCTGACTATCTCCCGGCGTTACGCCGCCATAATGCGTGATGACGCGCATTATCCGCTTCTCCTAGAAAATCGGTCAACTATTGTTACGGTATATCAATAAACCCGATTGCCGGCGCAAAACGCAAAAAGGCCCGTCAGACGGGCCTTTTTGCTGACCAGGATAAAGCCCTACGGCAGCATACCGGCGTGGGACAGGCCCAGACGTTCATCCAGACCAAACAGGATGTTCAGGTTCTGCACCGCCTGACCCGACGCACCTTTGACCAGGTTATCGATCACCGACAACACCACTACCAGATCACCGTCCTGCGGACGATGCACGGCAATACGGCAAACGTTGGCACCGCGCACGCTGCGGGTTTCCGGATGGCTGCCGGCCGGCATTACGTCGACGAACGGTTCGTTGGCGTAACGCTTTTCAAACAGCGCTTGCAGATCCACCGAGCGATCGACGACGGTCGCGTACAACGTCGAGTGAATGCCGCGAATCATAGGCGTCAGGTGTGGAACGAAGGTCAGGCCGACGTCCTTGCCCGCTGCACGACGCAGGCCCTGGCGGATTTCCGGCAAGTGACGGTGACCTTTGACGGAGTAGGCTTTCATGCTTTCCGACGTCTCGGAGTACAGCGAACCCACAGAGGCGCCACGGCCCGCACCGCTGACACCGGATTTGCAGTCAGCGATCAAACGGCTGGTATCGGCCAGGCCCGCTTCGAGCAACGGCAGGAAACCCAACTGCGTCGCCGTTGGATAGCAACCCGGGACGGCGATCAGGCGAGCTTCCTTGATTTGCTCGCGATTGACTTCCGGCAAACCGTAGACCGCTTCTTCCAGCAGTTCCGGCGCACCGTGCGGCTGGCCGTACCACTTGGCCCACTCGACAGGGTCTTGCAGACGGAAGTCCGCCGACAGATCGATGACCTTGGTCCCGGCTGCCAGCAGTTCGCCAGCCAGCGCATGAGCAACACCGTGAGGCGTGGCGAAGAACACCACATCACACGCACCCAGCGTCTTGATGTCCGGAACGCTGAAAGCCAGGCCGTCGTAGTGGCCTCGCAGGTTCGGGTACATATCAGCCACGGCAAGTCCGGCCTCGGATCGGGAAGTGATCACTACCACTTCAGCTTGCGGATGCTGTGCCAACAGACGCAGCAGTTCGACACCGGTGTAACCCGTGCCGCCGACGATACCGACCTTGACCATAAACCTGCCCTCAACGAACCCACTGGAAAGCCGTCGATAATAGGGGCCGCGCAGCCCTGCGACAACTGTCAAGGTGACGTGCGGCGGCTCAAGCCTCTACTATTCGGGCTACCGTGAACCTGGGAATAACTAAAAATGCTTTATCTGTGGCTCAAAGCGCTTCATATCATCAGCATGGTCTGCTGGTTTGCCGGCCTGTTTTACCTGCCGCGCCTGTTCGTTTATCACGCCCAAAGCGAAGACACCGTCAGCAAGGAACGCTTCAGCATCATGGAGCGAAAGCTGTACCGCGGCATCATGGGCCCGGCGATGATCGCCACCCTGATTTTCGGTATCGCGCTGATCTGGCTTAACCCAAGCATTTTCAGTCAAGGTGCCTGGATTCATGCCAAGTTGACGCTGGTGGTGATCCTGATTGGCTACCACCACATGTGCGGCGCACAGGTAAAACGTTTTGCCCGTGGCGAAAACACCCGCAGCCATGTCTTTTATCGCTGGTTCAATGAAGTGCCGGTTCTGATATTGCTGGCTATCGTAATTCTGGTCGTCGTTCGGCCGTTCTAACTCCAATAGGCACAACTCACCGGGGTACTTCCAATGTCGCTGCCCGCTTTGCTCGAACAACGTTTGCGCCTGCCCGTGGTGGCTGCGCCGATGTTCCTGATTTCCAATCCGCAATTGGTGCTCGCCTGCTGCCGTAACGGCGTGGTGGGCAGTTTCCCCGCGCTGAACCAGCGCGAGAGCAGTGGCTTCAAGGCCTGGCTGGAAGAGATCGAAGCAGGGTTGGCGACACTGGAGAACCCGGCGCCTTACGCGGTGAACCTGATCGTCCACAACAGCAACCCGCGACTGCAAGCGGACCTTGCTATCTGCGTCGAGCATAAAGTGCCGATCGTGATCACCAGCCTCGGCGCCGTGAAAGAACTGGTCGACGCCGTCCACAGCTATGGCGGCCTGGTGTTCCATGACGTGACAACGCGTCGACATGCCGAGAAAGCCGCCGAAGCCGGTGTGGACGGTTTGATCGCCGTGGCAGCAGGCGCCGGTGGACACGCCGGGACCTGGAGCCCGTTCTCGCTGATTGCCGAGATTCGCCAGTTTTTCGACAAGACCCTGCTATTGGCGGGCTGCCTGAACCACGGCCACGAGGTTCTTGCGGCGCAATTGCTTGGCGCGGATCTGGCCTACTTCGGTACGCGATTTATCGGCACCACTGAAAGTCATGCGCCTGACGCCTACAAAGAGATGTTGCTGAATTCCAGAGCCGCGGACATCGTCCATACTCCGGCGGTCTCGGGTGTACCGGCGAGTTTCATGCGTCAAAGCCTGGAGGCTGCCGGTTTTGACATGGCGGCACTGCAAGGCAAAGGCGAGGTCGACTTCGGCTCCAAACTCAAACCCATCAGCGATGAAGCCAAAGCCTGGAAAACCGTATGGTCCGCGGGCCAGGGTGTCGGGGAAATCGATGATTTGCCGAGCGTCGATCAATTGGTCGCACGGCTGGACGCGGAGTACCGCAAGGCACTGGAACTGGCGGCACAGCTGCCTAAACGCTGGCCGCGCTGAGATGAAAGTTTGGCCAGCCCGCTCCGGCTGGCCTTACACTCCATGCCCGTAACATTTCCTCATTCAAAAACTCGCGACAAGGATGCCTCGCAATGAGCGACAACCGTTTCAAGATCGTGTTCGACGGCGCTCTGCTGCCAGGCGTTGACGTCACCACCGCCAGACAGAATCTGGCCGCGCTGTACAAAAGTGAGGTCGCGGCTGTCGAGCGACTGTTCACTGGCAAGACGGTTACGCTCAAACAAGACCTGTCGCAAGTTGACGCGCAAACTTACCTTCAGGCGCTGAACAAAACCGGCATCGATGCTCGCATCGAAAGTGAATCATCCATAGAGCTGAACCTGGCCGACGCCCGCGAACACGCGCCCGCCAGCAGCCAACCGGTATTCGCCGACCCCGCATCCCCTTACGCACCGCCCCGGGCCACTGTCGGCGAAAGCTTGCCCGCGTACGCTCCACTCAAGCCATTCAGCGTCGAAGGCCGCATCGGTCGTTTGCGTTATCTGGCCTGGACGATGTCCCTGACGCTGGTCACGCTGGCCGTCGGTTCGCTATTGGCCATTTTCGCCTTCGCCATCATCAGCGCCGATTCGACCACTGGCCTGATTCTCGGGGGCTTGGTGGCATTCACCCTGTTCATTGCCATGGCGGTCGTGAGCATTCAGATCAGCGTTCAGCGTCTGCATGACATCGGCTGGTCCGGCTGGCTCTGGCTGCTGAACCTGGTCCCGTTCGTGGGCAGCTTCTTCCCGTTTGTGATCATGATCGCTCCGGGCACCAACATCGCCAATCAATATGGCGCACCACCTCCACCTAACACCACAGCGGTCAAAGTGCTGTCTTCGCTGTGGGTCGTGTTGATTGCCATCGTCTTGATTGGCGCACTGGCAGGAGGTCTTACGGCGATCCAGGAAGAGTATGAAACCGCGGCCGAAACCAGCTTTGACAGTAGCTCGGTGACTACCGAAGAAGTTGAAGTCGAGCCGGCCGCAGAGGCCGAGCAAGCACCCGACTCTGCAGACGATGAAGCCGAATAAGCCCCCGCCCCTGTAGACTCTGCGAAAGTATGAACAGCGCTCCCCGCCCGTGACACCCGCGTCGCCGGCGCGGAGCTGTTGCGATGGAGAACTGCATGACCCGTTACGCTCTGATCACTGGTGCTTCCAGCGGCATCGGCCTGGCGATGGCCGAAGCGCTGGCCCGCCGTGGCCGCAGCCTGATTCTGGTGGCCCGTCAACGTGATCAGCTGGAAAGTATTGCAATTGAACTGACCCAACGGTTTGGCGTGGAAATCTTGTTCCGCGCCTGCGACCTTGGTGAGCCGTTACGACTGTCCGGGTTCCTGCTGGAACTGGAAGAAGGTGACCGGCAAATCGATTTGCTGATCAACTGCGCCGGCATCGGCACCTGCGGGCCATTTCTGGCCCAGGACTGGATGACCGAGCAGGACCTGATCGAAGTGAACATCCTGGCACTCACCCGTTTGTGCCATGCCATCGGAAACAGCATGGCCTTGCAGGGGGGCGGGCAGATTCTGAACGTCGCTTCAATGGCGGCATTCCACCCCGGGCCGTGGATGAGCACGTATTACGCCAGCAAAGCCTACGTGCTGCACTTTTCCGAAGGGTTGCGCGTCGAGCTGAAGAAATGTGCGGTCAAGGTCTCGGTGCTTTGCCCCGGCCCGACACGTACGGGGTTCTTCCGCACCGCGCAATTGAACACCGGCAAACTGGCCGACAGCAAAATGCTGATGAGTCCCGAAGAAGTGGCGCTGTATACCGTGCGGGCCATGGAGAAAAATCGCGCGATCATCATTCCGGGTCGAGGGAACCGCTGGCGCGCCCTTCTGCCGCGGCTCGGCTCTCGCTGGTTGATCCGGACAATCGCTGGCATGGTCAACAAGGCCTACTGCCCGCGCTGACCAGACCTGAAAGTAAATGGCTGGGCTCGAGGGTAACCCATGAGTACACTCAGGCCAGCCCAAACAACGGAGAAAACAGCTGTGGATACTCTGTTCACCAAGATCATCAACCGGGAAATCCCGGCCAAGATCATTTACGAGGACGACCAGGTACTGGCCTTCCACGACATCGCCCCACAGGCACCGGTGCATTTTCTGGTCATTCCGAAAAAAGCGGTGCGCACCCTTAACGACCTCACCGAGGACGATAAGGCATTGGCCGGGCATATTCTGTTCACTGCCCAGCGCCTCGCCCTGGAACTGGGCTGCGAAAAAGGCTTCCGCGTTGTCATGAACTGCAATGAAGAAGGTGGGCAGACTGTCTATCACATTCATATGCATGTGCTGGGTCAGCGCCAGATGCACTGGCCGCCGGGCTGATCCACAGACCCTGCCCTTTGTAGGAGCGAGGCTTGCCCGCGAAGAACGATAACGCGGTCGATTTGGATGACTGCGTCGCACCAATTGCGGGCAAGTCGGATCGCCGCACCGCTCGCTCCTACAGGTTTGCTGGTGCTCCCACTGGAAATGACCCAGCGCAAACCTTCCCCGGCCGATTGGGTTAAACTGGCCGCCGAGATTCTTCCCGGAGGTCAGCATGACTACCCAGCGTCACTACTCGCCGATTGACCGTCTTCTGCTGCAAGCCGATGCCGCGATGCGTACGTTGCTGCCCTTCAGTGGCCAGCCGTACCGTCCGTCGCCCGCCATCGTGCAGCCGGATGCGCAAATGAGTGACGAAGACACCCGCCACGTTGCCGGCTTGATGCGCATCAACCATACCGGTGAAGTCTGTGCCCAGGCGCTGTATCAGGGTCAGGCCCTGACCGCCAAGCTGCCGCACGTGCGTGCCGCCATGGAACATGCTGCCGAAGAAGAAATTGATCACCTGGTCTGGTGCGAGCAACGCATCAAACAACTGGGCAGCCACACCAGCATTCTCAACCCGCTGTTCTACGGCATGTCGTTCGGAATTGGTGCGGTGGCCGGATTGATCAGCGACAAGGTCAGCCTGGGTTTCGTGGCCGCCACCGAGCATCAGGTGTGCAAACACTTGAACGAGCACCTTGAGCAATTGCCGGCGGAAGACGAAAAGTCCCGAGCGATTCTTGAGCAGATGCGGATTGATGAAGAGCACCATGCTGAAAGCGCGCTGGAGGCTGGAGGCTTTCGTTTTCCGGCACCTGTGAAGTTCGGGATGAGCTTGATGGCTAAAGTGATGACCAAGAGTACTTATCGGATCTGATTCAAGGGGCTTTTCGTAGGAGCGAGCGATGCGGCGACCCGACTTGCCCGCGGAGGCCGCTACAAGGTTTCACCGAAACACCGCGTTATCGTTCTTCGCGGGCAAGCCTCGCTCCTACAAGGAGTTTGCGACAGACATGAAAAAGGCGACTGCCGTGAGGTAGTCGCCTTTTTTTTATCCGAAAATCTTAGGTCGGCATGTTGCGCGCGTAGAAGATTTCGAGCATTTCGTGTTTCACACGATCAGTCACTTGAGCACGCTGCTCAGGGGACAGGTTGTTGGTCGCGTCACCGAACAGGTAGTTATCCAGTTCGAAGTTCTTCAACAGCATTTTGGTGTGGAACAGGTTTTCCTGGTACACGTTCACGTCGGTCATCTGGTACGCGTCGCGGGTGTCGTCGGAGAGGTAGTTCTGGATCGAGTTGATTTCGTGATCGATGAAGTGCTTGTTGCCTTCGACGTCACGGGTGAAACCGCGCACGCGATAATCCACGGTCACGATGTCCGAATCGAACTGGTGAATCAGGAAGTTGAGCGCCTTAAGCGGTGAAATGACGCCACAGGTCGACACGTCGATGTCCACACGGAATGTCGCAATGCCGTCGTCCGGATGGATTTCCGGGTAGGTATGCACCGTGATGTGGCTCTTGTCGAGGTGGGCCAGGATAATCTCGGGCAACGGACCCGGCGACTCTTCGATCTGGCTGTCGGTCGGGGTTACCGGCTCTTCCGAGATCAGAATCGTGACGCTGGCACCCTGTGGATCGTAGTCCTGACTGGCGATGTTCAGGATGTTGGCACCAATGATATCGACAACTTCTGTGAGGATCTGCGTCAGGCGCTTCGCGTTGTACTCTTCATTGATGTACTCAACGTAAGCCTGTTGGTCTTGCGGGGTTTCCGCATAGCAGATGTCATAGATGTTGAAGCTCAAGGTCTTTGTCAGGTTATTGAACCCGTGGAGCTTGAGTTTGCTTTTCACCGTTAAAAACTCTCTATGTATTGCGGCCCGGGCCGCGTGATCAAGCATGCCCGTCAGATGCGAACAACGCACCTGCGTAGGACGGTTAACACCTCTTCGCGATCGCGATTTTGGTTGTCTGTTCGGGTGTGCAGCCTGTTGATGACGGGCCACGACCCTGAAAAAAGTGGCGCATTATGCAGACGTCAGCTTGGGATCGCCAGAGTCTGCACTGCTTTTATGATAGTTGAATGTCGATTCAACCGAGTTCGATGATCTCGTAGTCGTGGGTAATCGCTACGCCCGCCGCGCCAAGCATGATCGACGCCGAGCAATACTTCTCGGCGGACAGTTCGATAGCGCGTTTGACCTGGGCTTCTTTCAGCCCGCGGCCCTTGACCACGAAGTGCATGTGGATCTTGGTGAAGACTTTCGGATCTTCGGTTGCACGCTCGGCTTCGAGGAAGGCTTCACAGCTTTCGACGGCCTGACGGGACTTCTTGAGGATGCTGACCACGTCGAAATTGCTGCAACCGCCGACACCCAGCAGGAGCATTTCCATCGGCCGGACACCCAGGTTGCGACCGCCTGCATCGGGCGGACCGTCCATGACCACGACGTGACCGCTGCCGGATTCACCGAGGAACATGGCTTCGCCAGCCCATTGGATGCGTGCCTTCATCGCCAGACTCCACTGCATAAAAAAGGGTCGCCAGCTTAGCACAGGGGCTTGGATTGACAGTGCCCGGCATTTATAGGACATAACCTTCCGAGCCGTAGGTAAATGCTCGAATATTGCAGGAAGTGTCTGTTAAGCTGGCGCCAATTCGCTGGCGCTTGGCCAGCCTTTGCCGCAACCGTCGTCTGCGACTCATAAAAAAACCAAACACACCGTGAAGTCTTTTCGGGATACAACCATGGTTGCTATTGCCCCAACCCCCAAAATCAAGAACCTCGACAAGCTGTTGATGCATTGCCAGCGCCGTCGTTATGCGGCCAAGAGCAACATCATTTGTGCCGGTGATCGCTCGGAAACGCTGTTCTTCATCATCAAAGGCTCCGTCACGATCCTGATCGAGGATGACGACGGCCGCGAAATGATCATCGCCTACCTGAACTCCGGGGACTTTTTCGGTGAGTTGGGTCTGTTCGAACAGGCTGGCCTGGAACAGGAGCGCAGCGCCTGGGTGCGCGCGAAGATCGAGTGTGAAGTGGCGGAAATCAGCTACGCAAAATTCCGCGAGCTGTCCCAGCAAGATCCAGACATTCTTTACGTGCTCAGCGGACAAATCGCACAGCGTCTGCGCAATACCACGCGCAAGGTCGGTGACCTGGCCTTCTTCGACGTCACTGGCCGCGTCGCCCGCTGCCTGCTGGAGTTGTGCAAACAGCCGGATGCCATGACCCACCCGGACGGCATGCAGATAAAAGTGACCCGCCAGGAAATCGGCCGAATTGTCGGTTGTTCACGTGAGATGGTCGGTCGCGTGCTCAAGGATCTGGAAGAACGCAACCTGGTGGACGTCAAAGGCAAGACCATGGTGGTCTTCGGTACGCGCTAAGCTCGAACACTCAAGCGCCGAGCATGTCTGCCAGCAACTGGCGATAAAGCGTGTCGAGCCGATCCAACGCATCGGGGGCGGCAAACTTCTCATGCAGGGCAATGTGGCTTTCGGCGCGCACCCGCTGTTCAAGACCGCACGTTTCATTGAAGCGATTGACCGCGGCGACCATCGATTCACGCTCGTTATCGAGCAACAAAGCACCGTGCACCAATCCCACCGGGCGCTGACCACCCTTGCTTTGGCGCCAGCGCTGAGCGGTGCCGACCATCTTGCGGCCGTCGAGGTTGACGTTGAAACGTCCATCGCAAAATGCGCCGTCGACTTCGCCCAATGACGAAACGCCGCCCAGCTCATCCAGCAACTGACAGATTGGATCGCAGAGTCGGCGATAAGCGGTTTCAATGCGGTTTTGATCGCCTTCGCTACGCGGGGGTGCGTAGACCAAGGCGATATTGATGGTGGAGGCCGATTGCGGCACTGGCTCACCGCCGGTTTCACGCAACAGCACTGGCCAACCGGCAGCGGCTGACACTTCACATGCTGCTTCGAAGCCTGGCAGACGGTTCAAGCGTCGGGGCATGACCAGCGCTTGATCGCCGGGTTGCCAGAACAGCAGACCAAACTCTGAATCGCCGGTGCAGACTGAACCTAATAGGTCCTGCTCGGCCAAGAGGCCAGCTTCGACAGCCAGTGAGGTGGGTTTGAACATGAACAACTCCGTAAGACATGAGGTCTTTGGGGAATTTGAGGGCCTCTTCGCGAGCAAGCCCGCTCCCACATTGGATCGGCGTTAGTCTGTACTAGCGCGGATTAATGTGGGAGCGGGCTTGCTCGCGAATGGTGGCACCCCGGCTTACGATCTGTGTTCAGTCGAGCGTAGAACCGCTGACCGGACCGCCGCGCTAAGGAAAGAACAGACGCTGCAACTCGGTGCCCGGGCTCTCGGCGCGCATGAACGCTTCGCCCACCAGGAACGCGTACACGTCGCTGATTTCCATCAGTTCCACATCGGCCCGGTTGAGGATGCCGCTTTCGGTAATCACCAAACGATCTCGCGGGATACGCGGCAACAGGTCCAGCGTGGTTTCCAGGCTGACGTCGAAGGTATGCAGGTTGCGGTTGTTCACGCCTACCAGAGGCGTGTCGAGGGTTTTCAAGGCCCGCTCCAGCTCGTTGCCGTCGTGGACTTCCACCAGCACATCGAGACCGACGCTTTTCGCCACGGCCGCCAGCTCGGCCATTTTCACGTCATCCAGTGCGGAGACGATCAACAGCACGCAGTCAGCGCCCAAGGCACGGGCTTCGACGATCTGGTAAGGATCGATCATGAAGTCCTTGCGGATCACCGGCAGGCTGCACGCCGCCCGCGCCTGTTGCAGATACGCATCAGCGCCCTGGAAGTAATCGATATCGGTCAGCACCGACAAGCAAGTCGCGCCGCCCTTCTCGTAGCTTTTCGCGATGTCGGCGGGAACGAAGTGCTCGCGGATCACGCCTTTGCTCGGCGAGGCTTTCTTGATTTCGGCAATGACTGCCGGCTGTTTCAGCTTGGCCTGAGCAATCAGTGCCTTGGCAAAACCACGGGGTGCATCGGCCGCCTTGGCCAGACTTTCCAGCTCCGCCAGACTCACACGGGCGCTACGCTCGGCAACTTCCTGGACTTTGCGGGCCAGAATGTTTTCCAGAACCGTCGGTACACTCATCCCTCATTCTCCACTCTGAATACCGCGGTAAATGCACCCAACTCCTCAAGTTTTTCCCGAGCGAGGCCTGTGTGCAGCGCATCGTGCGCCAGGGCAACGCCTTCTTTCAAACTGGTCGCCAAGTCGGCGGCGTACAGCGCCGCACCGGCATTGAGCACGATCATCTCGGCCGCTTTCTGACCGCTCTCGGTCTTGCGCTTGCCCAAGGCATCGCGAATCAGCTCAAGGGACGCCGCCGGACTTTCCACTGCCAGGCCGTGCAGGCTCTGACTCTTCATGCCCAGGTCTTCTGGTTCGACCCAATATTCGGTGATCTGGTCATTCTTCAGCTCTGCCACAAAGGTTGGCGCCGCCAGACTGAACTCGTCCAGGCCATCCTTCGAGTGCACCACCAACACGTGCTTGCTGCCCAGACGCTGCAAGACTTCGGCCAATGGCCGGCACAACGCCTGACTGAACACGCCCACCACCTGATGTTTCACACCGGCCGGATTCGTAAGCGGGCCGAGCATGTTGAACAGGGTACGCAGGCCAAGATCCTTGCGCGGGCCGGCGGCGTACTTCATGGCACGGTGATGGGTCTGGGCAAACATGAAACCGATACCGACGTTGTCGATGCAACGCGCCACCTGGACCGGGGTCAGGTTCAGGTAGATACCGGCTGCCTCAAGCAAGTCGGCGCTGCCGCTTTTGCCCGATACTGCACGGTTACCGTGCTTGGCCACGGTGCAACCCGCTGCCGCCACCACGAAGGAGGACGCCGTCGAGACGTTGAAAATGTTCGCACCATCACCGCCGGTGCCGACGACATCGACTACGCCGTCGAGGGTCTTGAGTTCGACCTTGTCCGCCAGCTCGCGCATGACCGACACCGCGCCGACGATCTCGTCGATGCTCTCGCTCTTCATGCGCATGGCCATCATGAACGCGCCGATCTGCGCATCCGTGCATTGCCCGGTCATGATTTCGCGCATCACATCGCGCATCTCATCGGTGCTGAGGTCGAGGTGGTCGACGATACGGCTCAGGGCTGTCTTGATATTCATGAAAAGTCCTTAGCGCGTGCCGCCGGTTTGTTTGAGGAAGTTAGCGAACAGCTCGTGGCCCTGCTCGGTGAGGATAGACTCGGGGTGGAACTGCACACCCTCGATGTTCAATGTCTTGTGGCGCAGGCCCATGATCTCGTCGACCGAACCGTCTTCGAGCTGGGTCCATGCGGTCAGCTCCAGGCAGTCCGGCAGGGTTTCGCGCTTGACGATCAGCGAGTGATAGCGCGTCACCGTCAGCGGACGGTTCAGACCTTCGAATACACCCTTGTCCTCGTGGAATACCGGGCTAGTCTTACCGTGCATGACTTGCCGGGCGCGGACCACATCACCGCCAAAGGCCTGGCCGATGGACTGGTGGCCGAGGCAGACGCCGAGAATCGGCAGTTTGCCGGCGAAGTGCTTGATCACCTCGAGCGAGATGCCGGCTTCAGTCGGGGTGCAAGGACCGGGGGACACGACGATGCGCTCAGGGTTGAGGGCTTCGATGTCGGCAATGGTGAGTTCATCGTTGCGCACGACTTTGACCTGGGAGCCGAGCTCACCGAGGTATTGCACAACGTTGTAGGTAAAAGAGTCGTAGTTATCGATCATCAGCAACATGGCGTTTGGAACCTCTTGAATTCACTGACTTTTAATTCAGCCTTCGAATGATTACCCGCAGTGTCCTGCGCTTTGTCAGTCGCCGGGTGCGCCAGCAAAGCGGTATGTCATACGGGTGAAGAAGGCAAAGCGGTACAGGTCCGGCGGGGCCGGCAAAAGAATTCAGGCGCGCCAACGCCAGCGGGCGTGTGCCTTGATGACTTGATCCAGGAGTTTGCTGATGATCAACACGGGGAAGGTCTCATTCATACGTCTTGGCACAGTAACTTAGCTGGGCAGAGCGTGCAATATGGCCGGGGCCACTGGCCGCGAAACAATCGAAAGGTTCGCGACCGATGGCAAAAGGCCGGAAGTTTTTGGTACTGTCGTTTCGTTCACTACAACAATAAATAAACGGACTTGCTCATGATCAAACAGACGTTGTTTGTACCGCTCGCAGGATGCTTGCTCGCCATGGCCTGTGCCCAGGCGATGGCCGCGCCCAATCCTTACACCAATTTCGTCGTCTTCGGCGACAGTCTCAACGATGCCGGGACCTTTGCCGACACGGGCGGACCGGCCGGTTCGACCCAACGCTTTACCAACCGGACGGGGCCGGTTTACCTGGATGGCAGCGGCGAAGTCCGCTCGCTCAACTCCACGCAGATTCTGGGTGGAAAACTAGGGTTCTCAGCGGATCAGACAGCCTCATCTTCCTCGGCTGTACGCGCCAACAATGGCCAGCCCGATGGCAACAACTGGGCCGTCGGCGGTTATCGCACCGACCAGATTCTCGATTCGATCACCAGCACCTCCGCCACGGGCGATCGCACCCGAGCGGGCTACCTGCCGTCGAACAACTTCCGCGCAGACCCGAATGCGCTGTATTACCTGTCGGGCGGTGGTAACGATTTCCTGCAAGGTCGCGTGACCAGCCTGCCCCAGGCCAGCGCCGCCGCCGATCGCCTGGTCAACAGCGTACAAACCCTGCAACAGGCCGGTGCCCGCTACATCATGGTCTGGTTGCTGCCAGACATCGGCTTTACCCCGGCCTTCAACGGCACACCACTGCAAGCGTTCACTTCCCAACTCAGCACCCAGTTCAACACTGAACTGGTGAGCCAGCTGCAGAACGTCAACGCCAACGTCATCCCGTTGAACATTCCGGTTCTACTCAAAGAGACGTTTGCCAACCCGGGGCAGTTCGGTCTGGCTACCGACCAGAACCTCAGCGCTACGTGCTTCAGCGGCAGCAGCTGTACCGAAAACGCCCGTTACGGCATCAACAGTGCTACGCCGGACCCGACCAAGCTGATCTACAACGACTCGGTGCACCCGACCGAGGCCGGGCAACGCCTAATCGCCGATTACGCCTACTCGCTGCTGTCTGCACCATGGGAAGCGACCCTGCTGCCGCAAATGGCCCAGGGGACTTTGCGCTCCCATCAGGATGAATTGCGTAACCAGTGGCTGGCGGATTGGCAAAACTGGCAAGGCGTGGGGCAATGGCGGGCGATTGTTGCCGGTGGCGGCCAGCATCAGGACTTTGACAGTCAGCGCAGCGGCGCCAGTGCTGACGGCAATGGCGCCAACCTGAACATCGGTGGCAGCTACCGGCTCAACGATGCATGGCGCGTTGGCCTGGCGGCGGGCTTCTACAACCAGAAGCTTGAAGCCGGCGACAACGATTCGGACTACAAACTGAACACTTATATGGGCACCGCTTTCGCCCAGTACCAGCAAAACCGCTGGTGGGCTGATGCGGCGTTGACGGCCGGGCATCTGGACTACGACAGCCTCAAGCGTAAATTCCAGTTGGGCTTCAACGAGCGCGGGGAGAAAGGCGATACCGACGGTTACCTGATGGCTATCAGCGGCCGCGTGGGTTACGACATCGCGCCAGAAGCGACCAGCCCTTGGCACCTGTCGCCGTTCGTTAGCGCTGACTTCGCCAAGGTTGAAGTCGACGGCTACTCGGAAGATGGCGCCGACTCCACCGCGCTGACCTTCGATGACCAATCGCGCATCTCCCGGCGCCTGGGTCTCGGGATCCAGGGCAAGTACCAGATCACTGCGCAGACCCAGGTGTTTGGCGAACTGGCCCACGAGCGCGAGTACAACGACGACACCCAGGACGTGACCATGAACCTCAACAGCCTGCCGAACAACCGCTACGCCTTGGCCGGCTATACCCCGCAGACCAACCTGAACCGTTTGAACCTGGGCGTGAGCCACAACCTCACCAAGGATTTGGCATTGCGGGCCAGTTATGACATTCGCAAGGATGATGACTTTACCCAGCAAGGCATTAACGTCGGGGTGGCACTGGACTTCTAAATAGCAGGCAACAAAAAACGCGGCACCCTCACAGGCACCGCGTTTTTTTATGCTGGTGGAGTCTTTGTGGGAGCGGGCTTGCTCGCGAATAGGCCGTGTCAGTCGACATCAATGTTGAATGACACACCGCATTCGCGAGCAAGCCCGCTCCCACAGGGGGTTTTGTGTGAACTCAGGCGTCCGGGGTTTGTTCGGCCAGGGCCACGGCGCGGAACATGGCGCGGCGCTTGTTCAGGGTTTCTTCCCATTCCAGCGCCGGCACCGAGTCGGCGACAATGCCGCCACCGGCCTGCACATGCAGCTCGCCATTCTTGATCACTGCGGTGCGGATCGCAATCGCGGTGTCCATGTTGCCGTTCCAGGCGAAATAGCCCACCGCCCCGCCGTAGACACCGCGCTTGACCGGCTCCAGTTCGTCGATGATCTCCATCGCACGAATCTTCGGTGCGCCCGATAACGTGCCCGCCGGCAAGATCGCCCGCAGTGCGTCCATCGCCGTCAGCCCGGCCTTCAATTGGCCAGTGACGTTGGAGACGATGTGCATCACGTTGGAATAACGCTCGATGACCATTTTCTCGGTGAGCTTCACCGAACCGATCTCCGAAACCCGGCCGGTATCATTGCGGCCCAGGTCGATCAGCATCAAGTGCTCGGCGATTTCCTTGTGGTCCGACAGCAGGTCTTTTTCCAGCGCCACGTCAGCCTCTTCGTTGGCGCCTCGCGGACGGGTGCCGGCAATCGGGCGCACGGTGATCAGGTTGTCTTCGACCCGCACCAGCACTTCCGGCGAACTGCCGACGACGTGGAAGTCGCCGAAGTTGAAGAAGTACATATAAGGCGTCGGATTGAAGCAGCGCAGCGCCCGGTACAGATCGATCGGCGCAGCCTTGAAGTCGATCGACATGCGCTGTGACGGCACGACCTGCATGCAGTCACCGGCCAGGATGTATTCCTTGATGGTGTCGACGGCTTTTTCGTAATCGTCCTGGGTAAAGCTCGAGCGGAACACCGGATCAGCCGACTGTTGCTTGCTGAAATCCAGGCCGCGGCGCGGGGTGATCGGCTGACGGAGTTTTTCCAGCAGCTCTTCCAGGCGTGCCTGACCTTGTTCGAAAGCGTCTGCCTGCGATGGGTCGGCCAGCACGATGGCGTGCATCTTGCCGGCGAGGTTGTCGAACACCACCACCGCGTCGGACACCATCAGCAGAATGTCCGGCACGCCCAGCGGATCCGGGTTCGGGCACTTGCCCAGACGCTTCTCCACATAGCGCACGCAGTCGTAACCGAAGTAACCCACCAGACCGCCATTGAAGCGTGGCAGGCCAGGGATGGTCGGTACGTTGTAACGGGCTTTGAATTCTTCGACGAAGGCCAACGGATCTTCGGCTTCATGGCTTTCAATCTCGACGCCGTCATGGGTCACGCTGACGTGATGATCGTGAACCCGCAGCACGGTGCGGCACGGCAGGCCGATGATCGAATAACGGCCCCACTTCTCCCCGCCCTGCACCGATTCCAGCAGGTAGGAATTCGGCTCATCGGCCAGTTTCAGGTAGATCGACAGCGGCGTGTCGAAGTCGGCCAGGGTTTCGCAGGCCAACGGGATACGGTTATAGCCGGCAGCGGCCAAACGCAGAAATTCTTCGCGGATCATGGGGTAGCCTCGTGGCTTGAGGTGCTAACAGTCAGGTATGCAAACGCGCCGGAAAGCCGGCCAGAATCGAGTCAGGCGCGCCAACGCCAGCGGGCCAGGGCCTTGATGACTTTCATCCAGAGTTTGCGAGTGACCACCACGATGGCGTTTCCAGAAGGGGATTGAGCAACGTCGGCCAACGTTATCTCAGCGGCCGGATCCAGGCAACCGGGAATTAGCTTGCGCAGATCGTCGATCACCAGCGCCGGCGACTCTTCCGAAATCGGCCGGCCATGGTTGTAGCCGTAGCTGAGGGCGACACACTTGACCCCCGCTGCTTTCGCCGCCTGCACATCGCTGCGCGAATCGCCGACAAATAGCGATTGCGAGGCCGGGATGTTGGCCATTTTCATCACGAAAAACAGCGCGGCCGGGTCAGGCTTCTTCTGCGGCAGGGTATCGCCGCCGATGATCCATTTGAAGTAACGGCCGATTTTCATCTGATCCAGCAACGGCGCGACGAAGCGCTCCGGCTTGTTGGTGATCAGCGCCATCTCGACACCCTGCTTGTGCAGCCATTTCAGGGTGTCACGCACGCCGGGATAGACCACGGTCAGATCATGGTTCTCGGCGTAAGCCTCCATGAAAATCTCCAGGGCGCCCTCGGCTTCACCGTCGTCGACCGTCGAATGGTCGATGCCACCGGCCAGCGCGCGGCGAACCAGCACCGGCGCGCCATTGCCGACCCACTCACGCACCGACTCGAGGCCGGCAGGTTGACGCCCGAGTTTGAGCAGCATGTTATCCACAGCCACGGCGAGGTCGGGGACCGAATCGATCAACGTGCCATCCAGATCGAACATCACCAGCCGCGGCAGACGCCCCGGGAACAGCTGCTCAAAGCCACTCATGGACGAGTCAACGCCAGTTCGGAACGCATCTTTTCAATCACCTCTTGGTAGTTCGGTGCATTGAAGATCGCCGAACCGGCGACGAAGGTGTCGGCGCCAGCCGCAGCGATTTCACGAATGTTGTTCACGTTGACGCCACCGTCGATTTCCAGGCGGATGTCCCGGCCGGAAGCATCGATCAGCGCGCGCGCTTCACGCAGCTTGTCGAGGGTGCCGGGGATGAACTTCTGCCCGCCGAAGCCTGGGTTGACGCTCATCAGCAAGATCATGTCGACCTTGTCCATCACGTACTTGAGCACGTCCAGCGGCGTCGCCGGGTTGAACACCAGGCCCGACTTGCAGCCGCCCTCGCGGATCAGTTGCAGGGAACGGTCGACGTGCTGCGTGGCTTCCGGGTGGAACGTGATGTAGGTCGCGCCGGCCTCGATGAAGTCACCGACGATGCGGTCCACCGGGCTGACCATCAGGTGCGCGTCAATCGGCGCGGTCACGCCGTACTTGCGCAACGCGGCGCAGACCATCGGGCCGATGGTCAGGTTTGGCACATAGTGGTTGTCCATGACATCGAAGTGCACGAAGTCGGCGCCGGCGGCCAGGACGTTGTCCACTTCTTCACCCAGGCGGGCGAAGTCGGCGGAGAGAATCGACGGAGCAATGACGAAGGGCTGCATGACGCACCTTTTTTGAGCAGAATCACGATGGCGCGCATTGTATACCGCATGCTTTGAAGCGCGCACCGTGACGCGATAATCAGTAGGCCGCGCGGTAGATCTTCTCGATATCGATGGCGCTCAATTTGCGCGGATTGTTGCGCATCAGACGCTCGATCCCCGCGGCTTCCACGGCCATGGCCGGGATGGCGTCCTCGGGAACACCGAAACTGCGCAGGCCTGGCGGGATCTCAACCGCCGCACACAACGCGGTCATCGCCTCCACGGCTTTGTCCGCCGCTTCGTTGGCGCTCAGGTGCGCGGTCTTCACTCCCATGGCTTCGGCAATATCCTGCATGCGCTCGACGCAGGCCATCTTGTTCCAAGTCATGACATACGGCAGCAGCAAGGCGTTGCTGACGCCATGGGCGATGTTGAAACGCCCTCCCAGCGGATACGCCAGCGCATGCACCGCGCCGACCCCAGCATTACCGAAGGCCATGCCGGCCATCAGGCTGGCGGTGGCCATGTCTTCCCGGGCTTGCGGGTTGGACGGGTTGGCGTAGGCCTTGGGCAGTGCATTGGCGATCAGCTTGATGGCGCCGATGGCCAGGGCGTCGGTAATCGGTGAGGCGTTCAGCGACAGGTAGGATTCGATGGCATGCACCAGCGCGTCGACGCCACTGGCGGCGGTGACACTGCGCGGGCACGTCAGGGTCATCTGCGGACTGACCAGCGCCACGTCCGGCAATAGATAGTCGCTGACAATGCCTTTCTTCAGCTGCGCAACCTTGTCGGAGAGGATCGCCACGTTGGTCACCTCCGAACCGGTGCCGGCCGTGGTCGGAATGGCGATCAGCGGCGGGCCTTTGCGTGGCACCTGATCGACGCCGAACAAATCCTCCAGCGCACCGTGGTAACCGGCGTAGGCCGCAACGCTTTTGGCGATGTCGATGGCGCTGCCGCCGCCGAGGCCAATCAGGCCGTCGTGCCCTCCCTCGCGGTAGACCCGCATGCAGTCTTCGACGATGGCAATTTCCGGGTCGGGCAGCACACGGTCGAAAATCTCGTAGGTCCGATCGCCCAGTTGCGCCAGCGCCAGCTCGACCGTGCCGGACTTGACCAGTGCTGCGTCGGTGACGATCAGCGGGTTGTCGACATCCAGGCGGGTAAGCTCGGCGGCCAGTTGCTCGATGGCACCTGCGCCGGTGATCAGTTTGTGAGCGATTTTGAAAGAGGAAAGACTCATCGTGCGCAGCCTCTTATAAGTAGGGGAGCTGGGCACAATAGTAGCTGGGGATTGGGGTTTGTCTGCTATTCAGGTTGTGAATGACTGAACATGTCCGGCGGGATTGCCGATCGTTCCCACGCTCCGCGTGGGAATGCAGCCAGGGACGCTCTGCGTCCCAAGAGCGGACGCGGAGCGTCCAGTGAGGCATTCCCACGCGGAGCGTGGGAACGATCATGGTGTGTGGACTCAGACTTGGGCGGTGCGCAGTTTTTCGCTGCGGCCTCGCAGCCACTCAAGGGTCAGCAACAGGATCACCGAGAAGGCGATCAGCAGCGTCGCGGCGGCAGCAATGGTCGGGCTGAGGTTTTCGCGGATACCGCTGAACATCTGCCGTGGCAAGGTCGCTTGTTCGGGACCGGCAAGGAACAGCGTCACCACCACTTCATCGAACGACGTCGCGAAGGCAAACAGCGCACCCGAGATCACACCCGGCGCAATCAGCGGCAACGTCACCCGGCGGAACGCCGTCAGCGGCGAAGCCCCCAGACTGGCAGCGGCACGCACCAGGTTGTGGTTAAACCCCTGCAAGGTCGCCGACACGGTAATGATCACAAACGGCACGCCCAACACCGCATGCACCACGATCAGCGAGAAGAAGCTGTTGCCCAGGCCCAGCGGCGCAAAAAACAGATAGCTCGCCACACCGATGATTACCACCGGCACCACCATCGGCGAAATCACCAGTGCCATCACCAGCGCCTTGCCCGGAAAATCACCCCGAGTCAGGCCAATCGCCGCCAGCGTACCGAAGATCATTGCCAGCACCGTCGCCGCTGGGGCAACGATGATGCTGTTCCTCAACGCGCGCATCCATTCCGCCGAGGCGAAAAAGTCGTGATACCACTGCAGCGAGAAGCCTTGCAGCGGGTACACCAGGAAACTGCCGGAGTTGAACGACAGCGGAATGATCACCAGCACCGGCAGAATCAGAAACAACAGAATCAGGCCGCAGAGAATCCGCAAGCTGTAGAACCACACCCGTTCGATGGGCGACATATAAGGACTCAGCATTTCATTCTCCCCTTAGCTCAGGCGCAGGCGACTGGCGCCTACCAGCCAGCTGTAAATCAGATAAAGCACCACAGTCGCCAACAGCAGCAGCCCACCGAGTGCGGTCGCCATGCCCCAGTTGATGCTGGTGTTGGTGTAGAAGGCGACGAAGTAGCTGACCATCTGATCGTTCGGGCTGCCCAGCAAGGCCGGGGTGATGTAGTAGCCGATGGCGAGGATGAACACCAACAGGCAACCGGCGCCGACACCGGCATAGGTCTGCGGGAAGTACACCCGCCAGAAACTGGCGAACGGGTGGCAGCCAAGGGAAATCGCGGCACGCATGTAAGTCGGCGAGATGCCTTTCATCACGCTGTAGATCGGCAGAATCATGAACGGCAGCAGGATGTGCACCATGGAGATGTAAACCCCCGTGCGGTTGAACACCAGCTCCAGCGGTTTATCGATAATGCCCATCGCCATCAGGCCGCTGTTTATAAGCCCGCCGGATTGCAGCAACACAATCCACGCGGCGACCCGCACCAGAATCGAAGTCCAGAACGGCAACAGCACCAGAATCATCAGCAAGTTGCTTTGGCGTGATGGCAGGTTCGCCAGCAGGTAGGCCAACGGATAAGCCAGCACCAGGCAGATCACGGTGATGATCAGGCCCATCCAGAACGTGCGGGCGAAGATGTCGAGGTAGATCGCCTGATCAGGGGTGGCCGGGGCGATTTCGCCGAGGTCGTCGATGCGGTGATCGACCGCCGCCAGCAAGTAGTACGGCGTGATGTTGCTGGTGTTGCGGCGCACCGCTTGCCAATAGGCCGGGTCGCCCCAGCGTTCGTCGAGGCCTTCCAGTGCTTCTTTATAGGAGGCCGGTTCGGTGGCGAACGGCAAGGCGCGGGCGGTTTTGGTCAGCAGGCTGCGGTAGCCGGCCAACTCCATGTTCAAGCGCTTGGACAGATCGCCCAGGGTCTGATTCTTGCGAGCTTCAGCGAGGTCTTCGCTGGCCGCTTTGTAAACCGGTTCTGCGGGCAGGCCTCGGCCGTCCCAACTGGCGATGGCTGCCACGGTGCGCGGCATGCCGCCGACCACTTCCGGGTTACCAACGCTTTTGTAGAGCAGCGCCACGATCGGCACCAGGAACACCAGCAACAGAAACAGCACCAGGGGCGCGATCAAGGCCTGAGCCTTCCAGCGGTTGATCCGCTCGGCGTGCTTGAGCCGCTGCTTCAAGGTGGGGTCAGTGCCCGCGTTCAGGGGAATGGCGGTGGCCATGGCGTACTCCGAAAATCTTTGATCGTTACAGAGGCGGCATTCCGTGACCGCAAGGCCACCTCTGTTCTTGATAACTACACATTCCCCCGTAGGAGCGAAGCTTGCTCGCGAAGGCGGCGTGTCAGTCAACATTGATGTTGAAAGTGCTGACGTCTTCGCGGGCAAGCCTCGCTCCTACAGGAGTGGATAAGCCCACGGGGTGGTCTTATTTGGCAGCCCAGGAATTGAAGCGCTGTTCCAGTTGCTCGCCGTTGTCAGCCCAGAAGCTGACGTCGATCTGCACCTGATTGGCGATGTTTTCCGGGGTGGTCGGCATGTCTTTCAGGACATCCTTGGCCAGCAACGGTACGGCCTGGATGTTGGCCGGGCCGTAGGCGATGTTTTCCGAGTAAGTCTTCTGCTGTTGTGGCTGCACCGAGAACGCGATGAATTTCTTCGCCGCTTCAGCACGCGCCTTATCCAGACCTTTTGGAATGGCCCATGCGTCGAAGTCGTAGATACCGCCATTCCACACGACTTTCAGGTTGCTTTCTTTCTGCACGGCAGCGATCCGGCCGTTGTAGGCCGAGCTCATGACCACGTCACCGGAAGCGAGGTATTGCGGCGGTTGTGCGCCGGCTTCCCACCACTGAATGCTTGGCTTGAGTTCATCAAGTTTCTTGAACGCACGGTCCTGACCGTCCTTGCCGGCCAGCACTTTGTAGACGTCTTTCGGCGCAACGCCGTCGGCCATCAGTGCGAATTCCAGGGTGTACTTGGCGCCTTTACGCAGTCCGCGTTTGCCCGGGAATTTCTTGGTGTCCCAGAAATCCACCCAGCTGGTCGGTGCGGAGGCCAGCTTGTCGGCGTTGTAGGCCAACACGGTCGACCACACGAAGAAACCTACGCCGCAGGGCTGGATCGCGCCTTTGACGTAATCTTCGGATTTGCCGAACAGCGCCGGGTCGAGTTGCTCGAACATGTCTTCGTCGCAACCGCGAGACAGTTCCGGGGATTCAACTTCCACCAGGTCCCAGGACACGCTTTTGGTGTCGACCATGGCTTTGACCTTGGCCATCTCACCGTTGTATTCGCCCGCCACGATCTTGCCGTTGCCTGCCGCTTCCCACGGTGCGTAGAAGGCTTTGACCTGCGCAGCCTTGTTCGCCCCGCCAAAGGACACCACGGTCAAATCCGGGCCCGCCGCCATCGCGTGTGACGCACCGATCATGCCGATGACCAGGGCGCTGAATTTCAGGGATCTCAACATTTATTGTTCTCTCCACGTGCAGGGTTGGTGTTGTTGAAGCCGGGGCGATCAGTTCGCCTCTAGAAGTGGGTCGAGCGCACGAACGTGTTCGACCTGCCAGCCAAGCGGTACCACATCACCGACGGCGAGCGCGGGATCGAGCTCGGCAATCGGTTGTTTCACGAAGAAGTCGGTCTTGCCGCAGACTTCCAGGCGAACCCGGACGTGATCGCCCAGATAGATGAATTCCGCCACCCTCCCCGAGAAGCGATTGACGCAGGACTCGCTCGAACCATTGAGGCTCACGCGTTCCGGACGAATCGACAGCGTGACCGGTTCGCCGGTCTTGCCGACGTTCACGGCCAGGGCTTCAACCTTTTCACCGCGACCGAGCTCGACCACGCAGCGGTCGCCAGTGTGGCTGTGCAAGCGGCCGTTGAGACGATTGTTCTCGCCGATGAAGTTGGCGACGAAGGTGTTTTTCGGTTCTTCGTAGAGGCTGCGCGGTGGAGCGATCTGCTGGATCTCGCCTTGGTGGAACACCGCCACGCGGTCGGACATGGTCAAGGCTTCACCCTGGTCGTGGGTCACGTAGACCACGGTCACGCCGAGGCGCTGGTGCAGATGCTTGATCTCCATCTGCATGTGTTCGCGCAGTTGTTTGTCCAGTGCGCCGAGGGGTTCGTCCATCAGCACCAGTTGCGGTTCGAATACCAATGCGCGGGCCAGGGCCACACGCTGTTGCTGACCGCCGGACAGTTGCGCCGGGTATCGCTGGGCGAAGGTGTCGAGCTGAACCATGCTCAGGACTTTTTTGACCTTGTCGCTGACATCGCTCTTGTTCAAGCCACGCACGGTCAGCGGGAACGCGAGGTTCTCGGCAACGGTCATGTGCGGGAACAACGCGTAGTTCTGAAACACCATGCCGATGTCGCGCTTGTGCGGCGGCACGTTGTTGATGGAACGCCCGGCCAACTGGATTTCGCCAGCGGTCGGGGTTTCGAAACCGGCAAGCATCATCAGGCTGGTGGTCTTGCCGGAGCCGGACGGCCCGAGCAAGGTGAGGAATTCGCCTTTGCGAATGTCCAGGTTGAGGTCTTTGACGATCAGGTTCTCGCCGTCGTAGCTTTTTTGCACTCCACGAAAGCTGACCAGAATATCGCTGGCCCCTGCGTTTGAATCGACCTGGCTCATACCCACACCTTTGTTGTGATGACTGCTGTGGACTAAGCCTAGTGGACACTGCTGACCACGCAAATCGGGGCGCAGGAGAGAATGGCCTCAGCCGGATGGAAGGTTGGGGGTAGGGATTGCCCTACAAGGATGGCGCGTTTTGACCAACACAGCGTCAAACGGTCAGCTGCAAGCCACAAGTAAAGGCAAAAGCGATTCGCAGGGATGTCGCAAATGGATATGCACCGCCCATCCCTGTAGGAGCGAGGCTTGCCCGCGAAGCTTTTGGCGTCAGTGAAATCGCCTTCGCGGGCAAGCCTCGCTCCTACAGGGAATGCATGCGATTTTTATAGGAGTTTGTGTTCCATGGCGTACTTCACCAGCTCAGCCAGGGAGGTGATGTTGAGTTTCTGCATCAGCCGCGCCTTGTGGGTGCTGATGGTTTTGCTGCTCAGGGCCAGTTGCTGGGCGATGTCATTGACGTTGGCGCCCTGGGCCAGGCGTTCGAACACCGAGAACTCACGCTCCGACAGCAACGAGTGCAACGGCCGCGAATCGGTCAGGCCGACTTCGAAGACCATGCGGTCGGCCAGGTCCGGGTCGATGTAACGACCGCCCGCCGCGACTTTGCGGATCGCCGTCAGCAGCAGTGCCGGATCGCTGTCCTTGGTCGCGTAACCCGCAGCGCCGACCTTCAGCGCCCGGGCGGCCATTTGCGCTTCGTCATGCATCGACAGCACCAGGATGGCCGGCGGATTGTTCAGCGCGCGAATCCGCGGGATCGCTTCCAGGCCATTGACGCCCGGCATGGAGATATCCAGCAGCACCACTTCGCAGGGCACATGCCGCAGGGTCTCGAGCAGCTGCTCGCCATTGCTTGCCTCCCCTACCACCAGCAAGTCCTTGGCCAGGCCGATCAATTGCTTGATGCCTTCACGGACGATGGTGTGGTCTTCGGCTACCAGTACACGGATCACGTTTTTCTCCATTCTTTTTATATCAGAGCCAAAATCTATCGTCGGAACGCCGCCCGGAGCAGGCTCGCTCCTACAGGGATTCGTGTAGGGGCATAGATAGCTGACACATCCCAATCCACTGTAGGAGTGAGCCTGCTCGCGAAGGCGTCAGTTCAGGCACCACAAATACCTCAGGCTTCATTCACCGGCACCCGCACACTCAACGTCGTGCCCTCCCCCGGCTCACTCTCAAGCGACAACCGCCCGCCCATGATCAACACCCGCTCGCGCATACCGACCACGCCAAACGACGTCGGCCGACCGGTGGCGGGAACAAATCCTACGCCATCATCGCTGACGGTCAGACACAACTCGTCACCTTCCAGCTCCAATGTCAGTTCAACAGTATGCGCCTGGGCATGCCGCATGACATTGGTCAGGGCTTCCTGAAGGATTCGGAACAGTCCTATGGCCTTGGCATCACTGAGCACCGGCAGATTCTCGGGCACCTGCACCAGACACGGAATCTGCGTGCGCGCCTCGAAACGCCGGGCCTGCCACTCGATGGCCGAGGCGATCCCGGCATCGAGAATCGGCGGTCGCAACGCGGTCGCCACATCGCGCACCAGCTGGAACAGCTGCGCAATCAAGCGCTTCATGCTGTTCAAGCGCTCATTCAGACCAGGGTCGAGTTGAGCGTAGGCCAATTCGCACATGGAGGTTTCCAGCTTGAGCACGGTCAACATCTGACCCAACTCGTCGTGAACTTCCCGGGCGATGCGCGCTTTTTCCTCTTCCCGCACACTCTCCAGGTGAGCGGACAGCTCACGCAGTTGCTCACGGGAACTGGCCAGTTCAAGTTCGATGCGCTTGCTCTCGCTGATGTCCCAGACAATCCCGTCCCAGACATACGCACCGTCTTCGAGCCGTCGGGTGATGGCCTTGATCTCGGCCCAGCGTTGCTCGCCCGAACGCGTGAGAATCCGCCCTTGCCACGACCAGTCACTGTCCGTGTCCAGCGCATGGTCCTGAGTCTGGTGATAACTGGCCTTGTCGTCCGGATGCACCAGGCTGCGCAGGCCTTTGTCGCGGTGGGCCAGGGTCGCCGGGGAGTAGCCCACCAGACTCTCGCTGCCTTCACTGATGTAGGCAAAGTCGATCTGCCCTGTCACCGGCGCCCGTTCCAGGCGAAAGACCAATCCCGGAACGTTGGCGGCAATCCCCTGCAACCGCGCTTCGCTTTCCTGCAACGCAGCCAGGGCGCGACGACGTTCAGTGACGTCGTTGAGGTAGACCACCAGGTATTCGCCACCGCGAAAACGCATAAAACTCAACGAAACATCGGTCGGCAGGGTGCTGCCATCCGCTCGCACGCAATTGGTTTCGAAACTTTGCGGCCCCTCTTCGCTGGCCCGGGCGCGCTTCCACAGGTTCAGCCAGCGGTCCATGTGCAGGCCCGGCTCGAAGTCGATCAACGGCCGATCCATGATTCCACCGGCCGGATAACCGAGCATGGCTTCAGCCGCGCGGTTGGCGTAGCGCACGTGACTGTCCCAGTTGACCCAGAGGATGCCGACGGTGCTCTGATCGATGGAAAACTGCGTCAGGCGCAATGCCTCTTCGCTGGCCTCGCGCAGGGCAATGTCCTCGCGCGCCGCCAATAACCGCTGCTCCAGACTGTGTTGCTGGCGGCGTTGCCAGAACACGATGGCCATGCTGCTTAGCATCAACACCGCCATCAGCAGGCAGAGGTTTTGCCAGAAGCCCGGGGACTCGGTCAGGCGCGGGTACTTGGGTTGCAGCCATTGGTTGTGCAGGAGCTCCAGGTCCTTGGCCGGGATCGCCCGCAGCGCGCTTTCAACGATGCCGGCCAGTTCCGGCTGGTCCCGACGCGTGGCCACACGCAGCAATTGCGGCAGGCCGATGTCACCCACCACGACCAGCCCGGCAAACTCAGGCTCCACGGACAGACGCCCCAACTGCGCTTCATCGACCACGGCGTAACCGGCCTGCTGACTCAGCAACAGCTGCAATGCCTGACGCTCGATGGGCACGCCTTGCAGGTTCAGATGGGGATAGTTGCCGCGCAGATAGTCGGCCGTCGCGCTGGGCATGCGCACAGCGACGCGGGTCTGGCTGTCGAGTTTTTCCAGTTCCACGGCAACGGTGCTTTTCTGGTCGCTGACCACCAGTTGCGGCACCCGCATGTAGGGGTCGGAGAATTGCCAGAGCCGCAGGCCGGCGGGGGTTTGGGTCAGCCCGGGGGCGATGTCGATTTCACCGTCGCGCGCAGCAGTTTCCAGTTGCGCAAGGTCGGGGAAATTACGCCAGCTCAGCTCGACCTTAAGGGCCTTGGCCAGCCATTTCATCAACTCGACGTTAACCCCGGACAGGCGCTGCAAGCGGCGATCGTATTGCGCGTAAGGCGCCTGCAACACCAGCCCCACGCGCAATTCACCGTGCGTTGCCAGCCACTGTTGTTGCTTGGGCGACAAGGGTGCGACGTGCGCCGGTGGCGCGGACGCCGCCCAACTCATCAAGGGAAACCACAAACAGCCGATAACCCACAGGCAGCGAAAACGCATCATCGAAGTCTCACACACTGACAAATACTGACCAACCCATTAGGCTGCCGGAATAACTTCTGGCCTGGAATATCCGATGCCCCCTGTCTACCGCCTGGCACTGCCAGCATTGTGCCTGTCGCTGATCCTGCCTTGCGCCTTTTCCGTCGAGGCGGCCGACCCGGCACCTGCATCTGCGGAAAAACCCGCGGAAGAAAAACCGGTCGAACGCCAGCCACTGCTTGAGCGTAGTCAGGAAGAAGCGACAGCCCTTGAGCGAAAAATCCCGGCGCAGGAACAGCAACAACTGCAAGCCGGTGCCGACACTTTTCTTGCTTTGTGGAAACCGGCCAACACCGCCGAGCCCAAAGGCGCGGTGATTATCATCCCGGGCGCCGGTGAAACCGTTGACTGGCCGCAAGCTATCGGCCCGTTGCGTAACAAATTGCCCGACGCGAAGTGGAGCAGCCTGAGTATCACCTTGCCCGACCTGCAAAGCGATGCCATTGCGCCCCGCGTCGTGGAAATGCCGCCAACGCTCAAGGCGCCGGAAACCGGTAGCAAGGACTCGACCACGGCGGCACCCATCGAGCAAGCCGCCGGTGGTGAAGCGGAAGTTGCCGACAAGGCCATCGCTGAAACCACCGAGGAGCAAGCCAAGGCCGATGCCGAACGTATCTTTGCTCGCATTGATGCAGCCATTGCCTACGCCGAGCAGCAAAGCGCTCGCAGCATCGTCGTGCTGGGGCATGGCACCGGCGCTTATTGGGCGGCGCGTTATCTGAGCGAGAAGCAGCCGTCGCAAGTGGAGAAGTTTGCGATGGTGGCGGTGCAGACGCCCGCCGCGGCGAAACCCGAACTGGCGCAATTGACGCCAACGTTGAAGCTGCCGACCGTCGATATTTTCTATATGGACAAGCCGCTGGATCGCAACGCTGCACTTGAGCGGATGCAGGCCAGCAAGCGATTGAAGACTCCGGCGTTCAGCCAGGTATCGCTCAAAGCGTTGCCCGGTAATGCCAAGGCTGAGCAAGAGCAGCTGGTGCGCCGGGTTCGCGGGTGGTTGAATCCGCAGAAGGCGGCGGACTGACAGACCGCGTCGCCCCGTTCGCGGCAAGCCTCGCTCCTACAGATTCTGTGTCGTATGACGCGGACCCTGTAGGAGCGAGGCTTGCCCGCGAAGACGGAATTACTGGCGACACATCTCTTTCCGGCTACCGAAAATCCCGCCGCTCACGAATCAACGTGTATGCCGTATGCAGTTCACGAGTCTTGTCAGTCGCCTCCCGCACCTGCAACGCCGTCGCCCCGCTGCCGGCAATCTTGTCCGGATGATGACGACTGAGCAGGCGTCGATAGGCACGCTTGATCTGCGCCGGCTCGCTGGTCGCCGAGACCCCCAAAAGCCGCAAGGCCTCTTGATAAGTCAAAGCACTGCTGACTTGCGGTCGCAGATGCGGCTCATAGTCCGCCGCCAGCGCCTGCACCTGATGCCGCGTCCAGCCCAGCCACTTGCCCCATTGCGCAATCAGCTCGCGCTCGGCATTGCCCGCACGGCCATCGGCCCAGACCATCCGCCAACACGCGCGCAACACGCCTTCCGCTGCATGAGGCTGAACGCTCAAGCGCCGCAGATATCCGCGTAACCGGTCGTTGCCTGACTTGCCGCGATTGAATGCAGCAATCGCCCGCCGCTTTGCAGGCTCGGTCATTTCCAGCGAATGCATTTCCTGACGCGCCTGCAGGATATGTCCCTCCCCCACTCGCCCATCGCTCTTGGCCAAGCGTCCCAGCAACACAAACAACAGTTCATCGTTACGCAGCATCGGACGACCGCCGAGCTTTTCCCGCAAATGCCCCCAGCTTTGCAAGTGCAAGCGCCGATCCAGCGCCTGTCCCAACAAAGCGCCGAGCATGGCCCCCGGAATGCTGGCTATGGCAAAGCCCGCTCCGGCTCCAATCAGAGTCCCTGGCCACAACATGTCAGCGTCTCGCTTCTATCAGAGTTTCAACTTCAGCCAGGCGTTCGTGCGTGCCGACATCCACCCAGTGTCCATTCAGGCGTTCGCCGGTTACTTGTCCATCAGCCATGGCTTTGCGCAGCAACGGTGCCAGTTTGAAGGCACCGGCCGAGCAACCGTCGAACAACTGCGGATGCAGCACGGCAATGCCGCTGTAGGTCAGGGTGGCGGTGTCCAGTTGACCGTCGTGCACTTGCCCATCGACCAGCGTGAAATCGCCGGTCGGGTGATGGGCCGGGTTTTTCGTCAGCACCAGATGCGCCAACCCGGCGATGGGTTGATGCAGCACACTGAAGTCGTAGTCAGTCCAGATGTCACCATTGACCACCAGGAAAGCCTCATCGCCCAGCAACGGCAACGCACGGAAGATCCCGCCACCGGTTTCCAGTGGCTCACCTTCTGCTGAGTACTGAATACGCAGGCCGTATTGCGAACCGTCACCCAGGTAACTTTCGATCTGCTGACCGAGCCAGGCGTGATTGATCACGATCTCGGTAAACCCGGCGATCGCCAGGGCTTTCAAGTGGTACTCGATCAGAGGCACGCCGCCGGCACGGACCAACGGTTTTGGTGTGGTCAGGGTCAGCGGGCGCATGCGCTCGCCTTTGCCGGCCGCCAGAATCATCGCCTTCATGCATGGGCTCCAGCACGCAGACTCAGCAGCAACACATCCAGCTCAGCCAGTTCAGGACGGCGGGCGACCACCGCTTCTATATAGGCAAAGAAGCGCGGCACATCGGCCAGGTAACGCGGCTTGCCGTCGCGGTGGCAGATACGGGCGAAGATGCCGATCACTTTCAGATGACGCTGCACGCCCATCAGGTCGCTGGCCCGCAGGAAGTCTTCAAAATCGGGTTGCACGGGAATGCCGAGATCGCTGGCTTGCTGCCAGTAATTTTCCAGCCAGCCGCGCACACGTTCCTCGGGCCAACTGAGGAACGCGTCCTTGAACAGGCAGGTCACGTCATAGGTCACCGGGCCATAGACCGCATCCTGGAAATCCAGCACGCCCGGGTTCGGTACGCTGAGCATCAGGTTGCGTGGCATGTAGTCGCGATGCACCAGCACTTTTGGCTGGGCCAGGGCGCTGTCGATCAGCAGCTCGGTCACGTTCTGCCAGAGCATCTGCTGCGCCGAGTCGAACTCGATGCCCAGCTCCCGTTTCACGTACCACTCAGGGAACAGCTCCAGCTCGCGACGCAGCAATGCCACGTCATAACTTGGTAGCGGTGCAACCATCGGCAATTGCTGAAAAGCCAGCAGTGCTTGCAGGGCATCATTGAACAAATCGTCGGCGTTTTCGCTGTCGATCACGTCCAGATAAGTCTTGTTGCCGAGGTCATTGAGCAAAAGAAAACCGCGCTCGAGGTCTTCGGCGTAAATTTTCGGCACATTTATTCCGGATTTCGCCAGCAAAAAAGCGATATCCACGAAGGGTTTGCAGTTTTCCTGGGGCGGAGGCGCGTCCATCACGACGAAACTCCGGCCCTCGCCTTCCCATCGGAAATAGCGCCGAAAACTCGCATCGCTACTGGCCGCAGTCAATGTGGCCGGGGGTACGGCGCCCCAACCTTGTTCTGCAAAGAGGGTTGCCAACTGCTCATCGAGCCAAACTTTCAGGTGTTGCAAACGTACATCTTGGTCAGGCATTGCAAGGGTCTCCGACGGCGCTAGCCGTCAAGCGGGTCATGCTTTATTATCCAGCATCTTTTTCAGACCATCGAGAGGCGTGCGGCCCACACCGCGGGCAGATGGCACGCAGGAAGCCCGGACTAATAAGATGGCATTGAAATCCCCCGCGTTTCGTAAAAAATTTCCGTTGTTGGTTACCGGCAGTCTGCTGGCCCTGCAACCCCTAGCCACTTCATTCGTGGTCGCCGCGGAACAGTATGACTGCTCAGTCTCTGCTTCGGGTGCCTGGGACTGTGCGCCAAAAGCGCCAGCGGCGGCATTGCCTCCGCGTCCCGTCCATGACGGCAGCGCAGTTTCCGCCACCGGCGAACCTGCGACCGAGAATGGCACCAGTGAAGACACCGGCGCCAAGCCTGTGCTGGTTACCGAGTCCAAAGGCCGCGGCCTGAAGTCGCGTAGTGCAGACTACAGGCACCTCGACTGGGTTCCGCGCGAGAACCTCACGGCGGCGCAACTGGCCGAGACCGGTCCTTACTGCTCTGGCTCCTATATCGAACCGATTCGTCCTGGCATGAATGACAAGACGAATAAAAGTGACGCCCCGACCTTTATCGGCGCCAAGGCCTCTCGCTACAAGCAGGATGAGCAAATTGCGACCCTGGCCGGTGACGTCGTCATGCGTCAGGGCAGCATGCAGGTCGAAGCCGACGAAGCGAACCTTTACCAGGCTGAAAGCCGTGGCGAACTGAGCGGCAACGTGCGCATTCGCGACAACGGCGCGCTGATCGTGGGCGACCACGCCGACGTGCAGCTCGATACCGGTGAAGCCAAGGTCGATAACGCCGAATACGTGATGCACAAATCCCGTATCCGCGGTAACGCGCTGTACGCCAAACGTGCCGAAAACGCGATCATCCGCCTCAAGGATGGTACGTACACCACGTGCGAACCGAACAGCAACGCCTGGCAGCTCAAAGGCAACAACATCACCTTGAACCCGGCGACCGGCTTCGGCACCGCGACCAACGTGACACTGCGGGTCAAGGACATTCCTGTCCTGTACACGCCGTACATCTATTTCCCGATCGATGACCGTCGCCAGTCCGGCTTCCTGCCGCCAACCATCGGCACGGGCACCGATACCGGCTTCATGCTGGTGACTCCGTACTACTTCAACCTGGCACCGAACTACGACGCCACGTTGTACCCACGCTACATGAGCAAGCGCGGCCTGTTGATGGAAGGCGAGTTCCGCTACCTGACGCCGTCCAGCGAAGGCCAGTTCGGCGCCGCGTACCTGAACGACGACGACACCGAGCGCAGCAAGCAGACCGACTACGAAAAAACCCGCTACATGTACAACTGGCAGCACAAGGGTGGCCTCGACTCGCGCGTTCTCACGCAGGTCGACTACACCAAGATCAGCGATCCTTATTACTTCCAGGATTTGCAGACCGACCAGATTGGTGTGAAAAGCGCTGACTACGTTAACCAGCAGGGGTCCGTTACGTACCGCGGTGATAGCTACACAGCTCGACTCAATGCCCAGGCCTATCAGTTGGCGACCGTGTCGAACATCACGCCTTACAACCGTTTGCCACAGATCACCTTCGATGGTGCTCTGCCGTATCACCCGGGCGGGCTGGATTTCTCGTACAACACTGAACTTGTGCGATTTGACCGGGATTTGGAAAACGGCACCTTCACCGATGAAGACGGCAATATTTCCCCGCGTCTCGACACTAACGTTCAAGGTCTTGCGCGAGCCACTGGCGATCGCCTCAACTTGGCCCCGACTGTCAGCCTGCCTTTGAACTGGACGTATGGTTTCCTGAAGCCATCGCTCAAGTATCAGTACACCCAGTATCAGCTGGACCTGGACAGTATTGGCAAAAACCAGATCGTGGCTCAGGATCAAGCCGCAGCTGCAGCCGGGACTGACAATGTCAATGGTCATTTCGGCTCCAACCAGAACCGTGGTGTGCCAATCGCCAGCATCGACAGCGGGCTGTACTTTGATCGCAATACCACATGGTTCGGCAAGAACTATCGCCAAACCCTTGAACCGCGCCTGTACTACCTCTATGTACCTGAGGAAAACCAGGAAGATATCCCTGTGTTCGACACCGCCGAATACACCTTTAACTACGCGTCGCTGTTCCGCGAAAATCGCTTCTCCGGTTCCGACCGCGTTGGCGACGAGAACAAACTGTCGCTGGGTATAACCAACCGCTGGATCGAAGACAACGGTTTCGAGCGTCAACGCATCAGTGTCGGCCAGGCTTTGTACTTCAAGGACCGCGAAGTTCAGTTGCCGGGTATCGATGCAAAAACCCGCGACGATGCGCAGGCCAACGTTTCGCCATATGCACTGGAATACGAGTATCGCTGGAACCGCGATTGGCGCACCACAGCCGACTACAACTGGGACCCGGACAGCCGCAGCCCTCGCTCGGGCAGCGCGATGTTCCACTACCAGCCTGAAGACAACCCGAACAAGGTCATCAACGCCGGCTATCGCTATCGCAATGACCAGGTTCGTTACGACCAGAACACCGGTAAGTGGTCCGTTGGCGGTGGTGACTACGGCACCCCGGGTCAACCTGGCTACGTGAAGGACTACTACAAAATCCAACAGCACGACTTCTCGGTGATCTGGCCGATCGTGCCGCAATGGAACGCTATCAGCCGCTGGCAGTATGACTACAACCGCAACCGTACCCTGGAAGCCTTCGGTGGTTTCGAGTACGACAACTGCTGCTGGAAACTGCGCCTGATCAACCGTTACTGGGTTTCGTATGATGAATTCAGTCAGAACGCCCCGGAAAACGAAAAAGGCGACCACGGCATCTTCCTACAAATCGTTCTGAAAGGTCTCGGCGGCCTCACTGGCGCCAAAGTAGAGAGCTTCCTCGACAAAGGCATCCAAGGTTATCGTGAACGTGAAGACCAAGCTTTCTGATTGTCTGCGCCCGCTAGTGTTGGGCGCGCTGTTCCTGGGTACTGCGGCGAACGCCGCAGTACAGTCCATCGATAAAGTGGTGGCCATTGTCGACAACGACGTGGTCATGCAGAGCCAACTGGACCAGCGTATTCATGAAGTTCAGCAAACCATCGCCAAACGCGGTGCTGCGGTGCCGCCGGCCGGCGTGCTGGACCAGCAGGTGCTTGAGCGCCTGATCGTTGAAAACCTGCAATTGCAGATCGGCGAGCGTTCCGGCATCCGCATCACCGATGAAGAACTGAACCAGGCCGTCGGCACCATTGCCCAGCGCAATAACATGTCGATTGATCAATTCCGCGCCGCCCTGACTCGCGACGGCCTGTCTTACGACGACGCCCGCGAACAGATCCGTCGCGAAATGATCATCAGCCGTGTGCGCCAGCGTCGCGTGGCAGAGCGTATCCAGGTGTCTGAACAGGAAGTGAAGAACTTCCTGGCTTCCGACCTCGGCAAAATGCAGCTGTCGGAAGAATTCCGTCTGGCCAACATCCTGATTCCTACACCGGAAAGCGCCAACTCCGATGCGATTCAGAATGCTGCCAAGCAAGCGGACGCGGTCTACCAGCAACTCAAGCAAGGCGCCGACTTCGGTCAGTTGGCAATCGCCAAATCCGCCAGCGAAACCGCACTGGAAGGCGGCGACATGGGCTGGCGTAAAGCTGCTCAATTGCCACCTCCGTTCGATCGCATGCTGAGCACCATGACGGTTGGCGACATTACCCAGCCAATGCGTACGCCGGGCGGCTTCATCATCCTCAAGATCCTCGACAAGCGTGGCGGTGAAACCCAGACACGTGACGAAGTGCACGTGCGTCATATCCTGGTCAAACCTAGCCCGATCCGTGACGAAGCAAAAACCAAAGCCCTGGCTGAATCGCTCTACACCCGAATCGAAGCGGGCGAAGATTTCGGCGAACTGGCGAAAAGCTTCTCGGAAGATCCAGGTTCCGCCCTCAACGGTGGCGACCTTAACTGGATCGACCCGAACGCATTGGTGCCTGAGTTCCGCGAAGTGATGGCCAAGACCCCGCAAGGTCAGCTGTCCAAGCCGTTCCAGACCCAATACGGCTGGCACGTACTGGAAGTCCTTGGCCGTCGCGCCACCGACAGCACTACCCAGGCCCGTGAGCAGCAAGCGATGACCGTACTGCGTAACCGCAAATACGACGAAGAGCTGCAAACCTGGCTGCGTCAGATCCGTGACGAAGCGTACGTAGAGATCAAACTCCCTGGTGCAGACCAGGCAACGCAGTGAAACCCAAGCGTTTCGCGCTGACACCCGGCGAACCGGCCGGCATAGGTCCTGACCTGTGCCTGCTGCTCGCCTCGCAAGCCCAGCCACACCCCCTGATTGCCATTACCAGCCGCGACCTGCTCCTTGAGCGGGCCGCGCAGCTGGGCGTGGTCGTCGATTTACTCCCGGTCGCACCGGACAGCTGGCCGGATGCTCCGGCACCCGCCAACAGCCTGTATGTCTGGGATACCCCGCTTAATGCACCGGTCACCGCCGGGCAACTGGACAAGGCCAATGCGGCTTTCGTTCTGGAAACCCTGACCCGTGCGGGCCAAGGCTGCCTCGACGGGCATTTCGCCGGCATGATCACCGCCCCTGTGCACAAGGGCGTGATCAATGAATCCGGAATTGCCTTCTCCGGGCACACCGAATTTCTCGCTGACCTGACCCATACCGCGCAAGTGGTGATGATGCTTGCCACCCGCGGCTTGCGCGTGGCGCTGGTCACTACACACCTGCCCCTTCGAGAGATTGCCGACGCGATCACGCCGGAGCGTCTGGAACGGGTCACGCGCATTCTGCACACAGACCTGCAACAAAAATTCGGCATCGCCCAGCCACGTATCCTGGTCTGCGGGCTAAACCCGCACGCCGGTGAAGGCGGACACCTGGGCCATGAAGAAATCGACATCATCGAACCTACATTAGAGCGCCTGCGCGGCGAGGGCATGGACCTTCGCGGCCCCCTGCCCGCCGACACTCTGTTTACCCCCAAATATCTGGAGCACTGCGACGCGGTGCTGGCGATGTACCACGACCAGGGCCTGCCTGTGCTGAAATACAAAGGCTTCGGCGCGGCAGTCAACGTGACCCTGGGCTTGCCGATCATCCGCACGTCGGTCGACCACGGCACTGCCCTGGATCTGGCCGGCAGCGGCAAAATCGACACCGGCAGCCTGCAAGTCGCCCTGGAAACCGCCTACCAGATGGCCGAGACCCGTTTATGACCGAACATTACCAACACCGGGCGCGCAAGCGTTTCGGCCAGAACTTCCTGCACGATGCCGGTGTTATCGACCGCATCCTGCGCTCCATCTACGCCAAGCCCGAAGACCGCCTGCTGGAAATCGGCCCGGGCCAGGGTGCATTGACCCAAGGCCTGCTGGGCAGTGGCGCGCAACTGGACGTGGTGGAGCTGGACAAAGACCTGATCCCGATCCTCAATCAGCAGTTCGCCGGGAAGAGCAACTTCAACCTGCATCAGGGTGACGCGCTGAAGTTCGACTTCAACAGCCTGAACGCAGCTCCCGGCAGCCTTCGGGTTGTAGGCAACTTGCCGTACAACATCTCTACGCCGCTTATTTTTCACTTGCTGCATAACGCCAGCCTGATTCGCGACATGCACTTCATGCTGCAAAAGGAAGTGGTCGAGCGCATGGCGGCAGGTCCTGGCGGCGGTGACTGGGGTCGCCTGTCGATCATGGTTCAGTACCACTGCCGCGTCGAGCATCTGTTCAACGTTGGTCCGGGCGCGTTCAACCCGCCTCCAAAAGTCGATTCGGCCATTGTGCGCCTGGTGCCTCATACAGTGCTGCCGCACCCGGCCAAGGATCACAAGCTGCTGGAGCGCGTGGTGCGCGAAGCCTTCAACCAGCGCCGCAAGACCCTGCGCAACACCCTCAAATTGCTGCTGAGCAATGACGAAATCACCGCCGCCGGTGTCGACGGGAGCCTTCGTCCAGAGCAGCTCGACCTCGCCGCCTTCGTGCGCCTGGCCGACAAGCTCAGCGAACAAGCCCCACACACACCCACCGTCGACTGACAGGCGACGAGTGTGATCGGGTAGGACACCAGCGCCCATGTCTGGTTTACTACCCGATACTTGGCCTAGACTGAGTTCAATCAGCTAAGCCCCGCGTCTCGCTTCGTTTTTAAGGCCTCTTGCATGTCCGATCCTCGTTATCAGGTCGACGTCAGCGTCGTCACCCGCTATCTGGCAGAACAATCGCAACCCGAGCAAAACCGCTTTGCCTTCGCCTACACCATTACCGTGCACAACAATGGCGAGCTACCGGCCAAACTGCTGTCGCGGCACTGGGTGATCACCGATGGTGACGGGCATGTGGAGGAGGTCAAGGGTGCGGGTGTCGTGGGTTTGCAGCCTTTAATCCAGGCCGGTGAAAACCACACCTACAGCAGCGGCACCGTCATGACCACCAAGGTCGGCACGATGCAAGGCACTTATGAGATGGTTGCCGACGACGGCAAACATTTTGACGCCATCATCGCTCCCTTCCGCCTGGCGGTACCCGGAGCCCTGCACTGATGACGACGTATGCCGTCGGAGACCTTCAAGGCTGCCTTGAGCCGCTGCAATGCCTGCTCAAACAAGTCGCTTTCGACCCTGTAAAGGATCGTCTGTGGCTGGTGGGCGATCTGGTCAACCGTGGCCCGCAGTCGCTGGCAACCTTGCGCTTCCTCTATAGCATTCGCGAATCGCTGGTGTGCGTGCTCGGCAACCATGACCTGCACTTGCTGGCGGCCGGGCAGAACATTGAACGCCTGAAGAAAGCCGACACCCTGCGCGAGATCCTCCAGGCGCCAGATGCTGCGGAACTGCTGGAGTGGATGCGTCAGCAAAAGCTCATGCACTACGACGAGCAGCGCAACATTGCCCTGGTCCATGCCGGCATCCCGCCACAGTGGTCGCTGCGCAAAGCCTTGAAATGCGCCGCTGAAGTCGAAGAAGCCCTGCGCGACGACAACCGCTTCCCGGCCTACCTTGACGGCATGTACGGCAACGAACCAGTGAGATGGGACAACGACCTCAAAGGCGTAACCCGCCTGCGCGTGATCACCAACTATTTCACCCGCATGCGCTTCTGTACCAGCGAGGGCAAACTCGACCTCAAGGGCAAGGAAGGCATCGATTCCGCGCCGCCGGGTTATGCGCCGTGGTTCAAGCACAAGGATCGCAAAACCAAGGGCCTGAAGATCATCTTCGGCCACTGGGCGGCGCTCGAAGGCCAGTGTGACGAGCCAGACGTCTTCGCACTCGACACCGGGTGTGTCTGGGGCGGCTCCATGACTCTGATGAACGTCGACACCGGTGAACGCCTGCTGTGCAAATGCGACGAACATGGCCACACCTTACCGCCAGTCGCACCCCCTACCCCCGAACAAACGTCAGCCAGCGCCTAGCGCTAGACTGCGCTTTCAGCCGAGCCACAGGAGCCCGCCATGAGCGAATTCAAACGCATCCCCCCAGAACAGGCACAAGCCCTGCGCGAACAAGGCGCAGTGGTGGTCGATGTCCGTGATCCTGCTACTTATGCCGCGCTGCACATCGCCGGCTCAAAGCATCTGGACAATGTTTCCATTTCCGACTTCATCCGCGCCGCCGATCTTGATGCCCCTACGGTAGTGGTCTGCTATCACGGCAACTCCAGCCAGAGTGCCGCCGCTTACCTGATCAGCCAGGGCTTCTCCGACGTGTACAGCATGGATGGCGGTTTTGAGCTGTGGCGTACGACTTATCCTGCGGAAACGGCGCAAGGCACGTCCGAATAATTTTTTTGTAACGTGCAAGCCCCGGCCCCTGCGGGCTCGCGCGGTGGCAGACGAACGGTCTGCCACAACTAATTACGTATCTCGCCTTTACCTCCCGAATTCCCAACTATCCTTAAGCGCAGGCCATCCAAAACAGGGGAGAGCCGGTACACCGGCGCGCGGGTCATCGGGAGTAGCTTTCGGGGTAGTCAGCTCCGAAAGAGTTCTGGGGGGTAAACAGCAACTGCATATCCGGTTGCTGCCAGCATCGACTGAATGATCCGGCGTCGGCTCCACGTATCGAGCGAGGTGACGTCATGAGTATCTTTAGCCACTTCCAACAACGCTTCGAGTCCACACGCCAGGAAGAACTCTCGCTGCAAGAGTATCTTGAGCTGTGCAAACAGGACCGCAGCGCCTACGCCTCCGCCGCCGAGCGTCTGTTGCTGGCCATCGGAGAACCGGAGCTGCTCGACACCTCGACCAACTCGAGACTGTCGCGAATCTTCTCCAACAAGGTGATCCGCCGCTATCCGGCCTTTGAAGACTTCCACGGGATGGAAGAATGCATTGACCAGATCGTGTCGTATTTCCGCCATGCCGCTCAGGGCCTGGAAGAGAAGAAACAAATCCTCTATCTGCTCGGCCCCGTCGGTGGTGGTAAATCGTCCCTGGCCGAGAAGCTGAAACAGCTGATCGAGAAAGTGCCCTTCTACGCCATCAAGGGCTCGCCGGTATTCGAGTCGCCGCTGGGTCTGTTCAACGCCACTGAAGATGGCGCGATCCTCGAAGAAGACTTCGGCATTCCGCGGCGCTACCTCAATACCATCATGTCGCCATGGGCTACCAAGCGCCTGGCCGAATTCGGCGGCGACATCAGCCAGTTCCGTGTGGTGAAACTGTATCCGTCGATCCTCAATCAGATCGCGGTGGCCAAGACCGAACCGGGCGATGAAAACAACCAGGACATCTCGGCGCTGGTGGGCAAGGTCGATATCCGCAAACTGGAGGAATACCCACAGAACGACGCCGATGCCTACAGCTACTCGGGCGCTCTGTGCCGGGCCAACCAGGGCCTGATGGAATTCGTCGAAATGTTCAAGGCGCCGATCAAGGTCCTGCACCCATTGCTGACCGCCACACAGGAAGGTAACTACAACAGTACCGAAGGCCTCGGTGCGATTCCGTTTACCGGGATCCTGCTGGCTCACTCCAACGAATCGGAATGGCACACCTTCCGCAACAACAAGAACAACGAAGCCTTCATCGACCGGATCTACATCGTCAAAGTGCCGTACTGCCTGCGGGTCAGCGACGAAGTGAAGATCTACGACAAGCTTCTGTTCAACAGTTCCCTGGCCAAGGCCCATTGCGCGCCCGACACCCTGAAAATGCTCGCCCAGTTCACCGTGCTCTCACGCCTCAAGGAGCCGGAAAACTCCAACATCTACTCCAAGATGCGTGTGTATGACGGCGAGAACCTCAAGGATACCGACCCGAAAGCCAAGTCGATCCAGGAATACCGCGACAACGCCGGTGTAGACGAAGGCATGAACGGTCTGTCGACCCGGTTTGCGTTCAAGATCCTGTCCAAGGTCTTCAACTTTGATCCGCACGAAATCGCCGCCAACCCGGTGCACTTGCTGTATGTGCTGGAACAACAGATCGAACAGGAACAATTCCAGGCCGAGACCCGCGAACGGTACCTGCGCTTCCTCAAGGAGTACCTGGCACCGCGTTATATCGAATTCATCGGCAAGGAGATCCAGACTGCCTACCTCGAGTCTTACAGCGAATACGGCCAGAACATCTTCGATCGCTACGTGCTGTACGCCGACTTCTGGATTCAGGATCAGGAGTACCGCGATCCGGAGACCGGCGAAATCCTCAACCGCGTCGCGCTGAACGAAGAGCTTGAGAAAATTGAAAAACCGGCCGGCATCAGCAATCCGAAGGATTTCCGCAACGAAATCGTCAACTTCGTACTGCGCGCCCGGGCCAATAACAACGGCAAGAACCCGACCTGGCTCAGCTACGAAAAACTGCGGGTGGTCATCGAGAAGAAAATGTTCTCCAACACCGAGGACCTCCTGCCAGTCATCAGCTTCAATGCCAAGGCCAGCAAAGAGGACCAGCAGAAGCACAACGACTTCGTCACACGGATGGTCGAGCGGGGCTACACCGACAAACAGGTACGACTGCTGTCCGAGTGGTACCTGCGGGTCAGAAAATCACAGTAACCCGCTGCCGGTCAGACCGGTTGTCGTCAGCCAGAGACCTGTGTGCGCTTTTTCTGTTACACAGACCTCTGGAAGGTGTTCGAAAGTTGGAAGCGAAGTTCAGGCAGCATCCAAAGCGCTTGGGGGAGCGTGAACATCCCTTGGCACTCGGCACGATGCTGCATAACCGCTCGCCCCTTTCAGGACAGCTTCTAAGGAGCAGTCATGAGCTATGTGATCGACCGACGTCTCAATGGCAAGAACAAGAGCACGGTGAACCGTCAGCGGTTTCTGCGGCGTTACCGTGATCACATCAAAAAGGCTGTCGAAGAGGCGGTCAGTCGGCGTTCCATTACCGATATGGAACACGGCGAACAGATCAGCATCCCCGGCCGCGACATTGACGAGCCGGTGCTTCACCACGGTCGGGGTGGCAAGCAAACCGTCGTGCATCCGGGCAACAAGGAGTTCACCAGCGGCGAGCACATTGCCCGCCCGCCTGGAGGTGGCGGTGGCAGAGGCCCCGGCAGGGCCGGTAACTCGGGCGAAGGGATGGACGAATTCGTCTTCCAGATCACCCAGGAGGAATTCCTCGAATTCATGTTCGAGGACCTTGAGCTGCCGAATCTGGTCAAGCGCAACCTGACCGGCACCGACACCTTTAAGACCGTGCGCGCAGGTATCAGCAACGAAGGTAACCCGTCGCGAATCAACATCATCCGAACCTTGCGCTCGGCCCATGCCCGGCGAATCGCCCTGTCTGGCAGCAGCCGGGCAAAATTGCGCGAAGCCAAAGACGAACTGCTGCGACTCAAGCGGGATGAACCGGACAACTTCGGCGATATTCAGGAAATCGAAGCAGAAATCGAAAAACTCAGTGCGCGCATCCACCGCGTGCCGTTTCTCGACACCTTTGACCTCAAGTACAACCTGCTCATCAAGCAGCCGAACCCAAGCTCCAAAGCGGTGATGTTCTGCCTGATGGACGTGTCCGGCTCCATGACCCAGGCGACCAAGGACATCGCCAAGCGGTTCTTCATCCTGCTGTACCTGTTTCTCAAGCGTAACTATGACAAGATCGACGTTGTGTTCATCCGCCACCACACCAGCGCCCGCGAAGTGGATGAGGAAGAGTTCTTCTACTCCCGGGAAACCGGCGGCACCATCGTCTCCAGCGCCTTGAAACTGATGCAGGAGATCATGGCCGAACGCTATCCGAGTAACGAGTGGAACATCTATGCCGCCCAGGCCTCCGACGGCGATAACTGGAACGACGACTCGCCGATTTGCCGCGACATTCTGATCAACCAGATCATGCCGTTCGTGCAGTACTACACTTACGTTGAGATTACCCCGCGCGAACATCAGGCTTTGTGGTTTGAGTACGAACGTATTGCTGAAGCCTTCTCTGACAATTTTGCCCAGCAGCAACTGGTCTCGGCCGGGGATATCTATCCGGTCTTCCGTGAACTCTTCCAGCGCAGGTTAGTGACATGACCGCCAAAGAGCAGAAGCGCCAACCCATTTCCACCGGCTCCGAATGGACGTTCGAGCTGATCCAGGCCTACGACAAAGAAATCAGTCGTCTGGCGGCTCGTTATGCCCTGGATACCTACCCCAACCAGATTGAAGTGATCACCGCCGAGCAGATGATGGATGCCTACGCCTCCGTCGGCATGCCGCTGGGTTATCACCATTGGTCCTACGGCAAACACTTCCTCAGCACCGAGAAGTCCTACAGCCGTGGGCAGATGGGGCTGGCCTACGAGATCGTGATCAATTCCGACCCGTGCATCGCGTACCTGATGGAAGAAAACACCATCTGCATGCAGGCCCTGGTGGTTGCTCACGCCTGCTATGGCCACAACAGCTTTTTCAAGGGCAATTACCTTTTCCGCACCTGGACCGACGCCAGTTCGATCATCGATTACCTGGTCTTCGCCAAGCAGTACATCATGCAATGCGAAGAACGCCACGGCATCGACGCGGTCGAGGACCTGCTGGATTCCTGTCACGCGCTGATGAACTACGGGGTCGATCGCTACAAACGCCCGTATCCGATATCGGCTGAAGAAGAACGCCGTCGGCAGAAGGATCGGGAAGAGCATTTGCAGAAGCAGATCAACGATCTGTGGCGGACCATTCCAAAAGGTGCGGACAAGTACAGCGACAAGGACAACGCACGCTTCCCCGCCGAACCTCAGGAAAATATCCTGTACTTCATCGAAAAACACGCCCCGCTACTGGAGCCCTGGCAGCGGGAAATCGTGCGGATCGTGCGCAAGATCGCCCAGTATTTCTACCCGCAACGCCAGACCCAGGTGATGAACGAAGGCTGGGCCACGTTCTGGCACTACACGCTGATGAACGATTTGTACGACGAAGGACTGGTCACCGACGGCTTCATGATGGAGTTTCTGACGTCCCACACCAGCGTGGTCTATCAACCCGGCTTCGACAGCCCCTACTACAACGGCATCAACCCCTACACTCTGGGTTTTGCCATGTACCGGGACATACGGCGCATGTGTGAACACCCAACCGAAGAGGACTACCGCTGGTTCCCGGAAATTGCTGGCACTGACTGGTTGTCTAGCATCAAGTTCGCCATGAGCAGTTTCAAGGATGAGAGTTTCATCCTCCAATACCTGTCACCCCAAGTGATCCGCGACCTGAAACTGTTCAGCATTCTCGATGACGACCAGAAGGACGATCTGCTGGTGCCAGCCATTCACGATGAGCCGGGCTACCGGATCATCCGTGAAACCCTGGCGGCCCAGTACAACCTCGGCAATCGCGAACCCAACGTACAGATCTACAGCATCGACCGCCGCGGCGACCGCTCCCTGACCTTGCGTCACCAGCAGCACGACCGCAAACCGCTGGGTGAGTCCACCGAGGAAGTGCTCAAACACCTGCATCGCCTCTGGGGCTTCGACATTCACCTGGAAACCCTGCAAGGCGACCAGGTCATGAAAGTTCAGCACGTTCCACCCAGAAGTGAACACGCTGAGGGGGATTACGGAAGACTGGATCTGGCCGTCATTCATCTTTGATCCTGTTTCTGCCTCCGGAAGTTCGACGCAACGGTTATTCTGTCGGGCTAACGGAGGTTTTTTATGCGGATTTATAAAGTCGGCGGCGCGGTACGCGATCGCTTGCTGGGCAAGCCTGTCACCGATATCGACTGGGTCGTGGTCGGCTCCACCACCGAAGAAATGCTCGCCCAGGGCTATCGCCCGGTTGGCGCTGACTTCCCGGTATTCCTTCACCCCAAGAGCGGTGAGGAGTACGCCCTTGCCCGTACCGAACGCAAAAGCGGACGTGGTTACGGCGGCTTCACCTTTCACGCCAGCCCCGACGTCACCCTCGAAGAAGACCTGATCCGTCGTGACCTGACAATCAACGCCATGGCCGAAGACGATCAGCAGAACCTGACCGATCCTTATCACGGCCAGCGAGATCTCGAAGCTCGTGTACTTCGCCACGTTTCCCCCGTGTTCGCCGAAGATCCGCTCCGTGTGTTACGCGTTGCCCGCTTTGCCGCCCGTTATGCCGGGCTGGGTTTCATCGTCGCGTCTGAAACATTGGAGCTCATGCGTCAACTCAGCGAGTCAGGCGAACTGGAGGCGTTGACTGCCGAGCGCAGCTGGAAAGAGATTTCCCGTGCTCTCATGGAAGATCAGCCACAGGTGTTCATCGAGGTGCTGCGTGAATGCGGCGCGCTCAAGGTGTTGATGCCGGAAGTCGACGCCCTGTTTGGCGTGCCCCAACCCGAAGCCCATCATCCGGAGATCGACACTGGCGTGCACACCCTGAGCGTGCTCGAACAAGCAGCGCTGCACAAACAACCGCTGACAGTGCGCTGGGCGTGCCTGCTGCATGATCTGGGCAAAGGATTGACGCCCAAAGAAGAGTGGCCACGCCACATTGCTCATGAACACAAGGGTTTGAAGCTGATCAAAGCGGTCAACGAACGCTTCAAGGCTCCGAAGGATTGTCAGGAACTGGCATTGCTGGCGGGCCAATATCACACCCATGGCCACCGCGCCCTTGAGCTGAAACCCTCGACGTTGCTGGAGTTGTTGCAGAGTTTTGACGTTTACCGTCGGCCTCAGCGATTTGAAGAGTTCATTGCGGCGTGTGAAATGGACGCCCGCGGACGCAAAGGTCTGGAGCAGAGAAGTTATCCACAGGCGGAATATTTGCGCGGGGCGGCGACTGCGGCCCGGAGCGTGGCGGTACAGCCGTTGCTGGAGAAGGGATTCAAGGGGCCGGAGCTGGGCGAGGCGATCAAGCGTGAGCGGCTCAAGGCGCTGAAGGCTTACAAAGAGGCGGCGTCTAGCTGAAAAGCTTCGCGGGCAAGATCACAGCAAATTCGAAGGTGTCAGCTGCTCTCCGCGCCACTCGAACGCCACTGGCGCCAACACCTGATCAATTTTTGCTTCATCCCACAACGTCGCAAAGCTTTTGCCTACGCCCGGATGCACTCTGTCCGGCGCAATCAGCGACAGCGGCCACAGCACAAAGGCATTTTTCAGAATTTCTGCCCGAGGCAGGATCAATCCGTCGAAATTGCCCACCAGGTCGCCAAACAGCAGCACGTCGATATCCAGCGGCAAGCCCTTGCGGTCGGGCGCATAGCGGCCGTTGTCCGCCTCAATGAATTTCAATCGGCGGTCCAGCTCCATCAGCGGCAGATCGGTGTAAGCCGAGACCACGAAATTGAAGAACGGGCCGCTCTTGATCCCCACTGGCTGGCTTTCGAACACCGCCGAGCAATGAATATCCACCAGGAAACCCGCCAGGGCTTCGAGGCCAGCCTGCAAATGGGTTTCGCGCTCGATATTACTACCGAGTCCGAGATACACCTGAGTCAGCGACATCCGCGCTCGATCTCCACGCCCACACCACCAGTGGCCGCCGGGACGGCACCAGGCTTGGTCAGCTTGAGGCGCACCCAGGTGATCTTGAATTCGCTCATCAACACTTCGACCAGACGCTCGGCGAACGTCTCGACCAGCTTGTACTGGGAATGCTCGGCAAACGCCTGGATGCGTGACGAAACGCTCGCGTAGTCGAGCGCCAGTGTCAGGTCATCCCCGGCAGCGGCCGGGCGGTTGTCCCAGGCGAAGCTCAGATCAAGTCGCAGGCACTGTCGGATGCCTCGCTCCCAGTCGTAGGCACCAATCACGGTGTCGACTTCCAGGCCCTCGATAAACACTCTGTCCAAGCACTTTTCTCCGCTGCACGACAAGGGCGCAATGCGCCGTTAGAATCAGGGCGTCCTCGCCCGGAATAGTTAGCATGTTTTGGTTACTGGCGACTATCGCCTACCTGCTCGGCTCGCTGTCCTTCGCCATTTTGCTCAGCCGTCTGACCGGTAACCCCGATCCGCGAATGAGTGGCTCGGGCAATGCCGGTGCCACCAACATGTTGCGCCTGGCCGGCAAGAAACTCGCCATCCTGACCTTGATCGGCGACCTCTGCAAAGGCCTGCTGCCGGTGCTGATCGCAGGCCTTGCGGGGCTTTCGCTGCAAGAACAGGCCTGGATCGGCGTCTGTGCCGTCATCGGCCACCTGTTCCCGCTGTACTTCCGTTTTCGCGGCGGCAAGGGTGTCGCCACCGCAGCCGGCATGCTCTTGGGCCTGTACCCGCCCGCCGCACTATTGGCGGTCTGCGCCTGGCTGCTGACGTTCTACCTGACCCGCACCAGCTCTCTCGCCGCGCTTATCGCCACGCCGCTGACCCTGCCGCTGCTGGCCTGGCAAGAACCGGCGGCACTGCTGCCCATGAGCGCACTCACGGGGCTGATCGTCTGGCGTCATCGCGGCAATCTACGCGACCTGTTTGCCGGGCGCGAACGGCATTTTTAAGTACCGGACATGAGCACCGCTCATCACAGCGCCGACAGTTGCTCCATTGGCCAACGCGCCTGCACGCTGATTGCCAGGCTTTCGTGCTGACCGGCTTGCAAGCGCTGGCAACCGGCAAACGCAATCATCGCGCCATTATCGGTGCAGAACTCAGGACGGGCATAAAACACATCGCCTTTCATGTCGCCGAGCATTTTTTCCAGAGAAGTGCGCAGCGCCTTGTTGGCGCTGACGCCTCCAGCGATCACCAGACGCTTCATGCCCGCCTGGTTCAGGGCTCGCTTGCACTTGATGGTTAAAGTCTCCACCACGGCCTGCTGGAACGCCAGCGAGATGTCGCAACGGGCTTGCTCGCTGTCGTCCCCGGCGCTGACGCTCTGTTGCCAGGTGTTCAGGGCGAAGGTTTTCAAGCCACTGAAGCTGAAGGCCAGGCCCGGGCGGTCGCACATCGGACGCGGAAAGGTGAAACGTCCTGCAACGCCCCGCTCTGCGAGTTTCGCGATTTCCGGACCACCCGGATAATTCAGCCCCATCATCTTCGCCGTCTTGTCGAACGCTTCACCGGCGGCATCGTCGAGGGTCTCGCCCAAGAGCGTGTAATGACCGATCCCGTCGACCTGAACCAGCTGCGTATGACCGCCCGACACCAACAAAGCGACGAACGGGAATTCCGGTGGTTGCGACTCCAACATTGGCGCCAGCAAGTGACCTTCCATGTGGTGCACACCCAGCGCCGGAATGCCCCAGGCGAAGGCCAGGGCCTGAGCGCAGGAGGCGCCCACCAGCAAGGCACCGACCAGGCCAGGACCCGCGGTAAAAGCGATGGCGTCGATCTCGGTCGGCACACAGTCAGCTTCGGCCAACACCTGACGGATCAAGGGCAGCATGCGTTTGACGTGGTCGCGTGAGGCCAGCTCCGGCACCACGCCGCCATAGACGCGATGCAGGTCGATCTGGCTGAACAGCGCGTCGGCGAGCAGGCCGCGTTCACTGTCATATAATGCGACACCGGTTTCGTCGCAGGAGGTTTCTAATCCCAGTACTAGCATGGGTTTGCGCCTTGTTTAGGCTGAATTCGAAGGCGCGCATAATAGTCGCCATGGGATGCCCCGACTAGCGGTTTTCGATCAGAGGCTTTGCATTCCGGTCGATGAGGGGTTAACATCCGCAACCCTTAAAAACCGACGTCTTCAAGTGCTCTTTTGCCACGAGGATGTTGACCCCGGTAATGAATGAAGGTAGCTCTGGATGCCAGCCGTCAAAGTAAAAGAGAACGAACCCTTCGACGTAGCTCTGCGTCGTTTCAAGCGCTCCTGCGAAAAAGCCGGTGTACTGGCTGAAGTTCGTAGCCGCGAATTCTACGAGAAGCCTACTTCTGAGCGTAAGCGTAAAGCAGCAGCCGCTGTTAAGCGTCACGCCAAGAAAGTACAGCGCGAACAGCGCCGCGCCGTTCGTCTGTACTAATACACAGACGTTCGTAGCAAGCTTCTGCCAAGCCCGGCCCTCAGCCGGGCTAATGGCATTTGCAGAAAACGCTTGATGCTTCACCGTCAAAGCCGCAGACGCGACAGAGACAAACCTGCTTCACAGCGTCAGACCTGGCTCTTTTGCCAGCGGTGCACGTCTTTTCTGACGAGCCTTCCAAGGCTACTGACGAGCACACCCACTGATTCCTCTCACGACGATCAGCCCAAGGCACCTTCTTGCGTGCCCGCTTATGAGCTATCCGAGGCCCTCGACTGGCCGCAGCCGGATTCAGCGAAACACTTTCATATAGTCGAATACTGATTGGTACTAACGTCAGTGGATTTTCGGCAGATACACTTCCCGACAGCGATTACGCAGACGACACCGGTCGAGCCGCACATTTTGCGCGCCTCAAACAACGACCCGCGTTCGGCCGCTCTTCGTTTTGGGTCCATTTAAGCGCAGATGACGAGAACGCCATGGCCGGGCTAATTCCCCAGAGCTTCATTGACGACCTTCTGAACCGCACCGACATCGTCGATGTGGTCAGCTCGCGCCTGCAAATGAAAAAGGCTGGCAAGAACTACACCGCCTGCTGCCCTTTTCATAAAGAGAAAACCCCGTCCTTCAGCGTCAGCCCCGACAAGCAGTTCTATTACTGCTTCGGCTGCGGCGCTGGCGGCAACGCCCTCGGCTTCATGATGGACCACGACAACCTGGATTTCGTCCAGGCTGTCGAAGAACTGGCCAAAGCCGCCGGCATGGAAATCCCCCGCGAAGAAAGCGGCCGACCGCACAAACCGCGGCAGCCGACCGATTCGCCGCTGTACCCGCTACTGACTGCGGCCGCCGACTTTTACCGACAAGCCCTGAAAAGTCATCCATCACGCAAAGCGGCTGTGGATTACTTGAAAGGTCGCGGGCTGACCGGCGAAATTGCCCGGGATTTCGGCCTCGGCTTCGCCCCACCCGGCTGGGATAATCTGTTCAAGCACTTGAGCAGCGACACCCTGCAACAGAAAGCCATGGTTGATGCCGGCCTGCTGATCGAGAACGCCGAAACCGGCAAGCGCTATGACCGCTTTCGCGATCGCGTGATGTTCCCGATCCGTGACAGTCGCGGGCGAATCATTGCTTTTGGCGGCCGGGTACTGGGCGATGACAAACCGAAATATCTGAACTCACCGGAAACCCCGGTATTCCATAAAGGCCAGGAACTCTACGGCCTTTATGAAGCACGCAAGAATAACCGCAACCTCGACGAAATCATTGTCGTTGAAGGCTACATGGACGTCATCGCCCTTGCCCAGCAAGGCTTGCGCAATGCCGTCGCGACCCTGGGCACCGCCACCAGCGAAGAGCATTTGAAGCGGCTGTTTCGCGTCGTGCCCAACGTGCTGTTCTGCTTCGACGGCGACCAGGCCGGCCGCAACGCGGCGTGGCGCGCACTGGAAGCGGCGCTGCCATGCCTGCAGGACGGACGGCGCGCGCGCTTTCTGTTCCTGCCCGAAGGCGAAGACCCGGACACGCTGGTCCGCTCCGAAGGCACTGACGCGTTCCGCGCGCGAATCAACCAGCACGCCCAGCCATTGGCGGATTATTTCTTCCAGCAGTTGACCGAGGAATCGGACCCGCGCTCTCTCGAAGGCAAGGCCCACATGGCCACCCTCGCCGCGCCGCTGATCGACAAGGTCCCGGGCGCGAACCTGCGCATCCTGATGCGCCAACGCCTGACCGAAATTACCGGGCTTAGCGGCGAAGCCGTGAGCCATCTGGTGCAAAGCGCTCCTCAGGATGCGCCACCCGCCTACGACCCGGGCATCGATTACGACGCCATGCCGGATTACAGCGACTACCATCAGCCGCAGGCACAAGAGATGTATGTGCCGCAGCAGGAATGGACGCCGAAGAAACCCGGGGCCGGCGGCAAGAAATGGGACAAGAAGCCGTGGGACAAGAACGGCAAACGCGGTGGTGATCGCGACCAAAATAGCGCACCACGCACACCGATCGCTGTCGAAGCGCCAACGCTGATAGCTCTGCGCACTCTCATTCATCACCCGGAACTGGCGGGCAAGGTAGAAACCGCCGATCACTTCGCGAATGAGAGCAACACGTACGCGCAACTGCTGGTAGCCCTCATCGGGGCAGTGCAGAAAAATCCTAAGCTAAACTCTATTCAGTTGATGGCACGCTGGCACGGGACTGAACAGGGCCGATTGCTCAGGGCTTTGGCGGAAAAGGAATGGCTGATTGACGGCGACAACCTTGAACAACAGTTTTTAGACACCATTACTAGGTTATCGGCAAGTCAACACACGGATAGCCTGGAAGTACTTATCAGGAAAGCAAGGCAGCCAGGATTGACTGCGGAGGAAGCAAATCAGATCGCAAATCAGATGCGCGACCTATTAAAACGCAATATGGCTGTATCAACCCCGACCTCAACTGGCGCGTGAGGTCATAGCTCAGGTATAATCCTCGGCTTGTTTTTTGCCCGCCAAGACCTTCAGTGGATAGGGTGTTATGTCCGGAAAAGCGCAACAGCAGTCTCGTATCAAAGAGTTGATCACACTTGGTCGTGAGCAGGGTTACCTGACTTACGCGGAGGTCAACGACCACCTGCCGGAGGATATTTCAGATCCGGAACAGGTGGAAGACATCATCCGCATGATCAATGACATGGGGATCAACGTATTCGAGGTTGCGCCAGATAAGGATTCCCTTATGCTGGCCGACGCCGATACCGACGAAGCCGCGGCCGAAGAGGCAGCAGCAGCGTTGGCAGCGGTCGAGACCGACATTGGTCGCACCACCGACCCAGTGCGCATGTACATGCGTGAAATGGGTACGGTAGAGCTCCTCACGCGTGAAGGCGAAATCGAAATCGCCAAACGTATTGAAGAGGGTATCCGTGAAGTGATGGGCGCAATCGCGCACTTCCCTGGCACGGTTGACCACATTCTGTCCGAGTACACTCGCGTCACCACCGAAGGTGGCCGCCTGTCCGACGTCCTGAGCGGTTATATCGACCCGGACGACGGCATTGCGCCGCCTGCTGCAGAAGTGCCACCGCCTGTCGATCCGAAAGCCGTGAAAGCGGACGACGATACGGACGACGATGACGCCGAAGCGACGACTGATGACGAAGAAGAAGCCGAAAGCGGTCCGGATCCGGTCATCGCAGCTCAGCGCTTTGGCGCTGTCTCCGATCAGATGGAAATCACCCGCAAGGCGCTGAAAAAGCACGGTCGTGGCAACAAGCTGGCAATTGCCGAGCTGGTGCTTCTGGCTGAGCTGTTCATGCCGATCAAACTGGTTCCGAAGCAATTCGAAGGTCTGGTCGAGCGTGTTCGAAGTGCCTTGGATCGTCTGCGTCAGCAAGAGCGCGCGATCATGCAACTGTGCGTTCGTGATGCGCGTATGCCGCGTGCCGACTTCCTTCGCCAGTTCCCGGGCCATGAAGTCGACGAAAGCTGGACCGATGCACTGGCCAAAGGCAAAAGCAAATACGCTGAAGCCATTGGTCGCCTGCAACCGGACATCGTTCGTTGCCAGCAGAAGCTGACCGCACTGCAAACCGAAACCGGTTTGACGATCGCCGAGATCAAGGACATCAACCGTCGCATGTCGATCGGTGAGGCCAAGGCCCGCCGCGCGAAGAAAGAGATGGTAGAAGCGAACTTGCGTCTGGTGATCTCCATCGCCAAGAAGTACACCAACCGTGGTCTGCAATTCCTCGATCTGATCCAGGAAGGCAACATCGGTTTGATGAAAGCGGTAGACAAGTTCGAATACCGCCGCGGCTACAAATTCTCGACTTATGCCACCTGGTGGATCCGTCAGGCGATCACTCGCTCGATCGCCGACCAGGCCCGCACCATCCGTATTCCGGTGCACATGATCGAGACGATCAACAAGCTCAACCGCATTTCCCGCCAGATGCTGCAGGAAATGGGTCGCGAACCGACCCCGGAAGAGCTGGGCGAACGCATGGAAATGCCTGAGGACAAAATCCGCAAGGTATTGAAGATCGCTAAAGAGCCGATCTCCATGGAAACCCCGATCGGTGATGACGAAGACTCCCACCTGGGTGACTTCATCGAAGACTCGACCATGCAGTCGCCAATCGATGTCGCTACCGTTGAGAGCCTTAAAGAAGCGACTCGCGAAGTTCTGTCCGGCCTCACTGCCCGTGAAGCCAAGGTTCTGCGCATGCGCTTCGGTATCGACATGAATACCGACCACACCCTCGAGGAGGTTGGTAAGCAGTTCGACGTGACCCGTGAACGGATTCGTCAGATCGAAGCCAAGGCGTTGCGCAAGCTGCGCCACCCGACGAGAAGCGAGCATTTGCGCTCCTTCCTCGACGAGTAACAACTAAACCCCCGGCCCAGGCCGGGGGTTTTGCTTTATGCAGATAATATCCCCCCCCGCACTTCGCTCCCGCCGAATTGCCCGTCTACACTCGAAACATTCCCCGAGCCATAACGAGACCGTTATGCCCAGACTGCCGACCGTGCTTTTTTTGCTGTCGCTGATGACCTGGACCGCAACGGCTGGCGCGCTGACTCTGACCGACGAAGAACGTAGCTGGCTGGCGACTCACCCGGACTTGCGTCTGGGTGTCGACGCTTCCTGGCCGCCGTTTGAATTTCGTGATGATCAGGGTCGTTATCAGGGCCTGGCGGCGGACTATATCAACGTGATCCGTCAACGACTGGGCACCAAGCTGACGCCTATCGAACCGGTCAGTTGGACCGAAGTCCTGCAGCAGGCCAAGCAAGGCAAACTGGACATCCTGCCGGGCATCATGTCGACCCCGGAGCGCCAGTCGTACCTGTCGTTCACTCGTCCCTACCTGGACTTTCCGATTGTCATCCTCGCCCATGTCGGAGGCCCCCAGCCGCACAAAATCGAAGACCTCTACGGGCTGAAGATCGCCGTGGTGGAAAACTATGCGCCCCACGAACTGCTGCGCACGCACCACCCTGATCTGAATCTGGTGGCGATGCCCAATGTCAGCTCGGCCTTGCAGGCACTGGCCACCGATGAAGTGGACGCGGTCGTGGGCGATCTCGCCTCCAGCGTCTGGAGCCTGCGCCAGCTCAAGCTCGACGGCCTGTATGTCAGCGGTGAAACGCCCTACCGCTATCAATTGGCGATGGCAGTGCCCCCCAACAATAAGATGCTGGTCGGTATCCTGGACAAAGTCCTGGCGGACATGACCACAAGTGAGATCAACGCCATTCAGGAACACTGGGTCGGTAATGTCCTGGATCATCGAACCTTCTGGTCGGATTTGCTGTTTTACGGTCTGCCCGGTCTGCTGTTTCTGATGATCATGCTGGCGGTGGTCATCCGGATTAACCGCCGTTTGAGTTCGGAAATTGCCCGGCGAGTCGATCTGGAACAAGAGCTACGCAGCAGCGAATACCATTACCGCGGGCTGGTGGAGAGCCTTTCCGCGATTGCCTGGGAAGCGCGGATCAGCGATTTCACCTACAGCTATGTGTCACCGCATGCCGAAGAACTCCTTGGCTATCCCCTGTCCCACTGGCTGATTCCGGGCTTCTGGCGCAACATCATCCACCCTGCGGACCTGACCCGGGCACAGACTTTCTGCGACCACGAAGTACTGGCCGGGCGCGATCACAGCGTCGATTACCGGGTGATCACCGCCGATGGCCGCTGTCTGTGGGTGCGCGATATCGTCAGCCTGATTGAGCATGGTCATGAGCCGGTGATGCGCGGATTGATGATCGACATCAGCGATGCCAAGCGTACTGAAGAGGCGCTGAGCCTCTCCGAGCAGAAATTCGCCTCCGTGTTTCAGCAATGCCCGGACATCCTGGTGATCGCGCGGCTTTCCGACGGCTGCCTGATGGAAGTCAACAAGGCGTTCGAAGAACAAATTGGTCTCAAGGCCGAAGACGTCATTGGCCAGACCGCCACCGACCTGAACATCTGGGGTATCCCGGGCGTGGGGCCGGGTTTGCTGCAGCGCCTGCAGGCCGGCAGCATCCGCAACCTGGAGATGCCCTTTCGCCGCAACAATGGCCAAGTGTTTACCGGCCTGATTTCCGCCGAGCCCTTCGACCTCGATAAGACCCCTGCCCTGGTCGTCGTCGTGCGCGATATCAGCCAGCTCAAGGAAACCCAGCAACAACTGCAAACCTCCGAAGAAAAATTCGCCAAGGCCTTTCACGCCTCCCCGGACGGCTTGTTGCTGTCCCGGCAGAGCGACGGGTTGCTGCTGGAGGTCAACGAGGGTTTCAGCCGAATCACGGGCTTCAACAGCGCGATGTCCGTGGATCGTTCAGCCCTGGAACTGGGGATATGGGTCAATCTCAACGAACGTAAGCAAATGCTCGATTTGCTGCGCCGGGACGGGTTCGTTCGCGACTTCAGCTGCCACATCCGCCGCAGTGACGGGCAGATCCGTCTCTGCGAGGTTTCAAGCCGTCCGCTGCCCATCGGCGATGAGGACTGCATGCTGACCATTGCCCGGGACATTACTGAGCGGCACCTGATGCAGGAGAAACTGCAACAGGCCGCCACGGTGTTCGAGAGTACCGCCGAGGGGGTGTTGATCACCGACACCCAACAGCACATCAGCGCGGTCAACCGTGCGTTCACCGAGATCACCGGCTACAGCGAAAGCGAAGCACTGGGCCACACCCCTCGCCTACTCGCCTCGGGCCTCCACGACAGCGCGTTCTATGCGGCGATGTGGCATCAGCTGACGGACGAAGGTCACTGGCAAGGCGAGATTTCCAACCGACGCAAGAATGGCGAGCTCTACCCGAGTTGGCTGACCATCAGCGCCGTGCGTAACCGGGAGAAGTTCATCACACACTTCGTGGCGGTGTTCGCGGACATTTCCAGCCTCAAGCACGCGCAGGCCAAACTTGACTACCAGGCGCACCACGATCCGCTGACCGGCCTGCCAAACCGCACGCTGTTCGAGAGCCGACTGCAGACCGCGCTCAACACGCAACAGGAAAACGGTGGCCAGGGCGCGGTGCTGTTCCTCGACCTGGACCGCTTCAAACACATCAATGACAGCCTTGGCCACCCGGTGGGCGACCTGCTGCTCAAAGGCATCGCCGTGCGCCTCAAGGAGCAGTTGCGCGATATCGATACCGTTGCGCGCCTGGGCGGCGACGAATTCATCATCCTGCTGCCCGGCCTGCAACAATCCAGCGACGCGGACAACATTGCCACCAAGCTGCTCAATTGCTTCGCCGCACCCTTCCAGGCCGGCGAGCACGAGTTTTTCATCAGCGCCAGCATCGGCACCAGCCTGTATCCCAAGGACGGCTGCGACGTCGCCACGCTGGTCAAGAACGCCGATGCCGCGATGTATCGCTCCAAGGCCAAGGGCCGCAACCGGGTGGAAAGCTACACCCGCGACCTCACCGCTCAGGCCAGCGAGCGGGTTGCGCTGGAACATGAATTGCGGCGCGCCATCGAGCGCAATGAGTTGTTTCTCTACTACCAACCGAAAATCAGCCTCGCCGACCACCGACTGGTCGGCGCCGAAGCGCTCATTCGCTGGCATCACCCGACCTTCGGTGCGGTACCGCCGGAACACTTCATTCCCCTGGCAGAAGAAAACGGCATGATCCTGCAAATCGGCGACTGGGTGCTCGAGACCGCCTGCCGGCAGATGTACGAGTGGAATCAGGTCTACGAGTGCCTCGGCCCACTGTCGGTCAACCTCGCGGGCGCTCAACTGCGGCAGCCGAACCTGCTCGGACGGATCGAACAACTGCTCAAGGACAACGGCCTGGAACCCGGTTTTCTGCAACTGGAAATTACCGAAAACTTCATCATGAGCCAGGCGGAAGAAGCGTTGGCGGTGCTGCACCAACTCAAACACCTGGGCGTGCAATTGGCGATTGACGACTTCGGTACCGGCTACTCGTCCCTGAGTTACCTCAAGCGTCTGCCGCTGGATATCCTCAAGATCGACCAGTCTTTCGTCCGCGGCCTGCCTGACGATCCCCACGATGTGGCCATTGTTCGCGCCATCATCGCGTTGGGGAGCAGCATGCAATTCACCATTATTGCAGAGGGCGTCGAGACCCTGGCACAGCAGCAATTCCTTGCCGAAGAGGGCTGTGAACAGATCCAGGGCTACATCGTCAGCCTGCCTCTTCCCCCCGACGAATTCGCTGCGACGTTTCTTCGTATAGCCGTATCGGATTTTTCGGATAGCACAGCCGAGAAACCATCGCTATAATCCGCGGCCTACTGAGGGCCTATAGCTCAGTTGGTTAGAGCAGAGGACTCATAATCCTTTGGTCCACGGTTCAAATCCGTGTGGGCCCACCAAACAAGAAAGCCGCGCTGATGCGCGGCTTTCTTTAGATTTAACGATTGACGTAAATAGTGCTATCGAAGCCACTGACCGGATGAGATTGAGCGCTTCCCAGGGGCGAAAGCCGTAACCGCGCAAGGCGGTTCGCAAGTGGTGTCCGGATCTGCTTTACCAAATCGAAGAAGACGCCTATGGCGTCTTTTTTCCTTTCTGGCCTAGCAATACAGCCCTGCTCATAATCCTTTGGTCCACGATTCCTCCGTGTGGACCCACCAAACACGAAAGCCGCGCAAATGCGCGGCTTTTTTTCTGCGACTACCGTTTGGCCTAAGAGATCAGACCAGCCGAACCACCAAGGCAACAGCAACAATAGTCACGAGCGCCAGCGCGGCACCGAGTCCAAACGGCAGTAGGATTGCTCGGGTCGCGATGGGGGATGGGCTACGCATGTCTTCGGCCAAGGCGGCCATGTCACGGTGTAACTGTTCAATGCTGGCTTGAATCGTAGGAGGTGTCGACATACTGCGTCTTCCTGCAGGGATCACGGGTCACGCCTAATGCGCTAACCCTTGTTAGATAAGGTGGGCTGCTATGCGGTAAAACTCAAGCACCTCCGATCATTGGTCGCTTCCGTGTGTTAGGGATCTTAAAGCTTGGACCACAGTCCGACGGCGGCGACAACAGCAGTCACCAGACCGGCGCCCACCGCAAACGGATACCAAAAAGCCTCCTGTCTAAGCTTGCTTTCTTCGGCCATAAACTTGCGGGTTTCGGCAATGAATCTCCGGATTTCGACTTGAAGCTTGTCGAGTTCCAGATTATCGCGGTCATTTTGCAGCATTAGTCATCCTGTCGGGGCTCGGGGCGCGTCCTGTGCGCTGCTCCGCGGCGGGACATGCGTTTTTTTCCTGTCTGCTGTCTAGGTTATATTTTGCGCTGACGTCCGGTTATCGGATGACGTCCGTCAAGGTTGTAGGCAAACTCCGAGAATTACGTAATGGGTGCGTTTGGGCACTTTGCCGCCTTGTTGGCGTTCTCTTCGACGGGATACTCTCCGGACGTCGCTGCAAATGCAGCGATCGGGTGTGGTAACCCGGTGAAACCAGCGCAACAGTGCACTCATTCCGAAGATAGGCAGTTTTTTATGCCTGTAATCTCGATATGGCGGCTGTGCGTGGGACGCCTTCGGGCGTGCCGGTTTCCTTGGTTCCCGGTTTACCACCCTGCGTACAGCTGCCACCCTTTCGTGTGGTAACGAAAGTGGCAGCTCCTCGAACCCAGGAGTTTTATCTTGAACAAAACAAATCCATCCGCATTCTCAGACCTGAAAACCATCGGTTTCACCCCACTCATCTACTGCTCGGATCAGGCGTTGTTCAACGTCCGTGCCGGCGTTCCCATCGTTGATGCATTGTCACAAGCCTCCGATCTGCTGTTCCTCACCAAATCATTTGCCGAGGACGCAGCCTACGCAAGAGACACCGACCGACACGCCTGGGCCGCGCACTATCTGACGGCGATGGGTAAGGCGGTGATTGATGATGTGGTGAAGGTGTTGACGCCGAGACCGGTCGAACCGCAACGGAATCCGAAGAATAGCTCCGTACCATCCCTGATAGGCGCCTCGAGTTTTTGGAGCCTGCAAATCACGACTGGGATACCCACTAGAAAGCAAAAAGCCCCGATGCTTTCGTATCAGGGCTTTTTGTAAATCTGTGTGTTGGCGTTTCTACAAAAGCAAAACACAGCAGAGCCCGCAGCTCTCTCTCACCAGGCGGCTTATCGAATTAGTGTTTTTTGTCTTTCGTTGACGACGGATCATTGCCATAGCTATCGCTATCTCGGATTGTTCCGTCTTTTTTGTGAATAACGACTTCAACGTGATCGCGTTTTGCTTGTTCTCGGGCACGATTGATCGCTTGCTGCTGGGTGTCGGTAACAACTCCTGCGCGACCCGCACCCTCCTTCTTCGTAGCCCAGCCGTCTGGATGCGGAACAACATGAATATCTTTCTTGTCGCCCATTTAAATTTTGCTCCATAAAGGTTTTCAGTTACGTATCGATAATGTCGCAGATGAAATGTAGTCAAGATCTCGGAAACCGTTTTCTCGATCACCCTCTCCACTATCGCTGGCTGCGTGTTATGTCCTGTACTGAAGCATCACTACAACTGCCAGCCCAGACACTCAACGCCGGAATCGCCCGCACCAACCCCATCCGCTCAAGCACTTCCCTCGTCAACACCCCCTCATACGTATCCGCCGCGCTGCCCCATTGCTCGACGATACCCATGCCATCTACCAACGCCTCGCCCAATCCGGTAATCGTATCGGCCAATGCCTCCACGATTGTTTGGGTCCGGCCCCACAGGCAATCCGTAATCTCTTTCAGCTCGGCCGTTATGCGATCAAGCGAAGCCGGATCCGTATCGGGGTAGGTGATGTTGCGCAGCAAGTGCCGTAATTCCCTTATTTTTGCGTAGTCCTGTTCCGCCCCAAGCTCTCCCCTCAGGATGGCAGCCGCTTTCGGCTTATCGACGCGTTTGCCGGACGAACGCTTTGAAGCCAATGACTGCGCCATGGCGCCCGCAAAGAGGACCATCATTCGGGCTTGCAGATGCTCCTTCATTGCCTCAATCGTCGTAATTGAACGCGCCAAGGTAATGGAAGCGCCCGCTTGATGCCTCAAGTCCATGGTCACTGTCAGGCTCACATCACCCGTTTCAAACCCCAGGGCTCGGGCAACGACGTAGTGCCCCATTTCGTGATTGGCAATCTGCACTGCGTGATCCCGTACAGCGGGCGGCATCTTCTGCGTCATTTTTATCACCTCGCATCCCTCGATTTCTCATTCGACTACGACTGACTGCTGGTGTCCATCCTGTCTTCCGCGCGCCATCTGACGTTCTGAAAACAGATCAGACATCCGCGGTGCCAGCCGTGCTGTAACATGCCAAGCCACTGATTTGTGTTGCCGGAGACGACCCTTGCCTGACACCCGCCCACCCGTTCTTGACGAAATCGACCGCCAATTGATCGCGGCCTTGCAGATCAACGCCCGTGAAAGCGTGGCCATGCTTGCTCGGCAATTGGGGATCGCACGGACCACGGTGACTTCACGTCTGGCGCGACTGGAAAAAGCAAAAGTCATCACCGGTTACGGCGTGCGTTTGGGTCAACGGGTGGTGGACGGTGGATTGCAGGCGTATGTCGGGATCACGGTGCAACCACGATCGGGCAAGGAAGTGCTGCGTCGGCTCAGCGCCATGGCCCAGGTGCAGCAGTTGTGTGCGGTGAGTGGCGAATTTGATTATGTGGCGTGGTTGCGTACGGAATCGCCGGAGCAGCTGGATCAGTTGCTGGATCAGATTGGCAGTGTGGATGGGGTGGAGAAGACCACGACGTCGATCATCTTGAGTAGCAAGATTGATCGGGGGCAGCCGGTTTGATTGGCAGTGTTCTTGAGGGCCTCTTCGCGGGCAAGCCTCGCTCCTACACTGACGGTATGTAGCGCTAGCTCGTCATATTGATTGGTTAATTGGCAAAACGACGACACATTGCGTCTTATTAACGTGTTCTACGCTCTCTAGAATGGCTGCCATCTTTTCCTATACTCAGATGCGCATTCCGCGTCGGGTCGCCAGTAAGGTCAGCCATGAACAAGAACAATCGCCATCCTGCAGACGGTAAAAAACCAGTCACCATTTTCGGCCCGGACTTTCCTTTCGCTTTTGACGACTGGATCGAACACCCGGTCGGCCTGGGCAGCATTCCTGCGCACAATCATGGTGCCGAAGTGGCGATTGTCGGCGCGGGTATCGCCGGTCTGGTGGCGGCTTACGAGTTGATGAAACTGGGCCTCAAACCCGTCGTCTATGAAGCCTCGAAAATGGGTGGCCGTCTGCGCTCCCAGGCGTTCAACGGGACCGATGGCATCGTCGCCGAGCTGGGCGGCATGCGCTTCCCGGTGTCGTCCACAGCGTTTTACCACTATGTCGACAAGCTCGGTCTCGAGACCAAACCTTTTCCCAATCCGCTGACGCCGGCCTCTGGCAGCACCGTGATCGACCTGGAAGGCAAAACCCACTACGCACAAAAACTGGCGGATCTTCCTGCACTGTTCCAGGAAGTGGCTGACGCGTGGGCGGATGCGCTGGAGGCAGGCTCGCAGTTCTCCGATATCCAGCAAGCGATCCGCGACCGTGACGTGCCGCGTCTCAAAGAGCTCTGGAACACTCTGGTTCCGCTGTGGGACGACCGCACCTTCTACGACTTTGTCGCCACCTCCAAAGCATTCGCCAAGCTCTCGTTCCATCACCGCGAAGTGTTCGGCCAGGTCGGTTTCGGCACGGGCGGCTGGGACTCGGACTTCCCGAACTCGATGCTGGAAATCTTCCGCGTCGTGATGACCAACTGCGACGATCACCAACATCTGGTCGTCGGCGGCGTCGAACAAGTGCCGCAAGGCATCTGGCGCCATGTGCCGGAACGTTGCGTGCACTGGCCCGAAGGCACCAGCCTCAAGTCGCTGCACAGAGGCGCGCCACGCTCTGGGGTTAAAAAAATCGCTCACGCCCCTGACGGCCGTTTTGCGGTAACCGATAACAACGGCGATACCCGCGAGTACGCAGCAGTACTGACCACCTGCCAGAGCTGGCTGCTTACTACCCAGATCGAATGCGACGAAACCCTGTTCTCGCAAAAGATGTGGATGGCCCTGGACCGCACCCGCTACATGCAATCATCGAAAACCTTCGTGATGGTCGACCGGCCATTCTGGAAGGACAAGGACCCGGAAACCGGCCGCGACCTGATGAGCATGACCCTCACCGATCGCCTGACCCGTGGCACCTATCTGTTCGACAACGGCGACGACAAGCCGGGCGTGATTTGCCTGTCGTACTCGTGGATGAGCGATGCGTTGAAAATGCTTCCGCACCCTGTGGAAAAACGCGTAGAACTAGCGTTGAACGCGTTGAAAAAGATCTACCCGAAAGTCGACATCGCCGCGCGGATCATCGGCGATCCGATCACCGTATCGTGGGAAGCCGACCCGCATTTCCTCGGTGCTTTCAAAGGCGCCCTGCCCGGTCACTATCGCTACAACCAGCGCATGTATGCGCACTTCATGCAGGACGACATGCCGGCCGAGCAACGAGGGATCTTCATCGCCGGCGACGACGTTTCGTGGACGCCGGCGTGGGTTGAAGGCGCGGTACAGACCTCGCTCAACGCGGTGTGGGGCATCATGAAACACTTCGGCGGTGAAACTCACGCCGAGAACCCGGGTCCAGGTGATGTGTTCAACGAGATCGGTCCGATCGCCCTGCCCGAGTAAGAGGAATCCTAAATGCGCGTAGCCCTTTACCAATGTCCGCCGCTGCCCCTGGACGTCGCAGGTAACCTGCAACGCCTGCATCAATTGGCGCTGGAGGCCAAGGGCGCAGACTTGCTGGTGCTGCCTGAGATGTTCCTGACCGGCTACAACATCGGCATCGATGCCGTCAGCGTGCTGGCAGAGGTGCACAACGGTGAATCGGCGCAGCAGATCGCACGCATTGCCAAGACGGCGGGGATCGCCATTTTGTATGGCTACCCCGAGCGTACCGAGGACGGGCAGATCTACAACGCCGTGCAATTGATCGACGCCAACGGTGAGCGCCTGTGCAACTACCGCAAGACTCACCTGTTCGGCGACCTGGATCACTCGATGTTCAGCGCCGGGCAGGGTGAGTTTCCGTTGGTGGAACTCAATGGCTGGAAACTCGGCTTTTTGATCTGCTACGACTTGGAGTTCCCGGAAAACGCCCGGCGCCTGGCCCTGGCCGGTGCCGAGTTGATCCTGGTGCCGACGGCGAACATGATTCCCTTCGACTTCGTCGCCGACGTCACCGTCCGCGCCCGGGCCTTCGAAAACCAGTGTTACGTGGCTTACGCCAACTACTGCGGGCATGAAGGCGAGATCAATTACTGCGGCCAGAGCAGCATCGCCGCACCGGATGGCAGCCGCATCGCCCAGGCGGGCCTGGATGAAGCGCTGATTGTCGGCGAGCTGGATCGCCAGTTGATGGTCGATTCCCGCGCCGCCAACCGCTACTTGATTGATCGCCGCCCGGAGCTTTACGGCGACCTTAACAAGCGCTGATCCACCGTTATCCGCTAGCATTGGCGCTTCTCTGTTCTGGAAGTGCTCATGCCTGCGCTGAATCACCCTCGACCCCACACTGAAACCCTGGCCAACGGTCTGCGGGTGACGCTGCGTCATGCTCCCGGTTTGAAGCGCTGCGCTGCTGCGTTGCGGGTTTTCGCGGGCAGTCACGACGTGCCGCTGGCGTGGCCCGGCCTCGCGCATTTTCTTGAGCATTTGCTGTTCCTGGACACGGAGCGCTTTCCCGCAGGGCAAGGGCTGATGGCCTACGTGCAAGGTCACGGCGGCCAGGTCAATGCGCGCACCAGTGAACGCACGACCGACTTCTTTTTTGAACTGCCGCCCCAAGCATTCACCGATGGGTTGGCGCGTCTGTCAGACATGCTCGCTCATCCACGTATGAATCCGAACGATCAGCGGCGGGAACGGGAAGTGCTACACGCTGAATTTGTCACTTGGTCCCGGGATGCCAAGGCCCAGCAGCAGTTCGCGTTGTTCGATGGGCTTTCGGCCGCTCACCCGCTTCGGGCGTTTCATGCTGGCAACCGGTACAGCCTGCCGGTGCCGCAGCCGGAGTTTCAGCAAGCGTTGCAGGATTTCCATCAGCAGTTTTATCAGACCGGGCAGATGACCTTGAGCCTGGCCGGCCCGCAAAGTCTCGATGAGTTGAGGGCAATGGCCCAGCGTTTCGACGCTGCTATTAGCGTCGGGAAAAAGGTCCAGCAAGAAGCGCCTGCACCGCTGATGGATTCTTCCGACAAAAGTTATCAACAGGTTGGCGAGCGTCGGCTCGATCTTCTATTCGCGTTCGAAGCGTTACCCGACTCATCGCGCGAAGCATTAGCGTTTCTGTGCCATTGGCTGAACGCCGCGAAACCTGGCGGTCTGCTGGCTGAATTGCGCACACGCGGGCTGGCAGAAAGCCTGAAAGCTGCACCGTTGTATCAGTTCGCCGGGCAAGCCTTGCTACACATTGAATTCACCACGGCCCAACCGGCGCACGCGATCCGCGAGCGACTGGTGGATTGGCTGGGCTTTTTTGCTTCTCACCAAAACTGGACCGAGTTGCGCAAAGAATACGCCGCCCTGCTCGACCGTCAGGAACAAGTCAGCGGCGCCCTGCAACGGGCCCGCCAGGACAGCGAGCAGCTTGAAGCCGGCTTATCCGAACAGGGCGTCGTAGCGCTCATGGACATCCTCAAGAAAATCGGTGCTGTGGATAACTTCACCGGTGAATGGCAATTGCCGACGCCCAACCCGTTTTTACGTGCTGAAACACCTGCGGCCAATGCCGGGCTGATTCGCGGCCAGACCAGCAAACACCGGGGCCTGCGGACGTTTGCCCAGGATCGCTCGCGCAGCCGTCGCGAAAACTCCCCGATGCAGTTCAGCCAGGCGTTGCCGGACAACACGGATGAAGGTGCGATTTATCTGCGCTGGCGACTGTTATCCAAACCTCACCGCCGTCTTCAGTCGAGCCTGGAAAATCGCCTGCAGCTTCTGCGTGAAGACGCCCGTCAGGCGGGCGTCGACTTTTCCTTCAGCGCATCAGGCAATGAGTGGCTGCTGAAGATGACTGGACTGCAGGAGCCGATGCCGACCGTCCTCGAACATGCGCTGAAAGAACTGACAAAACCTGATGCAGGTTTCCCACAGGAAGAAACGACCAGCTTGCCGTTGATGCCGATAAAACAGCTGCTGAAGACGCTGCCCGAGCAATGTCTCGAGCGCACCGCTGACACCGATGACGTGCAGCAGTTGTGGGCGAGCGCGCGCTGGCAAGGTCTGGCGACGGGCTTGTCGGCGCAGACTCAAGCAGCGATGGGCCTGGCACTGAGCCGCGTGCCCGGAGTTGCGGACGATCAGCCGCCGCCGCCCACCTCGATAAACTCGCTGCATCTGTGGAGCGCTCTCGACACCGGCTCAAGCGAACACGCGCTGTTGCTGTTTTGTCCGACGGCCACGCGGGACATCACGGACGACGCCGCCTGGCGCTTGCTCGCCCACCTGGGCCAGACGCCGTTTTATCAGCGCCTGCGGGTTGAGTTGCAATTGGGTTATGCCGTGTTCAGCGGCCTGCGGCAGATCCATGGGCAGACCGGGCTGCTGTTCGGCGTTCAATCACCGAGCGTCGCCCCGCAGGATCTGCTGGAACACATAGAACGCTTCTTGAGCGAAATGCCTGCAATGATTGAAGGCATCGATGACGCGACCTTCATCGCCCAGCGCGAGGCCCTGGCCGATCAATTCCACAGCAACGCTCTGCCCCACGCACAGGCAGCGGAACTGCTTTGGCAGGGCAAAATGGCCGGCCACTTGTCGGATTATCTGGAGCGTCTGCCGCCAGCGATTCTGATGATCGACCGCAAAGCCTTGCTTGCCGCCGCCCACAGACTGAATCAAGCCGAAGGTGGCTGGCGCTGTCTGGCCAGCAGTGCTTGCACAAAGGCGCCTTGGCAAGTGGCAAAATGATCATTACCGACGCTGCAATTAGCTTTCTCAAAGATTCGCGGCCAATCGCTCGGAAATTTTGAGTAACATAGCCACCTAACTATCTGAACATCTCCGGCTGGAGGTGGACTATATGTATAGATCTCTACTGTCTCATCACCTGAAGGAGCGCTCCCATGTCCTGGTCCAAACCTGCTTACACCGACCTGCGTATCGGCTTTGAAGTCACCATGTACTTCGCAAGCCGCTAAGGTCTGCCGTTGTAATGATGTGCAACGCCTCGGTTTACCGGGGCGTTTTTATTTTCAGCGTTGAAATGATGGAGCGCCCATGTTTGTCCAGATTCTAGGTTCCGCCGCCGGCGGCGGTTTCCCCCAGTGGAACTGCAACTGCGTGAACTGCGCAGGTTTTCGCAACGGCAGCCTGAACGCCAAGGCGCGGACCCAGTCGTCCATCGCAATTTCCGATGATGGCGTGAACTGGATTCTGTGCAACGCGTCGCCGGACATCCGAACCCAACTCCAGAGCTACACCCCGATGCAACCGGGCCGCGCCCTGCGCGATACCGGCATCAGCGCGATCATCCTGATGGACAGCCAGATCGATCACACCACCGGCCTGCTCAGCCTGCGCGAAGGTTGCCCGCATCAGGTCTGGTGCACCGACATGGTCCACGAAGACCTGAGCACCGGTTTTCCGCTGTTCAAAATGCTGACCCACTGGAACGGCGGGCTGACCTGGAACCGCATTGAACTCGACCGCAGCTTCACCATCCCGGCCTGCCCGAGTCTGCGCTTCACCCCGCTGCCCCTGCGCAGCGCCGCGCCACCATACTCGCCGCACCGCTTCGACCCGCACCCGGGCGACAACATCGGCCTGATCGTCGAAGACCTGAACACGGGCGGCAAACTGTTCTACGCACCGGGCCTGGGCAAGGTCGACGCACCGCTGCTGGAGATCATGGCCGGCAGCGATTGCCTGCTGGTGGACGGCACGATGTGGGACGACGACGAAATGCAGCGCCGTGGCGTCGGCACCCGCACCGGTCGGGAAATGGGCCATCTGGCGCAAAACGGCCCCGGCGGCATGCTCGAAGTGCTGGAACAGTTGCCCAAGCAGCGCAAGGTGCTTATCCACATCAACAACACCAACCCGATTCTTGATGAGGATTCGCCGGAGCGTGCTGAGTTGGCTCGGCGCAATGTTGAAGTGGCTTATGACGGCATGAGTCTTGTGCTGTAGCGGATGGCCCCTTCGCGGGCAAGCCTCGCTCCTACAGGTTCGGCGCGTGCCCCTGTAGGAGCGAGGCTTGCCCGCGAAGGCGTCGGACCAGACACAACAGAATCCACCGGTCGTACCCGGAGAACCGCATGACTGACACCCCAATGTCCCCCGCCGAATTCGAAGCCGCCCTGCGCGCCAAGGGCGCCTATTACCACATCTACCACCCGTATCACGTGGCGATGTATGAAGGGAGGGCAACCCGTGAGCAGATCCAGGGTTGGGTCGCCAACCGTTTCTACTATCAGGTGAACATCCCCCTGAAAGACGCCGCCATCCTCGCCAATTGCCCGGACCGCGAGATCCGTCGCGAGTGGATTCAGCGCCTGCTGGATCACGACGGCGCCCCCGGCGAAGACGGCGGCATTGAAGCCTGGCTACGTCTGGGCCAGGCCGTCGGCCTCGACCCGGATCAGCTGCGCTCGCAGGAATTGGTACTGCCCGGCGTGCGTTTTGCCGTGGACGCCTACGTCAACTTCGCCCGTCGGGCCAGTTGGCAGGAAGCCGCCAGCAGCTCGCTGACCGAGTTGTTCGCGCCGCAGATCCACCAATCGCGCCTGGACAGCTGGCCGCAGCATTACCCGTGGATCGACCCCACCGGTTACGAGTATTTCCGCACGCGCCTCGGCCAGGCACGCCGGGATGTGGAGCACGGTCTGGCGATCACGTTGCAGCATTACACGACGCGTGAAGGCCAGGAGCGCATGCTGGAAATTCTCCAGTTCAAACTGGACATCCTTTGGAGCATGCTCGATGCCATGAGCATGGCCTACGAACTGAAACGCCCGCCCTATCACAGCGTGACCGAGCAGCGGGTCTGGCATAAAGGAATCACCTTATGAGTTTTGATCGCAGCAAGACCCCGACCTGGCGTCAGGGCTACCGCTACCAGTACGAACCGGCGCAGAAAGGCCATGTGCTGCTCTACCCGGAAGGCATGATCAAACTCAATGAAAGCGCCGCGCTGATCGGCGGTTTGATCGACGGAGAACGCGATGTCGCGGCGATCATCGCCGAACTGGACGCGCAGTTCCCCGGCGTGCCCGAGCTCGGTGAAGACATCGAGCAATTCATGGAGGTCGCCCGTGCTCAGCACTGGATCGAACTTGCCTGATTTCGCGTCAGACAAGTTACCGCCAAAACCGGAAATCGGCCTGCCCTTGTGGCTGCTGGCCGAGCTGACGTATCGCTGCCCGCTGCAATGCCCGTACTGCTCCAACCCGCTGGACTTTGCCGAGCAAGGTAAAGAACTGAGCACCGAACAGTGGATCAAGGTGTTCCGCGAAGCGCGGGAGATGGGCGCCGCCCAGCTGGGCTTTTCCGGTGGTGAACCGCTGGTGCGCCAGGACCTCGCCGAGCTGATCGCCGAGGCGCGCAAGCTGGGTTTCTACACCAACCTGATCACCTCGGGCATCGGCCTGACCGAGCAGAAAATCAGCGACTTCAAGAAGGCCGGCCTGGACCACATCCAAATCAGTTTTCAGGCCAGCGACGAGCAAGTGAATAACTTGCTGGCCGGCTCGAAAAAAGCCTTCGCGCAGAAGCTGGAAATGGCTCGTGCAGTGAAAGCCCACGGCTATCCGATGGTGCTGAATTTCGTGACCCATCGGCACAACATCGACAAGATCGACCGGATCATTGAGTTGTGCATCGCCCTTGAGGCGGACTTTGTGGAACTCGCCACTTGCCAGTTTTACGGTTGGGCGCAGCTCAATCGGGTCGGTCTGTTGCCGACCCAGGAACAACTGGTCCGCGCCGAACGCATCACCAACGAATACCGCGCCAAACTCGAAGCCGAAGGGCACCCGTGCAAACTGATTTTCGTCACCCCGGACTATTACGAAGAACGCCCGAAAGCCTGTATGAACGGCTGGGGCAGCATCTTTCTGACAGTGACGCCGGACGGAACCGCCCTGCCGTGTCACGGTGCCCGACAGATGCCGGTGCAGTTTCCCAACGTGCGCGACCACAGCATGCAGCACATCTGGTACGACTCGTTTGGCTTCAACCGTTTTCGCGGTTACGACTGGATGCCCGAGCCGTGCCGTTCCTGCGATGAGAAAGAAAAAGACTTCGGCGGCTGCCGTTGCCAGGCGTTCATGCTCACGGGTGACGCGAGCAATGCCGACCCGGTGTGCAGCAAGTCGGAACATCACGGCGTGATTCTCAAGGCCCGCGAAGAAGCCGAGCACGCGACCCAGACCATCGAACAACTGGCCTTTCGCAATGAACGAAATTCACGACTCATCGCTAAACGCTGAACCCTTCAGCGCCTCCCGGGCCGTCGCGGCCGGTATCGACTTCGCCGAATTGCTGGTCGGCAAGCATGGCCTGTTCTGGAACGAATACCGACCCGAGGATGCTGCCTGCAGGATCTGGCATTGGCGCGACGGCCAGACCCGCTGTCTGACGCCAACAGGCTTCAGCGTGCGCAGTCGAGTGTACGAATATGGCGGTGGCGCGTTTTGTCTGACCGATGACGGGATTGTTTTCGTCAACGAAGCAGATCAACAACTCTATCGGCAATCGCTGGCGGGCGAGACGCCTGAGGTGATGACTTCAGGGGAATGCCGCTACGGCGATCTGCAGTTTTCCAATGGCCAGGTACTCGCCGTTGAAGAGAACCGTGACCGGCATCGTCTGGTCGCGATCGATGTGGCTGATGGCAGGCGTCATCTGCTGGCCGAAGGCGCCGATTTCTATGCCGCGCCGACGTTGAGTCCTGACTCGCAACGACTGGCGTGGATCGAATGGAGCCGCCCGGATCAGCCATGGACCGCGACTCGCCTGATGGTTGCCGAACACCAGAACGGTGGAGGCTTTGCTCGGCCGCGTTGTGTGGCTGGCGAGGGGATTCAGGAGTCGCTGCAGCAACCTCGTTTCGATGGCGGCGGCCAACTGTTTTGCCTGACGGATCGCGGCGGCTACTGGCAGCCTTGGGTGGAATCCGCAGAGGGCCTGAGCCCATTGACGGGTGCCGCCGCTGATCATGGGCCAGCGCCGTGGCAGTTGGGTGGCTGCACGTGGTTGCCGCTTGGTAAAGGCAGCTACCTGGCCAGTTGGACCGAAGGCGGGTTTGGCAAATTGGCACTTTGCGGTGACGACGCTGAAGATTTCACCGGCGATTACAGCCGCTTTCGCCATCTCGCGCTCGATGAACAATACATTTACTGCATCGCGGCATCGCCGGTCAGTTCTTCGGCGGTCATTGCCATCGACCGCGATACCCGGCAGGTCAAGGTATTGGCTGGCGGGATTGCACCGTTACCCGCCGGGCAGATCAGCGTTCCGCAAACCCTGCGTTATCCCAGTGGTACGGCCGAGGCCCATGGCTTCTTCTATCCGGCTATGACCGGCAATGCGAAACCACCGCTGGTGGTGTTCATCCACGGCGGCCCGACCTCCGCCTGCTACCCGATGCTTGATCCGCGTATTCAGTACTGGGCGCAACGCGGCTTCGCCGTGGCCGATCTCAACTACCGCGGCAGCAGTGGTTATGGCCGGGCTTATCGCCAGGCGCTGCATTTAAGTTGGGGCGAGTTCGACGTGGAGGACGCCTGCGCCGTAGTCGCGCATCTCACAGAACGAGGCTTGATCGACGGCGACAAGGCGTTTATTCGCGGCGGCAGTGCCGGTGGTTACACCACCCTTTGTGCGTTGGCCTTTCACCAAGTCTTCCGCGCCGGCGCCAGCCTTTACGGTGTCAGCGATCCCGTTGCACTGGGCCGGGCGACCCATAAGTTCGAAGGCGATTATCTGGATTGGCTGATTGGCGATCCGCTACAGGACGCCGATCGCTACGCCGCGCGCACACCGTTGCTGCATGCGAGCAACATTAGCGTTCCGGTGATTTTCTTTCAGGGCGAGCTGGATGCCGTGGTGGTGCCGCAACAGACTCGCGACATGGTCAAGGCGCTACAGGACAACGGCATACTGGTTGACGCGCATTACTACGCGGACGAACGTCATGGCTTTCGCAAGGCCGGGAATCAGGCCCATGCGCTGGAGCAGGAGTGGTTGTTTTATCGGCGGGTGATCGAGCTAGCAAGCTGAAACCGCATCGCGCCCTTCGCGGGCAAGCCTCGCTCCTACAGGGTACGGGGTTATTTCTGTAGGAGCGAGGCTTGCCCGCGAAGGCGATCTATCTGACGCCGTAGAATTCAGCGCTTGGCAATGATGTACACCGCATGCACGATCCCCGGAATGTACCCGCACAGTGTCAGCAGAATATTCAGCCAGAACGCGCCGGCGAAACCGACCTGCAGAAACACACCCAGTGGCGGCAACAGAATGGCAATGATGATGCGAATTAAATCCATGGGGCAGCTCCTGATTTGAAGTGGACTCGTGTGAGCCCTACAGCTAATCGACCCGCGCCGTTCGTCAGGGTTCATTTGGAAACCTGACCTCACTCCGGAACCCAATGAATTCGCAGACAAAAAAACGCCCCACGCGAAAAGAATCAAACGTGGGGCGATGCGTTATTACCGCGAGACGGTTCGGAAATTCGTGCGGGAAAGGTCTGATCAGACCGCAATCCCTTTGCGGCACTGCATTTGTGCGGTGCGTACGCGGGAAAAGGCGCGGGACAGGCGCAGGAGCATTTCGTCGATGTTGGCGTTGCTGACGGTGAGGGCCGGGGTAAAGCGCAGGCAATCGGGTTGCGGGGCGTTAAGTAACAAGCCTTCGTACAACGCTGACTTGACCACGGCATCAGCCGAATCGTCGGACAGGGTCAGTCCCCAGAGCAGCCCTTGACCGCGCAACTCGCCGTGCCCATAGCGATGGGCCAAACGACTCAGGCCTTCGCGCAGGTGCTGGCCGGTTTCGCCCACATGGTCGAGAAAACCCTTGTCCTGAATAGTGTTGAGCACAGCAAGACCGGCAGCCGTCATCAGCGCATTGCCATGATGAGTGCCCGTCAGTTCGCCCACCTCGAAACAGCAGGCCTTGCCTCGCGCCAGCAACGCGGCCAATGGCACGCCACCGCCAAGCCCTTCGCCGAGGACGACGATATCTGCTCGAACGCCACAGGACTGTTCGGCAAGCAAGGTGCCGCAGCGACCGATACCGGTTTGCACTTCGTCAAGGATCAACAGAATCCCCAGTTCCCGGCACAGGCGTTCGACACCCTTGAGGTAGGACTCGGTGGCCGGAATCACCCCGGCTTCGCTCTGGATCGGTTCGAGCATGATTGCCACAGTCCGGGCATCGACCGCTGCGTGCATCGCTGCAAGATCATTGAAGGGAACGTGGTGGAAGTCCGACACGGAAATCGTCCCGGGACTACGGCCATGGCAGCCGTTACTCGCAACGATGATCCGCGAAGCCCCGCTGCGATGCAATTGACCCCATTTACGTGCCAGTTTGACCGCTGCTTCACAGGCTTCGGTGCCGCTGTTGAGCAGGTACGCCTGATCACTGCCGGTGCTGGTGCCGAGCCGCCCGGCAAGGTTGAGCATGCCGCGGTTATGCAGACCAAAACCGGGGTTGATCACCGATTGAGCCTGTTCCGAGATCGCGTTGACCAGCACCGAAGGGCTGTGGCCCAGGCTATTGGCGCCGCCACCCTGCGAGAAATCCAGATAAGCGCGGTCATCGCTGTCCCACAACCATGAGCCTTGGCCACGGACGAAAATCTGTTTCGGCCGCTCGACACTGGGCATCAGGCACTCGCTGAACAGGTTGTCGCTTCTGGACGACTGGAAAGTATCTGCGACCAAGTCATCGAGGCTCGGTGGATTGCGACGCAAGTTGAACAGATTCATCGGGACAAACCTCGTTTGAGGTTTTTTGCCTTACCTATGTAAACACCATCGACGTAAACGGTATTCATCGTGCGCTCTGGCCCTGTAAGCCTTGTGAATGCGGTTAGACTAGGCTCAGGCAAGGCGTCGAGCCATTTCGATTTCCCAGCATTTTCGATAAGCGCACCTTATGGATTTCAAGCAACTGCGTTATTTCGTCGCGGTCTACGAAGAGGGCCACGTAGGCCGGGCGGCCGAGCGACTTTCAATCTCCCAACCGGCACTGTCCCAGCAGATCCGCCAGCTCGAACAAAACCTCGATGTGAGCCTGTTCGAACGCAGCAGCAAGCGTCTGCTGCCCACCCTGGCCGCCCACACTTTGTACAACCACGCCCTGCCCTTGCTCGATGGCCTGCAACGGGCACGTGAAGCGCTGGGCAACTTCAAGGGCCAGGCATTACGCACCTTGGCCATCGGCGTGTTGCAGACGGTTCACACCAGTCTGGTGCCGCAGATGCTCGAACGCGTGCGCAAGGCGCAGCCGCATCTGGTGGTGCAGATCTATGAACTGACGGGCCTGGAAATCGAGCGACGGCTGCTCAATGGCTCCCTCGACATCGGCATCAGCTACCTGCCGCCCCGTCAGCCGGGTTTGCATGGCGTCCTGCTGTACGAAGATGAACTGACCCTTGTAATCCCGGCGGACCACCCGCTGCGCGAATTCAAGAAAGTCTCGATGAGTCAGGCGGCCGAGTTGCCCATGCTGTTGCTGGGAGAGGAATTCCAGGTGCGGCAGATCTGGCAGACGCAACTGGCCAATCTGGGACGACGCCCGCAGGTGCAGGCGGAACTGAACAACATGGCGGGCATTCTCGACAGCCTGCCCCACACCCGGCTGGCCACCGTCCTGCCCGGGCGCTCACAAAAGGCGCTCGGCAATAACGAACTACTCTGGAAACCGCTGACCGAGCCGCGAGTACCGCTGAAAGTCGGATTGGTGTGTCGGGATGTGCAACGGCAACAAGCCTCGCTGGCCTTATTGCGCACGCTGTTGGAGGAAGTGATGAACGGGCCGGACGAGCGCTTGAACAGCTCGACTACGCTCGACGGGCTGAGCTGACGACTTTTCTGCAGGCGAAAGAAAACCCCGCCGAAGCGGGGCTTTGCAGACTGTTTCCCTGACATCCATTTCACTCCGCCGTCCTGGCAGAATCCTACGTGTCCGTGTTGTTGCTTTGCGCTTCCTGCGCGACGTCCATGTGAAGTAGATTAGCTCTGGATCCAATCGACGCCTATGGGAGAACAGCAGCACGTCATGTAAGAGAATGCTTACATGACGCGACTTCGTCAGAACTGTGCAGCGTCCAGCAGAAACAGTGACTCGCTACCCGCCTTCACCGACGCACTCAACGAGTGAATACGCGGCAGCAGACGTGCGAAATAGAACCGCGCCGTGCCCAACTTGCTCGCGTAGAAATCGTCCTGCGCTTCTTTGCCGAACGCTGCCTTGGCCATCAGTGCCCACATGTAGGCGTACGCCACGTAACCGAATGCTTGCAGATACTCGACCGAGGCAGCGCCGATTTCGTTCGGGTTGTTTTTTGCCCGGTCCAGCAGCCACGAGGTCAGTTCGTCGAGGGTGGTGACGGCATCGTTCAGCGGCTTGGTGAACTCAGCCAGATCATCGCTGGCGGTCGCGGTGAAATGACGGATCTCGTCAGCAAACAGGTTATAGAACGCCCCGCCGGTGCCGACGATCTTGCGTCCTACAAGGTCCAGCGCCTGAATGCCGTTGGTGCCTTCGTAGATCTGGGTGATGCGCACGTCGCGAACCAGTTGCTCTTGGCCCCACTCACGAATGTAACCGTGGCCGCCGAAAACCTGCTGGCCGTGAACGGTGGTTTCCAGACCGAGGTCGGTCAGGAACGCCTTGGCCACTGGCGTCAGCAGTGCAACCAGATCTTCCGCACGTTTGCGGGTGGTCGCGTCTTCGCTGAACTTGGCGGTGTCCAGTTGCATCGCCACGTAAGTGGAGAACGCACGGCCGCCTTCGTTCGAGGCCTTCATGGTCAGCAGCATGCGACGCACGTCCGGGTGAACGATGATCGGGTCGGCGACCTTGTCCTTGTTCTGCGCGCCAGTTGGCGAACGGCTTTGCAGACGATCACGGGCGTATTCGACGGCGTTCTGGTACGAGCGCTCGCCGGTGGCCAGGCCTTGGATACCGACGCCCAGACGCTCGTAGTTCATCATGGTGAACATCGCCGCCAGGCCTTTGTTCGGCTCGCCGACCAGATAACCCACGGCCTCATCGAAGTTCATCACACAGGTCGCAGACGCCTGGATACCCATTTTGTGCTCGATCGAACCACAGTTCGCCGGGTTGCGCGCGCCCAGGCTGCCATCGGCATTGACCATGAACTTCGGCACCAGGAACAACGAAATGCCTTTGGGCCCCGCCGGCGCATCTGGCAGTTTGGCCAGTACCAAATGAATGATGTTCTCGGTCAGGTCGTGCTCACCGCCGGTGATGAAAATCTTGGTGCCGCTGACTTTGTAGGACCCGTCGGCCTGAGGGTCGGCCTTGGTGCGGATGATCCCCAGGTCAGTCCCGGCGTGTGGCTCGGTCAGGCACATGGAGCCAGCCCAGACGCCGGCGTACATGTTCGGCAGGTATGCGGCTTTCAGCGCTTCGCTGGCGTGGGCGTTGATCGACAGGCAGGCGCCGGCGGTCAGCATCGGGTACAGACCGAATGACAGGCTGGCGGAGTTGACCATTTCTTCGACTTGCGCCGAAACAGCCTTGGGCATGCCCATGCCGCCGTAAGTCGGATCGCCACCGACACCGACCCAACCGCCTTCGGCATAAGTCTGATAAGCCTGTGGGAAACCTGCCGGCGTGGTGACGGCACCGTCCGCCCAATGGCAACCTTCTTCGTCAGCCGCACGGCTCAGGGGCGCGATGCTTTTGCTGGTGACTTTGCCGGCCTCTTCGAGAATGGCTTCTACCGTTTCCGCATCGACGGTCTCAGCCAGCGCTGGCAGCTCGGCCCAGAGTTTGGCGACCTCGAACACTTCATTGAGGACGAAGCGCATATCGCGCAGGGGCGCTTTGTAGTCAGCCATGGCAAACCTCGCAGATCTAAACAGGTGATTCGTAGGAATGGTGTTTTCGTTGGGTCCGAGTGTAACCCAACAACTTTTACGACACATAGGGTCAGCTCATGACCATTTTGTAATTTTTAGTCATCAGAATTTCAGCTGAGATAGTTCTCGCCTGCCAGAACGCATTCGCGGGCAAGCCTCGCTCCTACAGGTCGGGGTCACTCATATCCGTGAACGACTCCAACCTGGAGCGAGGCTTGCCCGCGAAGCTTTTAACAATTGTCAGAGCGCAAACAGCTCCGCCGGCAGCTGCATCAAGCAATCACTCCCCGCTTCAATAGCCGACCGATGAGCGGCAGTGCGCGGCAGCAACCGCTTGAAGTAAAACTCGCTTGTTGCCAGTTTGCCCCGGCAGTAATCAGCATCGCCGCTGCCCGCGTCGAGTTGCGCCTGGGCCACGAGCGCCATGCGCAGCCACAGATAGCCGAGGATGATGTAGCCGCTGTACATCAAGTAATCCACCGACGCAGCACCGACTTCGTCTGGATTTTTCATCGCGGCCATGCCGACCTTGGCGGTCAACTCGCTCCACTGCTGATTCAGGCCATTAAGTTGCGCCACATAGCTGGCAAGTTGTGGGTGCTCGGCATTCGCCGCGCAGAACTTGTGGACGATTTTGGTGAAGCCACGCAGCAGTTTGCCCTGACTGCCAAGCACTTTGCGCCCGAGCAAATCCAGCGCCTGAATGCCATTGGTGCCTTCGTAGATCGGCGCGATCCGGCAGTCGCGAACCAGCTGCTCCATGCCCCATTCACGGATGAATCCGTGACCGCCAAACACCTGCATCCCGTGGTTGGTGACTTCCAGACCGGTGTCGGTCATGAAGGCTTTGCAGATCGGCGTCAGGAACGCCAGCAGGTCTTCGGCGTCCTGGCGCGCCGTTTCATCCGGGCTCAGATGCGCCACGTCCAGCAGCTGCGCGGTGAAATACGTCAGCGCACGGTTGCCTTCGTTGAAGGCTTTCATGGTCAGCAACATCCGGCGCACATCAGGATGCACGATGATCGGGTCGGCGGCTTTTTCCGGCGCTTTCGGGCCGGTGAGCGAGCGCATTTGCAGGCGATCGTTGGCGTATTTGATCGCCCCCTGGAAACTCGCCTCACCCAGACACAAACCCTGCATGCCGGTACCGAGCCGTGCGTGGTTCATCATGGTGAACATGCAGTTCAAGCCCTTGTTCGCCTCGCCGATCAAAAATCCCTTGGCCGCATCGAAGTTCAACACGCAGGTGGCCGAGGCCTTGATGCCCATTTTGTGTTCGATCGAGCCGCAGGAAACGCCGTTGCGCTCGCCGGCTTCACCCTGGGTATCGGGCAGGAACTTGGGAACGATGAACAGGGAAATGCCCCGGGTGCCTGCCGGAGCGTCCGGCAGTTTCGCCAACACCAAATGAATGATGTTGTCGCTCATGTCGTGTTCGCCGGCCGAGATGAAGATCTTGCTACCGGAAATCGCGTAGCTGCCATCGGCTGAAGGCACAGCGCGGGTTTTGATGATGCCCAGGTCAGTGCCGCAATGAGCCTCGGTCAGGCACATGGTGCCGGTCCATTGGCCCACCGTCAGTTTGCTCAGGTAGGTGTTCTTCTGCGCTTCGGTGCCGTGGGCGTGGATGGCCGACATCGCGCCGTGGGTCAGGCCGGGGTACATGCCCCACGAGGTATTGCTGGAGCCGACCATTTCACCGATGACCAAGCCCAGGGAACTTGGCAACCCCTGGCCGCCGTAAGCCGGATCAGCGGCCAGACCATGCCAGCCGCCTTCCACGTATTGTGCGAAGGCCTGCTTGAAACCTGTAGGCGTTGTCACCACGCCATTGTCGAAATGGCAGCCTTCTTCGTCGCCGCTGCGATTCAACGGCGCCAGAACGTTCTCACAGAACTTCGCGCCCTCTTCGAGGATCGCATTGACCATGTCCGGGCTGGTATCGGTGGCGCCCAGCGCGGCATAGCTGGCGTGGAAGTCGAAGACGTGGTCGATCAGAAAGCGCATGTCGCGCAGGGGGGCTTTGTACTCAGGCATGGTCGTTTCTCCGTCAGCAGATCGATCAAACCTACTGCCGCCCACCCTGCCTCACAATCACAGTCCAGACGCTGAATGCGCCATCATCACTCAACCCGCAGCGCCGTCCATGCGCACTGCGCCACGGCGAGTCTGACCGAAGGCCACCACACAATTTCGCCCGGCGCCCTTGGCGCTGTAGAGCGCTTCGTCAGCGGACTTGAGCACTTTTTCCGGGGTTCGCTGCTCCACACGTTCGGCCACGCCGATGCTCACGGTGACCGACACACTTGAAGCGCCGGAGCCCGCGCGACGCTGACGCCCCTGTTGGTCGTCCTGCGGGCGGGCGTCTTGGTTGCGCAGTTGAATACTGTAAGTGGCAATGGATTCGCGGATGACTTCCAGGTGCGGCATGCACTCTTCGAGGGTTTTGCCCGCGAACACCAGCGCAAATTCCTCACCGCCGTAGCGATATGCCCTACCGCCTCCGCCGATTTTCGACAGCTTACTGGCGACCAGTCGCAGCACCTGATCACCTACATCGTGACCGTGGGTGTCGTTGAATTTCTTGAAGTGATCGACGTCGCTCATGGCCAGCACGTAATTGCGCCCCAGACGTTGCATCCGCTCGTTCAAGGCGCGGCGACCCGGCAGACCGGTGAGCTCGTCGCGGAAGGCCATTTGATAGGCCTCGTGGGCGACCGCTGCGGCAATCATCAACATCACCTGGCTGCACATGATGTTCAGCGTGAACGGCAGGATGAAAGTTTTCGGCAACGCCCAGAACAACCCGAGCAAACCCACCAGTTGTGCGGCGTGCAAAGGTCTCGGGTTACGCCAGTATTGCCAGCTCAGCAGCAGGAACGACGCGATGAACACCGGATAGGACAACTGGATAAGGCTCATCCAGGCGCCATGCAGCGCCGGCCAACGGATCTCCGACAGCCACATCAGCAAGGCCTGGGGATAACTTTGCTCCAGCCCCAACGCGACACTGCCGACGGCCAGCAACACCGCGAAGCGCGCCACCATGTCCTGAAACAAATGCGTGCGCTCCGGCCAGGCCGCAAACACGCCGAACAACAGCGGCAGCAACAAACAACACAAGTGAAAAACCACGGCTGCGTCATCACGGACCTTGCCGTTGTCGCGGTAGTAGTCGGTCTGGGTATCGAGCAAAAAGTAGGCGATATACACCGTCACCATCAGAAACAACTCGCGCTGACGTCGGTAAACCGCGCAGTACGCGCCGCCGAGCAACAGCACCAGGGTTGGCAGCACGTTGAACAGCGAGGTGAAGAAGACGTTGAGATCCTTGATGTAGGCGGCCGCAAGCCCCGCAAGTAAAAGCAGTAACGACGGTAGGAAATGGCTGAAACGTACAGCGGAAGAACGCGGCAAGGGTAAAGCTCCGACCGTCATGACAATAGATGGCATTGTGCCCACCTACTGTAACGGCAGAAATGCCGACTTACTGAGCGATTTGTCAGGTTTTTTTAAATGCTGCGTCACTGGCCACAACTCGCGCGACCAGTGACTTGATCCCCTCAAAAATCGTTGTAGAACGGCAGCAACGGCCCCTCTTCAACTCTGCGCCTTCTGCATCGACGGGTGTAAGCGTAATCAACGCGTCTGCTGCTTGCCGGGTGGTTATTTTTGGACTGACGGGTTTTAACGTCACGGCGTTTTGGTCACCCACGTGGTCTTGATTGTTCAAAACAAAAAAACCGCTACCCCCGAAGGTGTAGCGGCTTTATGAAGAGCTGCGTTAAAGCTTAGTAGCCCAGCGCGAAGTTCTCTTCTTTCATGTCCATCAAGTTGTTGGCACCCGACAGCATGGTTGCAACGTGAGTGCGGGTACGCGGCAGGATGCGCTGGAAGTAGAAGCGCGCAGTCTGCAACTTGGCGGTGTAGAACGCCTCTTCGGAAGTGCCGGCAGCCAGTTTCTCGGCAGCCAGACGCGCCATGTCAGCCCAGAAGTAGGCCAGGCAGGCGTAACCGGAGTACATCAGGTAGTCCACGGACGCCGCGCCGACTTCTTCGCGATCCTTCATGGCAGCCATACCGACCTTCATGGTCAGTTCGCCCCATTCTTTGTTCAGCGCAGCCAATGGCTCGACGAACTCTTTGACCGCTTCGTTGCCTTCGTTGGTCTGGCAGAACTTGTGGACGATCTTGGTGAAGCCTTTCAGGGCTTCGCCTTGAGTCATCAGCACTTTACGGCCCAGCAGGTCGAGTGCCTGGATACCGGTGGTGCCTTCGTACAGCATCGAAATGCGGCTGTCGCGAACGTTCTGCTCCATGCCCCACTCGGCGATGAAACCGTGACCGCCGTAGATTTGCACGCCGTGGTTAGCAGATTCGAAGCCGACTTCAGTCATGAAGGCTTTGGCGATTGGGGTCATGAAGGCCAGCAGTGCGTCGGCTTTCTTCTTCTCTTCTTCGTCCACGCCATATTTGACGACGTCTACTTGCTTGGCGGTGAAGTAAACCATCGCGCGGTTGCCTTCGGCGAACGCCTTCATGGTCAACAGCATGCGACGTACGTCAGGGTGAACGATGATCGGGTCAGCGGCTTTTTCCGGCGCTTTCGGGCCAGTCAGCGAACGCATTTGCAGACGATCACGAGCGTATTTCAGGCCACCCTGGAAACCGATCTCAGCGTGGGCCAGACCTTGCAGCGCGGTACCCAGACGTGCGGTGTTCATAAAGGTGAACATGCAGTTCAGGCCTTTGTTCGCCGGGCCGATCAGGAAACCGGTGGCCGCGTCGAAGTTCATCACGCAGGTGGCGTTACCGTGGATGCCCATTTTGTGTTCCAGGGAGCCACAGGTCACGGCGTTGCGAGGGCCGATCGAACCGTCAGCGTTCGGCATGAACTTGGGAACGATGAACAGCGAAATGCCTTTGGTGCCAGCCGGTGCATCCGGCAGACGTGCCAACACGATGTGGACGATGTTGTCGGCCATGTCGTGTTCACCGGCCGAGATGAAGATCTTGGTGCCGGAGACTTTGTAGGAACCGTCGGCCTGAGGTTCGGCCTTGGTGCGCAGCATGCCCAGGTCGGTGCCGCAGTGCGGTTCGGTCAGGCACATGGTGCCGGTCCATTCGCCGGAAACCAGTTTGGTCAGGTAAGCCTCTTGCTGCTCAGGCGTGCCGTGCTCAGATATGGTGTTCATCGCGCCATGCGACAGGCCTGGGTACATGCCCCACGACCAGTTGGCTTCGCCAACCATTTCGCTGACCGCCAGACCCAGAGACTCCGGCAGGCCTTGGCCGCCGTGCTCTACGTCGTGGGCCAGGCTTGGCCAGCCGCCTTCAACGAATTGCTTGTAGGCTTCTTTGAAGCCAGTCGGGGTTTTAACGCCGGACTCGCTCCAGGTGCAGCCTTCGGTGTCACCCACGCGGTTCAGCGGAGCCAGCACCTGCTCACAAAACTTGGCGCCTTCTTCGAGAATGGCGTCAACCATGTCTGGAGTTGCGTCTGCACAAGCCGGAAGGCTCTGATAGTGCGCTTCGTAGCCGAGCAGTTCGTCACGTACGAAGCGAATATCACGCAAGGGGGCCTTGTAGTCAGGCATAGCGATAAACCTCTGCTGATGTAACCGGGAATGAACGACCGTGTTGATTTGTTGTGACGGTCAAACAGTTGTTTGAAACATACGTTTACGACCAAATCTTGTCAAGCGCCGATCTTTTGCCGTTCGTCATCACGCTGCGCAAATACCGAACACGCAGTCGCACAGCCGCCGTTGACAACGCAACAGGCCATGCAGGAAAGATTAGTTGAGGGAGAAGGACTTACGCACAAAAACGCCGCGAATAGTCGCGGCGTTGGCAGGGCGGATTCAGCGAAGGATCAAGCGAAAGTATCGATCAACGTGCCAAGCATTTCATCGGAAGCCTTGGCGACTTTGACGCCAGCCTCAACCTGAAACTTGCCCTGCGCCATCTCGACCATGTTGCTGGACAGGTCCGATTGCTGACTACGGTCAACCGAACGCAAGCGGTCCACCTGAAATTCGGAAGACTGGCTGGTTACCGAACGCTCGATAGTGCTGCTGGCTATCTGGCTTGAAGATTGATCGACACGGTTCTGCCCGGTCTGAATAGTGCTCAGACCGGCATAGAAAGCGGTGTTTCCTGAGATTTCCATAGGGGGAACTCGTCCTACAAGGGATCAATGGCAGCCATTGAACCAGACCTGATGGCAAAACGCCCGACAAAAACACTAATGGCACAGTGCCTTGTCATAGGCAAAATCTCAATCCAGCAAATCCAGTTGCAAATGTTCCGCCACCGCTTCTGCGCTCACCAACTTCAGTTTCGGCACTCGCCCAAGACAAGGCGCGGGAATCCGCTCGGCGAGGGTCGCGAGGTTCTCTTCCAGACGCGAGGTCTTCGGATCGATGATATTGGCCACCCACCCCGCTAGCTGCAAACCGTCCTGAGCAATCGCTTCGGCGGTCAGCAACGCATGATTGATGCAACCCAACCGCACACCAACCACCAGAATCACTGGCAGATCCAAAGCCATCGCCAAATCTGACAGATTGTCCTGATCCGCCAACGGTACGCGCCAGCCGCCGGCGCCTTCGATCAAGGTGAAGTCCGCCTGCATGTCGAGAATATCGCGCATCGGCGCCAACAGTGATTGCACCGTCAGCACCACGCCGGCTTCACGCGCGGCCAGATGCGGAGCGATTGGCGGTTCGAACGCCACCGGGTTGACCTGTGCATAAGTCAAAGGCACCGAGCATTCGGCCAGCAGCGCCAGCGCATCGGAATTGCGCAAGCCCTTGGGCGTCACATCACAGCCGGAAGCGACCGGCTTGCCCGCCGCCGTACTCATGCCCGCCGACCGCGCGGCATGCAACAAGCCCGCGGCAATGGTGGTCTTGCCGACATCAGTGTCCGTGCCGGTGATGAAATAGGCTGCGCTCATACGGGTTTCTCCAACACGGCGTAGACCACCTGATAAGTCGCCGGCAATCCTTCGGCCTGACGAAACTGCTCATAAGCCTCGATCAAGCCGAGGATCCGCGCCCGACCGGTCAAACCACCTGGCCGACCAGGGTTCAAGTTGTGCGCGCCCAACGCTTTGAGTTCATGCGTCAGGCTGCGCACGTCCGGGTAATGCAACACATGCGGACGAGTTTGCAGGCTGACAACCTTCAAGCCGCTGGATGCGCACAGCTGTTGATAAACACCCAACTCGCGGAAGCGATTGACGTGCACCATGCCATCCACCTGACGCCAGCTGTCACGCAACTCAAACAACGTCCCTACACAAAGACTAGCAAACGCGAAAATCCCGCCCGGTTTCAGTGCCCGAAACGCCTCACTGAGCACCGATTCGAAATCCGCGCACCACTGCACCGCCAGACTGGAAAAGATCAGATCACAGGTCGAATCCTGCAGCGGCAAACGCTCCGCGTCCCCGGCAATGAAATGGCTGGCGCCGCCCAATGGCCTAGCGTGATTGAGCATGCCTTCGGCGATGTCCATTGCCAGACCGTTACTCGCAGAAAATCGCTCACCCAATGCCCGACTGAAATGCCCGGTGCCGCACCCCAGGTCCAGCCAGACACCCGGCACAAAGTCACCCGGCAAATGGCTCAACAACTGACTGCCAACATCGCGCTGCAACTCAGCCACGCTGTCGTAGCTCGCCGCCGCGCGGGAAAAGGAGGCCGCCACCTGGCGCTTGTCTGGCAAACCGCCGGGTAAATCGGGAAGGGATAAATCAGTCATCACCGAACTCGTGCAAAAAGGCCTGAATCGCCCCCGCCACACCGTGGGGGTCTTCCAGAAGAAACGCATGGCTGGCCTGTTCAATCAGGCCGATTTCGACATCCGGCAGCAAGGTCAGCAACTCGCCCGCCGCTTCAGCCGGGACCAGCCCGTCAAGGCCGGCGAACAAATGTAGCTGTGGGCCCTGAAAATCCAGCAAAGCCTGGCGTGTGCTCAACCCACCCAACAGCTCCAGGCCACTGAGCAACACTGGGGCCGACGTTTTGGGGGCGCCCGCCAATAAGAGCCGCGCCAAGGACCGTGGGTCGGCAGAGCCCTGCGAGCAAAGCAGACTGAAGCGCTTCAAGGTCGCGCCTTGATCAACACGACAGCCGTTGAGGAAGGCATTGAAATCCTCTTCGTGCATGGCATTGGCCCAACCAGCCCAAGCCACGAAACTGGGATTACTCGCCAGAGTCAGCAAGCCGCAACAACGATCACCACGACGCGCCGCCAGCTTAGACGCCAGCATGCCGCCGAGGGACCAGCCACCGAGCCAGGCGTCTTGCGGGATCGTCGAATCCAGCTCATCGAGCCATTCTTCAAGATCGCTTGATTCCAGTTCCGGCAACGGCTCGATCTCGACCCGCAGATGCTCATCCAGCCCCTGCAAGGCGGCCGCCAAAGGCTCCAGCGGTGAAATTCCGAGGCCCCACCCGGGTAGCAGAATCAGTCGATCACGCATGGCTTGGCTCCGGTCCAAGTTGTTGGAAACAATCGGCCAGTCCATTCAACAATAGCTGCACCTGCGCCTCGCTGTGGGCGGCGGTCAGGGTTACGCGCAGACGGGCGCTGCCCGCGGGCACGGTCGGCGGACGAATCGCCGTGACCATCAGCCCGCGCTCGCGCAGCATCTGCGACAGTCGAACGGCACGCCCGGCATCGCCGATCATGATCGGCTGGATCGGCGTGAAGCTGTCCATCAACTCAATCCCGAGCTGTTCGGCGCCATGACGGAACTGGCGGATCAGCGTCTTCAAATGATCCCTTCGCCAATGTTCAGTGCGCAGCAGCTCGAGGCTTTTCAGCGTCGCGCAGGCCAGGGCCGGTGGCTGGCTGGTGGTGTAGATGTAGGGGCGGGCAAACTGGATCAGGCTTTCGATCAGCTCTTCGCTGCCGGCCACAAAGGCGCCTGCGGTGCCAAACGCTTTGCCCAGGGTGCCGACCAGTACCGGCACGTCTTCCTGGCTCAGGCCGAAATGCTCGACGATCCCGCCGCCATTCGCGCCCAGCGGACCGAAGCCATGGGCGTCATCGACCATCAACCACGCGCCTTTGGCTTTGGCTTCCCTGGCCAGCGCCGGCAAGTCGGCGATATCGCCGTCCATGCTGAACACGCCGTCGGTGACCACCAGCGTATTGCCGGTGGCCTTCTCCAGACGCTTGGCCAGACTTGCCGCGTCGTTGTGCAGATAGCGATTGAAACGCGCGCCGGACAGCAACCCTGCATCCAGCAACGAGGCATGATTGAGGCGGTCTTCCAGCACCGTATCGCCCTGCCCGATCAACGCGGTGACCGCGCCGAGGTTGGCCATGTAACCGGTGGTGAACAGCAGCGCACGCGGGCGACCGGTCAGGTCGGCCAAGGCTTCTTCCAGTGCGTGATGCGGCGTGCTGTGGCCGATGACCAAGTGCGACGCACCGCCACCGACACCCCAACGGGCAGCGCCGGCGCGCCAGGCCTCGATCACTTGCGGGTGATTGGCCAGGCCCAGGTAGTCGTTGTTGCAGAACGCCAGCAACGGCTGGCCGTCGACCACCACTTCCGGGCCTTGAGGGCTTTCGAGCAGAGGGCGCTGGCGGTAGAGGTTTTCGGCACGACGGGCAGCAAGGCGTGCGGCGAGATCGAAAGACATGCAGGCCTCGACTTTCAAATGACACATGTCCCCTGTGGGAGTGAGCCTGCTCGCGATGGCATTGTGTCAGTCGGCATCGTTATTGGATGTCATACCGCTATCGCCGGCAAGTCGGTCTCACTCCTACAGTGGTTTTGCATTTCAATCAGCGGGAACGGTGAAACGCTCAAACAGCAGCGTTATAGAACTGCTCGCTGCTCTTCTGCTCAACCAGCGCTTGTTCGATCGCGGCCTGATGCACCTCGTCCGCGTGCTCTTCGCGCGCTTCCGGCAGGATCCCCAGGCGCGAGAACAGTTGCATGTCCTTGTCGGCCTGCGGGTTGGCGGTGGTCAGCAGTTTGTCGCCGTAGAAAATCGAGTTTGCACCGGCGAAGAACGCCAGGGCTTGCATCTGCTCGTTCATCGCTTCGCGGCCGGCGGACAGGCGCACGTGGGATTGCGGCATCAGGATGCGCGCGACGGCGAGCATGCGGATGAAGTCGAACGGGTCGATGTCTTCGGCATTTTCCAGCGGTGTACCGGCGACTTTCACCAGCATGTTGATCGGCACCGACTCCGGATGCTCCGGCAGGTTGGCCAGCTGGATCAGCAGATTGGCGCGGTCATCGAGGGACTCGCCCATGCCGAGGATGCCACCGGAGCATATCTTCATCCCCGAATCACGCACGTAGGCCAGGGTTTGCAGGCGCTCACTGTACGTGCGGGTGGTGATGATGCTGCCGTAGAACTCCGGCGAGGTGTCGAGGTTGTGGTTGTAGTAATCGAGACCAGCCTGGGCAAGCGCTTCGGTCTGGTCCTGATCGAGGCGACCCAGGGTCATGCAGGTTTCCAGGCCCATGGCTTTCACGCCTTTGACCATCTGCAGCACGTACGGCATGTCTTTGGCCGACGGGTGTTTCCACGCCGCGCCCATACAGAAACGGGTCGAACCGATGGCCTTGGCGCGAGCGGCCTCTTCGAGGACCTTCTGCACTTCCATCAGCTTTTCTTTTTCCAGGCCGGTGTTGTAGTGACCGGACTGCGGACAATATTTGCAATCTTCCGGGCACGCGCCGGTTTTGATCGACAGCAGGGTGGAAACCTGGACGCGGTTGGCGTCGAAATGCGCGCGGTGCACCGTCTGCGCCTGGAACAACAGGTCGTTGAATGGCTGTACGAAGAGTGCTTTGACTTCGGCCAAAGACCAGTCATGACGCAGGGTTGCAGAGGTGCTGGCGCTCATGGGTGTTTCCTTTGTTTTATGCTTTGCATGCGGCTGGGGAATGGAATACCCACAGACGCGACACGGATGTTCGGCATATTTAAGGAAGAGCGATGCGCTGTCAACCTCGATACGTAGGACTGGTTTACAACTGGTTAAACAACAACCAACACTGCTTACTCTGCAGCGAAGTTACCGAAGAAGTCAGGCCCCTCTGCATGGCCTGCGAAACCGACCTGCCCTGGCTGAGCGATCAGTGCCAGACCTGCGCCCTGCCCTTGCCTGCGGCGGGCCTGACGTGTGGCCAATGTTTGAAGCTCCCTCCGGCCTTCGAACGGGTCGCCGTACCCTGGACTTACAGCTTCCCCGTGGACACGTTGATCACGCGCTTCAAGCACAGCGCCAAGTGGCCGTTTGGCCGCCTGCTCGCCGAACTTCTCGCGCAGTTCCTGCAACATCGCTTCGATGAGGACCTTGATCGACCTGACGCTCTGGTCCCTGTTCCGCTGGCCGCCAAACGCCTGCGCCGACGGGGTTTCAACCAGGCCGCGATGCTTGCCCGCTGGCTCGGTAGCAGCCTCGACATTCCTTGCGATGAAAAACTCCTGCTGAGGATTCAGGACACCAACGCGCAACAGGACCTGAATGCCGACGCGCGCAAAAAGAACCTGCGCAATGCCTTTGCCCTGGTGCCTGATGCGTCCATCAAGGGCCGGCACCTGGCGATCGTGGACGATGTGCTGACCACCGGTGCCACAGCTCAGGCCCTGGCCCGGCTGTTAATGGACGCCGGCGCGGCGCGGGTCGACGTCTACTGCCTGGCCCGCACGCCCAAACCCGGCGACACGGTCTGACTCAAGAACACAAAACCTGTGGGAGTGAGCCTGCTCGCGATGAGGTCATTACAGGCAACATTGATGTGACCGATGCATCGCCATCGAGCAGGCTCACTCCCACAAGGACGTGGCCTGACTTGACTCACAGGCTTCCAGCCGCCAACGTCCTCCCATCGCCACAGCCCAAAGCCTCTTGCCATGTCCCTGCCTACTTTGTTGTCCCAGCACATTGCCCGTCGTCCACAGCGCATCGCGTTGCTGCAGCACATCGCCGAACAAGGCTCGATCACCCGTGCCGCGAAAAGTGCGGGGCTGAGTTACAAGGCGGCGTGGGACGCCATCGATGAGCTGAACAACCTCGCGCAGAAACCGCTGGTGGAGCGCAGCGTCGGCGGCAAGGGCGGCGGTGGCGCCAAGCTCTCCGAAGAAGGCTTGCGCGTGCTGCGCCTGTATCAAAAGCTGCAAGCCTTGCAGGCCCAGGTGCTGGAAGCCGCTGAGGATGCCAGCGATTTGGATCTGCTCGGCCGGCTGATGCTCAGAACCAGCGCGCGCAATCAATTGCACGGCAAGGTCGTGGCGATCGACAACCAGGGGCACAACGACCGAGTCCGTCTTCAGCTGGCCGAAGGCTTGACCCTCGATGCGCAAATCACTCACGACAGCACCCTGCGCCTGGAACTGGACACCGGCACCGAAGTCGTGGCGCTGATCAAGGCCGGTTGGCTGGAGTTGCTGGGCATCGACCAACAAGCAATACCCGGCAACAACTGCCTGAAGGGCATCATCGAAGCCATTCTCGACGCCGAAGACGGCCCCAGCGAAGTGCGCATCGGCCTTCCCAACGGCCAGACCCTCTGCGCGCTGGCCGAGTCGCTGCACTTGCGAACCCTGGGTCTTGCCGCTGACAAACCGGTGCTGGTGCAGTTCGCGCCGTCCAACGTTTTGCTCGGTACTCCGCTCTGAAACAAAAGCTTCATCAACGCTCTTTAAGGTGGCTGCAAAACCAGCAGGGAGCCTGATGTGAGCCTATTAGAAGAAAACCAGTCCACCGACCTCGAAAAAATGGTCGGCCTCAGTCGTCGTGGCTTCATCAGCGCCGGCGCCCTCTGCGGTGCGGCAATGTTCCTCGGCGGTAACCTGCTGAGCCGCAGCGTGCTGGCCGCGAGTGTCAGCGCAGGCTCCAGCAAACTGTTGGGTTTTGACAGCATCCCCGCCGCCACCAGCGACGCTATTACCTTACCGCCGGGTTACAAGTCCTCGGTGCTGATCAGCTGGGGCCAGCCGCTGCAGAAAAACGGCCCGGCGTTCGACCCGAGTGGCAACGGCACCGCCGCGCAGCAGGAAGTCCAGTTCGGCGACAACAATGACGGCATGAGCCTGTTCGAGTTTCCGAATGAAAACGACCGGGCGCTGATGGCGATCAACAACGAATACACCAACTATCGCTACCTCTATCCCCACGGTGGCATGCCGCAATCGGCCGATGACGTGCACAAAGCCTTGGCTTGCGAAGGCGTGTCGGTGATCGAAGTGCAACGCAAGAATGGGCAGTGGCAATTCGTCCAGGGTTCGCGCTACAACCGTCGCATTCACGGCAACGCGCCGATCAGCCTCAGCGGCCCGGCCGCCGGTCACGCCCTGGTGAAAACCAGCGCCGACCCCCACGGCAAAAATGTCCTCGGCACCTTTCAGAACTGCGCCAACGGCAAGACGCCGTGGGGCACTTACCTGACCTGCGAAGAGAACTTCACCGATTGCTTCGGCAGCAGCAATGCCGAGCAGAAGTTCGACGCCGCGCAGAAGCGCTACGGCGCAGTGGCGACCAGCAAAGAGATCAACTGGCATCAACACGATGAGCGGTTCGACCTGGCGAAGAATCCGAATGAGCTCAACCGTCACGGCTGGGTCGTGGAAATCGACCCGTTCGATCCGCAATCGACGCCCGTCAAACGCACCGCGCTGGGTCGTTTCAAACATGAAAACGCTGCCCTGGCCGAAACCAAAGACGGTCACGCCGTGGTGTACATGGGCGACGATGAACGCGGCGAATTCATCTACAAGTTCGTCAGCCGCGACAAGATCAATCACAAAAACTCCAAGGCCAACCGCGACTTGCTGGACCATGGCACCTTGTATGTGGCGCGCTTCGATGCGGGCGACAGCAACGCCGATCACCCAAAAGGCCAGGGCGAGTGGATCGAGCTGACCCACGGTAAAAACGGCATCGACGCCAGCAGCGGTTTTGCCGATCAGGCCGAAGTACTGATCCACGCGCGCCTCGCGGCCAGTGTGGTGAAGGCCACTCGCATGGACCGGCCGGAATGGATCGTCGTCAGCCCAATGGACGGCCAGGTTTATTGCACGCTGACCAACAACGCCAAGCGCGGTGAAGACGGCCAACCCGTAGGCGGGCCGAACCCGCGCGAGAAGAACCTCTACGGGCAAATTCTGCGCTGGCGCACCGACCGTGACGATCACGGCTCGAAAAGCTTTGCCTGGGATCTGTTTGTGGTCGCCGGCAACCCGGGCGTCCACGCCGGCACGCCGAAGGGCGGCTCGTCGAACATCACGCCGCAGAACATGTTTAACAGCCCGGATGGCTTGGGCTTCGACAACGCTGGGCGGTTGTGGATTCTCACCGATGGCGATTCGAGCAACGCCGGTGATTTTGCCGGCATGGGTAATAACCAGATGCTGTGTGCCGATCCGGTGAGCGGAGAGATTCGCCGATTCATGGTTGGGCCAGTGGGCTGCGAGGTGACGGGGATCAGCTTTTCGCCGGATCAGAAGACCTTGTTTGTCGGGATTCAGCATCCGGGGGAAAACGGTGGATCGACGTTCCCTGAGCATCTGTTGAATGGCAAGCCGCGGTCTTCGGTGATGGCGATTTCCCGAGAAGACGGCGGGATCGTCGGCGCCTGATCGGGCCCCATCGCTAGCAGGCTAGCTCCCACACTGGATCTGGGACACACCGCAAATCCCCTGTGGGAGCTAGCCTGCTAGCGATGGCAACACCACTCATCTCAAGCCTTAACACTAAAGATGCCCCGTCTGCGCTACCATGCTTGGCCGGACGCGGCAGCCTGCTGCGCGCAGGAGTCAGCATGGCCCACCCGTTTGCAACCCTCACCCCAGACCTCGTACTCGATGCCGTCGAAAGCATCGGCTTTCTCAGCGACGCGCGCATTCTGGCGCTCAACAGCTACGAGAACCGTGTCTATCAGGTCGGCATCGAAGACTCCGAGCCGCTGATCGCCAAGTTCTACCGTCCGCAGCGCTGGACCAACGAAGCGATTCTCGAAGAACACCAGTTCACCTTCGAGCTCGCCGAGTGCGACGTCCCCGTGGTCGCGCCGATGATTCACAACGGCGCCAGCCTGCACGAACACGCCGGTTTCCGTTTCACCCTGTTTCCTCGCCGTGGCGGCCGTGCGCCGGAGCCAGGCAATCTCGACCAGTTGTATCGACTGGGCCAATTGCTCGGCCGCCTGCACGCGGTCGGCGCAACCAAGCCGTTCGAACACCGTGAAGCACTGGGCGTGAAGAATTTCGGTCATGACTCGCTGACCACCTTGCTTGAAGGCAATTTCGTGCCCAAAAGCCTGCTGCCAGCCTACGAATCCGTGGCCCGCGACCTGCTCAAACGGGTGGAAGAGGTCTACAAGGCCACGCCGCACCAGAACATCCGCATGCACGGCGATTGCCACCCCGGCAACATGATGTGTCGCGATGAGATGTTCCACATCGTCGACCTCGACGACTGCCGCATGGGCCCGGCAGTGCAGGACATCTGGATGATGCTGGCAGGCGATCGTCAGGAATGTCTCGGTCAGTTGTCGGAATTGATGGACGGCTACAACGAATTCCACGACTTCGACCCGCGGGAATTGGCCCTGATCGAACCGCTGCGTGCCTTGCGCCTGATGCACTACAGCGCCTGGCTCGCCCGCCGCTGGGACGATCCGGCGTTCCCGCACAGTTTTCCGTGGTTTGGCAGTGAACGGTATTGGGGTGATCAGGTGTTGGCGTTGCGCGAGCAATTGGCTGCGCTCAACGAAGAACCCCTCAAACTTTTTTGATTTACACAGACCTGTAGGAGCGAGCGATGCGGCGATCCGACTTGCCCGCGAAGAACGAAAACGCAGTTTGTCTGTAGTACCGAGTAATCGTTCTTCGCGGGCAAGCCTCGCTCCTACAGGGAGCAACACAACCTGCAAAATCTCCTTACAATCCCCTCTTTGTTAGCTGCCTAAGCAAGGATTCTGCATGCAAGCTGCCAACCCGCGTCGCGGGTACATTCTGGGCCTGAGTGCCTACATCATCTGGGGACTTTTCCCGCTCTACTTCAAAGCCATCGCCAGCGTGCCCGCCGTGGAGATCATCATCCACCGTGTGCTCTGGTCGGCGCTGTTCGGTGCCTTGCTGCTGATGGTGTGGAAGCATCCGGGCTGGTGGCGCGAGCTGCGGGAGAACCCGCGCCGGCTGGCGATTCTGGCCCTGAGCGGCACGCTGATTGCGGCCAACTGGCTGACCTACGTCTGGTCGGTGAACAACGGGCGCATGCTCGAGGCTAGCCTCGGTTACTACATCAACCCATTGGTGAACGTGCTGCTGGGCATGCTGATCCTCGGCGAACGGCTACGGCGCATGCAGTGGCTGGCGGTGGTTCTGGCAGCGGTCGGTGTGGCGCAGCAGGTTTGGCAGGTCGGCAGTCTGCCGTGGGTATCGCTGGTGCTGGCGCTGACGTTCGGTTTCTACGGCCTGATCCGCAAGCAAGCGCCCGTCAAAGCGCTGCCCGGCCTGGTGGTGGAAACCTGGATGCTAGTGCCGATTGCCATTGCATGGCTGCTTTTCAATCAGACGGCCACAAGCGCTCAGCCAGAGTTCTGGACCACATCCGAAGCCTGGTGGCTGGTGGCGGCCGGGCCGGTGACGCTGGTGCCGCTGGTGTGTTTCAACGCCGCCGCACGGCATTTGCCCTACACGACACTGGGATTCCTCCAATACCTGGCGCCGACGCTGGTGCTGTTGCAAGCCGTTCTGCTGTTTGGCGAGCATCTGTCTTCCAGCACGCTGGTCGCGTTTATCTTTATCTGGGCAGGTTTGGCGGTTTACAGCGTTGATGCGTGGATAAGCCTGCGCCGCCGCAGCTGATCAAAAAACGCACAAAACTCTATAGGCCACGTCGCTCGTGGCCTGCATTGATCCTTCCCAAGGTTATCCACAGCGTGATCCCCGCCGTTTGTGCGCAACTTGTTGAAACTGCTGGTTTTTTGATCAGATCCTGAAGAAGCCCGGCCGGCGTGGGCTGGCGGGCTGTCTCTACAGGTTATCCACAGGCAGGTGCACGTATAACTTGGATAACCCTGTCAGGGTTCGCTGCGCAGTACCAATTCCACCATCAAATCGTCGGCCAGGGTTTCCAGCCGTGACTGCAGCACGTCCAGAGACAAGGTGAGCGGCACCGCCAGAATCGCCTCGGCATGGAACAGCGGTTCACTGCTCATCGGCGCCGGACGCACTTCGGTCACGAGTCGCTCCAGATTCACCCCTTGCTCACTCAGCAACCGAGTGATGTCCCGAACGATCCCCGGGCGGTCGTTACCCACCAATTCCATGGCAATCGGTTTCCAGGTGCAGGATTGCTCGATGCCGCTTTCAGCGATCAGCACACGAATACCGTGGGCGGACAGCGCTTTCAGGGCATCGACCAGCTCATCGTAGGCCTCGGCCGGCACGCCCACCCGAAGAATCCCGGCGAACTGGCCAGCCATCCGCGACATGCGGCTCTCCAGCCAGTTGCCGCCGTGCTCGGCAATGCATTGGGCAATGCGCTCAACCTGCCCTGGCTTGTCCGGAGCGAAAACAGTGAGTACGAGGTGGTCCATGGCGCAGCCCTCTTTTGTTGTAGAAAGAGAAGTATAGGCAAGGGGCGATCCTGTGTTGAATGGACCAGCGCTTCGCGGGCAAGCCTCGCTCCTACAGGTCGTACGCAGCCCTGTAGGAGAGAGGCTTGCCCGCGAACGGGACGACACCAATCAGCCGGTAAAAATACAAATCGTGTACAACTTCCTATATTTAACTGGAACAATCTCATACTTTTTTGAGAACATCCCCATCCCCGACGTGTCCGCAATGCGACATGGGGTCGCAGAACGACGTATTTAGTCTGATTTTCACAAGCGCAATTCATCATGTAGTATGCCGCAGCGCGCACTACATAACGTTGGATCGATGTCTGCCACCGGCACAGTCGCAGCCCTGAAAGCCCTATCAGCAAGGCCTCAACGCCGTTGATCGGTTCCATTCCAGCCGCCCGAAATGGCATGTACTGGTGGAAGGGGTTTGTGGTTTAAATAGCCAGAGGCTTCATTGTTAATTTGAAGAGCTGAAAAGCGAAATAGCTGAGCAGAGTGAGGCAAGCAATGACTGAACACGTTCAAGTCGGTGGCCTGCAGGTCGCCAAAGTCCTGTTCGACTTCGTGAACAACGAAGCCATTCCCGGTACCGGCCTCACCGCCGATAAGTTCTGGGCCGGTGCCGACAAGGTCATTCACGACCTGGCGCCGAAGAACAAAGCCCTACTCGCCAAACGCGATGATTTCCAGGCTCGTATCGATGGCTGGCACCAATCCCGTGCCGGCCAGACGCACGATGCCGTGGCTTATAAAGCCTTCTTGCAAGACATCGGTTATCTGCTGCCAGAAGCGGCCGATTTCCAGGCAACGACGCAAAACGTCGATGACGAAATCGCCCGCATGGCCGGTCCACAGCTCGTGGTGCCGGTGATGAATGCCCGCTTCGCGCTCAACGCCTCGAACGCCCGCTGGGGTTCGCTGTACGACGCGCTCTACGGCACCGACGCCATCAGCGAAGCCGACGGCGCGGAAAAAGGCAAAGGCTACAACAAGGTCCGTGGCGACAAGGTGATTGCCTTCGCCCGCGCCTTCCTCGACGAAGCCGCGCCCTTGGCGGCCGGCTCCCACGTCGACTCCACCGGCTACAAGATCGCTGACGGCAAACTGGTGGTCGCCCTGAAAGGCGGCAGCAGCTCGGATCTGAAGAGCACGGGCCTGCGCAACGACGCTCAGCTGATCGGTTTCCACGGCGATGCCGCTGCACCGACCGCGATCCTGCTGAAAAACAACGGCCTGCACTTCGAAATCCAGGTCGACGCCAGCACCCCGGTCGGTCAGACCGACGCTGCCGGTATCAAAGACATTCTGATGGAAGCCGCGCTGACCACCATCATGGACTGCGAAGACTCCGTCGCCGCCGTCGATGCCGATGACAAAGTGGTGATCTACCGCAACTGGCTCGGTCTGATGAAGGGCGACTTGTCGGAAGAAGTCTCCAAGGGCGGTCAGACTTTTACTCGCACCATGAACGCCGACCGCACTTACACCGGTGTCGATGGTAAAAAACTGAGCCTGCACGGTCGTTCGTTGTTGTTCGTGCGTAACGTTGGTCACCTGATGACCATCGATGCAATCCTCGACAAAGATGGCAACGAAGTGCCGGAAGGCATTCTCGACGGTCTTGTGACCAGCCTCGCGGCGATCCACAGCCTCAACGGCACCAGCTCGCGCAAGAACAGCCGCACCGGTTCGGTCTACATCGTGAAGCCGAAAATGCACGGCCCGGAAGAAGCCGCGTTCACCAACGAGCTGTTCGGTCGCATCGAAGAAGTACTCGGTCTGCCGCGCAACACGCTGAAAGTCGGGATCATGGACGAGGAACGCCGTACCACGGTCAACCTCAAGGGCTGCATCAAGGCGGCCAGCGAGCGCGTGGTGTTCATCAACACCGGTTTCCTCGACCGCACGGGCGATGAAATCCACACCTCCATGGAAGCCGGCCCGATGGTGCGCAAGGCCGATATGAAGGCCGAGAAGTGGATTGGCGCCTACGAAAACTGGAACGTCGATATCGGCTTGAGCACCGGCCTGCAAGGTCGCGCCCAGATCGGTAAAGGCATGTGGGCAATGCCCGACCTGATGGCGGCGATGCTCGAACAGAAAATCGCTCACCCGCTGGCCGGCGCCAACACCGCCTGGGTTCCATCGCCGACCGCCGCCGCGTTGCACGCGCTGCATTACCACAAGGTCGACGTGTTCGCCCGTCAGGCCGAGCTGGCCAAACGTGCCCGCGCTTCGGTGGACGACATCCTGACCATCCCGTTGGCAGTAAACCCGAGCTGGACTGCCGAACAGATCAAGAACGAACTGGACAACAACGCCCAGGGCATTCTCGGTTACGTGGTGCGCTGGATCGACCAGGGCGTGGGTTGCTCGAAGGTGCCGGACATCAATGACGTGGGCCTGATGGAAGACCGTGCGACGCTGCGGATTTCCAGCCAGCACATCGCCAACTGGCTGCGTCACGGCATCGTCACCGAAGATCAGGTCATGGAAAGCCTCAAGCGCATGGCACCGGTGGTTGACCGTCAGAACGCCAACGACGCGCTGTACCGTCCACTGGCTCCCAACTTCGACAGCAACATCGCCTTTCAGGCGGCGGTCGAACTGGTGGTCGAAGGCACCAAGCAGCCAAACGGCTACACCGAGCCGGTCCTGCACCGTCGTCGCCGCGAGTTCAAGGCTGCCAATAGCTTGTAACTGAGCGCTGACGCCGGATAAAAAAAAGCCCTGATCGAGAGATCAGGGCTTTTTTGTTTCAATTCGATTACTGCACATCCATTCCCAACTCATGCTTGACCAGCGCCAACAGCTTGCCGGTATCGACAGGCTTGAGCAGGAAGTCGACCACGCTCAAATGCATCGCAGCGATTGCATCTTTCACATCGGCGTCACCGGAAACAATGATGATCGGCATTGCCGCCCGAACCGACTCACGCACCTGGCGAATCAGCTCCAGACCATCGACAGTTCCCATCCGCAGATCGGTAATCACCAGGCCAATCGATGGCTTCTCGTCCAACATCTTGAGTGCAGTTTCACCACTGGCGGCGGTCATGCAACGAATACCGTCCAACGCAAGAATCGCCGACAGCAGCTCACGCGCGTCTTTATCGTCATCGACGATCAGCACCCGCTGCGGCGGCAGGTCAGGTTCCTGCATGACCGCAATCAGCGCCTCGCGCTCGGCGTCACTCAAAATATCGTGGTCGGACATGGCTTTCTCTACGTTTTCATTTCAGTTCCCTAGCACATCCGTCAGACATCGCTAAGCAGACCTACAATGTGCCCTTCGTCGGAAAGTTTTCCTATAGCCAATGTAGGGGGGGTTTCCCGCATTTGCGTCAGACATTTCCTAACTTCCGACGCCTGCAACGCCCGACCTAGACTTACGTCCAATGGGCACCCTGCCCGCAGGGGCCGACCATGGCTAAGTCATCCGACAACAACAATTCAAAAAAGACTGCGGTCATGGTTATGAGTAAAGCGGACGCCTTCACACAGGCAGGGAAAACCGCGGTGTTGCAGAACATCCAGGGCACTTTGCAATTCCTCCAGCGCTTCCCGCCCTTCAATCAAATGGAACACGCTCACCTGGCGTACCTGGTCGAACAATGTCAGATGCGTTTCTACGCCCCTGGCGAGAGCATCATCAAACCTGCCGATGGGCCGGTTGAACATTTCTACATCGTCAAACAAGGCCGGGTCGTGGGTGAACGTCCCCACACGGCCAAGGGCGGTACCGAAACCACCTTCGAAATCACCACCGGCGAGTGTTTCCCCCTCGCCGCGCTGCTGGGCGAGCGCGCGACCCGCACCGAACACCTGGCCGCCGAAGACACCTTTTGCCTACAGCTGAACAAGCTGGCGTTCATCAAACTGTTCGCACTTTCCACAACGTTTCGCGACTTTGCCCTACGCGGTGTCAGCAGCCTGCTGGATCAGGTCAATCAGCACGTCCAGCAAAAAGCCGTGGAAACCCTCGGCACTCAATACTCGCTGAATACGCGACTGGGCGAATTGGCCATGCGCCATCCGGTGACGTGCAGCCCCGCCACGCCGTTGCGTGAGGCCGTGACCCAGATGCACGAGCAGCAGGTCGGCAGCATCGTGATTGTCGACGAGCAGAAAGCCCCGCTGGGCATTTTCACCCTGCGCGACCTGCGCCATGTGGTGGCCGAGGGCACTAACGACTTCAACGAAGCGATTGAGCGTCACATGACCCAGGCGCCGTTTTTCCTGTCGCCGGACCACAGCGCCTTCGATGCGGCAATCGCCATGACCGAGCGACACATCGCCCACGTCTGCCTGGTGAAAGACCATCGTCTGTGTGGCGTGGTGTCCGAGCGGGATCTGTTTTCCCTGCAGCGGGTCGACCTGGTGCATCTGGCGCGGACCATTCGCAGCGCGCAGAAACTGGAAAATCTGGTGGCGATGCGCGGCGAAATCGGCCAACTGGTGGAGCGCATGCTGGCCCACGGCGCCTCTTCAACCCAGATCACTCACATCATCACCCTGCTCAACGATCACACCGTGTGCAGGGTGATCGAACTGACCCTCGCCGAGAAAGGTGACCCCGGCATTCCATTCAGCTGGCTGTGCTTTGGTAGCGAAGGCCGCCGCGAACAGACGCTGCACACCGATCAGGACAACGGCATTCTGTTCGAAGCCCGGGACGCGGCGCATGCCGCTGAAATTCGCGGCAAATTACTGCCCATTGCCCAGCAGATCAACCAGAGCCTGGCGCTCTGCGGCTTCACGCTGTGCAAGGGCAACATCATGGCCGGCAACCCCGAATTGTGTTTGTCCCGGGCCGAATGGGCGCGGCGCTTTGCGGCGTTTATTCGTGAGGCGACGCCGGAAAACCTGCTGGGTTCGAGCATCTATTTCGACTTGCGCGTGGTCTGGGGCGACGAGCAAGGCTGCGAGCAGCTGCGTCAGGGAATTCTCGATCAGGTGAATGACAATCGGCTGTTCCAGCGGATGATGGCCGAGAACGCCCTGCGCAATCGTCCGCCCGTAGGACGTTTCCGTGAGTTCGTACTGGCGCGCAAGAATGGCGAGAAAGCCACGCTGGATCTGAAGGTTCAGGGGTTGACGCCGTTCGTCGACGGCGCGCGCTTGCTGGCCTTGGCCCACGGCATAGACACCAACAATACCCTGGAGCGCTTCCGTGAATTGGTGGCCAAAGAGGTCATTGAACGGCTGGACGGCGCCGCGTATGAAGAGGCCTACCACTTCATCCAGCAAACCCGCATGCAGCAGCATCAGCTACAGACCCGAGAGAATTTGCCCTACTCAAACCGGGTCGATCCGGACAGCCTCAATCATCTTGACCGACGGATCCTGCGTGAATCCCTGCGCCAGGCTCAACGCCTGCAAAGCAGCCTGGCCCTGCGGTATCAGCTATGAGCCTGTTTTCCTGGCTGCGCCCGGCCATTCCAATCCTGCCCGGCGAACTGCAACAACGCCTGGAACGCTTGCCTGTAGTAGCCGAGTTGAGCGAATGCAGCCTGCGCGAGCAGCGCTGGGTGGTGCTCGACCTGGAAACCACCGGGCTGAACCTGAACAAGGACCGGGTGTTGTCCATCGGTGCGGTGGTGATCGAGGACGGCGCGATTGATTTCAGCCAGCAGTTCGAACGTACGCTGCAATGCGTCGATATGAAGGTGGGGCCCAGCGTGTTGATTCATGGTCTGGGACCGAGTGCGATTGCCGCCGGCAGCGATCCGGGGCTGGCGCTGCTCGAGCTTATGGAGTTCGTAGGAGACAGTCCGGTGCTGGCGTTTCATGCGCCATTCGATCAACACATGCTTGGGCGCTCGCTGAAAGACCATTTGGGCTACAAATTGCAGCATCCGTTTCTTGATGTAGCGGACATCGCACCGCTGCTTTGTCCTCAGGCGCACATTCGCGATGCCGGGCTGGATGAGTGGATCGACTGGTTCAAGCTGGAAGTCTTTGAACGCCACAATGCCAGCGCGGATGCGTTGGCTACGGCGGAACTGGCGTTGATTCTGTTCAGCCGGGCGCGGCAGCAGCAGATTCATAGCCCGTTGAATCTGCAACAGCGGTTGAGTCAGTGGAAACGGCGGCAGCGGGCGCCGTCCTTCTAAATCTCCGGCGACTGTTCCGGCCCCTTCGCGGGCAAGCCTCGCTCCTACGGGTCATCGTCAATTCTGGAATTGCGCATAACCTGTGGAGCGAGCGGGCGGCGTTCCGACTTGCCCGCGAAGAACGATGGCACGGTCTCGCTAAAACCACCTGACCAGTGGCCAATTGCTTACCTCTCCCGCCTCTGCCACAATCGCGAACAATTCTCGTTAGTTAACACTTCCCAATCGGTGATGTTGCGTGTCGTCAGTCCAAAGCCCTCAAAGTGAGCTCGTTGGTGCGTTGTATCGCGACCATCGCGGTTGGCTATTGGCTTGGCTGCGACGCAATGTGGCCTGTCCGCAACGGGCCGAAGACCTCAGTCAGGACACCTTCGTGCGGCTGCTGGGCCGTGATGAGCTGAAGGAGCCTCGCGAACCGCGGGCGTTTCTGGTGGCGATCGCCAAGGGCTTGCTGTTCGACTATTTCCGTCGCGCAGCGCTGGAACAGGCCTACCTCACCGAGCTGATGCTGATCCCCGAAGGCGAACAACCGTCGGTGGAAGAACAGCAGCTGATCCTCGAAGACCTGAAAAACATCGACCGCCTGCTCGGCAAGCTTTCAAACAAGGCCCGGGCAGCGTTTCTCTATAACCGTCTCGACGGCCTCGGCCACGCGGAAATTGCCGAGCGTCTGGGCGTGTCGGTGCCTCGGGTTCGCCAATACCTGGCCCAAGGCATTCGTCAGTGCTACATCGCGCTGTACGGTGAGCCGGTATGAGCTCGGTCAGCTCCAAACCGGTTTCAGCTCAAGTGCTGGATGCCGCGATTGCCTGGCAATTGTCCCTGGATTCCGGCACCCCGGTGGAGCGCGAAGAGTTCGCCAAATGGCACGCCGCCCACGAAGAACACGCCCGGGCCTGGCGCCAGCTGGGCATGCTCGACCAACGTTTCAGCGTCGCCAGCGGCCCGGCTCGCACGGCGTTACTGCAATCGCGTGAAAGCATCCGCCGACGGGTACGCAAGCTCGGCAGTGGCCTGGCAAGCATCGTCGCGGTGATCGGGTTGGCGCTGTTCGCCGGTGATCGTTATCTGCCCATCGACTATTGGCTGGCCGATCAGCGCACCGCCACTGGCGAGCAGCGCACCCTGCGCCTGACTGACGGCACGCTGATCAACCTCAACACCCACAGCGCCGTGGACGTGCGCTTCGATGAGAAGCAGCGGCTGATCATCCTTCAGGAAGGGGAAATTCTCGTCGAAACCGGTCACGGCGATGCCCGGCCGTTTATCGTCGAAACCCGTGAAGGCAGCCTGCGCGCGCTGGGCACGCGGTTTCTGGTCAAGCGCGAGGATGACGGCACGCGACTGAGCGTGTTGCAGTCCGCGGTGGCCGCCCATCCGGAGTCGAGTCCTGAAGAGCAGATCCTGCGTGAAGGCCAACAAGTGCTGATGCGCAGCAATGGCCTGGGTCCCATCGTCGCGCCGAACCTCGGCGCCGATGCCTGGACCCGCGGCATGCTGGTGGTGGACAACGCACGACTGGAAGATCTGGTGCACGAACTCGGCCGTTATCGGCGCGGGCACTTGGGTGTTGCACCGGAGGTTGCTGACCTGCGGATCACCGGCAGCTTCCCGCTGCACGACACCGACAAGGCCCTGAGCGCGTTGCTGCCGACCCTGCCGGTGCAGATCGAACAGCACACGCCGTGGTGGGTGACGGTGGCGAAGGCTGAGACCAAGCCCTGAGATGTTTGTTGTCTGAGCGGGCGCCTTCGCGGGCAAGTCGGAACGCCGCCCGCTCGCTCCTACAAGTTTTGTGTCGATCTGTGGAACGGCGACATCCTGTAGGAGCGAGGCTTGCCCGCGAAGAGGCCCTCAACATCAGCACATCTCTCGAATCAGCCCACTCACTTACTGAATCTAAATTATTTTCATCCAGCCCTATCACTTTTGGATTCTCGTTCGGCACCTAGGCAATTGAGAAATATTTCCATTCAGGAGCCGCTGTATGTCCCGTTCGCTAGACACCTTGTTGCGCCCCAGCTTGCTGGCAGTCGCCATTGCCCTTTGCGCCCCGCTGGCCAGCAGTCAGCTGATGGCCGCCGAACAGGCGTCCAGCGTTCGCGCCTACAACCTGCCGGCCGCGCCATTGGCCAGCACCTTGAACCAAATCGCCAGCCAGGCGGGCCTGGCACTGTCGTTGAATCCATCGCTGGCAGCAGGCAAGACCTCCGCTCCGGTCAAGGGTCAGTTCGACGCGACCGGCGCCCTGCGGGAAGCCCTGCGCGGCACCGGTCTGCAACTGGAACAAAGCAGCGCCGGCACCTATAGCCTGGTCGCCATTCCCGAGGGCACGCTGGCCCTGCCGGAAACCGCCGTCATCGGTGTCGAAAATACTGAAAGCGCCTGGGGCCCGGTGGAAGGCTACGTCGCCACGCGCACCGCCGCCGGCACCAAGACCGATACCGCACTGGTCGAAGCGCCGCGCTCGATTTCGGTCGCCACTCGCCAGCAAATGGAAGATCGCAATGTGCAGAACCTCGATGACGCCGTGCGCTACATGCCCGGCATCGTCGCCAGCAGCTACGGCAGCGACACCCGCGCCGACTGGCTGCGCGTACGGGGTTTCGAACCGACCCAGTTCCTCGATGGCCTGCCTCTGCCAAAAGGCACGTACGCCAACCCGAAACAGGAAACCTGGAACCTCGATCGCCTCGCCCTGCTGCGCGGCCCGGCGTCGTCGGTCTACGGCCAGACGCCGCCGGGCGGCCTGCTCGACATGGTCAGCCGCCGTCCCACCGCCGAAGACAGCCATGAGATTCAGCTGCAATACGGCAGCGACAATCAGCGCCAGATCAACTTCGCCAGCACCGGCAAGATCGATGACAAAGGCCAGTTCCTCTACAGCCTCAGCGGCGTGGTACGCGACAGTGGCACGCAGATCGACCACGTCGACAACAAGCGCTACAACATCGCGCCGAGCCTGACCTGGAACATCGACGAAGACACCAGGTTCACCTTGCTCACGCAATTCACCCGTGACGATACGGGCATCACCAGCCAGTTCCTGCCGGTGCAAGGCACCAAGATCGACATGCCGTTCGGCAAGGTTTCTCATCACAAGAACCTCGGCGACCCGGATTGGGAATACTACGACCGCACCTACTACGCGCTGGGCTACGCGTTCGAACATCGCTTGAACGACGTCTGGCAGTTCAAGCAGAACCTGCGTTACACCAAATCGGATCTGTCGTTCCAGGGACTCACTGTCGGCTCGTATCCGTTCACCCAAGTGGATAACGAAGGCAACGTCGGTCGCACCAGCACCACAGTCGATGAGGACATCAGCCAGTTCGCCGTGGATAACAATTTCCAGGCCGACTTCGCCACCGGCGATATCCGCCACACCCTGTTGCTGGGCCTGGACCACCAGCGCAGCAACACCAACTACACCTCGATTTTCGGCGACGGGTTGACCACCAACATCAACAACCCGATTTATGGCCAGCCAATCGTTCGTCCACCGCGCTCCACCGCGTTCTACGACTACAACCAGAAGACCTACCAGACCGGCCTTTACGTGCAGGATCAAATGGCCCTCGACCAATGGCGTCTGACCGTCGGCGGACGTGAGGACTGGGTCCACACCAGCACCGAGTTCTTCAACAAGGGCGATGCCACCAACACCGAACGCGACAAGGCTTTCAGCGGCAACGCGGCGATCAGCTATGTGTTTGACTCAGGCTTCGTGCCGTACCTGTCGTACGCCGAATCCTTCCAGCCCACCACCGGCGCATCGGCTTCCAGCACCGAGTCGTTCAAGCCTACCGAAGGCAAACAGTGGGAATTGGGCATCAAGTACCAGCCACCGGGCAGCAACACCCTGCTCAGCGCGGCGGTGTATGACCTGACCCAGAAAAACGTCTCGGTCACCACCACCGTTGGTGCCACGCCAATCACCAGCCAGACCGGCGAAGTGAAGGTCAAGGGCCTGGAGCTGGAAGCGGTGTCCGACGTCACCGAAAACTTGAAGATCATCGCTGCCTACACCTTGGCCAAGTCCGAAGTGCAGAAAGGCGACAACAAGGGCAACCGTCTGCAACTGATGCCTAACCAACAGGCTTCGCTGTGGGCCGATTACACCTGGCACAACGGCGTGCTGGACGGCTTCGGCATTGGTGCCGGCGCTCGCTATACCGGCAACACCTACGGCGACCAGGCCAATACCTTTTTGGGCAAGGCCGATGCCTATACCGTGTTCGACGCCGCCGTCCATTACGACCTCGGCCGGCTGGACAACAGCCTGAAAGGCGCGTCGTTGGCGCTTAACGCCACCAACCTGCTGGACAAGGATTACATTTCCACGTGTGACAGTTTCTACTGCTACTACGGCGACCAGCGCAGCGTCGTCGCCAGTGCAACGTACAAGTGGTAATTGCCTGAGCTGAAACGCTCCAAAACCCAAGCCGTCCTTCGAGGACGGCTTGGGTATTTCTAAAGGCCATGAAATGAAAAGTAAAACAATTCGCCGCTGGTCGTTCGTCCACACCTGGACCAGTCTGATCTGCACGGTGTTTCTGCTGATGCTGGCGCTGACCGGCCTACCGTTGATCTTTCACCACGAGATCGACCATCTGCTGGGCGATGCCGCCGAGTTGAAGCAAATGCCGGCGGACACCCCGCATCTGAATTTGCAGCAGTTGGTGCAGGCGGCTGAAAAACATCGCCCGGGCGAAGTCATGCAGTATTTCGGCTTTGACGAGGAAGAACCCAACGCGGCGATCGCCATCATGGCGGCCACCGCCGGCACCGAGCCGAACTCGTCGCACACTTTCATGCTCGATGCCCGCACCGGTGAAGCGCTGGAGATGCCGTCGGCCAACGGCGGTTTCATGATGGTGATGCTGCGTCTGCACGTGGACATGTTTGCCGGTCTGCCGGGTAAGTTACTGCTGGCGTTTATGGGGCTGATGTTTGTCGTGGCGATTGTTTCCGGGACGGTGATGTACCTGCCGTTCATGCGTCGCTTGAAATTCGCCACCGTGCGCCAGGACAAATCCACCCGCCTGCGCTGGCTGGATCTGCATAACCTGATCGGCGTGGTCACCCTGACCTGGGCGCTGGTGGTCGGCGTCACTGGCGTGATCAGTGCCTGCGCCGACCTGCTGATCGCCGCATGGCGCAATGACGCCCTGAGCGCGATGATCGCGCCGTACCGCGATGCACCACCGCTGACGCAATTGGCGCCCGCGACCCGTTTGCTCGACATCGCCAAAGAAGTCGCGCCGGGCATGCAAACCGATTTCATTGCCTTCCCCGGCACACGGTTTTCCAGCGAACACCATTACGCCGTGTTCATGAAGGGCAGCACCCACCTGACTTCGCACTTGCTGACCCCTGTGCTGATCGACGCCAGTACCCTGCACGTCACGGCGGTGGCCGAACGACCGTGGTACATGGACGCCATGGGCGTGTCACAACCCCTGCACTTTGGTGATTACGGCGGCATGCCGATGAAAATCCTCTGGGCGACCCTGGATGTGCTGACCATCATCGTGCTCGGTAGTGGGGTTTATCTGTGGGTGGTGCGGCGCAAGGCAGCGAAACCTGTACTCGAACAAGCTGAGGTTCAAGCATGAGGCCGCGACAGTCGAACTTCTGGAAAGTCTTCGCCACGCCTACCGTGATCGCCCTGCTCAGCGCCGCAGGGTTATTCGCCGCATTGCTGGGCGATGGCGTGTGGGACGCCTTGAGCTGGCTCGGCCTGGGCGTCCCTGCCGTGCTTGCCTTGCGCGGCCTGCTGCAACGCCGATGATCTGACGGGTTTTTTGTAGCAGCTGTCGAGACGACAGTCATATGGTGACGCCCTCCCCCGCCCGTCGCCTCAACCTGCGTTTCCGGCCAAGGAGCGTTCGGTCGCGATCGCTGAATGTAAGGACCTCATCGTCGGAACGCCGCCCGGAGCAAGCTCGCTCTCACAGGGGATATGCGTGCGTTGGTCATCTTGAGCTATTGCTTCAACGCGCTATGCTGCCCAGCACTGCCCAATACCGAGACGCTGCCATGTCCGCCCCCAGCATGACCCTGTTCCACAATTCGTTATCGCCCTTCGTTCGCAAAGTCATGGTGCTGCTGCACGAAACCGGTCAGACCGACCGCGTGGCGCTGCAAGACTGCGTGCTCACGCCGGTAAGCCCGGACCAGACCCTCAACGAAGACAACCCGCTGGGCAAGATCCCGGCCCTGCGCCTGGCCGACGGCAACGTCATCCATGACAGCCGGGTGATCCTCGATTACCTCGATCACCAACACGTCGGCAACCCGCTGATCCCTCGCGATGGCTCGGCACGCTGGCGGCGCCTTACCCTGGCCTCCCTGGCCGACGGCATCATGGATGCTTCGGTAATGGTTCGGTACGAAGTGGCCCTGCGCGCCCCGGAGAAACACTGGGACGCATGGCTCGATGGCCAGCGCGACAAGATTCGTCGCGCGCTGGCGCTGTTGGAGAAGGACGCGATTGCCGAGCTGACCAGCCATTTTGATGTGGCGGCGATCAGCGTGGCGTGTGCGTTGGGTTACCTCGACTTGCGCCATCCGGATCTGGGATGGCGCGAGGCGAATCCGCAGTTGGCGGCGTGGTATTTCGAGGTGAGTCAGCGGCCTTCGATGTTGGCGACGATGCCGAAGGTTTAGATCTTCGCTGGTTTTCAGGGCCTCTTCGCGAGCAAGCCCGCTCCCACATTTGATCTGCTGTGTTCGAAGACTTTGTGTCCACTGGAGATCTAGTGTGGGAGCGGGCTTGCTCGCGAATGCACCACACGGAATCTAACGGAAACAACCCATGAATCAGCGTCGCCAACACCTCCCCTTCCCGCTGATCCTCGCGCAACCCCAGCGACCGGCTCATTCCACCGCTCCAATATCAAACGCCAGCGGCTTGGCCGACTTCTGCCCGATCCCGTACCAATCCAGCTTGCGGGTCAGCACCATGAACACGCCGAGCAAGCCGAACAGCAACAACGAGCCCATCAACAACGCGTAATCCTCGGCACTCAACAAGCCGTAGAGCAAGCCATACAGCGCCGCCAACCCCGCCGAAAAGCTCAAGCCGTGGCGCACGCTGCGCAGCACATGGCAGACATAGAAGCCGATCAGCAATACACAGCCGCCCGCCGATAACAGATAGGCCAGGGCAAAACCGATGTGCTCCGACAGCGACAGCAGCAACAGGTAGAAGAACGCCAGCGCCACGCCTACCAATGCATATTGCACCGGGTGCACCGCGAGGCTTTTCAGCACTTCGAAGAGGAAGAAGCCAGCGAAGGTCAGGACGATGAACAGCAACGCGTATTTGATCGCCCGATCACTCTTCAGGTACTGGTCCACCGGGTCGATGAAACTCACGCCAAAGCTGCGACCGTTGTACGCCTCACAACCACCACCGGACACGCAACTGCTCAGCGCTTCTTGCAGGTTGGTGGAGAAAAACGAGGTCTGCCAGTTAGCGGTAAAACCCTGATCGGTGACTTCACGCTGGGCCGGCAGGTAGTTGCCTATGAAGCTTGGATGCGGCCAGTTGGCGCTCAACGACACTTTGCTGGTCTTGCCCACTGGAAGGATCTGCAACTGACCGGTGCCTTGCAGCCGCAGGTCGAAACCGAAGGTCAATTCCGTCGCTTGTCTGGCATCCAGCGCCGGCAGCGTCACGTGTACACCCTCACCTAACCAGCCCACCTGAGTGCCCGGTACAAAGTCCAGACGCTGGTCGTTGAGTTCGAGTTTCAGGGCGTTTTCGATACCGCGAATGTCGCTGATGCCGACGGCCAAAAACGGCTGATCGAACTGGTAATCGGCGAAGTCTTCCTTGATGCCCAGTTGTGCCGGGACCGAGAAATGCCCGCTGATGCGGTTGTCGGCGTGGAACAGTCGCGCCTCATAAATACCTCGGGATCGCAGTTCGGTCTGTACTAGGCCGTCGAGTTCGAAGCGTTCCGGGAGGAAATACAGGCGACCGCGTTCTTCACCGACTTCCTGGTAGCGCTCGTTGGTTTTCTCGTTGAGTTTCCAGGTGCGCACCACTTTGCGATACGGCACCACCATCAGCGGTCCGCTCAGTTGTTGGCTGTAGCTGGAACTGCGGGCAATGTCTTCGAGCACACCGTCGCGCAGTTGCTGGCGGTCCTGGATGACGCCGTTGATCATCAGCAACGGGATGAGCAATAACAGAATAAGAAGGGCAATGGCCCCGAGTTTTATGGTCAGGCTGCGGTTCATGGGACTCTCCCTGTTTGGATGGGCAGAGTCTGGAATGGGTGTGTGGGGGATTTATGGGGGGAATATGGAGATTATGTGGAGACTGGGCCGGCCCCATCACGCCCTGAGCCTTTCCGTCAACGCGGTTTTGCTGTGTCCAGCTCGCTGGTCAACGGTGAGCCGTGCCGGAGCAAGGCCTGTAAATAAACCTTTTCGTCGTACACGGTACTGGTCTTCCAGCAC
>NZ_SISB01000018.1 GCF_004310295.1 Pseudomonas sp. BGI-2 | reverse complement strand
TTTCAATGGCGGGGGATATTTCTGGGTGTGTGTTCAGGGTTTGCTTCTTTTGAACTTGGCTGCCGCCAGCCGAGCTGATTCCTCAGAGGTACACGAAGCCATGACGATCTGTTGAATCGCCATCGCCTTGTGCCGGTGCGGGCCTTCCAGGTAGTCGGCGAAATCACTCGCCATCACACTGGCCTGGGCCAATGACTCGCAAGTATGGGCCAACAGGTCTTCGTCTTTGATGTCCGGTGCAATTACAAACATGGTGCTGGGTTTGCGGATGGCAGGGGATTTGAGGGCGGGGGGGTTGAGGTAGTGATCCAACGCGCGCTCGGCGGCTTCGTTGAGTTTTTTTGAATCGACGGATTCGTAGGGGGAAACGTCGTCGGTATGCGTGGGATTTGGGGTTTCTTTGAACATGGTGAAGCTCCATTCGGGGACAGGGAGTTCGCCACGACTACGACCAAGCAGTTGGGTGGCGAACCGTACGCAGGTTGGTCGACCAGGGAATGGAACCCGGCAGGGCCGAAGCCCTCCCACGCACAGCTCGCCATGAAGCAAGCACGAAAAGTGCGCCATTCTAAACCTGGGCGACCAAACCCGGCCGCTGAATTTGCAGCGACCTCGAAAGCCTATCGTCCGGGCTTCTGACACTACAACCGATAGAACCTGTCGGAATCGTCCTCCCGAACAGCATCCGCTGTAGGACGTTCGCAGTATTTCTCAGGCCAACCTCGGCCAAATGTGGGAGCGGGCTTGCTCGCGAAGGCTGTTTAACATTCAACATGGAAGTCGCCTGAAACACCGCTTTCGCGAGCAAGCCCGCTCCCACATTTTGATTTGCAGCGATGCAAAAAAAGGCGACCCCCTCGCAGGAGTCGCCTTTCCTTTATCTGTCGCTACAATTTATTCCGACAGTTTGTACGCAATCACATAGTCACCTTGCTCGGTGCCCAGCGAACCGTGGCCGCCCGCAACGACCAGCACGTACTGCTTGCCGTCCTTGCCGGTGTAGGTCATCGGCGTGGTTTGCGCGCCGGCTGGCAGGCGGCCTTCCCACAGTTGCTTGCCGTTTTTTACGTCGTAGGCGCGCAGGTACTGGTCGAGCGTGCCGCTCAGGAAGCCAACGCCACCGGCAGTGGTGAAGGGGCCGCCCAGGCTAGGCACGCCCATGCTCAGCGGGATCGGAACCGGAGAGCTGTCGCGCACGGTGCCGTTCTTGTGCTTCCACAGGACTTTCGACGTGGTCAGATCGATTGCCGCCACGTAGCCCCACGCCGGTGCCTGGCACGGCAGGCCCATTGGCGAAAGCAGGGCTTCGAGGACCACGCCATACGGCGCGCCTTTGTTCGGCTGCACGCCTTCGGTTTCGCTTTTACGTGGGCCTTGGGCGGCGATTTCGGCGGCCGGGATCATTTTCGATTTGAACGCCATGTAGCTCGGGTTCACGAAAGCGATCTGACGCACCGGGTCAACCGAAATGCCGCCCCAGTCGAACACGCCGAAGTTGCCTGGGTAAACGATCGAACCCTGCAGCGACGGCGGCGTGAACGGGCCGTCGTAGCGCATGGATTTGAAGTCGATCCGGCAGATCAGTTGGTCGAACGGGGTCACGCCCCACATGTCGCGCTCTTGCAGCGGCGGCGGCATCAGGTTGAGGTCGGATTTCGGTTGGGTCGGCGAGGTGTGATCACCTTCGACAGCGCCTTGCGGAACCGGCACTTCGTTGATTGGCACGATCGCTTTGCCGGTGCTGCGGTCCAGCACGTAGATGCTGCCTTGCTTGGTGGACACGAGTACCGCTGGCTTCACGCCGTCTGCGGTTTTCAGGTCCATCAGGGTTGGCTGGCCACCCACGTCCATGTCCCACAGGTCATGGTGGGTCAACTGCATGTGCCAGCGCACTTTACCGGTGGCGATGTCCAGTGCGGTCAGGCCGGCGGCGTGCAGTTCCGACTCAGGGGTGCGCGCGCCACCGAACTGGTCCGGGGTCTGGTTGCCCATCGGCAGGTAAAGCATGCCGAGTTTTTCGTCGACGGCGAACATGGACCACATGTTCGGCGAGTTGCGGGTGTAGACCTTGCCTTCGGCAATCGGCGTGGTGTCGTCCGGGTTGCCGCTGTCCCAGTTCCACACCAGTTTGCCGGTGTGCACGTCGAACGCGCGGATCACGCCGCTTGGCTCGTCGATGGAAACGTTGTCGGTGACGTGGCCGCCAATCACCACCAGGTCTTTAGTGACGGCTGGAGGCGAGGTGGAGTAGTAACCGCCGGCATTGAAGCCGCCGATGTTGGCGGAGAGATCAACCTGGCCTTTGTTGCCGAAGTCTTCGCACATCTTGCCAGTGTCGGCGTCGAGGGCGATCAGACGGGTGTCGGCCGTTGGCAGGAAGATCCGGCGTGGGCAGACCGTGCTGACCGGCGCAGGGCTGGCGGTGCCCGTCGGGCTCTGCTCGGAAGCGTAAGCGGCGTCATCGTGATACGTCACGCCACGGCAGGTCATGTGCGCCCATCCCTTGAAGTTCGCCGCGTTTTGCGTGGAGAGCTTCGGATCGAAACGCCAGATTTCCTTGCCGGTGTCCGGATCAAGGGCGATCACCTGGCTGTGCGGCGTGCACACGTAGAGCATGCCGTTGACTTTCAACGGGGTGTTTTCGGCGGTGGTTTCGCCCGGGTCGTTCGGCCCAGGCAGGTCGCCGGTGCGATAGGTCCAGGCTGGTACCAGTTTGTTCACGTTTTGCGGGGTGATCTGCGCCAGTGGCGAGTAACGATCGCCATGGGCGCTGCGGCCGTAGGAATTCCAGTCACCGTCGGGCATGGCCGGTGCGATGTTGGTCATGCCCGGCACGCTGTCGCGGTCCAGTTGGCCTTTGATTTCACCCGGGTTGGTGAATTGGCTGGCCAGCGCAGCAACGGCGGCCAGCACCACGGCCACGCTCAGTGCGCCGGTGCCCATCGGCGCAGGACCGGTAATCAGCAGCGGACGGCGCAACCACGGCAGTAGCATGACGAGGCCCAGCGCAAACAACATCGCCAGGCGCGGCACCAGTTGCCACCAATCGAGGCCGACTTCCCACAAGGCCCACACGGTACTGGCGAACAGCACCAGTGCGTAAAGGCCCAGCGCAGCGCGGCGGGCCAGGATCAGCAGCACGCCGGTCAGCGTCAGGCCGATACCGGCCAGCAGGTAATACAGCGAGCCGCCAAGCATGCTCAGCTTGATCCCGCCGACCAGCATGGCCAGGCCCATTAGCAGAAGCAGAATGCCGAGCAGGGTCGGCAGTAGACGGCTTCGACTCAAAGCACCATCAGTGCTCATAGTGTGGTTCTCCGTGACGTTTCAAGTAGTCCCACGCAAGTTCACTGTAGATGACGATCCCGCGTGGGCATGGTTCATATAAAAAACTGGTTGGTTGTCGCGATCCCTGTAGGAGCGAGGCTTGCCCGCGAAGGCGGTTTCACAGTCGACATCAATGTTGAACGTGAGATCGCCTTCGCGGGCAAGCCTCGCTCCTACCGGGTAATGCGGTGGTTGTTAGAACGATGACTGGATCTTGATCCCGCCAATCAACGCGTCATCGACTTTGTCCACGCCACCTGGGTGGCGGATGTATTGCAGGTTCGGGCGCACGGTCAGCCAGTTGGTGACGTGCACGCCGTAATAGAGTTCGGCGCTGTATTCGGTGTCCTGCGGTGGCAGGAACGAGGGGTCGTCGTAGTCGAAGACGGCGCGGGCCTGATTGGTCGCTTCGGCGTTCTTGCGATAGGCCGGGTTGACGTGAACCCGGGCGAGGGCGAACCCGATGTCGTCCTTGGCGCGCGCATCGAACAGGCCTTTGTAGACGACGCCTGCCTGGACATAGTTGTCGATGGCGTTGGTCTTCTTGTCGTGCATCGTGCCGTTGGCGAACACGCTCAAGCCGCGAGAGTTGTCGCTGGCGCGGCTGGTGATTTGTTGCTGAACACCCAGCCAAACGCCGTGCTTGCTCGATGCGCTGCGGTACGCCTCGCCACTCAGGGCTGCCGGCTGGCCATTGCTGTCCTTGTAGGCATCCGTGGCCTTCGCGTTGCTGTAGTAATAACCGGCGCGGTATTCGCCCGGCAGGCCGTTGAGCTTTGGCGACCACACCAGCTCGACCGGCAAAATCGCGCCCTGGGTGCCGCTGCCGCTGAGCTTGAAGCCGTTGTCGCGTTCGAGGTTCGACGGGTTCTGCTCATACGCGCCGACTTGCGCGTACAACTCCGGCGTCAGGTGATATTTCACGCGCATCGCCCACTGGCTGACCGGCCAGTTGTACCAGATACCGCCGACCCAGTTGCCGACCTGCGAACCGCAAAACGCCAGGTTCTGGAAGTCGCAGGGGAAGCTGTTGAAGTCCTCGCCCTCGCCGAAGCGGCCGACCTTGATGTCGAGCTTCTGGTCGAAGAATTTCTGCTGATACCACATCTGCGTCAGGCGCCAGGTTTGCCCACGCCCCCAGACTTCCTGAGCCGAAGTGAAGCCGCCGACGCGCGGGTCGTTGATCCGGTCGTTGCTGATGTTGTTGCCGCTGCGCTCGGTGATGGTCAGCTGAAATTCAGCATCGTCCCAGCCCAGAATCTTCTGCAAGTCCAGATGCGTGCCAAAACCAAACTGGTCGCTGTAGCGCGCGGTGCGATCGTGATCGTAGCCACCGTGCAGATTGCTGCCCATTTCGCCGGTGTAATCGACTTTGAAGTCGTAGCCTTTTTCCGAAAGTTCGGTGCGCGTGCCGTTCCAGTCGCCGAGCATCCAGGGGGATTCGCTATCGAAAGCGGGAGCAGCCTGGGTGCAGGTGGCAAGGCCAAAAGCGCTGAACCCAGCGATCAGGGTCAGGGTTTTTCGACTGGCAATAGCGGTGCAGACAGCGCTGTCTCGCGGAGTTGGGAAATCAGGCATAGAGAAGGAATTCTTGATCTTTTTCTGGGGGAGTGAATCGAAAGCGGCACTTTGTCGCGGGCTGATGAAGCGTTTCAGCTTGACGGGTGCAAGGATAATGTCCTGTTACAAATAGAGAAAGCGCTTTTGCTGACATGGAGCGTTTCGGATTTGGTAACAGTCCGTGGGAAAAAATCGCAGCCTCGTTTCACTCGACAGCTCCTACAGGTGAACGCCAATGTAGGAGCTGTCGAGTGAAACGAGGCTGCGATCTTTTGCGTTTCACCTACATTTAGCTGACAGCACACAGATCGCTTCCCCCCAAGGAAGCCCTCGGCTAAGGTGCGCGGCTTCCCATCCTTACATCGCTCGAAGGCCCGGCATGACCGAACAGAACAACAACCCGCTGCACGGCGTGACGCTGGAGCAAATCCTCAATGCCCTGGTTGAACATTACGAATGGTCGGGGCTGGCCGAGCGCATTGATATCCGCTGCTTCAAGAGTGACCCGAGCATCAAGTCGAGCCTGACGTTCCTGCGCAAAACTCCGTGGGCCAGGGAGAAGGTCGAACACTTGTACGTAAAGCTGATGCGCACCAAGCGCCCGCTCTGAACATGATCAGCCTATCGACGCCAGGTTCTGCCGCGAGGCGTCGTTTTGTTGCGGTGGCCGCAGTGCTGGGCTGGTCGGGGCTGGCGATTCAGCTGTACCTGATTCTGTACTCACGCTGGACGCTGGAAGCCAGTCTGCTGGGTGGGCTGCTGAGCTTTTTCAGTTACTTCACCGTGCTGACCAATACGTTGGTGGCGGTGGTGCTGACCTGTGAGTGGACCCCTCGCGAATCGGCGGCGCGACGCTGGTTTTTGCAGCCGTGGGTCAGCAGCGCGATTGCCGTGAGCATCGTGGTTGTCGGCCTGGCGTATAGCGTGTTACTGCGCCACTTGTGGCACCCCGAAGGCTGGCAGTTGCTGGCGGACGAGCTGATGCATGACGTCATGCCGCTGCTGTTTCTGGCGTATTGGTGGTTGTGTGTGCCCAAAGGCACATTGCGGTTGCGGCATATCGGCCTGTGGGTGATTTATCCGCTGGTGTACTTCGCCTATTCGCTGCTGCGTGGTCACGAGCTGGCGGTTTATCCCTATCCGTTCATTGACGTCGGCACGCTGGGTTATCCACAGGTGTTTGTGAATGCGGGGGGATTGTTGGCGGGGTTTGTTGTGATCGCGTTGTTATTGATCGCCCTTGATAGATGGCGCGCTCCAAAGTGAACACTTGTGGCGAGGGGACTTGTCCCCGTTGGGTTGCGCAGCAGCCCCAAAATCTCGGCAGCTGTCGAAGGTTTTGGGGAGCGCTTCGCACTCCAACGGGGACAAGTCCCCTCGCCACAGAAGCGCCTCAGTACAGAGTTCTCCTTGCCTCAGAAAACCCTTTGCCACAAAGCCCCCTCACCACAGGAAACTTGGCAGCCACAAGAGCTGCGGTCATTCCTCGTCGCTGTCATCCAGGCGCCAGTAACCCACGGCTTTGACAAATTGCTCGTTCAAACCGTGCTCATCAAGCAAAACTCGGCGGATCTGCCGTGACACCTTGGTCTCGGTCGCCACCCACGCATACAGATTGCCGCTCGGCACGTGCAGTTGCTTCACGGTGGTCAGCAAATTGTCTTTGTCGCCCTCGCGCAAGACCCAGATCACATTGACCTGTGCGGCGCTTTCCAGTCGCTGCTGCTCGGCGCCGTTCTCCACTTCCACAATCACCAACGCACGCCGATTGGCCGCCAGACCTTCGAGCCGACGGGCGATGGCGGGCAGGGCGGTTTCGTCGCCGATCAACAAGTAGCTGTCGAACATGTCCGGCACAATCATCGAGCCGCGTGGCCCGCCGATGTGCAGGAACTGGCCAGGTTTGGCCTGCTCGGCCCAGGTCGCGGCGGGGCCGTCGCCGTGCAGGACGAAATCGATGTCCAGTTCCAGGGCATCGAGGTCGTAACGACGGGGCGTGTAGTCGCGCATTGCGGGCATCGGCCCGTTGTCTTTACCGGCGCCGAGCACCAGTGTTTCCAGTGCCGCGTGTTCCGCCGCGTTTTGTGGGAACAGCAGTTTGACGTGGTCGTCCGTACCGAGGCTGACGAAACCGGCCAGTTCCGGGCCGCCCAGGGTAACCCGGCGCATCCGCGGGGTCAGGTCGACCACGCGCAGCACTTCCAGGCGACGGCGTTTGATCTCATGCATGACACGGTGAATGGATTGCACGATCACTTCAGTCATTCGGCTTTCTCCTGAACGGGTTGAACGGCAGGGCCATCGACGATGGCTTTGGCGGTGTTATTGAGCAGGTCGCGAACCCGCAGGATTTCTTCGGGGCTCCAGCGGCCGTGGTGCATTTGCAAGGCGTGACGCAAGTTGTGCACAGCCTCGTGGATCTCGGCCGGACGATCATGGCCGCGCAATGAGCGCTTGCTGACCTCGATGCGCATCCGCACGCCGTCCAGCGCAATCGCCTGCTCGGTCAACGACAGACGTCCGGCGTCGGTGATGCTGTAGCGTTTTTTGCCGCCCTCGGCGTCGCCCAGAATCATTTCGCTTTCTTCGAGAAAGGTCAGGGTCGGGTAGATCACGCCGGGGCTGGGGCTGTAGGCGCCGTCGAACATGCTTTCGATCTGGCGGATCAAGTCATAGCCATGGCAGGGCTGCTCAGCGATCAAAGCCAACAGCAGCAGTTTCAGGTCACCGGGGGCGAACACCCGGGGACCGCGTCCACCTCGTTCACGGCCGGGGCCTGGGCGTTTTTCGAAGCTATCGCGGCTGTCGCTGTGGTCTCGATGGGAATGATGGTCTCTCATTTTGCGTCTTCTCTCGTCGTGTTTAGATACAACTTAAGATATATCTTTAGGTCTGCGCAAGCGTTCTGGACCAACGGTCGGCCTCGGGCGCCGCTTGAGGGCCAGGCGCAATCAGCGACGAGGAAGGATGCATGGGTTGCTCTTTTAGAGTAATTAAACTAATTATAGAAGTTCATGGGTTGGTAATTAATCCACCCGCATGACATAAGTAGTCTCGGTCTTACGGAAGTTTGATTGGTTCTTGTCTGTGTGCTTTTTAAGTTAAAACTGTGTGTAGTATTTATCTGAGGGTCAAACAATCTAATTAGTGATTTTCCAACTTTTTTCCTGCTGTTCGAAAGCCATTGTTACTACATGTTCTTCGGAAGTTGCGTACTTACTTTCTCAAGGGATTGGACGATCATTCTCCGGCGTCGAAAGTTAAGTGAAATCGCCAACACAGGAGTGAATGGCGATGGCTTGTTCAGACTTTCCTCGGTCCAATCCTTTGAAAAAAACAGGTACTCAATAATGTTCAAGAAGCTTGCAATCGCCGTTCCGATGACCCTCCTGGCCCTGAGCGCTTCGATGGCGTTCGCTGCGGAAGAATCGCGCACCTCCATCAACATTACCGCTGAAATCCCGAGCAAGGTTTTCCACGCTCAGCCTGTAGACAAAGACTTCGGAAAAGACGAGAAAATGCAGTACGTCGTAGGGACTGGCGTCCTGTCGGAGGTCCGCGGTACCTTTGATATTCAACACACCAATGGCTCGGTAGGCGCATACGTTGTCGGCGGTCCTACGCCGCTGTTCAACGGTAATGCGACCTTGAACATACCTCTGACTTACACCTTCAACGGTAAGGAATTGACCGCCGATTCTCAGGAAGTGGTTGGTGACGTCGAGTCCAACGGTGGTATGCGCGCAGACCTGGTCATTACTGCCGCTAAACCGGGCAACAATCAGGTCGGTGTCTACACCGCCAACCCGGTCGTCATGTTTGATGCCATTCCGCGCATCTAAACCAAAGCGCGTTCTGTAAGTAAGTTCTGTCTTACTTGGCAACGTTCACCGATCGATAGGGTTTCGCCCCTGTCGATCGGGTTTCAACGAATTTATCTTTAGAGTATTTCGTTCATGTTCCCGATGACTCCCATCGCGACGGCGCTTGCCCTATGTTTTTGTGCAACTGCCCTGGCCACGCCAGCGGATAACGGTACTACACCGCGAAGTCTGCTGGCGCAGGCAAAGGGTTTGCCGAGCGAGTTCGAAGAGCATTTCTTTGATGTGCCGCTGGCGGTGCGCGTGGAACTTGATCAACAGTTTCTCGGTGAGGCGATGGTCGTGCTGACCCGCGACGATCGCATCACCCTCGTTGACTTCTCCGATGTCAGCGACAGCACGATCAAGCCCAGTGAACGTGACATCTGGGCCAATTATCTGAAACAAGGCGTGGTGCTGGGTACCTGTCAGGCCAACTGCCCCGAACAATTGCTGGCGGTCCACTACAGCCTGGAAAACTCCCTGGTGTCGATCCTCACAGAAAACGCTGAGCGCGATGATCAAGTGCAGCTGTATTACAACCAGCCCGAAGGTGGCAGCACCGGGTTGATCGTGCGCAACCAGCTGAACCTTAATGGCGGCCAGAACCAGGACCTCGGTGGTCGTTACGGTCTGGAAGCCAGCAGCAGCCTCGGTAACTGGACCCAAGCCGTCAATTTGCAGCTGTCCCGCCTGGGCGGTGTGGACAACCAGACCTATCACGCCGTGCATGAGCTCTTCACCCAGCGCGAACTGCAAGGCAGCTTTCTGCGGCTGGGCTTATTCACACCCAACTCGGAAGGCCTGACCCGTCAGCCGCGCTCATTTGGCGCCAGCCCCGACACCGCAGTGGGCGTCATGTACGGCAGCTCCGACAGCCTGGCCATCAGCAACCCGAAACCGGCGGTCTACCCGATCTACGTCACGGCCAATCGCCAGGGCTCGGTGGAAATCTACCGCGACGGTTTGCTGATCAACACGCAGGCGATGCCGGCCGGTTTGCAGACCCTCGATACGCGGCCATTGCCCGGTGGCATCTATGAAGTGGAAGTGCGCCTGATCGAAGACGGCCAGATCACCTCCAGCACTCAGGAACTGGTCTACAAACCCAACAACTGGCGCAATCATGACGAGCGCTGGCGCTACAACCTGTTCGCCGGGCGTGAATCGAAAGTGCTCAGCAACTGGGATGAGCAGGCCGACGGCGACATGACCGCCGGTGCCGCCTTCAACTTCCTGTTGCACCCGCGGGTGATCCTCGGCCTGTCGGGTCGACAGGTCAAAGACACCCTGCAATACGGCACATCGGTCGACTGGGCCATCGTCAATAACGCCAGCGTCTATGCCAACGTCTATCAAACGCAGGACTACGGCACCGGCCTCGACGTGCAGGGGCTCTATTCCTACGGCAGCGGCAGCATCGTCGCCAGCCATAACCGCAGTTGGCTCGACACTACGCGACTCTACGACACCCTGCCCGACGGCACGCGAGTGCGGCAGCGCAACGTGTTTATCGGCCAGACCAGCAACTCTTCCTTGTCGGTGAATCATCGACTCACCAGCAAAAGTTCGGTCAACGCTCGGGTGTCCCACAGCGAAGGCAATACCGAAGGTGTCGGCGTTGATTTGGGTTGGAGCCAACGCACGCAACTGTTCGGCAGCGACGCCAATTGGCGTTTGTCGCTGTTCGACAGGCCGGGCAGTTTCAGCTCCGGAGATGATCGAAATCGTGGCCTTGATTTGAGCGTGAACATCGCGCTGGGCGGTCCGGGAGAACAACTGTCCGGCAGCATCGGCACCCGCACCGATCGCGACGGCGGGCGGGATAACAATGCCTCGATCACCTACCGCAAAAGTTTGCAGGACCACCTGCTGCAAAGCGTTTCCGCCACGGCGATCACCGACACCTATGGCATCGGTTTGAACGCGCTGGCGACGATGCAATCGGACCTGGTCAACGGCGACGGCTTTATTCAGCGCTCGTCCTACAACAACGACCTCACCGGCGGCCTGAACCTTGACAGCACTGTGGCGGTTGGCGGGCAAAAAATGATCATGACCAGCCAATACCAGCGCGACGGTGCGGGCATGATCATCGATGTCGAATCGGACATCGACGACATTACCCTGCGCGCCGACGATTTGAGCGGCGGCAGTGCGGTACTCAAGCCCGGGCGCAATTTCGTACCGATCACGGCTTACAAAAGCAGCTCCGTCAGTTTCGATTTCGAAGGCAATCACGTCCCCGCCGCGACCATCCAGCCGGCCCGTTCCAGCTATCACCTGAACAAGGGCGGCGTGGATTATCGGCAGATTCGTGTGATGCGAACCCTCACCGTACTCGGCCGCCTGATCGACCCCCAGGGCAACCCGCTCAAGGGCCATCACATCATCAACCACGCCAGTCGCGGGGTGAGTGAGGTGGACGGCTTCTTCTCCATGGAAATGAACGCCGGCTCACCGACCCTGGAAGTGCGCTACGGCAATCAGTTGCTGTGCCAGTTCCGACTCGATCCGAGCAGCGGTCGCACGGAAAACAATGTGCTGATGATCGGCGATCTGCGTTGCACGCCGGACACATTGGCGGACCTGACGCTTGAGACGCCGACGGCAGGCTGAGGCCCGGCGAAACGCATTTTTCTATGAGGTAAATGACGATGAAACGTCGGTTGGCACTGATTGGTTTTTGTTTGTTCACCCAGACGGCGCACGCCGGGCCGAGCATCAACATCGGCTCGGTTTACGACTACCTGGACGGCGACAAAAGTACGTTCTTGAAACGCGTCTTCAACGGTGGTGACAGCACCGCCTTCGTCAAGGTCAACATCCTTGAAATCCTTTACGACGCTGAAGGCAAATCCCAGGAAGTGCCGCTCAAATCCAGTGCCGACGGCACCGCCCGGGATGGCTTGATGGCCAGCCCGGCGCGGCTGATCGTGCCCGCCAGTGGCATGCAAGGCACGCGCTTGCTGTACATGGGCGAACGCGACAAAGAGCGTTATTTTCGTGTGCGTTTCGTGCCGGTGGTGCCCGAGAAAGAAGACGAATTCGCGGTCTCCGTTGAAGACCGTGAGGCATACAAGAAAACCCTCTCCGCCGGGGTCACGGTGCTGGCCGGTTATGGCGCGGTGTTTTTCGTCCGGCCCAAGGACACGCGTTACGCCAGCGTGATCGAAAACGATGCGGCCAGGTACCGGATCCGCAACAACGGCAACACCGTGGTGGTGATCGATGAGTTCAAGGATTGCTCGGTCAAGAACGAGCAGGACTGCCAGCCAACCACCAAGCATCACATCCTGGCAGGGCGCAGTTTCGAGTTCGAGAAACAGGCCGGTCGCGAGTATCGCTTCACTTTGGTTGAAGGCGCGAGCAGCAAGAAACTCGATGTGAAAGGCTGATGACCATGTTCAGAAAACTCACGGTTCTGATGGTGTTGGCAGTGGCCTGCCATTCAGCGTTTGCCGCCCGCGAAGTGCAGCACTTCGAAGTGTTCGTGACGATCCCGAGCCAGGCGTTCTACGTCATTCCCGCAGATCCCGACTGGATTCACCGTGAACAGCCATTGCCGTGGAATCTGGCGACCTCGACCCTGGGTGGCTTGCGCAAGTATTTCGATGTGAAGAATGAAGCCGGCTCCATCGAAGCCCGCCTTGAGGGCAGGCCCTACTTGTCCAACGGGACGGATGCCCATGACATTGGTTTGCGTGTCACGTTCAACGACAAGTTGTTAAGCGAGGGGGAAAGCCGCGAGGTGGTTTCGCTGAGCGAAGCGGCGCAGGGCAAGCGGGTTTTACTGCAAATCGTGCCGGTGCCACCTGCCGATGGGGTTTATAAGCCCGGTAACTATTTTGGCAGCGTCAACATGGTTTTCAACGCGGTGTTGCCGGGAGAGTGAAGCCAGGAGGGATCAGCCATTCATGATTTAAGGAGAATCGATGAATTTTTCAGTTGGACGATTATTTCAAATGCCGGGTGGCTGTGCAGTGATCAGCCTGATGTTCGCTGTGTTTTCACTGCCTGTGCAGGCGGCAGTCCTGGAGATTGAAGCGGAATTCGTGCCGGATTCGGCAAAGCCGCAGAAAAATGAATTCGTCAACAAGACGCCTTCGGAGGGGTTTTGTCGGCAGGTCCCGGCGGCCTGTGAGCCTTTTGGACTTTTCAGTCTCGGTGCGCCCATTGCTTTCACGGCCAATGCGCCGATTCTGGCCAATCATGCCGACCCTCGCCAAGGCGGTATGGCCAAGGTTCCCTCAGCGTGGAGAGAAGTACGTGTTACGCATGAATCGGGAGATTCAAAAGTGCTTTCCGTTCGGATCGGAGGTATTGGTCACGAAGCACAAGTTCCACGCCCCGTTACCGAATTGACCGGGGGCGGGTACTGGGATCAACTTTGGGCAGGAGGGGGCTGGGCCTACGCCCCGAGTCCTTGCCAGGGTGTGGGTTGGTATTCCCATGGTCCCAGGGGTTACAACAGTTTCTGGAGAGTTCCGGTTGGTGCTGGCGTGTGCAGCAAAAAGGCACTTTTCGACATCCCGATGTCCTTCCGGTATCTGTACTTCGTTTTCGCCTATGAACTGCGCACACCCGATCCGCTGAACATGGTCGCGGGCAAATACAACGGTTCGATTACCTACAGGGTCGGTCCTCATCAGGATTTCGACATGGGTGATGTCATGATTCCGGCTGACAATCAACTGACCCTCAATTTCTCCCTGGATGTTCGGCACACCCTCAAGGTCGAGATACCGCCGGGTGGCAATCGCGTTGAACTGGTCCCGCAGGGCGGTTGGCAAGCCTGGCTGACGCAGGGGCGCAAGCCGACACGGTTGTTTCGGGATCAGACGTTCAATGTGTCTTCGTCGAGTCGCTTCAAGATGAGCCTGGACTGCCAGTACAGCCTGGATGGCAACCGCTGCTCGGTGCGCGATCCGGTTTCAGGTCATGTCGTGCCACTCGACGTCAGCCTGACTCTGCCCAATGGTCTGGTGGATGCCGCCGCTCAACCGGTCAGTCGTCGACCGTTGCGGCGCGACGGCAGTGGCACTGAGCTTTTCCAGCCGCGCTTTTATGTCGATCGCAAGCCCGGAACGTTGCACTTCGAGATTGCGCCGGACGAGGTCGACGAAATGCTCAAACCCGGTATCGCCAGATCTTATTCGGGCAATGTAACGGTCATCTGGGATTCGGAAGTGGGTTAAGGGTTGAACCCTGATGCAGCAACGGGTGCATCAGGGTTTGCCGATTACTGCTGTGCGTCTTTTTGCAGCGCTGCGCGGGTCAGCTTCCTGCTCAGCTCTTTTTCTTCGTAGCCCATGTCGTGAAGCAATCGGCCGTAGACCTCATCGGTCATGTCTTGATCGGTAAACACCACACTGTCATCGACACCCAGTCGTCGTGCGAGGTCTAGGAGGCGCTGTTTGAGGGCTCGTCGCTGCGCAATCTGCAGGCCTTTGGAGCTCGCCCAGGCCTGTTGTGCTTCGCGCAACTCCTCCAGCAAGTCGCTCTTGGTTTCGTAAAACCGGGTATTGCGACTGAACTCGTTCGGGTACGTGTCATGCAAGTATTTCTGCCAGAACGGCTGATCGATCATGTCGTTGATCAACCCTTCGCCGGCCTCCATCGACATCACCGTATTGAAGGCGGTGTCGAGGGTTTTGGCGCTCACTTTGGCCAGTGGGCGATGCAGCATCGACTCCGATTGCCACGGTAAACCGAGGCGTTGAGCCAGGCCGGTTTCGTAAGCGAGGTACACCTCCACCTCATCGGGGTTGCCCTCACGGCTGCCGAAATCGGCACGGGCAATGTCATCCACGCGCGCCAGGCGAGCGGCGCCTTTTGCCAGGTTCACCAGTTTGCTTTCCAGGACGGCGTTGGACGTCGATAAGGCATAGGCTTCGGAGGCGAGCACCTTGATGCCCATGTGGTTGAACACCTGAGCCCCGGCATCGGCGCACGTAGTGGGCGCCTTGGCCATTTCGAACAGTTCCTTGCGCAACTCGGTGTCCAGGTCGATGGCTTCGATCATGCGCCATACCCGGCTGCTGAGCTGTTGACGCAAATCACCACCGGCTTTGTAATCGGCCGAGCGTGTCTGTTTCTGGATCAAGGCAAAAAAATCTTCAGAGCCCGGCTCGGTCATCAAATCGTGCCAGGCTTCCTCCCGGAAAGTACCCAGCCCTGAGACCTCGGCACTCCACCAGACAGAGTCGTCGTTCATCGGCCACAGGTTCATCGCGTCTCTTGCAGCGTCGGCGTAGACCTGCTTGGGAGCGATGCCGACTGACCGTCGATATGCCTTGAAAATGACCAGGTTTGCGTCCGAGAGATGCTTTTCGTACAAGCGGGTTCGCGCCACAAGGAAGGCATCCTCCGAGCCGGGCACAACGGTCGGAATCACGCTGATCGGGTTCTCCTGCAAATCCAGAAAGAAGCCACGCGGTCGGCGCTTGCTGGAGGGTCCGAGAAGCCCATCGGGCCAGGTGGTTGCCCCGGTGTTGCTCAAACTCAGGATCCTCAGTTTGGGCATGCGCCCGACGTTCGGGAGCCTGCCCAGTTGCGTGTTGTCATCGAGCCTGAGTGTTTCCATGTGGGTCAGGTTTCGCAGTTGCTCGACGGCCGACGGGGTCAACCTGATGTCGTTGTTCATCAGCCGCAACGTTCGCAGGTAGTGCATCTTGCCGATGGTTTCGGGGAGTCGCGTCAACCCGCAGCTGCGTGCGCTCAGTTGCCGGAGATGAGAAAAGTCACTCAACAGGTTGGAGGAGGTTTCGGAAAAGTTTGTGCGGTCCAGATTCAAGGTGCTGATCTGATCGAGGTAGTGCTTGATGTCCGGCAGTTCCTTCCACCAGCGTTCGAGATCGGGCATATCGAACTCTACGGACAGGTCCAGCGCATAACCGCCGTCGGCAGTGATACTGCGTTCACCAAATACCGTGGGTTTTCTTGAGAAGCAATCGATGAGTCGATCGGCAATATGCAGCCCGCCACCGCGCACGAACCCTTGTCGATCAGGCCCCCACGCGTCAGGTCGCTGGTTTTGCCACCGATGGAGCAGCTTTTGAAGGTCATACAGCTCTCGGTCCAGCCTCGCCAGAGTCTGACGCCCTTGCTCTGGCGAACCCAGGGATCGAACGAAGGTATTGACCTCTCGTTCGTTGAAGTGGGGGTACAAATCCTCCACCCGTTGGATGAGTGTGGCGCCGGTGGTCGAAAAACCGGGGCCGCGCAGCAGCGTCATGTCTTCATGGTTCGCCACCGGACGGATCGGTGGTGCGGCGAGCGCGGTGCGGCGCTGCGCAGGTGTCTCGGTCTTTGCCATCACCCATTGCTTGAAAAATTCACCCTGGCCCGGCCGATAACCCAGCTGCGCTCGTTTGTTTTTCGGCAAAGCGTTGAGGACGGCTTCATAAAAATCAGCGGCGTCGTGCAGTTTGTGGTTGTCGGCGTCCCAGACTTCAAACAGGTTCCCCTCATCCTTGACCAGCATCCGAACCGTCGACGCGTCCTGCGCACCCACACTGCTGCGCAAGGGGCCAGCATCGCTGCCTTCGCGAACCTCGATGCGCAATTGCGCGAACGTGTCGGTATGAATCCTCAGTGCGTTCAGCACCAGGCGTTCGGTTTCCGCCACCCACTGCGCGCCGTCGTGAAAACCTTCATAGGCATGGTTCGTCCGGACTTCGAAGGCGGCGTCACGCGCACGGCTTTTGAGGCTCAACGGTAGGCGCTGCTCCTGGTTCATGCGCTTGAGGTCGGCCGCGTCGGCATTGTTGAGCAGCTTCTGTGCCGCACGTGTTGGCAGCTCGGGAAATGTCTGGCGAATGAGTCGGATCTGAGGATCGTCGGACGCTTGCGCACCGTGGTAAAGCTGATTGACGATGTCAGCGCTCAGTCGATTGGCTTCGTCCGCCAGTCGATCACGCAACGCTTGCACCCGTTCACTTTTGGCGGTTGACCGACCGAGCATGGCTTGCCGCTCGTCTTCGCTGAGAAACTCGACAAGGCGCGGCGCAAATTGCTCGCTCATCAGGTTGGACAAACTGGTGGACAGCGTCTGCTCGTCGGTTGCATCGGCATTGCCATACTGGCGGAACCGGCCGGTCCTGTCGGCGTTTTCGTAGACCTTCAGGGCTTTGTCCGCGGGCCAGCCGTCCAGGTAAGTCGCCAGCGGTTCAAACCAGTAGGACGACGGATCCAGGGGCAAACCTGATCGGATTTTTTCAATGGCCTGGCGGGTCTGGCGCTGATTTTTCAAGCGGGTGAGGCTGTCATCCAGTAACGGTGGCGGGGCCGTGTTGTCGACGTACATCCGGCGCAGCGCAGCGTCGTCGGTGCCGCTGGCGATACGAACGTCTTCGAGTTCTGCGTCGCTGAAGCCGTCCACGGAGTGGCCCAGACGCCGCATTAATGTCGGGCGTTCCCATACGCGCGGGTTTTCGGCTTCGTGGGTCCAGGCGCCGCGGCCGTTGTGTTTCAACTCGGGTAAATAAGCAGTGTCGCGATGGGGGTGTTTGACGCGGTAGTCACCGGTTTGCGGGTCCTTTTGCACGGCGTAGTGCTTGTCATCCAGTGGCAGAATGTCCTGGCCTTCGTGGGCGTGAAACCCCTGCGCGTCTGGGCTGGAATCAGCCGGTAACTTCACATCGGGTAGCTCGTAAGGTGTGAGGTCGGGATGCCACAGACGAGGTTCGCCATTGGGCAGTGTCACCGGTTTCATGCCTTCGATCAGCGGCGACAGTTTCAGGCGTGCAAGCTCACCGATCTTCGCGCCGGCGGCAAACGCCACCAGCGAAAGAAAGTCTGTGACTGCTCCGGTAATATGCTCGGCGGCTTCGGTCCACAGCCCCAATGCCATGTCGACGATGCCTTCGAGGACGTCGCTGGTCATCTGATACACGGAGTAGACCATCATCAATTCACCCAGCCCCGGAACGAACGGCGTGACCACCATCAGGGCGATGTTGAAGAGGTCCGAGGCTATTTTCTTGAAGTTCTCCCACCAGGCCCATCGGGCATCGGTATCGGCATCGGCGGTGGACACGGCGATGTGTCGGGCGTCGTTGAAAACCTTGTTGAGCTTTTGCTGAAAGAGGTACTCCCAGAGTTCGCCGGGAATCGGTGCGGCTTTGAAATGCAGGCTAGGATGGGTGACGGCAACTTCCCGCCAGCTCGGCCCTTGCTCCAATGGCTCTTTCTGATGCCATTTCACTTCGAACAGGCGTTGTTGCAGCCCGCCGAAAAAATGCCCTCGGTCTGATTGATCGACGAACCGGCTGAAGAATTGCTGGTAGGTCATGCCGGTGGACGACACGATTTCGTTGTCGCGTAGCTGACGCGTCAGTTCATCCATGAAAGCGACGGTCGAGGGGTACTCTTTCAGTGGGTGCTCAGGGTCTTGCGGGACGTAGACAATCACCGGTGTCACGTCACGGATGCGTTGTTCCGGCATGGGCGTGATCAACACGATTCCGGTCAGCAAGCTGTCAAGGATGGACAATTCTGCGAATTGCATCACCCGGCCTTTACGGGTGAGATTGCGCTGACCATCGAGCATCTTCAGGACGAGGTCGCTGGCATCGGCATCGATGTCGCCCGTCAGAACGGCCAGTTGAGCGGCCGCTTTGAACGCGGCTTTCTCGCTCTCGACGATTTTGAGTTTCAAGTAACCCAGGGCGAGGCCGTCACTGGGCAGCAACTGCTCTTCGAGGTATTTCTTATAGCGCGCGCCAATGTCCAGCTGGCGACACAGGGTCTGAAACTGCGCGATGGACATTTTGCGTTTGATCGGCAGGATATCGAAGTGCCCACGCGCATCGGGCTGGCTGATGAAGTTCGAGTCTGCCTCGCAGGTCTCGTGGCTCGCGAAGTTGTGCAGGGCCGCATCCAGCAGTGAAACGGTTCGGGTCACCACACCGCCGAGATCGCTGGCATACCAGGGCAGCTTTTTCGGTAGATAGAGATACAAACAAGTTGTCGTTACATCGACGTCGACCCCGAACTGTTTCAGTAACGCCTCGGTCAGTAACGGTTCGGCGAACTCATACACGCCTTGTACTTTATCCATTACCCGGTCGACTGCGTTTTGAGCGGACCAGAGTTCAAGGTTGGCGTCTTGTAACGGCGTGTGATCGAAATCTTTTGTGGTCTGTACCCAATGCCCTGAAGCCGTTTGTGTGAGGCTCAGTTCCCGAATCCGTTGCAGTGATGCGCCTTTGAACGTTGGGTTGATTCGGCTGTTGATGAACCCGTAGTGGCGACCTTTATTGTTATCGGCCCCGGGTGTCGGTAGCGCTGATATACGTCCGTGTAAGTCAGTCATGCTTTTAATAAACCTTGAGCGTTAAGTGGAGTGACCAGCCTAACGCCCGGGGCTCAAAGTAAAAGTCTCAATTACAGCTGCTAAATAAGTGTTCGTCCTCGTAAAGCATTGGAATTTTCAATGCCGAAAACAATTAATTACCGCCATTGTTTTATCAGCGTCGCGCTACCTCCACCGGCAGACATTGCGTATGCGTCCCCGGTTGCAGATACGGCGTGAGAATCGGTGCCATGCCCTTGAGTACCTGCACGGGCAGCGCCGAGGTGAACTTGAAGGCTTCGGCGGTGCGCCCCGGTACGAAGGCGGTCAGCGTTCCGAAGTGGTTGTCACCGATGAAAAACACGAAGGTGGCCGTGCGGTTGATCGACTTCGAACTCAGGATCCGCCCGCCGGAACCAATGGCTTCGATGCGGTTATCCCCGGTCCCGGTCTTGCCGCCCATGGCCAATGGTTTGCCATCGGGTGTGATGAAACTGCCGGAAACACGTTTGGCCGTACCGGCATCCACCACTTGCGACAGGGCCTCGCGCATGGCCGTGGCGACTTCGGACGGCATCACCCGTTTACCGGCGTCCGGGTCGTTGATCAGTTTGGTTTCGTACGGCGTATTGGCCGCGAAGTGCAGGGTGTCGATGCGCAATGTCGGCATGCGCACACCGTCGTTGAGGATGGTGCCGATCAACTCGCCCAGCGCCGCAGGACGGTCGCCGGAGCTGCCGATGGCAGTGGCCAGCGACGGCACCAGGTGATCGAACGGGTAACCGACTTTCTGCCAGCGCTGATGAATGTCGAGGAAGGCTTCGATCTCCAGCATGGTGCGGATACGGCTGTCGCGGGCGCCCTTGTGACGACTCTTGAACAGCCAGCTGTAGACTTCCTGACGCTCGAAATGGCTGGCCTTGACGATCTGGCTCCATTTCGCATCCGGGTTATTCAGCAGGTAGCCCATCAGCCACAGGTCCAGCGGGTGAACCTTGGCGATGAAGCCCTGATCCGGCAGGTCGTAGGCGCCGGGGCTGTAATTTTCGTAGAGCCGTTGCAGGCGTTCGTCGGTGAGTTTTTCGGTGAGCTTCGCGCCTTTGAGGTGCGAGCGCACGAAGGTGTTGAAGCTTTCCTGGCTGGCCTGCGGCAGCAAATAACGATGCACCGCCGCCATACGAATCGGGGTCGGGCGCATGCTGTCGAGGAAGGTATCGAGCCGCGCCTGGGTGTCCTTGTTTTTGTACTTCTTCCAGAACTTGAGCAGGAATGAAGTACCTTCGCGATCGGCGAAATTGGCCAGGTATTCCTGACGCCGCGGGTCACGATCGTCCTTGAGCAATTCGGCGCTGTTGTTGGGGCCGGAATACGTGGTGTAGCGCACCAGGTCACGCATCAGGCGAATGAACGGCAGGTTGATCGATTCCCGCAGGGCATCGCGCAAGGTGGGAATGCGGCCGTTGTCTTCCTTGCGGAAGTTGACGAAGGTGTGCAGCCCGCCGCCGGTGAAAAAGGCTTCGCCGGGGCTGGCGGAATATTTGCGGTCCAGTGCGGCGCCCAGCATGGTCGACAGATTGCGGTCCTTGTTCTGAATCAAGTAATCGACGGCCCAGCGGCTCAGGCGATCCTGATCCGGGACGTCGACTTTCTTCAATTCCGGGACCGTCATTTCGGCGTACTTATCGTGCAGCTCGGCCATGACTTGCAGGTAGGTGGTGAGCACGCGCATTTTCGCGGTAGAGCCCAGTTCCAGCTTGCTGCCTTCGTTGATGTCGAACGGCTGGTCGGTGCTGTCGGTCTGCACCCGCACACGCGCACCGTCCGGTGTCAGTTCAAACAACGTGAAGCTGTAGCGCACTTGGGTGGTGCTGGTGGGGGTGAGCAAGCGTTCGCCCATCAGACCGATTTGGGTCGCAAACGCCGGGTCGGCCAGGTGCTTGAGGTACTCGGTGGTCTGGGTTTGCAAATCGCCTTGCAGGGTGCTGGTGGCGGAGAGGTCGAGGCGGTCGAGATCGTACAGGGGACGATTGAGCAGCCCGCCCAAGCGGCTGCGCGCCACGCTGATGCCTTTGTTGGTTTCAATCGGCTGAATGGTCGGCTGGGTTTGCCAGTCGCGATAGATCACTTTGCTGGCCATGGCTGCCGCTGCGAAGGACGCATCGATCACACCATTCGCCGCCAGCAGGCGGATGTGGCTGTCGGTGAGGTCGGCCAGTTCATCATGGCCCTTGGTCAGGTAGTGAGAAGGGCGACGCTGGGCGATCATCAGCGAGAGCATTTCACGCAGGGCCAGACCTTTTTCGGCCATGCTCTTGGGATCCGTGTCGGTGTTGGCCAGCCGTTCGTTGGCCTTGTTGAAGTCGGCCCCGTACCAGACGCGCAACCCTTCGGCCATGCCATGCACTTCACCGTGGCCCGGTACCGCCGACAGCGGCACGCTGTTGAGGTAATCGCGAACCACATTTTGCCGGACCTGCAAGGTTTCGGGGCCCGGTTGATAAGCCCGCACGGTGGCGGAAATCATCTGCCGGATCTTTTCCGCGCCCGACACCGTCAGGCCGTCGGGTGAGTGTCGGTATTTCTCAAGTTGCGTCGCCAGCGTGCTACCGCCCGCCGACTGGCCCGGCAGGTGAATCAGCTTGGCCACCTGGGACCACACCGCCATGCCGAACCGCGGCCAGTCCACAGCGGGGTTGGCCAAGGGCTGACGAGGATCGAGCAAAAAGCGGTTTTCGATAAACAGCAGGCTGCTGACCACCACCGGCGGGATCGCGTCAAAGCTTGAATAGAGTTGTTGCGGGTATTTGTACTGGTACAGCGGTGCCGCACGGCAATCGGTAATCGACAATCCAGCCTGTATTTTTTCCGCGTAGGGCACGAAAAAGCCGTTGTCGGTGTAGTCCATCAGCTTTTGAGAGAAGCGGGTTTGTGACGCAATGACGTAGTCACGCTTGATCAAACGCGGTAGGAATTCATTCAGGGAGCTGTAGCCCAGACGCAGATCGAAAGGGCCAGCGCCTGGATAGCGAATGGCGTCGCTGGGGCCGGGTCTCATTTCATAACTCAGGGACGCGGCGAATTTGCTCACCTCACGGGATTGAAACTTCGAGGTGCGCATCTCCTTGGCGGCAGCGAGCCCCAGGACAATCAGGATAATCAACAGCAACAACCAGAAAGCCCCCCAGCCGTGCTTCGTACGACTGCTAGAGGGTTTTTCAGGTATAGGCGCTTCATCCACACGTTCAGTCGGAACCACAGTTTTACTCGTATCGGTTTGCCATAACGCGCCCATAGTCGACTGATCCATTCACGCAGATTGATCGGACTTGTCTGAAGCTTAGTCGGTGGTTGGCGATGGTGAAAAAATTGTGAACATACAAATTTCGAATTCTCATCGTTAAGTGCCTGTGGAAAGGAGCGTTTGTGGTGCTGGAGCTTTTTGTGACAGGGATTTATGTGGGGAGGGGGATTTTTGTGGCGAGGGGATTTATCCCCGTTGGGCTGCGAAGCGGCCCCAGCGTCTTTTCAGACAGACTAAGTTGTCTGGATTTACGACTGCTTCGCAGCCGAACGGGGATAAATCCCCTCGCCACAAATGCAGGTGTTCGCGCTTAAGTGAACAGCATTACCCTCGCCACGGGGAGTTCGGTAGCCACAGAAGGGGAGTGACGTTACAACCAGCAGGCATCCCAGAGTGGGTAATCACCGATTTTTTCTACCAATCCTGCGCGCAACGGGTTGGCAACAATGTAGCGAGCGAACGGAAGAATTTCTTCTCCATCGCGGATTGCGCGGTCGTGATAGCCGGTTTGCCACAAAGAGCCACTTCGGCCGGTCGTTTTGTTCACTGCCTGGGAGCATCGTGCTTTGGTAGCACTGACGACATCCCCTAATTTGCCATCTTGCAATTGCATCAGCCAATGAAAGTGATCGGGCATAACCACCCAGGCGATTGAGTTCACCAGCCCGGAGTCGTGAACCCGTCGCATTTCTGCAACAAGCAGGCGACCTAATTGCCAGTCAGAGAAAATGGGTTGGCGATCATGGATGACTGCGGTGATGAGATAAGCACGACCGGTTTCGGAGTGTCGGCCCAAGCGCAGACGATGCGAGTTAGGTTGAGTAGGCAATCCATTGCTTCCTTGCAAGACAGTTGAGTGACGCTTTCAGGCTAGTAGGCAGTGATCTGTATCGACGTTGAGACTGTTAAGAGAAATTTCTGATTCTTGTGAAGGATTTGGCGATGAGGACTTTTGTGGCGAGGGGATTTATCCCCGTCGGGTGGCGCAGCCGCTCCAAAACCAGCAATCGCGGTCTATCAGATGTACCGAGTGCAACGGTTTTTACGACTGCTGCGCAGCCGAACGGGGATAAATCCCCTCGCCACGACAGCTATTTCACCAAAAAGGTGTGGGTCGGCCTGGAATGCCTTTGCCAGACACGTCGAACGGTAAATAAGGCCGGAGCAGGGACATGACGATGCACCAATGCTGTGCAATACTCGGCGCCGTTTCAGCTGGTGAAAAATCCTACAAAGCCCAGGTAATGCCCCTCCGCGAACCGGGCTTTTCCCGGGGGTTCTGGCTGAATGTTGTGGTTTATAGAGTGAAAAATCCTGTACGAAGCTTTTTATACTGCACGCCCCGCTGATCTTGCAGGTTTGTCCTGCAAGACGGGTTTGCTCACGAAGCAGGCCCGGTTTCTCAGAAGCAATGGCTTACCGGTCAGCGCTTTGTTACTCGGTGGTCATATCCAATAACAAGACGAGGTTGTATCCCTATGCCAGTCGGCAATCACCTGCCCCACGGCGAGACCGCTCAGGGCGGCCCGCTTAAACGCGAACTCGGCGAACGGCATATTCGCTTGATGGCGCTCGGCGCCTGTATCGGTGTCGGTCTGTTCCTCGGTTCGGCCAAGGCCATCGAAATGGCCGGCCCCGCCATCATGCTGTCCTACATCATCGGCGGTCTGGCGATACTGGTAATCATGCGCGCCCTCGGCGAGATGGCCGTGCACAACCCGGTCGCCGGCTCCTTCAGCCGTTACGCCCAAGACTACCTCGGCCCCTTGGCGGGCTTCCTGACCGGCTGGAACTACTGGTTCCTGTGGCTGGTGACCTGTGTCGCGGAAATCACTGCGGTGGCGGTGTACATGGGCGTCTGGTTCCCCGATGTGCCGCGCTGGATCTGGGCACTCGCCGCGTTGATCAGCATGGGTTCGATCAACCTGATTGCGGTGAAAGCCTTCGGTGAATTCGAGTTCTGGTTCGCTCTGATCAAGATCGTCACCATCATCGCGATGGTGGTCGGCGGCATCGGCGTGATCGCATTCGGCTTCGGCAACGACGGCGTGGCGCTGGGGATTTCCAATCTCTGGGCCCACGGCGGCTTCATGCCCAACGGCGTGCAAGGCGTGTTGATGTCCCTGCAAATGGTGATGTTTGCCTACCTCGGCGTCGAGATGATCGGCCTGACTGCCGGTGAAGCGAAGAACCCGCAGAAGACCATTCCTAACGCGATCGGCTCGGTGTTCTGGCGGATTCTGCTGTTCTACGTCGGCGCGTTGTTCGTGATCCTGTCGATCTACCCGTGGAACGAAATCGGCACTCAGGGCAGTCCGTTCGTGATGACCTTCGAACGCCTGGGCATCAAGACCGCGGCCGGCATCATCAACTTCGTGGTGATCACCGCTGCGCTGTCGTCGTGCAACGGTGGCATTTTCAGCACCGGGCGCATGCTCTACAGCCTGGCGCAGAATGGCCAGGCCCCGGCCGGTTTCGCCAAGACCTCGAACAACGGCGTGCCACGTCGTGCGCTGCTGCTGTCGATCGGCGCGTTGTTGTTGGGCGTGTTGCTCAACTACCTGGTGCCTGAAAAAGTCTTCGTCTGGGTGACGGCGATTGCCACCTTCGGCGCGATCTGGACTTGGGTGATGATCCTGCTGGCCCAGCTCAGGTTCCGCAAAGGCCTGAGTGCCAGCGAACGTGCCGGCTTGAAGTACAAAATGTGGCTGTACCCGGTCAGCTCGTATCTGGCGCTGGCGTTCCTGGTGCTGGTGGTCGGCCTGATGGCGTACTTCCCGGACACCCGCGTGGCGCTGTATGTCGGCCCGGCGTTCCTGGTATTGCTGACTGTGGTGTTCTACGTGTTCAAGCTGCAACCGACCAATGTGTCGCAAGGTGCGGTGCGCTCGGCTTCGTAAAGTCGTCACGCCTGAAACGCAAAAGCCCCGGTCCATTGGCCGGGGCTTTGTTGGCTGACGAAATTACCTGTGGCGAGCGAGCTTGCTCGCGCGGGCACGTAGCGGCCCTGAAAACTTACGACTGCTTCGCAGCCGAGCGCGAGCAAGCTCGCTCGCTCGCCACAAAGGCTTGGTGTGCCTCAGTTGACCGGCACCGTTTGAATCGGTGCGGTCAGGCGTTTGTTGAAATCCAGCCAAACCCCCAGCAACCCCATCAACCCGGCCCCCACCAACGCTGTGAAGATTTGCATGGCAAACGCATCATCGGTCAAGGCATTGACCATGTCCGCCAACGGCGCGAGCAACACTCCAAGGCAAAACACTTCCAGCGAGTAACGCCCCATGCGACTGCATTGCTGTGCCAGCCAGTTCTGCGTCCAGCCAGTGTCCGGCAACAGTTTCGCCGTGACATACGCCAGCGCCAGAAAGTGCAGCAGGCGCACCGGCGACAGGTCGGTCTTGCTGATCGGGTACAGCAAGTTGCTCAGGGTGGCCGGTACCATCGAATCATGCAGTTGCGGCCACCGCCATAATACGGTCAGCACCCCGGCAACGCCGGCGTACAACGCCGCACTCACAAACAAAGGCTGGCGCAGCAAGGGGCGCCTGTCGCGCAAGCCTGGGCGCTGCGCGTGAATCGCAGCGGCACCGCCGAGTACGAACAATAGTTGCCAGGCGACGGGGTTGAAGTACCACACGCCGTCCTTGATGGCAGCCAGATTCCAGCCGAACAACGGCACCGTCAGGTACACCGCAAACGACATCGCCACCACCACCCATGGCTTGCGCACAAATATCGGCAGCACCAGCGGCAAGCCTGCCAGCAGCACGATGTAGAGCGGCAACGGATCCATCAGGTTCGGTTTGAAGCGCAACAGTAACTCATCGATCAAGGCTTGCTGCGGATTGCTGATGAAGTGGTGCATGCCCATCTCCTCCACCAGATCTCGGGTTTCCACGTGGCTGTTGGCGAAGAACACGATGCCCATCAGCATCGCCAGCAGAAAAATATGCACCACATACAGTACCCAGGCACGACGCAGGATTTTTACGCAGGCAATCAAGTAACCGTCGCGGGCAAGGATCTTGCCGTAGGCCAGAACGGCGGCGTAGCCGGCGAGGAACACGAAGATTTCGGCGGCATCACTGAAACCGAAGTTACGCAGGGTGATCTGACCCAACGGGTTGTGGGGCACGTGATCCCAGAAAATGAAGATCAGTGCCAGGCCACGGAAAAAGTCGATCCGGTGATCGCGTTCAGTCGTCATGGCTGCGGGCTCTTGAACGGGTTTTGAAGCAGGAGCGCCGGCGACACAAAAGGTTGCGCGCCGCACATTGGCGGCGCGCAGGGTGCAGGGATTCGCCGGCAATTGCAAAGTGCGGATATTACGGAATGTCTCAGTGCATCGCTGAGGGAGCAACCGCTTGTCTAAAAGCTGCGCAGGTCGGCGATCTCTGACTACCGTCGAGATTCAAAGCTTTATCGATTGAAGGCGAAATTCCCAAGAGGCGCCGGCATGCGGATCAGCGAATGGCTCGACAAAGAGCTCACAGGCCGTCAGGTCTGGTTGATGTTTTTTTTTGCGACGCTGATTTACATCCTGCCGTTGATCCTCGCGGATTTTCCCTACATCGATGACAACTGGCGTGCCCTGGCCGCCGGTACTGGTTGGGCAGGGGAGGGTCGGTTGTTCGCACAGTGGTTCTACAACCTGCTGACCTTCAGCAGTGCTGCGCCGAACATCTTCCCGTTACCGCTGTTGATCGCCACGCTGGCGATGAGTACGACCCTGACCCGACTGACGTTCCACTACTTCCCCGAGCCGACATTTGCCCATTGCCTGGTGGTGCTGCCGCTTTGGTACAACCCGTTTTTCCTGCAAAACCTGTCGTATCAATACGACGGACCGACCATGGCGCTGAGCCTGGTGGCGGTGATCTATGCGATCACCTTTCAAAGCCCCTCGCGCGTCCAACGACTGCTGATACCTGCCGCGCTGATTGCATTGGCCATCGGGCTTTATCAGGTCAGCTTCAATGTGCTTCTCGGGCTCTGTTGCCTGGAGCTGTTGCGGGGGGCGGACGACAAATTGCCATGGCCCGCGTTTTACCGATTGATAGGCTACAAAGTGGCGCAGGTGGGGCTGGCGGGGTTGATCTATTTCGCCACGGCCTATTCCTTCATGACTCAGGGCCGTACTGCGTTGTTGAACGGGGCAGCGGCACCGTTGCAGCAAATTGAAACCAATGCGGGCCGGGTGCTGGAAAAAATCGTGTTGCTGTTCCATGGCGGGTTTGCCTGGATGTTCGCTGTGCTGTTGCTGTGCGCCATTGTCGGTGCCGTGCGTGTAGGGCAACGCGTACTGGAGCGTGAGGACAGAGGCCTGAACAAAACCGTGATCGGCCTGCTGTGCCTGTTGATCTTGCCCGTCCTGATGGTGCTGGTGCCGGGGGCTTCATTGTTTTTCCGCGACTTCAATGAAGGCGCCCGCACCTTGATGGGCTTTGCAGTCGTGCTGGTGCTGCTGTTCTACCTGAGCCATCGGGCGCTGGCGCCGGTGCATGGAAAGCTGCCGTTGCTGTTGCTGGTTCCGCTGTTGGCGATGCTTTCGCTTTCCTTCGCTTATGGGCGGGTGCTGACGTTACAAAAAACCTTCGCGACCCAAGCGTTGTATGCCTTGAGTGCCGACATTGCTTCCCGCCCGGCGTTGCGCGATGCCAAGCGTATTTACATGTCGGTGACGTATTCCGATCACTGGTTGGTGAGTGCCGCCGGCTCGTTCAAGCAGATGCCGGTTTTGCATTACCTGCTGAACATCGACTTTTACATGCTCGCTGAAAACCTGCCCAAAGCAGGCATTACCAATGTGGTCAGGGAAAAGGAACGGCGCAACGCCACGCTGGTGGGTTATCAGGGTTATCCACCGCTGGTGGACAGTCTGTTCTATCGGGTTTATCTGCTGGGGGATTACGGCTTTATCGTCATGAAAGAACCCGCCCGTATTCCCTCTCTCCAGTGGTGAACCCCGTGCCCATTGGTCTGGAATGCCGCGCTACCTGTTAGTTCTTACAGTAGACACACACCTGCCCCCGACTTTAGGTTTGAAACCTACCTGAAACGGGAACAGTTCAAGGAACGAACATGAAAGCCTTATGGAAAGCACTCTCCACTTACGCGGTCGTTGGCGTGGCCAATACGCTGATTCATTGGCAGATATTTTACGTACTGACTACCGCGGCCGAGTTTAGCCAGGCCTCCAGTAATTTTTCGGCGTTTTGTGTGGCAGCAACGTTCTCATTCTATGTGCATGCGCTTTACACGTTTGAGGCCGGGGCGTCGGTGGTTCGTTATCTGATCTATGTGTTCTTTATGGGGGTAATGAGTTTTGTGGTCGGACATTACGCCGATGTCTGGAAAATCCACGGGTTGGTGACCGTCGCGTCGTTCTCGCTGTTGAGTCTGATCTGCGGGTTCTTCTTTTCCAGATTTGTCCTGTCTGGCGAGCGCGAAGCGTGAAGGTGTCGCTGATGCCAGCCTCTCCATAAGGCTGGCATGCAGAGCAATCCTTACGCAGCAATCACCTCGTTGGGCTCAAAACTGTCCGCCCGCGCCATCTGCCACATCCGCGAGTAAAACTCGCCATTCACCTCACCCGTCAGCAACTCCCCTGGTTTCAAGAACACGTGCAGCTGCGAGAACAGCTTGATCTCGGTTGCCGACATGCGCCGCACCAGATGCTTGGCCGACAGCTGTGAAGGATGGTCAAGACCGGCGGCCGCGAGCATTTCCGCCAAGGCCTTGAGCGTGTTGCGGTGAAAGTTGAAGACGCGCTGGGCCTTGTCCGGGACCACCAGCGCACGCTGGCGCAGGGTGTCCTGAGTGGCGACGCCGGTCGGGCATTTGTTGGTGTGGCAGCTTTGCGACTGAATGCAGCCGATGGCAAACATGAAGCCGCGCGCCGAGTTGGCCCAGTCGGCGCCGATGGCCAGGACGCTGGCGATGTCGAAGGCGCTGACGATCTTGCCGCTGGCGCCGAGTTTGATTTTGTCCCGCAGGTTCAGGCCTACCAACGTGTTGTGCACGAACAGCAGACCTTCGCGCATCGGCACGCCGATGTGGTCGGTGAACTCCACGGGTGCCGCGCCTGTCCCGCCTTCCTTGCCGTCGACGACGATGAAGTCCGGGAGAATGCCGGTTTCCAGCATGGCCTTGGCGATGCCCATGAATTCCCATGGGTGGCCGAGGCAGAACTTGAAGCCCACCGGTTTGCCGCCGGACAGTTCACGCAACTGCTGGATGAAGTGCATCAGTTCGATCGGCGTGGAAAACGCGCTGTGCCGCGACGGCGAGATGCAGTCTTCACCCATCAGGATGCCGCGGGTTTCGGCGATTTCCTTGGTGACCTTGTGCTTGGGCAGTATGCCGCCGTGACCGGGTTTGGCGCCCTGGCTCATTTTGATTTCGATCATCCGCACTTGCGGCGTTTGCGCCTGGGCGGCGAAGCGCTCCGGGTCGAAGCGTCCGTCAGGGGTGCGGCAACCGAAGTAGCCGCTGCCGAGTTCCCAGGTCAGGTCGCCGCCGTTTTCCCGGTGATAAGCGCTGATGCTGCCTTCGCCCGTGTCATGGGCGAAGTTGCCGAGTTTGGCGCCCTGATTCAACGCGCGAATGGCGTTGGCGCTGAGCGAGCCGAAGCTCATGGCCGAGATGTTGAACACCGAGGCCGAGTACGGCTGGGTGCATTGCGGTCCGCCAACGATGACGCGAAAAGCACTCGGATCGCTCAATGGAGCGGGGCGCATCGAGTGGCCGATGAATTCGAAACCCGATTGGTACACATCGATCAGCGTGCCGAAGGGTTTGTCGGCGCTTTCATTCTTGGCCCGGGAATAGACCAGCGAGCGCTGGGCCCGGGAGAAGGGCAGGGCGTCGCTGTCGGATTCGAGCAGGTACTGGCGGATCTCTGGGCGAATGCCCTCCACCAGATAGCGGATGTTGCCCAGGATCGGGTAGTTGCGACGCACCGCGTGAGGGCTTTGCAGCAGGTCGAACAGGCCCACGAGGCTCAAGACACCGGTCACGGCGGTGATCGGCCAGAGCCAGTCGTGTTCCAGGAAGGGCAGGCTGGCGAGGGTGAATATCACGCAAGCGGCAAAGAAGGCGTAGCGGCTCAGGAGTGACAGGCTCATACGGGTTCCTTGGGTTCGGTCTCGGTTAGCAGGTACACACGGACCCTGTAGGAGCGAAGCTTGCTCGCGAAGAGGCCATCACATTCAACATTGATATTGGCTGACACACCGCTTTCGCGAGCAAGCTTCGCTCCTACAGGACCGTGCCATGTCAGGCATTCTGCGCCTGGAGGAATATCGAAAACAGCTCGGACTGGGATTTGATCCCCAGCTTGCTGTACATGTGTTTCTTATGGACTTTCACGGTTTCAGCAGAGATTTCCAGCTTACGGGCGATTTCTTTACTGGAGCAACCGCTGAGCATCAATCGGCCGACATCCAGTTCCCGGGCGGTCAATTGCGCACCCTTGAGTTGTTGCACCGAAGCCTCCAGCTGAACGCGCCAGTCGCCCTTGACCGGCGCCGGCGCGAGGGCCACGGCTTCGTTGATTTCGTAGGGCAGGCGCTGGCGCAACAGGCCGAGCACCCAGGGCTGGATCAGCGACAGCAAGGCAATCTGCTGGCCGCTGAAACGCTGCTTGCTGCCCAACGACAGGCACAGCGTGCGGTCGCCTTCGAGCTGGCAATTGAACTGGATTTCATCGGCCACCACATTCAGACGAAAGTAGCGTTGGTAATACTCGGTCAGCTCGAAATGCTCCGGCGCCACTTCCGACAGGCGATAGAGCCCGGTGCGCGACTGTTCGCGGCAAGCGATGTAGAACGGGTCGAGCAGGTACAGGCCGCGCAGGTAATCCTGGAACAACTGATCAGGGCTGCCGTCCTCGCCCGGGCATTCGGCGAACACTTGCGGGTGCTGGTCTGCGCTGAAAAGCAGCGCCACCCAGCTGTCGAAGGTCACGTACTGATCCAGCAGGCGCACCAGCTGCGTCCAGAAATTGGGCTTGTCCAGGGCGTCGATCAGTTGCCCGACCGAGCGGTGCCAAGCGATATCGTCTAATGAAAGTGTCATGCCTCTACCCCTATCGGGTTACCCCAGCGGCGTGATTCCCCGGCCGGTGGCTTGCTGCGCATACTGGCGCACAGACACAGACCGGGCAATCTTTCTGCCGCCCGGCCCATAACAAGGACTACCCATGAAAGTCGAACTCGCCCAGTTGGCGGGCCGTGACAACGGCACCGCGTACAACCTCGAACGGGCCTTGGCCGCCATCGCTGCCTGCCACGTCGATACGCAGCTGATCGTATTTCCGGAAACCCACCTGATGGGCTTTCCGTCCGCCGACACCGTGGCCCAAACCGCCGAACCGCTGGACGGACCGGCGGTCAGCTCCGTCGTGGCGGCTGCCCGCGAGCGCAACATCGCCGTGGGGATCGGCATGGCCGAGAACGACAACGGTCGCTTCTACAACACCACGTTGCTGATTACCCCTGAAGGCATCGCCCTGAAATACCGCAAGACCCACCTTTGGGCGTCGGATCGCGGCGTGTTCGAGGCAGGCGACCGTTACGCCACCTGCGAGTGGAACGGCGTGCGGGTCGGCCTGCTGATTTGCTACGACATCGAATTCCCGGAAACCGCCCGTGCCCTGGCGCAACTGGGCGCTGAATTGCTGATCGTCACCAACGGCAACATGGACCCTTACGGCCCGACTCACCGCACCGCGATCATGGCGCGGGCCCAGGAAAACCAGGCGTTTGCGCTGATGGTCAACCGGGTGGAAGAGAGCGATGACGGGTTGGTGTTTGCCGGTGGCAGTGCGCTCGTCGATCCGTTTGGCACCTTGTTGTTCGAGGCCGGGCGGGAGGAAGGGCAGTTTGCGGTTGAGCTGGATTTCAGCCGGTTGGAGGCGGCACGCAAGGACTATCGGTATCTGGATGATCAACGGCTGAAGTTGCCGGGTGAGATTGTCGAGCGGGCTTCTGGCGTGCGGGAGTTGCTGATTCCTTCGCGCTGACCACCGATCGTTCCCACGCTCTGCGTGGGAATGCATCAACGGACGCTCTGCGTCCGCTTTTGGGACGCGGAGCGTCCCCGGCTGCATTCCCACGCGGAGCATGGGAACGATCAGGCAACACCCGAAATTTTTGCGCCGAACTCGGCTCTGCCCATAAATCTAATAAATTCGGAGTAGTCGCTCATGGCTCGTTTGCAACGCACCCTGTCATTGGGTTCGGTGGTGCTGTTCGGCATCGCCTACATGACGCCGATCATTGTGCTCGGCACATTTGGCATCCTCGCTCAATCCACCGCCGGCAGGGTCCCGGCCGCTTACCTGGCAGCGCTGGTGGCGATGTTTTTCACCGCCATGAGCTACGGCCGAATGGCCTCGGCGTTCCCCGTCGCAGGCTCGGCCTACAGCTATGTACGCAAGGCCATCAGCCCGAAACTCGGCTTCATCGCCGGTTGGGCGGTGCTACTTGATTACCTGTTCCTGCCCATGGCGATCTGGCTGATCGGCGCCGCCTACCTCAACTCCGCGTTCCCGGCCGTGCCGCAGTGGACCTGGGTGCTGGCGTTCGTTGGCATCACCAGCGCGATCAATATCGTCGGCCTGAAACTGGCCAATGGCATCAACGCCTTGCTGATGCTGGTGCAATTCCTGGTGCTGATTGCCTTCGTCGCGCTGTGCATTCACTACGTCGGTGGCGATGCGAGTACACCGTTGTGGTCGATGAAGCCATTCTTCAACGGCGACATGCAGATGCCGCTGATCATGAGCGGTGCGGCCATTGCTTGTTACTCGTTCCTCGGTTTCGACGCGGTCAGCACCCTGACTGAAGAAACCCGCGATCCGCGCCGCACCATCCCGCGGGCGATCATGTTGATTACCCTGATCGGTGGCCTGATCTTCGTCAGCGTCTCGTACTTTGTGCAGATCGCGCATCCGTCGTTCCAGTTCGACAGCGTCGACTCGGCGGCTTATGAAATCGCCCGCAACATTGGCGGCGACCTGTTCGTGTCGATCTTCCTGATCGGCCTGATCGTCGGCCAGTTCGCCTCGGGCCTGTCGGCTCAGGCCAGCGGTTCGCGTCTGTTGTTCGCCATGGGCCGCGACGGTGTGCTGCCCAAATCGTTCTTCGGCACCTTGCACGAACGCTTTGGCACCCCGGTCAACAGCATCCTGTTGTGCGCCGTGGTGGCCTTGTTGGCACTTAAACTCGACGTCACCACCTCGACCTCGTTCATCAACTTCGGCGCGTTCCTGGCGTTCAGTCTGGTGAACCTGTCGGTGATCTTTCACTACTGGATCGGCGGTGAGAACAAAGGCCTGCGTGAATTCGTGTTGTTCCTGTTGTTCCCGTTCATTGGCCTGGCCGCGGATTTGTGGCTGATGGTCAGCCTCGATCACCGGGCGATTTACCTGGGCCTGAGCTGGCTGGCGATTGGCGTGGTGTACCTGGCGGTGCTGACCGGTGGTTTCCGCCGCCAGCCACCGGAGATGGATTTCCAGGAGACCACCTGACCCCCGGACAATGCATAACCCTGTGGGAGTGAGCTATGTGGTGAGGGGATTTATCCCCGTTGGGCTGCGAAGCGGCCCCGGCATTTCAAAGTCAAACCGCATGCAATGGGTTTACGACTGCTGCGCAGCCGAACGGGGATAAATCTCCTCACCACAAGGCTCACTCCCACATTTATTACGGTATTCAGGCAGAAGGTTTTGTCTGGTGCACGGGTAGCTCGACCCGGAACGTACTCCCTGCACCCACCTCACTGCACACCGAAATATCCCCCCCATGCTTCTTCACAATCCCATAAGACAGAGACAATCCAAGCCCCGTCCCCTGGCCCACCGGCTTGGTGGTGAAGAACGGGTCGAAGATTTTCTGCAGGCTGTCCGGCGCAATTCCCGACCCGGTATCTGCCACTTCAATCCACACCCGTTCACCCTCAAGCCCGGTGCGCAGGGTGATGGTGCCGCGCTGCGGACCCATCGCCTGGGACGCGTTGACGATCAGGTTCATGATCACCTGATTGATTTGCGACGGCAGGCATTCGATGTCGGGCAGCGGCTGATACGCCTTCACCACGTCGGCTTTGTACTTGAGTTCATTGGCGACGATGTTCAGGGTCGATTCGATGCCCTGTTGCAGATTGGTCCACTGCCATTCCTGGTTGGAGTCCACCCGGGAGAAGTCCTTCAGGTCTTTGACGATCTGCCCGACGCGGTTGATGCCTTCCTTGGATTCCTTGATCAGCAACGGAATGTCGTCGCGCAAACATTCCAGTTCAATCCGTTCACGTAACTGCCCAAGCCGTTCGATGACCACGATTGAAGCAATCGCTTCTTCGGCCTCACGATAGGCGTCGAGCATTTCCTGCAGTTGCTTGAAGTAGCCATCAAGGCTGCCGAGGTTGGAGGAAATGAAGCCGATGGGGTTGTTGATTTCATGGGCGACGCCGGCTGCCAATTGCCCCAGTGAGGCGAGTTTTTCCGATTGCACCAGTTGCGATTCAAGCTGTTTGCGCTCGTCGATTTCTCGCTGCAACGCCTCACTGGCCTGTTTGAACTCGGTGGTGCGCTGGTCCACCAGATGCTCCAGGTGGCTCATTTGCACAAACGCGCGCTCGGTCATCTCCCATTTGGTCAGCAGGGTGTTGGCCATCTGCTGGACTTCGATGTTGTCGAACGGTTTTTTCAGGATCAACAAGCGGTCATGGGCCTGGAGCCGGTCCAGCAGTTCATCCCAGGAATAGTCGGAGTACGCGGTACACACCACCACTTGCAGGCGCGGGTCTTCCTGCCACAGGTGTTCGATGGTCTGCGCGCCGTCCCAACCCTCAGGCATGCGCATGTCCACGAACGCGAGGGCGTAGGGGCGGCTTTCCTGCAAGGCCTGAGTGAGTTTGCCCAGGCCTTCCTGGCCGCCATACGCCGAATCCAGTTCGAACAGGGCCGTGGTGGCTTTGACTTCACTGCCAAACAGCGTGGCCTCCATCTCGTCCAGTTCGACGTGCTGCACCGAAACCGGTGTGAGGATCTTGCGAAAGTCATCATGAATCGACGGCGTGTCGTCGATCAGCAGAATGCGCCGGTTCGAAAGTTCACTCATGCCTCCTCCGTGACGGTTTTCAGCGGGATCTGCAGGGTGAACTGCGCACCTTTGCCAGGCCCGTCACTGTGGGCGCTGAGGTGGCCGTTCATTTCGATCGCCGCCAATGCGCAACTGTGCAAACCAAAGCCGTGACCTTCCTTGCGGGTGGTAAACCCGTGGGCAAAGATTCGCGTCATGTTCTCCGGCGCGATGCCTTCGCCATCATCCTTGACGCTGATTTGCAGGGTGGCGTCTTCGACGATTTTTACCCCCAGGGTCATTTGTCGCGGACGATTACTGAGGTCGGACATGGCGTATTTTGCATTGCTGATGAGGTTGATCAGGATCAGCAGCAAGCGGTGCTTGTCCCCCATGACCTGCGGCACCTCGTTGTACTCCTTGACCACCGTGACGTGATGCCGGGTCAGGGCGCCGGAGTTCATGCGCAAGGCGTCTTCCAGCAGTTCGCTGATGTGCAGCGGTTCCATCAGGCTGTTGGCGCCGGCGTAGGACTGCTGGGTGGCGACGATGTCCTTGATGTGGTCGACGCTTTTGGTCAGTTGGGCCAGTTCCTCGGTCATGCTTTGCTGTTCGAGGGCAATGGCGTCGACCAATTGATTCAGGTAGCCGGGCAGTAACTTGCCTTTCTCGTCCAGGGTTAAAAAGGTGCCCAGGTCGCCTTGATGTTCGTTGATCAGCTGCATCGCCTTGCCCAGCCCCTGGGCCTTGCTGCTGCGCAGTTTGCGACTGACCAGGTCGGCGGAAATGTTCACGCTGTTGAGCACGTTGCCGACGTTGTGCAGCACATTGGTGGCGATTTCGGCCATGCCGGCCTGGCGCGCGGTGTCCAGCAGTTCGCTCTGAGTATCCTTGAGCTCGCGGGTGCGCTCTTCGACCCGTTTTTCGAGGTCATCATTGGCGGTTTGCAGGGCTTTGTTGACGCGATTGATCACCGTGAAACTGCGCATCAGGTGAATCGCCAGGTACACCAGCAACAGCACCAGCAGCACCGAAAACACCAGCATGTAGAAGTGATAAAGCTGGTCGATCGCGTCGGTGAGCTGCTGATCGTTGTTCAGCAGATCGGTGATGTCGTCCAACCGTTCCGCCACGGGAATGGCCTCGATGTTTTCCAGCAACCGGTTGACCACCGGCTGTTCCCGCAGGATCAGCGCGATGTGCTTGTCGAGAATATCCAGCGGACTGTGGAATTGCTCCGGCAGTCGCAGTTTATTCACTTTCAGTTTGCTCAGGCCCACCAGAATTTCGGCGGCCTTGTCGTCAGAGGTGACCATGGCGAACTCCATGGTGCTCAGTACCAGGTCATACGTGTCGTTGGCGATGTTTTGCAGTTGCAGTTTGTCTCCGTCCTGCAACTGGGCGAGGGGTTCCTGAATGTCGTCCTCGGCGGTCGGCAGAAACGCCAGTGAGTTGCGCAACACGGCATTGTGCGACTTGAACTGTTCCACCAGTCGGGTCTTTTCCTCGATGGCGCTCAGGTACGCATCATGGCTGGTGAGCCAAACGGGCGAGTCGTTGCGGCCGTGATTCGACTCCATCGTGTCGAACCGCTCCCACAGTTTCGTCATCTCGGTCAGCGGTGCGACCAGCGGATCGTAGTTATGGTTGATGGCAATCCTGGTCTTGAGGATTTCCGTTTCCCATTGCGCGTTCAGCTGTTTCATCCGGGAAACCAGATCCCGGGATTCGGTGTAGGTCGACGTCTGGTTCGAACTGGATTTGAGGTACAGAAACAGCAGTATCGAGGCCAGTATCAGGGCCACGATACCGAGGAGCGCCAGGCTGCGTCGGCGGGACATTTTCATAACGGTTTGCCCTCCCATTCACCGGTCAGGGTCTTGAGGAATTGGATGATCAGCACCTTGTCCTCTGCGGAGGGGATGCGCCCCAGCTGAAACGTGAACATCACGTCCACGGCCTCTTCGAGGGTTTTGGCCGAACCGTCGTGAAAGTACGGCGCGGTCACCGCAACGTTACGCAGGCTCGGGACCTTGAACACATTGCGGTCCTCTTCGTCCTTGGTCACCAGGTAGCGGCCCAGGTCGGTTTCAGTCGAGTTGCCTCGCGTCTTGAAGTAATCGCCCATCACCCCGAACTTCTGGAACATGTTGCCGCCGATGTTGACCCCTTGATGGCAGGTGATGCAGCCGTAGTCCTTGAAGCGTTGATAACCGTATTTCTCCTCGCGGGTGAGAATGTCGGTGTCGCCCAGCAGGTATTGGTCGAAACGCGAGTTGGCGCTGATCAGCGTGCGCTCGTAGGTGGCCAGGGCGTTTTGCACATTGTTCATGGTCACGCCGTCCGGGTAGGCGTCGCCGAACGCGGTTTCATAAGCCGGATCGGCAGACAGCGTTTGCACCACGAGTTCCCAGTTGCTGCCCATTTCACTGGGGCTCTGCACCACGGTGTGGATTTGGGTTTCCAGGGTGTCGGCGCGACCGTTCCAGAACTGCCGGAAGTTCAGGCTGGCGTTGAACACGCTGGGGGTGTGGATGGCGATTGGATGGCCGTTGAAGCCGATGGAAAACGCCTTGTTGTCGGCACCGCCGCTCTCCAGTCGGTGGCAGCTGGCGCAGGACAGGCTGCTGTTGACCGACAAACGTGGTTCATTGAACAACTGGCGACCCAATTCGACCCGCAGAGGATTTTGCTGTGGGACGGCCGGCAGCGGTTTGAGCGGCTCGTTCAGTGGTGCACCGCTGGCGATCAAACAAAACCCGAGCAAGGGCAGCAGAAGAAGACGATAGGAGGATGGCGACATCTGATGATTCCTTGGCTGATGGCCCGTGTGTCGCTGCTTATCGGTCATGTGGCGGCAGGAGGAGGGGATTTCACCGACGTCAGGTATTGCACAAAGTCATCCGGCGCCACGGCTTTGCTGAAGTAGTAACCCTGGCCTTCCTCGCACTGATGGGCCTTGAGGAAATCCAGCTGTTCGAGGGTTTCCACCCCTTCGGCGATGATGGTCAGCTTGAGGCTCTTGCCCAGGCTGATGATGGCGCTGACCAGCGCCGCGTCGTTGCTGTCACGGCTCAGGCCGCGAATGAACGACTGATCGATTTTCAGCACGTCGATGGGAAAACGCCGCAGGTAACTCAGGCTGGAATAACCGGTGCCGAAGTCGTCAATGGCCAGTCGCACCCCCATTGCCTTGATCCGGTTCAGGGCGGTGACCGTGGCATCGATGTTTTGCATCAGCACGCCTTCGGTGATTTCCAGCTCCAGCAGGGACGGGTCCAGACCGGTTTGTTCGAGGACCTGTTCAATGCCTTCGACAAAGCCTCGCTGACGGAAATCGATGGCCGACACATTCACCGACATGCACAGCTTCGGCAGCCCGGCTGCCTGCCAGGCGCAGGCTTGTCCACAGGCCTGGGCCAGCACCCATTTGCTCAACGGCACGATCAAGCCGCTGTCTTCGGCCACCCCAATGAAATCCGACGGATAAACCCAGCCGTGCCCCGGTTTCTGCCAGCGAATCAAGGCCTCTGCACCGACCACCTCGCCGGTGCTCAGGTCCAGTTTTGGCTGGTAATGCAGGACAAATTCGTCCCGCTCCAGTGCCAGGCGAATACCTGATTCGATGCTCTGCTGATCCCGGGCGCGCTGGTTCATCTCGTCGATGAAAAAGCGGAAGTCATTGGGGCCGCTTTCTTTGACGTTGCGCATCGCGGTTTCGGCTTTCTTGATCAGTGCGATGGCATCGAAGCCGTCATCGGGGTAGATGCTGATGCCCAGGCTGGCGGTCACGCTCAGGTCATGGCCGGCGATGTGCTGGGGCGTGCAGATGGCGTTCAAGAGTTTTTCGGCGATGCCTTTGGTCTGTTGGGGATGGCGGATATCGGCGAGGATCACCACGAATTCGTCAGCGCCGTAGCGAAACACCGAATCGGACTCGCGCACCGTGGACACCAGGCTATGCCCGACCCGTTTGAGCATCTCGTCACCGGCCGGATGGCCCAAGGCATTATTGATGCGCTTGAAGCGATCAAGACCCAGAAACATCACCGCCAGTTGCTTGTCATGGCGGCGCGACAACGCCAGCGACTGGTTCAGCCGATCACCGAGCAGCGTGCTGTTGGGCAGATCGGTCAATACGTCGTATTGCAACAGGTGAGACACCTTGAGCAGTTCGTGGACCCGCGCCTCGATGGTTTGCTCCAGGCTTTGCACTTTCGTCTCCGCGTCGTGCGTCATCTGCCATTTCCAGGTCAGGGCGCTGGCCATCTGACGGATTTCCAGACTGTCGAAGGGCTTTTTCAACACCAGCAACTGGTCGCCGAACTCCAGCCGTTCAGCCATGTCTTCCCAGCTGTAATCCGAAAAAGCGGTGCATAGCGCGATTTGCAGATGCGGGTCGATCTTCCAGAGTTGTTCGATGGTTTCCAGCCCGTCCCAACCTGGCGGCATGCGCATGTCGGTGAACGCCATGGCGTACGGGCGTCCTTCGGACTGGGCACGTTTGACCAGCTCGAGGGCTTCCTGGCCCTGATAGGCGGAATCGAGCTGGAAGGTGAGGCGAGCCCGTTGTTGCGTGCCGAACAACGCCTCTTCGGTGCCGGCCAGGGTCTGTTCACCTTCGGTATCGGGTCCGAGGATCTTGCGAAAGTCCTGATGGATCGAGGGCGTGTCGTCGATGATCAGGATGCGCCGGTTGGTCTGGACGGACGAAGATTTCATTCCTTGTCCTCCGTGGTATGCGGGTTGTCCAGGATCGGTCCGGTGTAGTGACTTGTGGGTATGATGCTGCCGGCTTTGAGCAATTGAGCGGCCTGTTGGCTGCTGACCGCTTTACTGAAGAAGTAACCCTGAGCGTTCATTGGCGAGCCTGTGGCCATCAGCGAACTGCGCTGTTCCTGGGTTTCGACGCCTTCAGCGATGATTCCGATCCCTACCTCTCGAGCGAAATTAATAATCGCGCGCAACGTGTTGGCGCTGGCCGGGTCGCGAGCCGCGGTGTCGATGAAGGCCTGGGCGAGTTTCAGGTGATTGACCTGGTAGGTCTTGAGGTAGTCGAACGAGGAGTATTCGGTGCCGAAGTCGTCGATGGCGATCTTCACCCCCAGCTCCCGCAGGCGCGGCAGCACGTCGTTGTGGGTCCATTTGGTCTGGGCCAGGGTCGCTTCGGTGACATCGAAGCGCAGGTCCCAGGCGCACAGTTCCCAGCGCGCGGTGGTGCGCAGCACGTCATAGATCAGTTCGGGCCCGCTTTTCAGCTGAGCCAGGGACAGCTTGATGGCAATGACCGGCGGCGCCATGCCTTCGTCGCGCCACTGGCGCATTTGCTGGCAGGCGCGATCCAGCACCCAGTGACCGAGGGCGATGATAACGCCGGTTTTTTCCGCGGCCGGCAGGAACGCCGGGGCTTCCAGCAATCCACGCTCGGGGTGATTCCAGCTGACCTGGGCTTCCATGCCGAGGATCTTGCCGCTGCTCAGGTCAACTTCCGGCCAGTAACGGAGTTCGAGTTCTTCATGTTCAATGGCGGTTTTCAGATCGTTGGCGATGGTCATGCGCTCGACCACCTCCTGATTGATCTCCTCGGAATGGAAGTGATACTGGTTGCGGCCCTTTTCCTTGGAGCGATAGAGCGCCATGTCGGCCTGGTTCAGCAGGCCGTCGGCGCTGGTGATGAGCGGCGAGTAGCTGCTGATGCCGATGCTGACCGAAACACGTACGTCATTGCCGGCCAGGGAATAGGGCAGCACCAGCGCATCGCGGACCTTGGCGGCCAGTGCCGCGGAGTGCGTCGGGTCGCTGACGTCCAGTTGCAGGATGGCGAACTCGTCGCCGCCGAGACGGGCGACCACATCGTTTTCGCGTACACAGGCCTTGATGCGCCGGGCGACTTCCTGCAGCAACAGGTCGCCCACCGGATGACCGAGGGTATCGTTGATTCGTTTGAAGTGATCCAGGTCCAGGTAGAACATCGCAAACGGTGTGGCGCCCCGACGCGCGGCGGCGAACGCCTGGTGCAGGCGTTCGATCAGGGTGGCACGGTTGGCCAGCCCCGTGAGCCCGTCGGTGCGGGCCAGCAGGGCGATTTTCTCCTCGGCGACCTTGCGTTCAGTGATGTCGATGATGATGCCTTCAACTTCCAGCAAACGCCCCTCGTCGTCACGCACCGGGATATAGCGGTTTTCGACCCAGCGCCAGGCACCGTCGCCGGTGCGCATCCGGAACTCGATGGACGCGCCCGCCGCATGGCGGTCCAGCACCCGGGCCATGGCCGTGTCGACCTTCGATTGGTCGTCCGGGTGGATCAACTCCTGGGCCCAATTGGCCGAGGCGACCAGGTTCGCCGCGACGTGACCGTATTTGGTGATGTTGTGGGAGATGTACATCAGCGGAAACAACGGTTCGCCCCGCAGGCGATACAGAATGGTCGGGCTGTTCTGCACGATGATATTGGCGTCGGACAGCTCCCGGGTGCGTTCTTCGACGGCCTGTTCCAGCAGCGACATCTTCAGCGCTGCGTCTTCGGTCATTTGCCATTTGGCGGTCAGTGCGCTGGCCATCTGCCGGATTTCGATGGCATCGAAGGGTTTTTTCAGAATCAGCAGGCGATCGCCCAGCTCCAGGCGTTCATCGATGTCTTCCCAGGAATAGTCGGAATAGGCAGTACACAGCGCCACTTGCAGCTTGGGATCGATCTGCCACAGTCGTTCGATGGTTTCAAGACCGTCCCAGCCCGGCGGCATGCGCATGTCGATAAAGGCCATCGCGTAGGGCAGGTCGTTGGCCAACGCTCGCTCGACCTTGCCCAATGCTTCAAGGCCCTGAAATGCCGAATCGAGCATGAAACTTTGCAGTGTTGCCGTCGCTTGAGTCCCGAACAGGGCGTTTTCGGCGCTGATCAGGTCGTTGTCATCGATCGATGGCGGGCTGAGGATCTTGATGAAGTCCGCATGGATCGAAGCGGTGTCGTCGACGATAAGAATCCGACGGTTGGTGCGCGCCAGCAGCGTATTCATAGGCATACGCCGGGAGCGGAGGCGTGGAGCGGTGTGCTCATAGGGGCATCCTTTCCCTGATCACGTGGCAACGGTACAGATAATGGATCCGAGTTAGCAGAGCATAGTCGCCCGCGCAGCACTTCGCCCGGGTGACTGAAACGAATCATTTCCAGGGGGCTTGCTGGAAATCATCTAGCCTGTAGCTCAGGCAGGGCCAGAAACGGAATGTTTTGGCTGATGACTGACGCAACAACGCCCGTTTCGCTTGAGGTAATGCCATGGAAGAGCAACTCCCCACGCCTGTCACCTATAAACCTACAATTCTGCTGGTCGACGATGAGGAATCGATCCTCAACAGTCTGCGCCGGCTCTTGCGCGGCCAACCCTACGACGTGCTGCTGGCCACCAGCGGTGCCCAGGCCCTCGAAATCATGGGCAAACAGCCCGTCGACCTGGTGATGAGCGATGCGCGCATGCCCAATATGGACGGCGCGACGCTGCTGGCGCACATCCACCAGCGCCATCCCGACACACTGCGCATTTTGCTGACCGGTTATGCCGACCTGACGATGATCGTCAAAGCGATCAACGAGGGGCAGATCGACCGTTACATCAGCAAACCCTGGCACGATGAGGAGTTGCTGCTGACGTTGCGACAATCCCTCGCGTACCAGCATTCCGAGCGCGAACGGTTGCGCCTTATGCAGGAGACGTGGGATCGCAACGAGGAATTGAAGCTGCTCAACGCGACCCTGGAAAAACACGTCGCGTCCCGCACCTCCGAGCTGCAGCAGACCGCCGACATGCTCGACCTGGCCTACGAAGAGCTCAAACACAGCTATGTCACCGGCACTGAGGTGTTTTCGTTGCTGGCCAACCTGCGTTTGCCGCCGGCCAAGCAGACGAACCGGCAGATCATCGAACTGGTGCGGGTGTACTGCAAACGCCATGGCCTGGACGAGGGCAGTACCCGCGACCTGACCATGGCCGCGGCGCTTTACAACATCGGCAAGCTGAGCTGGACCGACAGCATGATGACCGCGCCTGCGGACCTGCTGCACCACAGCGATCAGGAACGCTATCGCGGTTACCCGAAGCAGAGCGAATCGTTGCTGATGACCCTCGACCCAATGAAAGATGCCGCTCGCCTGATCCTTCACCATCAGGAACGCTGGGACGGCACTGGTTTCCCCGACCGGCTCAAGGGCGAGGCGATTCCGCTGGGTTCGCGGTGGCTGAAACTGGCGGTGGATTTCATCGAGTTGCAGCGTGGGCTGATCCTCGAGCGCCAGATGAACAGCGATGAAGCATTGGTCTACATCCGCCAGTACGCCGGCAAACTTTACGATCCGGCCCTGGTCGAGGACTTTATTCAGGTCTGCGCCGCCTACCTGAGCGATGTGTCGCTGGTCGATCCGACGGTTAAGGTGTTGGCCACCCGGGACCTGGCGGCCGGCATGATTCTGGCGCACAACCTCAATGCCGATAACGGCATGTTGCTGCTCAATGCGGGCAAGGTGCTGAGCGGACCGCTGGTGGAGAAGCTGATCGCGTTCGAGGCGATGGAAGGGGCGAAATACAGTGTTTTTGTGAAGGTGCCGGAGAAAGGAGAAGCCGCAATCCTCGAAGAGAGCCCGGCAATCCAGGCCCAACACTGATCCCGTGTAGGAGCGAGCCTGCTCCGGGCGGCGTTCCGACGATGACGGACTGACATTCACCATTGATGTCGACTGAAAGACCGCTATCGTCGGAACGCCGCCCGGAGCAGGCTCGCTCCTACAATGGGTTCGGCAGTGCCAGGCAGATATTTTTTCCCAGTGACGACGCCCCGACACCCATGTGATCCTTGCGGTTTTTACCCAAGGCCAATCCTGATCCATGACGCTTTCATCTGCCGCTTCCCCCCGCATCATCCGCATTGCCGCCGCCCTGCTGATCGGCCCCGACGGTCGCACGCTGTTGGTCCGCAAGCGCGGCACCGAAGCCTTCATGCAACCTGGCGGCAAGATCGAGGCCCACGAGCAACCGGTTCATGCCCTGGCCCGTGAACTGGAAGAAGAACTTGGGCTGGTCATCGACCCCGCGCACGCCACCTACCTGGGACCCTTCTCGGCACCGGCCGCCAACGAGCCGGGTTTTGTCGTACAGGCCGAACTCTTTCAGCTGACCATCGATTCAGACGTATCGCCTGCGGCGGAGATCGAAGAGGTGCGCTGGATCGATCCGGCCACCGACGGCGATCTCACGCTGGCGCCATTGACACGGGACCTAATCCTGCCGTTTTATCGAGCTTCGCTGACCGCGACCGTCTGATCATTCACGGCTACTTATTTTACGGACCAGGACTGCCCCCATGATCCCGCTTCAAGATTTGCTGATATTCGCCGCTGCCGCGTTGCTGATGGTGCTGACGCCGGGGCCGAACATGATTTACCTGATCTCCCGTTCGATCTGCCAGGGACGCAAGGCCGGCGTGACCTCATTGCTCGGCGTGGTCGCGGGGTTTTTCGTGCATTTGTTCGCCGCCGCGGCCGGTTTGACCGCCGTGTTTCTGGCCGTGCCGATGGCGTACGAAGTGCTGAAGTGGGCCGGTGCGCTGTACCTGGTCTGGCTAGCCTGGCAGGCGGTCAAACCCGGAGCGCGTTCACCCTTCGAAGCGCAGCAGTTGCCGCCTGACTCGTCGCGCAAATTGATCACCATGGGGTTTCTCACCAGTGCCCTGAACCCGAAGATCGCGGTGTTTTACCTGTCGGTGTTTCCGCAATTCATCTCGCCTGAACATGGCTCCGTATTCACCCAAAGCATCGTGCTGGGCCTGACCCAGATCAGCGTCAGTTTCTGCGTCAATCTGCTGATCGCGATATTCGCTGCGGGCATCGCGTCCTGGTTCGTCAACAACCCGACCTGGCTGGCGGTGCAGCGTTACTTCATGGGGTTTGTTTTGTCGGCGCTGGCGGTGCGGCTGATGCTTGAGCAACGACGGACAGCTTGACCGTGTGGATTGAACAACTGGATGCCAGCCATGCCCTGGACTATCGGGCACTGATGCTTGAAGCCTACGACCTGCATCCGCAGGCCTTCACCTCAAGCGTACGCGAGCGCGCCGCGATGCCGCTGAGCTGGTGGGAATCGCGCCTGACCAGCCAACTGGATGTGGTGCTTGGGGCGTTTGAAGAGGGCAAATTGGCGGGCATCGTCGGCCTGGCCTTCGAACCCCGGGAAAAGGCTCGGCACAAGGCGACGTTGTTTGGCCTGTACGTGTCTGGAAAGGTCCGGCAGCGTGGGTTGGGTCAGCAACTGGTGCAAGCCGCCCTGGCCGAAGCGCAAAACCATCAAGGCCTGCGGTTGATCCAGCTGACCGTCACCGCCGGCAACGAGGCCGCGTTCAACTTGTACCAGCGATGTGGCTTCATCCAGTTCGGCCTCGAACCCATGGCGGTACGCGTCGGCGAAGACTACTTCGACAAAATCCACATGTGGCGTGAAATCTAAGGATCACATAGATCCTGTAGGAGCGAGGCTTGCCCGCGAAGGCGTCCTTGAGGCCGGCAAAAAGCTTCGCGGGCAAGCCTCGCTCCTACAAGTCCTTCGTTGCTTTATCGGACGGCACTGACCCCGTCGAGTGTCGAGAACGATGTGTCTTTGGCCGTCAGCAAGAAGTCGCGCATGTACGGCGCATCCAGCATGTCCGCCCGAATCCCCGCATACAGCGTCGCAAACAAACCCTTCTCGCCCAGCCGCTTGGCCTTCACGTAACCCCGTGAGCTGTATTCGTGCAGCGCCCAATGGGGCATGCCGCACACGCCGCGTCCGCTGGCCACCAATTGCATCATCATCACCGTCAGTTCCGAGGTGCGGACCTGCGCCGGTTCGATGTCGGCCGGTTCGAGGAAGCGGGTGAAAATGTCCAGCCGATCGCGTTCCACCGGGTAGGTAATCAGCGTTTCCGTGAGCAGATCTTCCGGAACGATGTAGGCCTTGCTCGCCAGACGGTGCTGGTTGGCCACCGCGAGCATCGCTTCATACGTGAACAACGGCACGTACGTGATCCCGGCCAGTTCCAGCGGATCGGAGGTCACCACCAAATCCAGATCGCCACGGGCCAGGGCCGGCAGCGGGGCGAAGGAGAAGCCAGAGGCCAGGTCCAGCTCGACTTCCGGCCAGGCATCGCGGAACTGATCGATGGTCGGCATCAGCCACTGGAAGCAACTGTGGCACTCAATCGCCATGTGCAAACGGCCCGCCGTGCCGCCCGCCAGACGCGCGATATCACGCTCGGCGCCACGCAGCAGCGGCAGGGTCGCGTCCGCCAGTTGAAGCAGGCGCAAACCCGCGCTGGTGAACCGCACCGGTTTGGTCTTGCGCACAAACAGCGGCATCCCCAGCCGTTCCTCAAGCTCCTTGAACTGGTGGGACAGGGCTGACTGGGTCAGGTGCAGCCGGTCGGCGGCATCGACCAGGCTGTCCGCCTCGCGCAAGGCGTGCAGGGTCTTCAGGTGACGGATTTCAAGCACCGAGTGGCTCCATGAGGAAAACTTGTGATCAACACGAAAAGGTTGAGTTTGTCTCATGTTGGGTTGGCTGTCGACAATGGCGCCATGTTTTACAGCTTCTTTTATAGAGAGAAACTCACCATGGCTCTGGCCCACACACTTGGTTTTCCGCGCATCGGCGCTGACCGCGAACTGAAAAAAGCCCTTGAATCCTACTGGAAGGGCGATCTGGATCAGGACGCGCTGAAAAGCGTCGGCCGCCAACTGCGCGCCACCCACTGGCAGTTGCAGAAAGACGCCGGCATCGACCTGCTGCCCGTCGGAGACTTCGCCTGGTACGACCAGGTGCTGACCCATTCCCTGACCTTCGGTGTGATCCCCGAGCGTTTCGACAGCGCCAAGGACTCCCGCGGCCTGCCGACCCTCGACACCCTGTTCGCCATGGCCCGTGGCGCTACCGCGGCCTGCTGCGGCGCTGAACACACCCCGTTGCAATACGCCCAGGAACTGACCAAGTGGTTCGACACCCACTACCACTACCTGGTCCCGGAATTCAGCGCTGACCAACCATTCAAACTGAGCTGGGAACAGCTGTTCGACGAAGTCGACGAAGCCAAGGCGCTGGGCCACAACGTCAAACCGGTGATCATCGGCCCGCTGACTTACCTGTGGCTCGGCAAAGCCAAAGGCAACGATTTCGACAAGCTCGATCTGCTGGAGCGCTTGCTGCCGATCTACGGCGAAATCCTTGGCCGCCTCGCCGCGCAGGGCGTGGAATGGGTGCAGATCGACGAACCGATCCTGACCCTCGACCTGCCACAGTCCTGGAAAAACGCTTTCGAACGCGCTTATCACATCCTTCAATACTCGCCGCTGAAAAAACTCGTGGCGACCTACTTCAGTGGCCTGGAAGACAACCTCGGCCTGGCGGTCGGCCTGCCGGTGCAAGGCCTGCACATCGACGCGGTGCGTGCGCCGGATCAACTCGGCCAGGTGCTGGATCGTCTGCCGACCTATAAGATTCTGTCGGTGGGCCTGGTCAACGGCCGCAACGTCTGGCGCTGCGAACTGGAGCAAGTCCTCGCGCAACTGCAACCGGCCCAGGAACGCTTCGGCGACAACCTGTGGGTCAGCAGTTCCTGCTCGCTGCTGCACAGCCCCGTGGACCTGGAACGCGAAGACAAACTCGACCCGGAACTGAAAAGCTGGCTGGCGTTTGCGGTGCAGAAGTGCGGGGAAATCGCCGTGCTGCGCGATGCCCTCAACGACCCGCAATCATCCAAGGTGCAAGCTGCCTTGGCCGAGAGCCGAGCGATTCAGGCCAGCCGCGCCGAGTCGCCGCGTATCCATAAAGCCCAAGTGCAGGCGCGCATCAACGCTATCGGCGCGGCGGACAGCCAGCGTCATTCGCCGTTTGCCAAACGCATCGAGCAGCAACGTGCACGCTTGAAACTGCCGGCGTTCCCGACCACCACCATCGGCTCGTTCCCGCAGACCGGTTCGATCCGTCTGGCACGCCAGGCCTTCAAGCAAGGCAAGCTGTCGGCCAACGATTACACCGACGCCATGCACAGCGAAATCCGCCATGCGGTGCAAGTCCAGGAACGCCTGGGCCTGGACGTGCTGGTGCACGGCGAAGCCGAGCGCAACGACATGGTCGAGTACTTCGCCGAGCAATTGGACGGCTACCTGTTCACCCGTTTCGGCTGGGTGCAGAGCTACGGTTCGCGCTGCGTCAAACCGGCGATCATCTACGGCGACCTGAGCCGCCCGACCGCCATGACCGTCGACTGGATCACGTATGCACAGAGCCTGACCGACAAGGTGATGAAAGGCATGCTCACCGGTCCCGTGACCATGCTGATGTGGTCGTTCCCCCGCGAAGACGTCTCGCGCAAAATCCAGGCGCAGCAGTTGGCCCTGGCCCTGCGTGATGAAGTGGTCGACCTGGAAAACGCCGGCATCAAAATCGTGCAGATCGACGAAGCCGCATTCCGCGAAGGCTTGCCGCTGCGCCGGGCGCAATGGCAGGAATATCTGGATTGGGCGGTGGAAGTCTTCCGCCTCAGCGCCTCCGGCGTTCGGGACGAAACCCAGATCCACACCCACATGTGCTACAGCGAATTCAACGACGTGATCGAGTCCATCGCCGCGATGGATGCGGACGTGATCACCATCGAAACCTCGCGTTCGGACATGGAATTGCTGGAAGCCTTCGAAGCGTTCGACTACCCGAACGACATCGGGCCGGGCGTCTATGACATCCACTCGCCACGGGTGCCGGACACGGCCGAGATGGTCAAATTGATGAGCAAAGCCGTGAAGCGCATTCCGGCGGAGCGGTTGTGGGTGAATCCGGATTGCGGGCTGAAGACCCGGGCGTGGCCGGAGACAGAGGCGGCGTTGGTGAACATGGTGGCGGCGGCAAGGCGATTGCGTAGTCAGTTGGCCTGATTTGATCTGATCGTTCCCACGCTCTGCGTGGGAATGCAGCCCAGGACGCTCCGCGTCCCTGTCGAAGCGGACGCGGAGCGTCCATTGAGGCATTCCCACGCAGAGCGTGGGAACGATCTTCTGTCCGAATACGACCGCTCGGCAATCTTCATCAAACTGTCACGTAACTGTGGCAGCGCGCTTGATCAAACTTCATCAAACTCGCGCTCTACTGGGGTTCTGCGTTTCGGTGTTTTTTCATGCGTGCACGATTTTTATCAACAGCGGCCTTCCTGGCCGCGTTGTTGTTTGGATTACCGTCTTTCGCGGCGTCTCGTTGCGATGTCAACGTTCCCACCCAACAGGCCGATCTGGCGCAGGTGAGCTTGGCGTACCAGAGCATCGGCCGTGCGTCCGACCCGGCGTTGCTGCTGGTGATGGGCCTGGGCGGGCAGTTGATTCACTGGCCGGACGAGGTGGTGGTCGCGTTGTGTCAGCAGGGTTTTCGGGTGATTCGTTATGACAATCGCGATGTCGGCCTGTCGACTTGGCGGCAAGCCCCTGCCGACGCCAACCTGTCTTTCGAAGTGCTGCGCTACAAACTCGGTTTGCCGGTGGCGGCGCCGTACACCCTGACAGACATGGCGGACGATGCCTTTGGCCTGATGGATGCGTTGAAGGTTGAGCAATTCCACGTATTGGGCGCGAGCATGGGCGGGATGATTGCCCAGCACATGGCGGCGATGGCACCGCAGCGGGTCGAGAGTTTGACCCTGATCATGACCAGCTCCGGGGCCGAAGGCTTGCCGGCGCCGAGTGCGGCGTTGGTACAGTTGTTGTCCCGTCGTGGCGCGCCGAATCGCGAAGTGGCGCTGGAGCAACAGGCTGATTTACTGGCCGCGTTGGGCAGCCCGACCGTCAGCGATGATCGGCAGGCCTTGCTGCATCAAGCGGCGCTGTCCTATGACCGGGCATTCAACCCGGAAGGCGTGAAGCGCCAGATCATGGCGATCCTTGCTGAGCGCAGTCGTGTGGCATTACTCAACCAACTGCGCGTCCCGACGTTGGTGGTTCACGGCACTGCCGATCCGCTGTTGCCGGTGATGCACGGCGTGCACCTGGCGGCGCATATTCGCGGCAGTCAGTTGAAGCTGATTCCGGGGTTGGCGCATCGGTTCCAGGAAGCGTTCAAGGCACCGTTGCTGGCGGCGGTGTTGCCGTACTTGCAGGCCCATCGCGAAGACACCTCGCATTGGGCACAGATTGATCCCGTGCCGGTCCCCAATCTCCTATAACCCACAATCCCAATGTGGGAGCGCGAAGGCGTCGTGTCAGTCGCCATCTGCTTGACTGATACACCGCTTTCGCGAGCAAGCCCGCTCCCACATTTTGATCTTCTGTGCTAGTGAAACATCGGCAGCCAGTCAGGTCGCGGCGCTTGGTGGAACGAAGTTATCCAGCATCCGGTTCACCGCCAGTTCACCCAGCATCACGGACTGCTGAATGCCCAGCACGGTGTTGCGCTGCGGCCCTTCCAGCAACCCGGCGAAATCACTGAGCATTACGCTGGCTGACGCCAGGGATTCGCAGGCGTTGGCCAGCAGGGTTTCGTGATCGATGTCGGGGGCGATGGTGTAGATGGTGCTGGGTCGGCGTGGGGTGTCTTTGGGGATGACCGGTTTGAGGTAGTAATCGAGGGCGCGGTCGGCGGCATCGTTGAGTTTTTTGGAGTCTGGGGTTTCGTAGGGGGAGACGTCGTCGGTTTCTGGTGGATTTGGTGTGATCTTGAACATTGGATTGGTACTCCTGTTAATAGAGCCGCAACCTGTCTCGCTACTAAACGGAAGGGTGGCAGCTGTGCGCAAGTTAGTAGACCGGCCACCAATCCAAAACCGGCGCGTCCGAGGACGCCATGCGCACAGCTACCATCAAGTGCAGGCGAATGCCTGAATAGATGACGCATGTACGTCCGAATTGGAAAAGCCGGGCTACTAAACCCGATCACTGGGAATCAGTGACACGAACCAAGTTACCGACGGCCCCCCAGGCGCACAAGCCGGCGGATTCTGACGTTGTTGTAGGCGACGGCGCAAGGCGCTGTAGCTTTCAGGAAGTAACCTTAAACAGAACTAAACACCCCCTCCCAAACACTGAAAATACCTTGTGGGAGCGGGCTTGCTCGCGAAGGCGTCGAGTCAGTCGCTATCTGCTTGACTGATACACCGCTTTCGCGAGCAAGCCCGCTCCCACAGGGAATAGTGGAATGACTGCCACCTCTGTCCCACAGGCGAATTCAGCAACGGCTCCCACCTCAGTGCTGTCAGGTGTATCGTTCAAACTTTCCGCCGCCTTTCCAGCCTGCGAGGTGAATGATGAGTACCCCCCTGAAAATCGATTTCGTCAGCGACGTGTCCTGCCCGTGGTGCGTGGTCGGCCTGTATGGCCTGACCCGGGCCCTGGATTTGCTGGGCGATGAGGTCCAGGCCGAGCTCCGTTTCCAGCCGTTTGAACTGAACCCGAAGATGGGGCCGGAAGGGCAGAACATCACCGAACACATCAGCGAAAAGTACGGCTCGACCCCTGAGCAATCGCAGAAGAACCGCGAGATGATCCGCGCCCGTGGCGCCGAGGTCGGGTTTGCGTTTCGCACGGATGGCAACAGCCGCATCTACAACACCTTTGATGCCCATCGGTTGCTGTTCTGGGCGGGGCTGGAAGGGTTGCAATTCAATTTGAAAGAAGCGCTGTTCAAAGCGTACTTCACCGATGGCGGTAATCCGTCCGATCACCAGCAGTTGGCGCAGATTGCGGAAAGCGTCGGGTTGAATCGGCAGCGGGCGGCGGCGATTCTGGCGTCCGATGAGTTTGCCAAAGAGGTGCTTGAAGAAGAGCAGCTGTGGCTGTCGCGCGGGGTGAGTTCGGTGCCGACGGTGGTGTTTAACGGGCAGTATGCGGTGAGCGGTGGACAGCCGGTGGAAACCTTTGTTGGAGCGATCCGGCAGATCATGAGCGAATCAAAAGGCGGCACCGTTAGCTGATCTCGCGGCGAGCCGTATTACTGTGGGAGCTCGCTCCCACAGGGGTTGGCGGTGGTCAGGCGTGGAGGCGGACCCACACGGTGACAAGCACGGTGGCCGCCATCAACCACGCCACCGCCGCCACGGCCAACGAAGCCTCCAACCGCATCCGGTCGACCATCACATACAACGTCGCCAGATAAACGAAGTACGGAATGATCGACCACATCCCGAACACGATGGTGGTCTTCAAATCATCCACCGAACGTCCCTTGCCGACGATGTAATGCGCAATCAGCGCAAAGGTCGGAAACAGCGGCACCAGGCCTGCGATGTAATAGTTTTTGGTCTTGGCCAGTGCCGCGAGGATGAGGACCACTGCGGCACCCAACGCCGCTTTCAGAATCAGGTCCATCAGTGGCTCAGCCCGTACTTTTTGACTTTGTCGAACAGCGTGGTCTTGGCCATCCCCAGTTCCAGGCTGGCCTGGGTCAGGTTGCCGCCGCTGCGTTGCAATGCGTCGCCGAGCAAATTGCGCTCGAACGCTTCCACCGCTTCGGCGAAGGCCAGGCCCTGATTGCTGCCACTGGCGCCGGACTTCTTGAACGCCGGCAGGCCGAGGGCAAAACGCTCGGCGACGTTGCGCAGTTCGCGCACGTTGCCGGGCCAGTCGTGGCTCATCAGGTTCGACAGGGTCTGGTTGTCCAGCTCCGGCACGGCGCGGTCGAAGCGCAGGGACGACTGCTGCAGGAAGTGTTCGAACAGTTGCAGGATGTCTTCGCGACGTTCGCGCAGCGGTGGCAATTCGAGCGTCACCACGTTCAGGCGGTAATACAGGTCACTGCGAAACTCGCCGGCCTTGCTCGATTCGTCGAGGTCGGACTTGGTCGCCGCAATGACTCGGCAATCCACGGCCACGCTCTGGTTCGAACCCAGGCGTTCAAGGGTGCGTTCCTGCAACACCCGCAGCAGTTTGATCTGCAAGGGCAGGGGCATGCTTTCGACTTCGTCGAGGAACAGCGTGCCGCCGTCAGCGTGTTCGATCTTGCCGATGCGCCGTTTGCCGGCACCGGTGAAAGCATTGGCCTCATGGCCGAAAATTTCGCTTTCGAACAGGTTCTCCGGCAGGCCGCCGCAGTTCAGCGCGACGAACTGTTTGGTGTGCCGGCGGCTGAAGTCGTGCAGGCAACGCGCAACCAGTTCTTTACCAGTGCCGGTCTCGCCCTCGATCAGCACGTTGGCCGACGTATCGGCGACGTTGGCGATCAATTCGCGCAGGTTCTGCATGGCCGGCGAGCGGCCGATGATGCGGCCTTCCAGGGAATCGCGCTCCGCCAGTTGCCGGCGCAACGAAGAGACTTCCCGGGCCAGGCTGCGTTGCTCCAGCGCGCGACGGGCGACATCCACCAAGCGTTCCGGCGAGAAGGGTTTCTCCATGAAGTCATAGGCGCCTTTCTGCATTGCGCCCACGGCCATGGAAATGTCGCCGTGACCGGTGATCAACACCACCGGCAGGCTGCGGTCGCGGGCCTTGAGTCGGGTCAGCAGTTCCAGGCCATCGATGCCCGGCAGGCGAATGTCGCTGATGACGATGCCGGCAAAGTTGTCGCCGACCCGCTCCAGCGCTTCTTCGGCGCTGCCCACGCCCACGCTGGGGATGTCTTCCAGGGTCAGCGCCTGCTGGCAGCCGAGCAGCACATGGGGGTCGTCTTCGACGATCAGCACACTAAGGTCGTTGTTCATATTGGCTCGGCGTGAGTGGGGCTTACCAACGGTAAACTGAGGACGAAGGTGGTGCCACCGCTGGCCGGGTGTTCGACACCCAGATGCCCTCCGGTGGCGGCGGCCAGGCTGGCGGAAAGGGTCAGGCCGAGGCCCAGACCTTGTTCGCCGGGTTTGGTGGTGAAGAAGGGTTCGAACAAGTGCTTGCGCGCTTCGGCGTCGATGCCGTGGCCGTTATCGCGTACGCGCAGGCGATATTTGCCATCGAACGCTTCGCCTTCGAGCCACAACTCGGGCAACGGTTGAGCCTGCATGGCGTCGAGGGCGTTGCCGATCAGGTTGACCAGAATCTGCTCCAGGCGGGTCTGGTCGATCTGCACCTGCACATCGTTGAAGTCACGATGCACTTTCAGGTGCGCGCTTTCCACGCGACCGCCCAGCAGTTGCAAGGCAGCATCCACCGCTTTGCCGAGGCTGGCCCGGCCTTTGTCGTCACCGCGACGGGCGAAGGAACGCAGGCTGGCGGTGATCCGGCCCATGCGATCGATCAATTCGTTAATGGTCTTGAGGTTGGTGCTGGCGACGTCCAGCTGACCGCGCTCGAGAAAGCGCACGGTGTTGCCGGACAAGGTGCGCAGCGCCGCCAGCGGCTGGTTCAATTCGTGGGCGATGCTGGTCGACATCTGCCCGATGGCGGCGAGTTTACCGGCCTGCACCAGTTCATCCTGGGCGCGGCGCAACGTCTCTTCGGCCTGACGCCGTTCGCGGATCTGGCCTTTGAGTCGTTCGTTGCTGGCGCGCAGGTCGGTGGTGCGTTCGGTAATCCGACGTTCAAGTTGATTGTTGGCTTCCTGCAGGGCTTCACGGGCAGCGAGGCGGGTGGCGATCACCTTGCGCCGCTCGTTCCAGGCGATCAGCAGGAACGCCACGAGGGCAAACGCCACCGCCACCAGAATCCCCTGATTGATCGCTTCACGGCGCAAATCCTGGAGCGGCGTGAGCAGGGTGAAGTTCCACGGGGTGTCGCTCAAGGGGCGGGTCTGCGAGAGGTAGCTGATGTCCTCTTCATCTGATTCCACTTCGCTGTTGGCGGGGAAGGTCAGTTTTTCCTCGCCTTCAGCCAGTTGTTCCCGGGCCAGCGGTTGCAGTTCGTTCAGCGGGAACCAGTAGTACTGAAGGCTGCGGGCCAGTTTCTCTTTGGTTTCGTCGCTCAATGGCACAACCGACTTCAGCCGTCGTGCCGGATCGCTGGACAGAATAATGATGCCGTTCTCGTCGCTGACGAAGGCTTCGAGGCGCGCGCGCTGCCAGCGTTCTTCCATGGCTTCGAGGCGCACTTTGACCACCGCGACGCCGATGATCTTGCCGTGTTCTTCCAGGCCGTGGGCCAGGTAGTAACCGGGTTCGCCGCTGGTGCTGCCGATGCCGTAGAAGCGTCCTGACTGACCGCGCACGGCGTTCTGGAAATAGGCGCGAAAGGACAGGTCTTCACCCAGGTAACTGTCGACATCGCGCCAGTTGCTGGTGGCCATGACGCGGCCGGTGGTGTCCATCACGTAGATAGCCCGACTGCGGCTGCGCCGGTTCAGGCCTTCGAGGTAGTCGTTGACGGTCTGCCGGTGTTCCGGTGACGGGTCGGCCAGCAGTTTTGAAACACTGGATTCAAGTTCCAGCAGGCTGGGGAGGTAGGTGTACTTGCTGATCTCGCTCTCGACGGCGCGGGCGTGCAGTTCGAGCTGACGCTGGCCGTTCTCGCTGAGGCTGCGAATCCCGTAGTGTTCACTGACCCAGAAGCCGAGGTAACCCAATCCGATCATCAGGGCGATGACCAGCGGCGGCAGGAACAGATGGCGAATCAGACGGGGTTTCACGGCGAGTGATGGCGGCGCGGCGCGATAGAGAGTGGGGTCGCATTTCATCACAGATGCCTTGGGTCAACCACAACACAAATCTCCATATCGCCGCCGGCCCCTTGTGGGAGCTGGCTAGGGCGGTGAGTGGGTTTCTGTGGCGAGGGGATTTATCCCCGTTGGGCTGCGAAGCGGCCCCAGCATTTCATAGTTAAACCGCATGCGATGGGTTGACGACTGCTGCGCAGCCGAACGGGGATAAATCCCCTCGCCACAAAACCACCTCACCACAAAAGCCCGCTCCCACATTTGGGGAGCGGTGTTTTTCTTAGTGCTGCAGAATCTTGTTAAGGAAATGCTGTGTACGCTCGGCGCGGTGGGTGATGTCGCCGAAGAACTCTTCTTTCTTGCAGTCTTCGATGATCTTGCCCTGGTCCATGAAGATCACACGGTCCGCCACTTTGCGGGCAAAGCCCATTTCGTGGGTCACGCACATCATGGTCATGCCTTCGTGGGCCAGTTGCACCATCACGTCGAGCACTTCGTTGACCATTTCAGGGTCCAGCGCCGAGGTCGGTTCGTCGAACAACATGACGATCGGGTCCATCGCCAGCGCACGGGCAATTGCCACACGCTGTTGCTGGCCACCGGAGAGCTGGCCCGGGTGCTTGTGGGCGTGAGCCGACAGGCCGACGCGCTCAAGCAGTTGCAGGCCTTTCTTGGTGGCTTCTTCCTTGCTGCGGCCCAACACCTTGATCTGCGCGATGGTCAGGTTTTCGGTGATGGTCAGGTGCGGGAACAGTTCGAAATGCTGGAACACCATGCCGACGCGCGAGCGCAGTTTCGGCAGGTTGGTCTTCGGGTCGGCGATGGACGTGCCATCGACCACCACGTCGCCTTTCTGGAACGGTTCCAGTGCGTTGACGCATTTGATCAGGGTGGATTTGCCGGAGCCGGACGGCCCGCACACCACGATCACTTCGCCTTTTTTGACCTCGGTGCTGCAGTCAGTCAGTACCTGGAAGTCGCCATACCACTTGTTGACATTCTTGATAGAGATCATACGGCAAACCTTTTTTGCAGACGCTTGACCAGCAGCGAGGCGGCAAAGCTGATTGTGAAGTACACGAGACCTGCGAAGATCAGGAACTCATTGGAGCGACCGATGATGTCGCCACTGGCACGCGAGGCATTGAGGAAGTCCACCAGGCCGACCGCGTAGACCAGCGAAGTGTCCTGAAACAGGATGATGCTCTGTTGCAGCAACAGCGGGGTCATCTTGCGGAACGCTTGCGGCAGGATGATCAAACGCATCATCTGGCCATAGCTCATGCCCAGCGCTTGCGCGGCACCCATCTGACCCTTGGGGATCGACTGCACACCGGCCCGGACGATTTCGCAGAAGTACGCCGCTTCGAACATCATGAAGGCCACGATGCAGGAGGCGAACGCGCCGATCGGGGTGTCTTCGCCGGTGATCCAGCGCAGCACGAACGGCACCGCCAGGTAGAACCAGGTGATGACCAGCAGCAACGGGATTGAACGGAAGTAGTTGACGTAGGCACCGGCGATGTTCGACAGCAGCTTGCTGTGGGACAGGCGCATCAGCGCCAGGAGGGTGCCGAGGATGATCCCGCCGACGACGCCCAGCGCCATCAATTGCAGGGTCATGACCATGCCGTTCCACAAACCCGGCAGGGACGGGATGATGCCCGAGAAGTCGAATTCCATCATTTACCCCCTACGGAGATCAGGCCCGGTACGGCGACTTTCTTCTCGACCCCACGCATCAGCAGCATCAGGCTCATGTTCAGGGTGAAGTAGATCAGCGTCGCCAGGGTGAAAGCTTCGAACAGGTTCGCGGAAAACTCGGCGGTCTGTTTGGTCTGTGCGAGCAATTCCATCAGGCCGATCAGCGAGGCGACGGAGGTGTTCTTGAACACGTTCAAGAATTCCGAGGTGAGCGGCGGAATGATGATCCGGTAGGCCTGGGGCAGCAGCACGTTCCAGTAGATCTGTGGCAGCTTGAAGCCCATGGCGCGAGCGGCAGCTTCCTGGCCTTTGGGCAGCGCCTGAATGCCGGTGCGCACTTGTTCGCAAACGCGGGCGGTGGTGAACAGGCCCAGGCAGACAACAACGCTGAGGAACGCCGAGGTGGTCGGGTTCAGGTCCTGTTTGTACCAGTCCTGCAGGTTTTGTGGCAGCAGATCGGGTACCAGGAAGTACCAGATGAACAGCTGAACCAGCAGCGGCACATTACGGAAGAGTTCGACGTAGCAGGTCGCGATGCCCGATACGATGCGATTCGGCACGGTGCGCATGACGCCCAGGATCGAGCCCAGCGTCAGCGCGATGATCCAGGCCACGATGGCGATGGCGATGGTCCAGCCCAAACCGGTGAGGTACCAGTCGAGATAAATCTCGCTGCCCACGCCGGTGGACTTGAAGAACACGCCCCAGTCCCAGTTGTAATTCATTAGGGTCTCCCCTCAGATCGATCGATGTACAAGTGCCCGCCTGGGGAAGCTCCGTTCCCGCCCTGATCTTGTTGATCAGGCACACACGAGCGGCTCGACAGCCACCGGTTCGAGTGTTTCCAAAAATGCCAGCAGGGAGTGACTACCTCCTGAAAGGGCAGCGGCCCTTTCAGGAGATAAGGTTAGTCAGAAATCAGGATTTCTTGTCGTCAGCCGCTTTATCGGTCGGATTGGCGATCAGGGCCTTGAGCTCGTCGCTCATCGGGAAGTTCAGGTTCAGGTTTTTTGGCGGGATTGGCGACATGAACCATTTTTTGTAGATTTCGTTGATCTCGCCCGACTTGTAGGTCGCAACAATCGCGTCGTCCACGGCTTTCTTGAACGGTGCGTCGCCCTTGCGAACCATGCAGCCATAGATTTCGTAGGACTGCGGGTCACCGGTCACTTCCCAGTCACTCGCCTTCTTGGCTTTGGCCGCTTCACCGGCCAGCAGCGCGTCGTCCATCATGAATGCGACGGCACGGCCCGATTCCAGCATCTGGAAGGATTCGCCGTGGTCTTTGGCGGAGATGACGTTCATGCCCATCTGCTTGTCGGCGTTCATCGACTTGAGGATGCGCTCGGACGTGGTACCCGCGGTGGTCACGACGTTCTTGCCTTTCAGGTCGTCGAAATTCTTGTACGTTGAGTCTTTCTTGGAGAGAAGACGCGTACCGATTTCGAAGATGCCGACGGAGAAGTCAACTTGCTGCTGACGTTCCACGTTGTTGGTGGTGGAGCCGCACTCGACGTCCACGGTGCCGTTTTGCACCAGCGGGATACGGGTTTGCGAGGTTACGAGGTTGTATTTGACCTGGAGGTTCGGCATGTCCAGGTCTTTCTTGATGGCTTCGACGATTTTCAGCTGGATATCGTGGGAGTAGCCAACCGGTTTGCCGGAAGCGTCCGCGATATAGGAAAACGGAATGGAAGCGTCACGATGCCCGAGGGTGATGGTGCCGGACTCTTTGATCTTCTTCAGTGTGCCGGTGAGCTCGGCAGCGAAAACTGGAGTGCTAATCAGAGCGGCAGCAATGGCTGCGCCCAGGATATGGGGAACGATGCGCATCAAATTTTCCTCGACATTGTTTTTTTTATGGAGCCAGTTCATCGGCCCTTTTGTGCTTCGAATGCCTGACGGCTCCTGAAGTGTGGTTGCATCAGACATTCGTCCAAGAGTGTAGAGCATGACTCGTGCCAGGCCAGGCGATATAGATCAAGTTATTGATTTATAAGGGTATTAAATATTTATGGTGGTAGTTTCTGGCGAAGGTTAATCCGGTTAACCGAATTGACCGACAGGTCGCGTTCGGAAAACCGAATGGTGTTCGGGGCCGCTAATGCTATTGATCAGGTAATAGAAGCGACAATGATTGTGTCGTTCACCCAAAAATCAGCTTTCTTGGCTTAGCGGCGTTTCATGCAGGTAGATCCATTGGGCGTTGTGGTGATGCAGGCCAATGATCGCCACCGAAATCCGTGAGCTTTCGCGCTGGTCGAGGCGATGGGTTTCCTTGTAGCGGATCGCCACGCTGGCGCCTTCTTGCCACACCGTCTGCAGGTCGCTGATGAAGATTTCCAGGCCCGGTTTGGCGCCGATTGCACCCTTGAACATCTGTTCGACCGTCGCCCGGCTGACGATGGCGGCCGAGGTGGTGACCATGGTGAAGTGCTCGGCGAATGCCGACATCAGCGGCTCGAGCACAGCCTGCCCCTTACCGTTGGCGTCGGTGAACAGGGTGTGGATCAGCTCGTGCACGTGATGAATGCTGTGGTGCGCCTGTTCAACTATTTTGTTGTGCATGACAGTCCTTTTGAGTGTTCCACTGACTCAGTTGAAAGAGTGGGAACAGGCCCACCAGCGCGGCGATGGCGAACGTCACGTGGTAGGCCTGGGTGGTATCGAAATGCTTCAAGAGCAGGTTGAAAACCATCAGGAAGAGGGCGGCGCCGATGCTGAATGACATCTGTCGGTTGATGTTCCAGATGACACTGGCCTTGTGGGTGTCACTGCCCTCGAAGTCCATCAACGACGTGGTTTGTGCTGTGTTGGCACCCATGCCGCCGCCAATCCCCATCAAGCTGTAGGCGATGACAATCACCAGAAGGTCTGAGGGATTGTTCACCAGTAACAGGGTGGCGATGCCGGCACTGTGCAACAGCATGCCGAGGGCAAACAGGCGCTTTGCGCCCATCCGGTTGTAGACCCGGCCACAGATCAGCATCGCGATGAACGCGCCGATGGCGTAGAGGATCATGAACATCCCTGTCAGGCGGGCGCTGAAGTGCAGGGTGTTTTGCAGGAAGAAGATGCTCATCAAGTTGACCCCCGTGAACACACCGGGGATCGCGTAATAGATAAAGATCGAGGTGCTGAGTTTTTTGCTTTTGAGCAGGCTCAGTTCAATGATCGGGTTTTTGCATGTGCGGTAATGCAGCCCGTACAGCACGACGAAAGCAACGCCGGCCATGACGAAGAGGGCGGCCACCCATGCCGGAGCATCGCCGCCGTACAACGACATGCCCATCAGCAGGCTGCCGAGTGCCGCGCTGACCAGCAGCAAGCCTTTGATGTCGGGCCGGGGCAAACTCGTCGGCCGCGCTTCGTTGATCCAGAACCAGGACAGCAACGCCGCGATCAGCGAGAACGGGATGTTGCTGTAGAACACCCAGCGCCAGGAGCTGCTGTCGACGATGACACCGCCGATGGTCGGTGAAATAGCGGGGGCTATAAGGGCAACGGCCATGACCAATGTGGATATTTTCGCCCGCTGCTCACCCTTGAACAGGTTGAACGTCAGCGCCTGGCCGACTGGAATCAACAGGCCACCGCCAATCCCCTGGACGAAGCGCCAGATCACCAGCTCGTTGAAACTGTTGGCCAGCCCGCACATCCACACGGAACCTGTGAACACGAGCATCGAGGCGGTGAGGATTTCCCGGCTGCCAAAACGACCGGCCAGCCAGGTGCTGACCGGAATGATCAGCGTCAGCCCCAGAATATAAGCATTAGCCACCCAGGCAACGTCTGAAGTACTAACGTGCAGCGCCGCCGATATACTCGGTAATGCGACCGCTGACATAAAGATGTTAATGCAGTCTATAAAAAATCCGATCAGAAATATCAGTGCAACTTTGTAGCGATAAGTCATGGTGTTTCCCCTTTGCCGCAAAGCATAGGGGCGGTGGACTTGAACTGTCGATACGACTATCCTTGAAACAATGTTTGACAGGATTTAACAGTGAGCCATATTGCTATGCACACTCATCTTAATCGGGTCCAGACATTTCTGGCTGTGGTTGATTTTGGTTCTTACACCAAGGCGGCCAATTACCTGAGCATCAGCAAAGCCATGGCCAGCCTGCATGTCAAGGCGCTGGAGGACGTGCTGTCGGCGACGCTGTTGATTAGAAATACCCGAAATATATCCCTCACCGAAATCGGTCAGGACTTTTATGAAGAGTTCAAAGGCATTGTCGCGGATATCGATAACGCCTTTGATAATGTATTAAAAGGGCATAACCGAGTCTCCGGAAAGTTGCGCTTCAGTTCCACCAGTGAATACGGTGAGGCTTATATTCTGCCGTTGATACCACAATTCATAGAGCGCTACCCGGAGATAAAACTCTGTTATAACTTTAACTCGTCACTCAATGACCTGGTGGCGGAAAAGTTAGACCTGGTTATCCGTTTAGGCAACTTGGCGGACTCGGCATTCAAGAGCCGTAAACTGGCGGATTATGAAATTGTCCTGGTGGCTACCGAGACGTTTCTTGCGCGTCACCCGGTGCAAAACCCTCAAGACCTGAATTCGCTGCCGTGGATTGCCAACAGCAACTTGCAGGCACCGACCCAGTGGACGTTGCGCCATCCACAATTGGGGACTGTCGAGATCAACGGGATCAATCAGTATGAATCCAACTCTTCCACGGCCATCCGCTCCATGACGTTGTCGTCGCTGGGCGTTTCGGTGCTGCCCGCGTGGGTGGTCAAGGACGACATCGCCAGCGAGCGGCTGATCCGCCTGTTGCCCGACTATTCGCTGCCCTCGCAGTCCGTCAACGTGGTGTTCCCCAACAGCCCGCATCTGCCCCACAAATCGAGGGCGTTCATTGATTTCCTGCTGCTGCATCTGGCGCAGTAAATACCTGTAAAAAAGCCCCTGAATCGTGAGATTCAGGGGCTTTCGTTTAAACGAATAGGCGATCAGGCCGCTTCGATCTTGCTGCGGTTCTGCTCGACCTTGCTCAGGTAATCCGCCAGTTTCTGCTGTTCGGCGGGGGTGGTGAACAAGCCCAGCTTGCTGCGACGCCACAGAATGTCATGGGCGGTGGTCGCCCACTCTTCGCTGCACAGGTAATCGACTTCGCGGGTATAGAGACCGCCGCCGATGTGTTCGCCCAGGTCGCTGAGGTTCTGCACGCCTTCCAGCATGCGCCAGGTGCGGCTGCCATAAGTGGTTGCCCAGCGGCGAGAAATTTCAGTCGGGACCCAGTCGAACTTGTCGCGAATCAGCGAGCTCAACGCCTGCGGGGTGGTCATGTCTTCACCGCCCGGCAATGTCGCGCTAGCGGTCCAGGTTGGCTTGATGTGCGTGAAGTACGGCGCCAGTTGTGCCAGCGCCGACTCGGCCAGTTTGCGGTAGGTGGTCAGCTTGCCGCCGAACACCGACAGCAACGGCGCTTCTTCGCCAGTGCCCGAGAGCGCCAGGGTGTAGTCGCGGGTGACGGCCGACGGGTTGTCGGATTCGTCGTTGCACAGCGGACGAACACCGGAATAGCTGTGCAGGATATCGTCGCGGCTGATCTGCTTCTTGAAGTGGGCGTTGACCACTTTGAGCAGGTAATCGGTTTCGCCTTCGGTAATCGCCACTTTGGCCGGGTCGCCGGTGTATTCACGGTCGGTGGTGCCGATCAGGGTGAAGTGGTTCAGGTACGGAATGGTGAACACGATGCGCTGATCTTCGTTTTGCAGAATGTGCGCGTGTTCGCCTTCATACAGTTTCGGCACGATCAGGTGGCTGCCCTGGATCAGGCGAATGCCGTACGGCGATTCCATCTTCAGGTCGTCACGAATGAACTTGGCGACCCACGGGCCGGCAGCGTTCACCAGAGCCTTGGCGCGAATCGAAAACAGGCTGCCATCGGCGCGTTCCAGGTGCAGATGCCACAGGCCCTTGGTGCGACGGGCGCTGACGCAACGGGTCTGGGTGTGGACGTGGGCGCCTTTCTCGCGGGCGGCCATGGCGTTCAGCACCACCAGGCGCGCGTCGTCGACCCAGCAATCGGAGTATTCGAAGCCTTTGGTGATTTCGCTTTTCAGCGGGCTGTCCGGACCGAACTTCAGGCTTCTCGAACCTTCGAGTTTTTCCCGCTTGCCGAGGTTGTCATACAGGAACAGGCCGGCGCGAATCATCCACGCTGGACGCAGGTGCGGACGGTGCGGCAACACGAAGCGCATTTGCTTGACGATGTGCGGCGCCTTGGCCAGCAACACTTCGCGTTCGGCGAGGGCTTCGCGTACGAGGCGGAATTCGTAATGTTCGAGGTAGCGCAGGCCACCGTGGATCAGCTTGCTGCTGGCTGACGAAGTGTGGCTGGCCAGGTCATCCTTTTCGCAAAGGAACACCGAAAGGCCGCGGCCGGCGGCATCCGCTGCGATCCCCACGCCATTGATCCCGCCACCGATGACGGCGATGTCGTAGACCTCTGCGAGAGGGGGCGTAGGCAAGGTAGAAGTGGGCATCGGCTGGCCTCGGCTCTTTTGATTTTCTGTATTGGAATACGAACATTAATGTTCATTTGCGAAAATAGTAGCCCATTAAACCGCCCACATCCAGTCAACTTCGATTGAAAATACTGATCGAAGGGCGGTTAAAGGAAAATTTACGAACATTGAACGTGGAGAGGAGGGGAGGTGGCGCGTGCTGTTGTAGGAGCCAGGCTTGCCGGCGAAGGCGTACTCAAGGCCGCCTTCGCCGGCAAGCCTGGCTCCTACGAGGTTGTTTAACCGCCTTCGCGGTTAAACAACCTCCAGCCGAATCTTGTGCTGACTCAACAACTGCGCCAAGGCAGGCACAGGCTGCTGATCGGTGACCAGGCAATCAATCAGACTGATCGGCCCCAAACGAATCATGGCGTTGCGCCCGAATTTGCTGGAGTCAGCCGCCAGAATCACTTGCCGGGCATTGGCGATGATCGCCTGGGACACCCGCACTTCCTGGTAATCGAAGTCCAGCAGGCTGCCGTCTTCATCGATACCGCTGATGCCGACCAGGGCAAAGTCGACCTTGAACTGGTTAATGAAGTCGACACTCGCCTGACCGACCACACCGCCGTCGCGCCGCACATTGCCGCCAGTCAGCAGAACGTCGAAGTCGTCCTTGGCGCTGAGCATCGAGGCCACGTGGAGGTTGTTGGTGATGATTTTCAGGTGATTGTGATTGAGCAACGCCCGGGCAATCGATTCGGTGGTGGTACCGATATTGATGAACAGCGAGGCGTGATCGGGGATCTGCGCGGCAATGGCTTCGCCGATACGCTGTTTTTCATCGCGCATCTGGTCGGCACGCATGGCGTAGGCGGTGTTTTCGACGCTGGAATCGTAGGCTGCGCCGCCGTGGTAGCGACGCAACAAATTGGCTTCCGCGAGCTGATTGATATCGCGGCGGATGGTCTGCGGTGTAACGACGAACAGCGTAGCCATTTCCTCGATGCTGACATAGCCGCGTTCGCGGACCAGTTCGAGGATTTGCTGCTGACGGGGAGGCAGATTCATGGGGCTTCCTTTGGCTGCCGTGCAAAATTTGCCCATGATGCCGCAGGAATCCGCTCCCGACCAGTTACAACCCTGTTGTTGGCTTATTCAGCACCTTCATGCGGTTCCCAGTCGCGGGTGCGGCTGACGGCTTTTTTCCAGCCGGCGTAGAGTTTTTCCTTGGCGGTTTCGTCCAGGGTCGGTTCGAATTCGCGTTCGATCACTGCCTTGCCACGCAACTCATCCAGGCTGCCCCAGAAGCCGCACGCCAGGCCGGCCAGATATGCCGCGCCCAGTGCGGTGGTTTCGCGCATTTGCGGACGCTCGACCTGAGTGCCAAGGATGTCGGCCTGGAACTGCATCAGGAAGTTGTTCGCGACCGCGCCGCCGTCCACGCGCAGGGATTTCAAGCGTTCGCCGGAATCCTGTTGCATGGCGTCCAGAACGTCGCGGGTCTGGTAGGCAATCGACTCCAGTGCTGCACGAATAATGTGATCTACGCGAACGCCGCGAGTCAGACCGAACAGGGCGCCACGGGCGTACGGGTCCCAATATGGCGCGCCGAGACCGGTAAAGGCTGGTACCAGATACACGCCGTTGCTGTCCTTGACCTTGTTGGCGAAGTATTCGGTGTCGTGGGCGTCGTTGATGATTTTCAGTTCGTCACGCAGCCACTGAACGGTCGAACCACCGTTGAACACCGCGCCTTCCAATGCATAAGCCACTTCGCCACGCGGGCCGCAGGCGATGGTGGTGAGCATGCCGTGCTTGGACTTCACGGCTTTGTCGCCGGTGTTCATCAGCAGGAAACAGCCGGTGCCGTAAGTGTTTTTCGCCTGGCCTGGCTCGACGCACATCTGGCCGAAGAGGGCCGCTTGCTGGTCGCCGGCGATACCGCCGATGGCGATGCCGCTTTTGGTGTGGCCGTAGATTTCGGACGAGGACTTCACTTCCGGCAGCATCTCGCGCGGAATATCCAGCACCTCCAGCATCTTCGCGTCCCACTCAAGCGTGTGGATGTTGAAGAGCATGGTGCGCGAGGCGTTGGTGTAGTCGGTAACGTGGACCTTGCCGCCGGTAAATTTCCAGATCAGCCAGCTGTCGACGGTGCCGAACAGCAGTTCGCCTTTGCGCGCGCGTTCGCGGCTGCCTTCGACGTTGTCGAGGATCCACTTGAGTTTGGTGCCGGAGAAGTACGGGTCGGTGACCAGGCCGGTGGTGTCGCTGATGTATTGCTCGTGACCGTCGCGCTTGAGTTGCTGGCAGATCTCGGTACTGCGGCGGCACTGCCAGACGATCGCGTTGTAGATCGGGCGGCCGGTGGTCTTGTCCCAGACCACGGTGGTTTCGCGCTGGTTGGTGATGCCAATGGCCGCGACCTGGTCGTGATGCAGGCCGGCTTGAGCCAGGGCCTCGACCATCACGGCGCTTTGGGTGGCAAAGATTTCCATCGGGTCGTGTTCGACCCAACCGGCTTGCGGGTAATGCTGGACGAATTCGCGCTGGGCGGTGCAGACCACGTTCGCGTCACGGTCGAAAATGATCGCGCGGGAGCTGGTCGTACCCTGATCAAGGGCAATGATGTAGTTCTTATTCTGAGTGTCGGTCATGTCGATTGCCTTGGACGAAAAAAGGGAGTGAGGTCCGGCGCGCGATCTTATGGGCAGGATCACACGCCTACGGTATCAAGAAGTTCTTGGTTTGCCGTCAATGGCCGGTGTTGCGTCCTTTGTAGCAGGTGTGGCGTTGGGCAGATGACGGGCAATCAGCCCGCGATAAGCTGCAGCGCCGAGGCAGGCACCGACAATCGGTGCAAAAATTGGAATCAGGAAATACGGGATATCGCGCCCGCCAGTGAGGGAAATTTCACCCCAACCGGTGAGGAATGTCATCAGCTTCGGACCGAAATCACGCGCCGGGTTCATCGCAAAACCGGTCAGCGGACCCATCGAGCTGCCAATCACTGCAATCAGCAGGCCGATCAGCAACGGTGCCAGAGGCCCCTTTGGCAGACCATTGTTGTCGTCGGTCAGAGACATGATCACGCCCATCAGGATGGCGGTGATGATCACTTCAACCAGGAAAGCCTGGGCGGTGGACAGGGCCGGGTTGGGGAAGGTGGAGAACACCGACGCCAGTTCGAGGCTGGCCTGGGTGCCACGAACCATATGGTGAGTTTGTTCGAAATCGAAGAATAAATTGCTGTACAGCGTGTAGACCAAAAATGCCCCGCAGAACGCGCCAGCAATTTGAGCGAGGATATAAAACGGCAGTTTGCGCTTTTCGAAGTCAGCGAAAATGCTCAGGGCAATGCTCACGGCAGGATTGAGGTGAGCCCCGGAAACCCCGGCGGTCAGGTAGATTGCCATGCTCACGCCCACGCCCCAGATGATGCTGATTTCCCACAAGCCAAAGCTGGCACCCGCGACCTTGAGCGCAGCAACGCAACCAGTGCCAAAAAAGATAAGCAGTGCAGTGCCCAGAAACTCGGCCATGCATTGGCTTGAGAGCGACGGTTGATGTAAAGCAGTTGTCATTGAAAACCTCATTTTTGTTGTTGTCTGGCGCTTCTTTCGTCATGGCCAAAGCGCGTTTTCCACCGAGGCAGAATCCCCATCCTGTTCTCGGTCTACTGCTGGGTGTTGCGATGACACATTCGTACAGTATTCAGATTCGAAAAAATATAGACAAGAAACGCCGCTGTCAAAGGTCGAAAGTGAACCGTCAGTCACAATTCAACTATTAGTCACGTGAATGAACGTATCGTTCACGCAGCGGCCTCAACCTGGACGAACGGCGCAAGGCACTGCCAAGCCTTTGAAACAGTTGCGCAATAGAGCCTTTTGCCGATCAATGTCCTAGAATCCAGCGCAGGATTTTTCTACTGCCGCCCAGTCTGGAGCTGCCATGACCCCCGCATTGGATTTGTTGAAAAAAGTTCGAGCCGAACATCGCGTGCACAGTTATGAACATGATCCGAAGGCTGCGTCCTATGGGCTGGAGGCCGCGGAGAAACTGGGACTGGACCCGGCGCAAGTGTTCAAGACCCTGCTGGCAGCCAGTGAGAAAGGTGAATTGTTGGTGGCGGTGGTGCCGGTCGTCGGAAGTCTGGACTTGAAGCATCTGGCTCATGCAGCGGGCGTGAAAAAAGTCGAAATGGCCGATCCTGCCGCTGCGCAACGCGCGACGGGTTATCTGTTGGGCGGTATCAGTCCGTTGGGGCAGAAGAAGCGTTTGCGCACTTTCATCGACAATTCGGCTCAGCCCTTTGCCAGCATTTTTGTCAGCGCGGGGCGACGAGGGCTGGAAGTCGAATTGGCACCCGCGGTGCTGGCCGAACATACCCAGGCAAAGTTCGCTGATATCGGCCGTGCCTGACGAGGGCTTCCGGTCCGGCGCTGTATGGTGGAAATTGACGGGCTCTGTCACTGGTGTCGGGTTGTCGGCAGCTTCATGCTCCGTGGCCTGACAAAGGGAGAAGGTTATGCAGCTTGAGTTTCATCAGGTCGATGCGTTCAGTGATCGGCCGTTCAGTGGCAACCCGGCGATGGTGTATCGGCTCGAAGCCTGGCTCGCCGATGAGTTGATGCAGAAGATCGCCGCCGAGCACAACCTCGCCGAAACCGCCTTCATGGTGCGTGAAGGGCAGGGCTGGCACATTCGTTGGTTTACTCCGGCCACTGAAGTGCCGTTGTGTGGTCATGCGACCTTAGCCAGCGCGTATGTGTTGTTCGAAATCCATAAGGAACCGGTCGAGCGCCTGGACTTCATCTGCAAATCCGGCTCGTTGAGTGTGAGTCGTGAGGGTGGACGGTTGTGGCTGGATTTCCCGGCCATCGTGCCGTCTGAAGTGGGCGTGACCCTGGATGTCGAACGCGCCTTGGGCGTCGGAGTAGTCGATGTGCTGGGTTCAAATGAATTGTTCGTGGTGCTGGAGTCCGAGCAGGCTGTACTCGATTGTCAGCCAGACATGGTCGCGCTGGCCAAGCTGCCGTGGCCGGGCGCAATCGTCACCGCCAAGGGCAGCAAGCATGATTTCGTGTCCCGATATTTTGCCCCGGCGATCGGCATCAATGAAGACCCGGTGACCGGTTCGACCCATTGCAGTCTGATCCCGTATTGGTCGAAGCGGCTGGGCAAGTCGAGTCTCAGCGCTTATCAGTGCTCGAAGCGAGGCGGGGAGTTGTTCTGCCGGCTGGAAGGGGATCGAGTGAAGATTGGCGGGAATGCGACGCTGGTTGCGAGTGGAACACTGACGTTAGGCTGACGAAAATCCAATGTGTGTGCGGGCTTGCTCGCGAAAGCGGTGTGACAGTCAATGATGATGTTGACTGATACACCGCTTTCGCGAGCAAGCCCGCACACACATTTGTACGTGTGTATCAGCTGGCGGTGCTGTAGCGGCGGACACCGGACTCTACTACCGGAATCTGCGCCGCCGTGCTGCCCGACGCCTGGAACAACACAAGGTGTTCAGCCTCGACGCGAATACCGACCTCGGCACCGACTTGATGATCAGCATGGCTCGGGAAAATCGACTCCAGTTGTGCACCGGTAGGCATCTGCAAACGGTACAACGTGGACGCACCCTGGAAAGACTTGCCGACAATCCGCGCCTTCAAACCACTGTCGGGTGCGTAAACGATATCGTCCGGGCGCAATAACACGTCCACCGCGCTGCCAGTCGGCCAGGTATAGGCACGATTGCCGCGCAGTTCACCCAACTCGGTCAGCACCGATTCCGGGCTGCTCAACTGGCCGCGGATGAAATATCCCTGGCCAATGAAGCTGGCCACATAAGGCGTCAGCGGTTCGTGATACAGATTGTAGGGCGTGTCCCACTGTTCCAGCCGGCCTTCCTTGAAAACCCCCACGTGATCGCTCACCGCGAAGGCTTCCTCCTGGTCGTGGGTCACCAGAATCGCGCTGGTGCCTCGGGCCTTGAGAATATCGCGCACCTCATGGCTGAGCTTGCGCCGCAGTTCGCCATCGAGGTTGGAGAACGGTTCGTCGAGCAACAGCAATTGCGGTTCCGGTGCCAGTGCGCGGGCGAGTGCGACACGCTGTTGCTGGCCACCGGACAACTCATGCGGGAAGCGCTTGCCCAGGTTTTTCAGGTTGACCAGTTCCAGCAGTTCTTCGGTGACGCGATCCTTTTGTGGATGCTTGCGGATTCCGAAGGCGATGTTTTCGGCCACGCTCAAATGTGGAAACAGCGCGTAGTCCTGGAACACCATGCCGATGCGGCGTTTCTCAGGGGCGAGGGTGAAACCGGCGCGTGAGATAGTCTCGCCCGCCAGCGTGATTTCGCCTTCGTGTACCGGTTCGAAACCGGCAATCGCCCGCAGCGTGGTGGTCTTGCCACAGCCCGAAGAGCCCAGCAGGCAACCGATATCGCCGGCATTCAAGTGCAGGTTGAGGTTCTGCACCACTCGCTGGTCTTGATAGCCGCAGGCGAGGTTGCGCAGGTTGAGCAGTAATGGATGGCTCATGCGTGGTGGTACGAAGGCGGGACGAGAAACTCGAGCAGGGCCTTTTGAGCGTGAAGACGGTTTTCCGCTTGATCCCAGGCCACGGAGCGCTTGTCATCGAGCACGTCGAGGCTGATTTCCTCGCCACGGTGGGCCGGCAGGCAGTGCATGAACAATACATCCTCGGCAGCCAGGTCGAGCAGGGCGCGGGTGACCTGGAACGGCGCGAACAGCTTCAGGCGTTTGGCGGTTTCTTCTTCCTGGCCCATGGAGGTCCAGACGTCGGTGCTCACCAGATGAGCGCCGCGCACGGCTTCCTTCGGATCGCGGACGATGGTCACGCGATCACCGGCCTTGGCCACGAATTGCGGGTTGGGTTCAAAACCTTCAGGGCAGGCAATGCGCAACTGGAAGTCGAACTGGATCGCCGCTTCTATATAGCTGTTGCACATGTTGTTGCCGTCGCCGATCCAGGCCACGGTCTTGCCCTGGATCGAGCCGCGATGTTCGAGGAATGTCTGCATGTCGGCCAGCAACTGGCACGGGTGCAGGTCGTCGGACAGGCCGTTGATCACGGGCACGCGGGAGTTGGCGGCGAATTCGGTCAACGTGCTGTGGGCAAAGGTACGGATCATCACGGCGTCGAGCATGCTCGACATCACGATGGCGCAGTCGCCGATCGGCTCGCCACGGCCCAGCTGTGTGTCACGCGGCGACAGGAAGATTGCCTGGCCACCGAGCTGGATCATGCCGGCTTCGAACGAAATACGGGTACGGGTCGAGGACTTCTCGAAAATCATCCCGAGCACGCGGTTTTTCAGAGGCTCGAACAGTACGCCGCGGTTACGCAGGTCCTTGAGCTCAACGCCTCGACGGATCACGCTGACCAGCTCTTCGGGCGTGCAATCCATCAGGGAGAGAAAGTGCCTTGCGCTCATCATTGACTACCTTTTTGCAACAGACCGCAGATACTCAAAGCCTTGTTTAACTGAAAAACGGGCGAGACCTGCGGCGTAAGCCGCACGGGGCGACGAAATAGGGGGAGGCGCGATATTGACATTAAATGTCGCGTTTTTCCAATAGGGGCTGTTTTTACAGCTTCCAAACATGTTTCAAGCTTTACAACCCTTTGAGCTGTGCGCCGTGGCATTGATCCAGGTTGCGCAGGCCCAGAGCAACATTTGTACACGTTGCCGAAGCTGGAATGCAATAAATGCCGTGATCAGCTCGCCATCCGGCCAAGAGTGACAGACCCGTTGAGCAGGCTCTCTGCCCTCGAACTGCGCTGCGTCAGTGGCGCCGTTTCAAGGTGGCGGAGTCGTTTGCTGTTACGTTTTCAGGTGCCGGGTATTGGGTTGCGCTCAGGTATTATCCGCCCCATTGCGGATTCTCGACTGAGTAAAGTCAAACACTCCCAGGGAGGGAGCGCTGTATGGCGATCAATAAAACCGGACACGCTGGCCTTACACGACTTCGTCGTGTTTCCCCCGCATTCGATATGGCAGTGATTTCCACGGTCATGGGCTTCGCGATTATCGCCAGCACGATTTACCCGGGCGTTCCGAGTGCGGTGGTTGGCGCCATCGTCGGCGCTTTTATCGGCGTGAAGAATTTCAAAGATGACGCGATTGCAGATTGATTCGACCCAGTTTTTGGTATTGGGGGGATTGATCGCAATTGGAATCTATCTGGGGGCTTCACTACTCGCCCGATCGACGCCCGACCTGAAGCATGGCGCTGCCTTGGTGGTCGCGTGGTTCACAGTGGTGAGCGTCATTGATATTGCTTTGCAGGTCTATCAAGCCGAGCCTCATCAGTTGGGCATCCTTGCAAACCAGAAAGCGATCATCCTGATCGGGTCCGGCGTCATGCTTTGGCTGGCTGTCGGCGGAATATGGACGGCATTGACCTCACCACTTAAAAAGAAGGCGTTGAAGATTTCTCAGCCTCAGTGAGGTTTCAGTGAAGATGTCTGTACGGCCGTACTCATGTTTTTACAAAGCTTTAAGGCGCCGGCTGTCACTGTGTCTGGCTTGAAACATTTGCTTATGCAAAGTGCTGGGTTATAACTAACTCACGAGCGACGCAGGAAGCCTTCGGAATGGAATCGAAAGAACAGCTATTAATGGATTTACTCGGCCTCACGGCCCGTTCCTTGACCCACCTCACTGCTTCCATGACGTCGATGTCCTTCGAATTGATGCGCAGTGAAGACGAAGTGACCAAGGCGGCCGGTCGACGCATGATCGACCGCATGGCCACCATCAGCGCCGGGCTCGACGAGCATTGGCGACTGATCGGCGAGCTCACCGGCGTACATGTCGCCCAGGAACAGATCGAAACCATTCAGGAAATCCAGTTGCAGGCGTCACCCAGGTTGCCGCCGAACTGATTGTGCGCGGCCATCGGCTGGCCTGATGGTGGCCGATTCACAAGACGAACGTCGCTGGCGCAGTCGCGGGTCACGCGCCATAGTTTTGTTCCCGCGGCTGATATTGCCCGCCCAGAACAAAACAGAGACTGGCCATGACCAAGACTCTCCATTACCGTGCCTGCCACCTGTGTGAAGCCATCTGCGGCCTGACCATCGAGACCTCCGAGGTCGAAGGCAGCGGCGTGCAGATCACCTCGATCAAAGGCGATCCGCTGGATACGTTCAGCCGTGGGCACATCTGCCCCAAAGCGGTTGCCCTGCAAGACATTCAGAATGATCCGGATCGCCTGCGTCAGCCGATGCTGCGAGTGGGCAGCGAATGGCAGCCTATCGAATGGGAAGACGCCTTCAGCCTTGTCGCTGAACGCCTGGCGGCGATTCAAGAGCATCACGGGCAGAACGCGGTGGCGGTTTATCAAGGCAACCCCAGCGTGCACAACTATGGCTTGATGACCCACAGCAACTACTTCCTGGGCCTGCTGAAAACCCGCAACCGGTTTTCCGCGACCTCGGTCGATCAGTTGCCTCATCACCTGACCAGCCATTTGATGTACGGCCACGGCTTGCTGTTGCCGATTCCGGACATCGACCATACCGATTTCATGCTGATTCTTGGCGGCAATCCACTGGCTTCCAATGGCAGCATCATGACCGTGCCGGATGTGGAAAAACGCCTGAAGGCGATTCAGGCTCGGGGCGGCAAAGTGGTGGTGGTCGATCCGCGTCGCAGTGAAACGGCAGCGATTGCCGATCAGCATCTGTTCGTGCGCCCCGGTGGCGATGCAGCGCTGTTGTTCGGGTTGCTCAACACCTTGCTCACCGAAGGCCTGACCCGCGACAGCCATTTACCGGTGGATGGTCTGGATGACGTGCGGCAGGCGATCGCAACATTTACAGCCGACACCATGAGCCCCTTGTGCGCGGTGCCGGCAGAACAGATTCGCCAACTGGCCCGGGATTTTGCGGCGGCGCCGACAGCGGTCTGCTATGGCCGGATGGGCGTCTCGACCCAGGCTTTCGGCACGCTGTGTCATTGGCTGGTGCAACTGATCAACCTGGTCACCGGCAACCTCGACCGCGTTGGCGGTGCGTTGTGCACCGAACCTGCGGTGGATCTGGTGGCCTCGACGTCGGGCGGGCATTTCAATCTGTGGCAGAGTCGCGTGTCCGGGCGTCCCGAGTACGGCGGCGAGTTGCCGGTGTCGGCCCTGGCAGAAGAGATGCTGACGGGTGGGGAAGGGCAGGTCCGTGCGCTGATCACCGTGGCTGGCAATCCGGTGCTGTCCACGCCCAATGGCCGGCAACTGGAGCAGGCCCTGGACGGGCTGGAGTTCATGGTCAGCATCGACCTGTACATTAATGAAACCACGCGCTATGCCGACCTGATCCTGCCGTCGACCTCGGCGTTGGAAAACGATCACTACGACACTACGTTCAACATGTTCGCGGTGCGTAACGTGACCCGTTTCAACCGGGCGATCCTGGGCAAACCCGAAGGTGCGTTGCATGACTGGGAGATCTTTGTCGGCCTGGCCCAGGCCTTTGCGGCGAAGACCGGCAAGGAGCTGAAACCGACCATTCCACCCGCGCAGATGATCGATCGTGGTCTGCGGATGGGGTCTTATGGCGATGCTTCGCCACACAAGCTTTCGTTGGCGACGCTGTTCGATCACCCGCATGGCGTCGATCTGGGGGCGCTCAAATCCAACCTGGCCCCGCGTTTGAAAACCGCCAACCAGCGAGTCCAGGTCGCACCGGCTGCGATCCTCGCCGACCTGGCCCGCTTCGCCGCGCTGCAAGCACCGGCCGCCGATGAATTGCTGATGATTGGCCGCCGTCATGTGCGCAGCAACAACTCGTGGATGCACAACTATCACCGTTTGGTGAAGGGCAAGCCGCGCCATCAATTGTTGATGCACCCGGACGACCTGGGCAGTCGTGGACTCAACGATGGGCAGCGCGTGCGGGTCAGTTCGCGGGTCGGCGTGATTGAAGTTGAGGTGGTCGCCAGCCTGGATATGATGAAAGGCGTGGTCAGCCTTCCTCACGGTTGGGGCCATGCGCGCCCGGGCGTGCAGATGACAATCGCCAGTGGTCAGCCGGGCTCCAGCGCCAATGACCTGACCGATGAATGTCAGCTCGACGAGTTGTCGGGGAATGCGGCGTTGAACGGTGTTCCGGTGACCGTGGCGGCGGCTTGATCGTGTCTGTCGGGGAGACCGAGCATGGCGCTCGGCTTTCCGTTACAATGCGCCACCGTGCCGACCCTTGAGTCGGAAAGTTCAGCCGAGGTGCTCCATGGATATCATCGAAACGATTAAAGAGCAGATTGCTAACAACACCATTCTGCTTTACATGAAAGGTTCGCCGAATGCCCCGCAGTGTGGCTTCTCCGCAAAAGCCGCGCAGGCCGTGATGGCATGTGGTGAAAAGTTTGCGTACGTGGACATCCTGCAGAACCCGGAAATCCGCGCCAACCTGCCAAAATACGCCAACTGGCCAACCTTCCCGCAACTGTGGGTCGGTGGTGAGCTGGTCGGCGGTAGCGACATCATGACTGAAATGTCTGCTGATGGTTCGTTGCAGGCCACGATCAAAGCGGCTGTTGAAGCAGCTGCTGCCAACAAGACCGAAGCCTGATTCGGTACCTTTTGTAGAAGCGAGGCTTGCCCGCGAAAAGGGCGCCTCGGTCTATCAGGAAATACCGCGTCATCGTTCTTCGCGAGCAAGCATCGCTCCTACAAGATCATTAAAAAGCCCCGCCTCTTTAAAAGAGTGCGGGGCTTTTTATTGTCTCGAGTTGAGCGGGCGCTAACTTACTCTTCGCCCATCTGCGATTGCAGATAGTTCTCAAGACCGATTTTATCGATCAGGCCCAGTTGGGTTTCCAGCCAGTCGATATGTTCTTCTTCGGATTCAAGAATGTCTTCGAGCAGTTCGCGGCTACCGAAGTCGCCAACGGTTTCGCAATGAGCGATAGCGACCTTGAGGTCGGCATGACCGGTTTTTTCGATCCGCAGGTCACACTCAAGCATTTCCTGGGTGTGTTCGCCGATCTGCAGCTTGCCCAGGTCCTGGACGTTCGGCAGGCCTTCAAGGAACAGGATGCGCTTGATCAGCTTGTCGGCGTGTTTCATCTCGTCGATGGATTCGTGGTACTCGTGCTTGCCGAGCTTGTTCAGACCCCAATCTTCGAACATGCGCGCATGCAGAAAGTATTGATTGATCGCGACCAGCTCATTGGCAAGGATCTTGTTGAGATGCTGGATGACTGTAATGTCGCCTTTCATGATGGGGTCCTGCCCTGTATTAGCTGTCTATAAGGCTGAGTTTGAGCCGCACAACTAAGAGTGTCAAACCTAAGTTGTTGAAACTTAAGTGAAAATTAATCGGAATAAGAATGTTTGTGTTCCGCGTCTAGCGCGTAAGCAGTTGATTTTCAGGCATAAAAAAACCGGACATCAAGTCCGGTTCTTTGGAATAGGGTATTTACGCGGCAGTAAATTCTACAGGGAAAGGAATCGCACCCTGGGCCGATTGTAATTTGGTCAGGGTTTCACGCACCACTTCCTTGGCAAGGCAGGCGCATTTACCGCATTGACTGGCTACGCCGGTAGCCTGACGGACTTCTTTATAGCTGCAGCAACCGTCATAGATTGCATCGCGGATTTGACCGTCGGTGACGCCAGTGCAGAGGCAGACATACATAAGTGAGAACCGTCGCTGGTTGTGACTCAATTGCGATGGATCTTAATGTTAACGAGAATGATTGTCAAAGTGGTTTCTGAAAGCTTTGCGTTATAAGCGCGTGAGACTGACGAACGGTTTTCCCTAGGCGATCTGCCATTAGCTGTCGCGCCAGCCAATTTGATGCGCCGGTGAAAAACCGTTGAGGACAGCTCAAAAACGCCGTGTATGATGGTCGGTCCTTGCGAAGGGGGTCGTGTCACAGGGCTGTCGCCTGAGGGTGGCAGGCTGACGCGAACCCAGTTCTTCACGTTAATAGACCAGGAGATATTCAATGAGCGTACTCGTAGGCAAACAAGCCCCGGACTTCACCGTACCTGCCGTTCTCGGCAATGGCGAAATCGTAGACAGCTACACCCTGTCCTCGGCCATCAAAGGCAAATACGGCCTGGTGTTCTTCTACCCACTGGACTTCACCTTCGTTTGCCCATCCGAGCTGATCGCTCTGGACAACCGCATGGCTGACTTCAAGGCTCGTAACGTTGAAGTGGTCGCGGTGTCGATCGATTCGCACTTCACCCACAACGCTTGGCGCAACACCCCGGTGAACAATGGCGGCATCGGCCAGGTTCGTTACACCATGGCTGCCGACATGAAGCACGAAATCGCCAAGGCCTACGACGTTGAGTCCGAAGGCGGCGTGGCTTTCCGTGGCGCGTTCCTGATCGACGACAAAGGCGTTGTCCGTTCGCAGATCATCAACGACCTGCCGCTGGGCCGTAACATGGAAGAGCTGATCCGTCTGGTCGACGCGCTGCAATTCCACGAAGAGCACGGCGAAGTTTGCCCTGCCAACTGGAAAAAAGGCGACAAAGGCATGAACGCTTCGCCAGAAGGCGTCTCGGCTTACCTGACCGAGCACGCTGCGGCGCTGTAAGCCCAGGCGTCAGGCATAAAAAAACCGGCAGATGAGGCCGGTTTTTTTATGGGCGGGATTAAATCCAGCGACCGTGATCAGTCGTTGAAGTCTTCCCAGCCGCCCATTTGTTTCCAGCGATTGACGATGCCGCAGAACAGCTCGGCCGTCTTCTCGGTGTCGTAGCGTGCCGAGTGAGCCTCGCGCCCGTCAAAGTCGATGTCCGCCGCCTGGCAGGCTTTGGCCAGTACGGTTTGACCGTAAGCCAGACCGGCGAGGGTCGCGGTATCGAAGCTGGAGAACGGATGAAACGGGTTACGTTTCATGTCCAGACGCGCGACAGCGGCGTTGAGGAAACCCAGATCGAAGCTGCTGTTGTGCCCGACCAGAATGGCCCGTTTGCAGCCGTTGGCTTTCAGGGCTTTGCGGATGCCACGGAAGATGTCGGTCAACGCGGCTTCTTCGCTCACTGCCATTCGCAGCGGGTGATCAAGTTTGATCCCGGTGAATTCCAGCGCGGCCGCTTCAATGTTCGCGCCTTCAAAAGGCTCGACACGGAAAAAATAGGTGTGATCGGGGAACACAAACCCTTTTTCATCCATGGCGATAGTGGTCGCGGCGATTTCCAGCAAGGCGTCAGTGGCAGAGTTGAAACCACCGGTTTCAACGTCGACAACAACTGGCAGGTACCCACGGAAGCGAGCAGCCATCGGGTGGCGGGAACCACCTCCGCCGCCTTGACCGTCCTGTTCGTCGTCGAAATGGTCTTCACTCACGCGTGTTCCTCCAGCAGGCGCCAGCGCAGTTTTTCACCGGCGCGCAGCGGGATTACGGTCAGCTCGCCAAATGGCAGGCTGGTTGGGGCGGTCCACTCATCGCGGACCAGGGTGATGCGATCGGTGTTTACCGGCAAGCCATAGAAGCGCGGGCCGTTGAGGCTGGCGAAGGCTTCGAGCTTGTCCAGCGCGTTGCGTTGTTCAAAGGCTTCGGCGTACATCTCGATCGCCGCATAAGCGGTGTAGCAACCGGCACAGCCGCAGGCCGCTTCTTTGGCGTGCTGGGCATGCGGCGCCGAGTCGGTGCCGAGGAAGAACTTGTCGCTGCCGCTGGTGGCGGCGTCGAGCAGGGCTTCCTGGTGGGTATTGCGCTTGAGGATTGGCAGGCAATAGAAGTGCGGCCGAATCCCGCCCACCAGCATGTGGTTGCGGTTGTACAGCAGGTGATGCGCGGTGATGGTCGCGCCAACGTTGGCCGAAGCCTCGTTGACGAACTGCACGGCGTCCGCGGTGGTGATGTGTTCGAACACCACTTTGAGCGTCGGGAAACGCTCGACCACACGGCGCAGGTGCTCATCGATGAAGATTTTTTCGCGATCGAAAACGTCGACATCGCCACGGGTGACTTCACCGTGAACCAGCAAGGGCATCCCGACTTCGGCCATGGCCTCAAGTGCAGGGAAAATCTTGTCGATGCTGGTGACACCAGAGTCCGAGTTGGTGGTCGCGCCGGCCGGGTACAGTTTGGCGGCGTGAATGAAACCGCTGGCCTTGGCCTCGCGAATTTCTTCGGGCTGGGTTCGGTCGGTCAGGTACAGCACCATCAACGGTTCGAAACGACTGCCGGCCGGGCGTGCAGCGAGAATCCGCTGGCGATAGCCGTCGGCTTCAGCGGCGTTACGCACCGGAGGTACCAGGTTGGGCATGATGATGGCGCGACCAAAGGTGCGCGCGACATCCGCAACGGTATTGGTCAACACAGCACCATCGCGAAGATGAATATGCCAGTCGTCGGGACGCAGCAGGGTCAGGCGGTCGGACATGAGGGGATTCCAGGCGGGTCAAACTGAGGGGAATGCTACCGGAAAAGACTCTCTCAGGCACTCGCTATCAAGTTTTGCAGGAACCTTCCGATATCCAACAGGTACGCCGCAAACATGTGTGTCGGTCTTTTTGTTGTAGGAGCCAGTGGAGCCTCCCGTGCGCCAGCGTTATTTAGCCTTGCTCAGTGTGTTTGCCAGCCTCCCTGCGATGGCGCTCACTTTCCAGACCCGTCTGGAGAGCATCGAGTGGACGGTCGAAGGTGACAAGTTCGAATGCCGCCTGACTCAACCGATTACCGATTTCGGTTCGGGCGAATTCGTGCGCCGTGCCGGCGAGCAGGCGACGTTTCGTCTGAAAGCCTACAACGCGATGATCGGCGGTGGGTCCGCGACCCTGCTGGCGGCCGCTGCGCCGTGGCAGCCGGGACGTGGCGACATCAACCTGGGTTCGGTGAGAATCGGCAGCGGCAACGTGTTGTTCAACAGTTCGCAAGTTCAGGCCGGGCGCCTGATCAGCGGGTTGATGGACGGCCGCAGTCCGGTCATTCGGCATTCCTCAGGCGATGGCCGCGTGTCTGAAGTGCGCCTGTTGCCGGTCAAGTTCAACAAGGCGTTCAACGACTATCAGGTGTGCGTTGCGAAACTGCTGCCGAAGAATTTCGAGCAGGTCAAACAGTCCGAGATCGGCTTCCCGGGTGAAGGCGTCGATCTCGATCCGCAAGCCAAGTCTCAGTTGCAGGTGATGCTGGAGTTCATGAAGGCTGATCCGACGGTCAATCACATCGAACTCGACGGACACTCCGACAACAGCGGTAATCGCCTGACCAACCGCGAGCTGTCACGCCGCCGGGCGTTGGCGGTGATGGACTATTTCAAGGCCAATGGCATCCAGGAATCGCAGATCACCATGCGTTTTCACGGTGAGCGTTACCCTGTGGCGCCGAACACCAGCGCCACCAACCGCGCGAAGAATCGCCGGGTCGCAGTGCGCCTTGAGCGGGTGGCACCGACCGAGAAAGTGGCGCCTCAAACCACGACGCCGGGAAGCGCCCCGGCGACTTCCTGAACCCGCTGAAATCGTCGCTCGCTCGACAGAGTCTGTCGCTTCGTCGTCATAAGCTGTCGCGCCTCTGTAAATTATTCCGTATGACCGGTAGACTTCACGGCTTTCCGTAGAACCCCGTGGAGTGATGGCATGGCGGACGTAAACAAGGTCGTTCTGGCGTATTCCGGCGGCCTGGACACTTCGGTGATCCTCAAGTGGCTGCAGGATACTTATAACTGTGAAGTGGTGACCTTTACCGCTGACCTGGGTCAGGGCGAAGAGGTCGAACCTGCACGTGCCAAGGCACAGGCCATGGGCGTGAAAGAGATCTACATCGACGATCTGCGCGAAGAATTCGTGCGCGATTTCGTTTTCCCGATGTTCCGCGCCAACACCGTTTACGAAGGCGAGTACCTGCTGGGTACTTCCATCGCTCGTCCGTTGATCGCCAAACGCCTGATCGAAATCGCCAACGAAACCGGCGCTGACGCCATTTCCCACGGCGCCACCGGCAAAGGTAACGACCAGGTTCGTTTCGAACTGGGCGCCTACGCCTTGAAGCCAGGGGTGAAAGTGATCGCTCCGTGGCGCGAATGGGACCTGCTCTCCCGTGAAAAGCTGATGGATTACGCTGAGAAGCACAACATCCCGATCGAGCGCCACGGCAAGAAAAAATCCCCGTACTCGATGGATGCCAACCTGCTGCACATCTCCTATGAAGGCGGCGTGCTGGAAGACACCTGGACCGAGCACGAAGAAGACATGTGGAAATGGACCGTCTCCCCGGAGAAGGCTCCAGACAAGGCGCAATACCTGGAACTGACCTACCGCAACGGCGACATCGTTGCACTGGACGGTGTCGAAATGACTCCGGCCACCGTGCTGGCGACCCTGAACCGTATCGGTGGCGAACACGGTATCGGCCGTCTCGACATCGTCGAGAACCGTTACGTGGGCATGAAGTCCCGTGGCTGCTACGAAACCCCTGGCGGCACCATCATGCTGCGCGCTCACCGTGCGATCGAATCGATCACCCTGGACCGCGAAGTGGCTCACCTCAAAGACGAGCTGATGCCTAAATACGCCAGCCTGATCTACACCGGTTACTGGTGGAGCCCTGAGCGTCTGATGCTGCAACAGATGATCGATGCTTCCCAGGCACACGTGAACGGCGTTGTGCGCCTGAAGCTGTACAAGGGCAATGTGATCGTCACCGGTCGCAAGTCCGACGAATCGTTGTTCGATGCCAATATCGCCACCTTCGAAGAAGACGGCGGCGCCTACAACCAGGCCGACGCGGCGGGCTTCATCAAGCTCAACGCCTTGCGGATGCGCATTGCTGCAAACAAAGGCCGCAAGCTTTTCTGAGGCTTTTGAAGCTGCAACGACGGTAATGGAAATGTGGCCTTGTCGATGACAAGGCCACATATTTGAAAAAGGGAATATTCCTGCCGGGCATTATGTTTCAGCTTTCTTGTTGTTACATATACGATTTTGTCTGCTTTCGCTCTCTGATCGTCCTTCGAGATCTGTCTTCTGCTATCGGTACTCAAGCCATAGTCGTCATGCCATGTGAGCTCAAATTGTAAGCAACCCAGAACGTAGTGCTGTTGCGCTTCTTTGTTTGTTTCGAATGCTTGTGTGCGCCTTCCTTTAGTAATGCCTCTGAATCGGTACACGTGAGAAACACAATCACACGTGCAGGGTTTTGCTGTGGTTGTCGGACCTTCTCCATCAAGGTGTTGAAATCCATTTTGCTACTCATCCATCGTGCGTCGATGATGTGCAGATCCTTTAGCAAGATCGTTGAGCGTACGTGATGGTCAGTCACATGCTCTGGTGTGTTGCTTTGCGAGTGATCGGCATCGGTCATGGCCTTTATGAAGTGCTTTCCTTTCTCAAAATCAGAGGGCGCGTAAAGCGATCGATAGTTGAAGTTGAGTGTGGCGAAGAATAGAAAGAGCAAATAAAAAGGGAAGCTGATAAGAAACCAGATATAGATTTCTCGTTCCTCATTGTCGAGAAAGGGAAGAGAAATAGCAGCCGATGTCTCAGACATCGTTGCAAATATCGCAATGATTGTCATGGGGTTGGTAATTTTTGTTTTGAATTTTGTCATATTTTTTGCTCATGAAAGAATGTCTTTTCTCGATAGATTTATGGAGAGTCTCCGGGCTTTGGTAAGTTGGGTGTAGCAGGGGAGGCGTTGTACTTTTTTAGTGGTGTCCTTTAGTTGGTTTATTAGTGGTTGCCATAGTAGCTGTATTGTTTGTGGGTCGGGTACTGTTGTTATTCTAGTTTTAATAGGTGCTGGTTGGTTTTTGTTTTTGAAGTGTTGCTTTATGTTGGGTTTGTTGTAATGGGTTAAGTGGGTAAGTTTTGGTTTTAACTATCTAGTGTGAATCTTGACTTGACAAGATCGGTTACTTTTCTAGCGTAGCTCAATCGTCAGCGCTTGTCGGAACGCTCGGATAGAATCCTGTTTCTTTGATTTCCCGATGTAAATCGATACAAAAATATTCTAAAAAGCGCAGCGCTGACAGGACGGTAAAATTTAAGACACACAGTATTTGTCTGATTTTTGTAGGACTTATCCTTCTTGTTTGTAGGGAATGTCTCTCGGTGCAGGTGGCCAAGGGGGGCGGCATGCCACGGATGAAACGACTAGGCTATTGTGCGGGCTCTAAAAATTCGAACAGCGAAATTGGACTTGCCCATGAATAAAGTGCTGATCGTGGATGATCACCCCGTCATTCGTCTTGCGGTACGTATGCTGATGGAGCGTCATGGCTACGAAGTCATTGCAGAAACAGATAACGGCGTGGATGCGTTACAACTAGCCCGCGAACTTATGCCGGATATTGTCATTCTGGATATTGGAATACCCAAGCTGGATGGGCTGGAAGTCATAGCGCGCCTGACATCGACGGCGATGCCTCTTAAAGTTCTGATATTGACCTCTCAGGCGCCCGGGCATTTTTCCATGCGTTGCATGCAGTCGGGTGCCGCCGGATATGTCTGCAAACAGCAGGATCTCACTGAATTGCTCAGTGCGATAAAGGCCGTACTCTCTGGCTACAGTTACTTTCCGAATCAAGCGCTACATACCGTGCGCTCAAGTCTTGGGAATGCCAGTGAAGCCGATATGGTTGATCGTCTGTCCGGGCGCGAAATGATGGTGCTGCAACAGTTGGCCCGAGGAAAGACAAACAAGGAGATTGCCGATGGAATGTTCCTCAGCAATAAAACCGTCAGTACTTACAAGACCCGCCTGTTGTTAAAACTCAATGCTCGCTCCCTGGTCGACCTGATTGAGCTGGCTCAACGCAATGGACTGGTATGAGTGCAGTGGAGATTGAGGGATTGGCACTTAGTAAAAAGCCTCCGTTTCGGGAGGCTTTTAGGTGTCAAAGGTCAAAGGTCAAAATCGTAATCGGCCAATTGCTTTTGCAGTCGGCGCTCCTCCAGCAGATTGTCGATGGTGCGGCGTTTGCTCAGGTTGGTCTTCGCCACTTCAACCACCGGTTCGGCGTCATCGGCCTCAACGGGTGTGAAGTCGTCTTCTACGTCCAATTGCTCTTTGCCAGTGCTCATAAGGTTAACTCCAGGCTAAGACTGCCTTTGGCGCCCCTTATATCGACAATCTCCCGGCGGGTAAAAAAGATTTTTTCAATCGATACATCAGTAAATCTAATAGCGCCTCAATCGTCCGAGGTCTTTTGCTTGTATTCGCACAGGTCTTCGATCCGGCAGCTACCGCAACGAGGCTTGCGGGCCAGGCAAACGTAGCGTCCATGAAGGATCAGCCAATGGTGGGAATCGAGCAGGTATTGCCTGGGGACAAACTTCATCAGCTTCATCTCTACCTCGACCACGTTCTTGCCTGGCGCAATGCCCGTTCGGTTGCTGACCCGGAAAATGTGGGTGTCCACGGCCATGGTCAGCTGGCGAAAAGCCGTATTGAGTACCACGTTGGCGGTCTTGCGGCCGACGCCGGGTAGCGCCTCCAGTTCCTCTCGGGTTTGCGGTACTTCACCGCCATGGCGCTCCACCAGTAAACGACAGGTTTCGATCACGTTTTTCGCTTTGCTGTTAAACAGGCCGATGGTCTTGATGTATTCCGATAGCCCTTCAACCCCCAAGGCATGAATCGCCGCCGGCGTATTGGCCGCCGGGTAGAGTTTGGCGGTGGCCTTGTTCACGCCGACATCGGTCGACTGGGCAGAGAGAATGACGGCAATCAGCAATTCGAACGGCGAGGAATAGGCCAGTTCGGTCTTCGGTTCCGGGTTGTCTTCGTGAAACCTGCGGAAAATTTCCAGACGTTTTGCGGCATTCATGGGCAGTGCGTTTCCTCGAAATCAGTCAGTGTGAGGGAGTCGGGCGGTTCCAGGCCTGCCAAGCGGCAATCAGCAGTCCCAGGAGAATGAATCCGCCAGGGACCAGCGTGGCCAGGTGCAGGCCGCCGTTGCCGATAAGCTCGCGCAGCAGGCCAAGGCCCACCATCAGCGCGCCAAACAGGCTACATAAGCGCAGGCGATCAAGTCGTGACGCCTGGAAAAAACCACTGTGTTCCAGCACCACGCATTGCACGGCGATCAATCCTGCGTAGATCCCCACATGCTGATGCCATTGAAGTGACCCGACCTGCGCGGCAAGTTCCGCACAACTGGTCAACGTGGCAGCCAGCAGGAGGCTGGCAAGCAAGCGGGTGGACGGGATCAGCCGTGATCGCAAGGCCGCCATGCTGACACCATAAGCACCGATTACCACGATGAACATCAGCCACAGGCCCAGGGCCGTCAGCCAGGCGTCCGTAGCCCCGATCAGAGGCGCAAGCATCAGTGAGTTGCGCAGCGTCGATGACTTATTCATGAGTGCTGCTCCCGATCAGCGCTTGCGGGTGTTCATCGAAGTAGCGCAACGCGTCATGGACAGCGCTGATCACCGCTCTTGAAGTAATGGTCGCGCCCGCTATCTGATCGAATTGGCCCTGGTCTTTTTTCAACGCCCAGCCCGTGTCGGCGGGGTCGGTTCGAGACTTGCCGGTAAATGCCTGAAGCCAGGCATTGGGCCAGTCTGCGATCTTGCCGCCCAGCGCAGGGGTTTCCGATTGCTTGAGGGTTTTGACCCCCAGCAACTTGCCGTTTGCGCCGATGGCGATCAGCAACTCGATGGAGCCCTCGTAGCCCAGCGTCTGGCTGCGCAGCAACACCGCGCGAGGTTGGCCGGCCTTGGTCGCCAGATAGCCACCCAGCAGCATGCTGTTAGCCAAGCGGATGTCTTCGAGGGCCAGCGGCTGGTCCAGCGGTTGATTGTCGTAGCTGTCTGGCGCAAGCAGGTCCAGCAGGTTGCGGCTGTCGATCAAGCGCTGCTGCGCGCTGATGAGCGGTGCTCCGGTGTGTTGCGCGAAGTACGTCGCGCCAATCCCCAGCCCGGCCAGCAGCACCAGCACCACAACACTCGTCGCTCGGTTCATGGGGCAACCTGCTCCTGCCTGGACGCGACAAACCGCTCCAGCGCCGGGACACAAAGGTTCATCAGCAACACGGCGAACGCTACGCCGTCCGGGTAACCACCCCAGGTTCGAATCAGGTAGGTCAGTAATCCCACGCCGGCACCGAACAGGAGTCGGGCACCGGGGCTTTTCGCGCCGGACACCGGCTCAGTGGCAATAAAGAATGCCCCCAGCATGGTCGCGCCGGTGAGCAGGTGAAACAGCGGTGAACCATGGGAGTCGGAGCCCGAACCGTTCCAGCACAGCAGGCTGATAATGAACAGGCTGGCGAGCATGCCGACCGGAGCATGCCAAGTGAACACCCGCTGTTGCAGAAGGAACGCACCCCCAACGAGAAAGGCCAGGTTGACCCATTCCACGCCGCGTCCGCCGAAATGGCCGAACGCCGGGTTGCCGGCGAAGAGCTCGTCCATGGTCAGGCTTTTGTTGATCCGCAGGCTGTCCAGCGCCGTGGCCTGGACCCAGGCATCCGGCGTCTGCCCGAAGCCGAAGACCTGCTGCAAACTATCAAGCAGATTCATGCCGTGCGATGACGGCCATAGGGTCATCTGCTGAGGAAAGGCCACCAGCACCAGGGCAAAGCCAAGCATCGCCGGGTTAAGCGGATTCTTGCCGACGCCGCCGTAGAGGTGTTTGCCGAGTAGCGCGAACGCCGCCGCACTGACCGTCAGCCACCACGGGCAATAAGGCGGCAAGGCCAGTGCCAGCAACGTCGCGCTGACCAGGGCGCTGCCGTCGCTCAGGGTCGGTTTGATCGATCGCTTGCGCAGTTGCAACACCGCTGCTTCAACGGCCAATGCCGTGACGGCCGCGAGAATCAGGTTGATCAACACGCCCCAGCCATACAACCAGAACAACACCAGCATTCCCGGCACGGTGGCCAGCAACACCAGCTTCATGGCCTGCTGAAGGCGTTCGTCCACCGATTCAAGGGGCGACATAGACATCCACCTGGCGCTCGGCGTCCTTCACCGCGAGTTCCAGCGCTGCAATCTGTTCAGCCGCGGCTTCACTGGTTTGCGCTTTCTTGAGTTCGGCGCGGCGCATGGCCAGCTGGATCTTCGCCCGTTTCAGCTCGGCGTCCTTCGCTGGAGCGACTGGCGTCGGAGTTGGCGGCGCGCTGCTTTCCAACTGCGCCAAAGCTTGCTCGGCCGCTTCGAACTGCTGTTGCAGCACGATCAATTGCGACTGCTGCTCGAAGGTCGGTGGATGCCCGAAGGCCTTGAGCGACTTGTTCAGTTGCGCGCGACTCATCGCCACATCAATCTTGGCTTTTTTCAACGCCGCATCGGCGTTTGCCGCTTTTTGCGCGCGCACCCGCTCAAGCGCTGCCTGAACCGGGTCGAGCGTCGTCACTTCGTTGTGCGGCACGGCGCGTTGGGCACGGGCCTGACGTTCGGCGAGTCTGTGTTCTTCTTCACGCCGTAAGCGAGCGTTGCGTTGTTCGAATCGGCGCCGTGCGTGATCGCGCTTGGCCGTCCGGGCGCGTTGTTCCTCAAGGCTGAACGCCAGGCCGCCGACAATCGGTAGCACCGTGGCCAGCGGCAACGGCCGCATCTCGATGCAATCCACCGGGCAGGGCGCCACGCACAGGTCGCAACCAGTGCATTCATCGACGATCACCGTGTGCATTAATTTCGCCGCACCGACAATGGCATCCACCGGGCAGGCCTGGATGCATTTGGTGCAACCGATGCATTCGGCTTCGCGAATATAAGCGATTTGCGCCGGTGCCGAACCGCGACTGACGTCCAGTTCCAGCACCGGTACGTGCAGCAAGTCAGCCAGTGCCGAGATGGTTTCGCTGCCCCCTGGCGGGCACTTGTTGATCGGCTCGCCGCTGGCGATGCCTTCGGCGTACGGCTTGCATCCGGGGTGGCCGCACTTGCCGCATTGGGTCTGCGGCAAGAGGGCGTCGATGCGTTGAATCAGACTCATGTTTTGATCAGTCCACTGAATCCGAGAAAAGCCACTGCGATCAGCCCGGCGCCGATCAACTCGATCGGCAGGCCACGAAAAGGCAGGGGGATATCATTATCGAGTGTGCGTTGGCGCAAGTCGCTGAACAGGCTCAGTATCAGCCAGAAACCCAGCCCGCCACCCAGGCTCAGGGCCATGGCGTGGAAGAGTCCTTTGTCGTCTTGAGCGTTGAGCAGCGTCAGGCCGAGTACGCCGGCGTTGCCCAGCAGCAGGGGCCAGAGGCCATCGAACGCAAGCTTGGGAAGTAAGCGCGACAGCAACTTCCGCAGTGGGCCAATCAGCAGAACGCTCAGTGGCAGGAACACGAAAAGACGCAGCGAAGTCAGTTCCAGCGGCACCAGCAGCCAGTGCCAGGCCGAGTAGCTCAACAGGCCGACAATCAGCATCAGGCACGTCGTCGCAATGCCCAAGGCATGAACCTGATTGCGCTCGCTGCCCAGCAGCGGATCGACGCCCAGCGGCCAGTGCAACACGAGGTTGTTGATCAGGGCTGCACTGATAAGCGTAAGAACAATTTCGGTCATGATCGTGCCGGCAAGAACGGGGCTTTTTAACAGAGCGGTCTAAAAAGCTTAGGCATTATCCGGCAAGGACGGAGGGTGGGGCCAGATATGAAAATCCCACAGTCGCGCCAGGCACGACTGTGGGATCGATTTACCGCAGAACCTTACTTGATGCGCTGACCCGGCTTGGCGCCGCTGTCGGGGCTGAGCAGGTAGATTTCTTCACCGCCAGGGCCGGCGGCCATCACCATGCCTTCGGAGATCCCGAACTTCATTTTGCGCGGCTTGAGGTTGGCAATCATCATGGTCAGGCGGCCATCGAGCTTGGACGGGTCCGGGTAAGCGCTCTTGATCCCGGAGAACACGTTGCGTTGCTCGTCACCGATGTCCAGGGTCAGGCGCAGCAGTTTGTCAGCACCTTCCACGTGTTCGGCCTTGAGGATCAGGGCGACGCGTAGGTCGACAGCGGCAAAGGCATCGAACTCGATCTCTGGCGACAGCGGATCCTTGGCCAGTTCGCCGTTGCCGGCAGGCGCAGCATCACCGGTGTCGGTCTGGCTGGCGGTCAGGTCTTCTTTCGAGGCGTCGCTCATAGCTTGCACTTTTACCGGGTCGATACGGGTCATCAACGGCTTGAACTCGTTCAACTGATGGTTGCTGAGCAAGGTGGCGTGGTCGTCCCAGGTCAGCGGCGCGACGTTCAAGAACGCCTCGGCATCGGCGGCCAGTAGCGGCAGAACCGGTTTGAGGAAGATTACCAGTTGGCGGAACAGGTTGACGCCCAAGGCGCAGATGGCCTGGACTTCGTCCTGCTTGCCTTCCTGTTTGTTCAGCGACCACGGCGCCTTGTCGGCGATCCAGGCGTTGGCGCGGTCGGCCAGGCCCATGATCTCGCGCATGGCACGGGCGAAGTCGCGAGCCTCGTAGGCTTCGGCAATGCTTGGCGCAGCGGCCAGGAACGCTTCGGTCAATTCTGGCGCGGCGTTGCCGGCTACCAGCAAACCGCCGTTACCCTTTTGGATGAAGCCGGCGCAACGACTGGCGATGTTGACGACTTTACCGACCAGGTCGGAGTTGACCTTCTGCACGAAGTCCTCGAGGTTCAGATCAAGGTCGTCGACGCCACGGCTCAGCTTGGCCGCGTAGTAGTAGCGCAGGTATTCCGGCGACAGGTGGTCCAGATAAGTCCGGGCCTTGATGAAGGTGCCGCGGGATTTGGACATTTTCTGACCGTTGACGGTCAGGTAGCCGTGCACGTTGATGCCGGTCGGTTTACGGAAACCGGCGCCTTCAAGCATGGCTGGCCAGAACAGCGCGTGAAAGTTGACGATGTCCTTGCCGATGAAATGGTACAGCTCGGCGGTGGAGTCCTTGCCCCAGAACGCGTCGAAGTCCAACTCCGGCGTGCGATCGCAGAGGTTCTTGAAGCTCGCCATGTAGCCGATTGGTGCGTCCAGCCAGACGTAGAAGTACTTGCCCGGCTCGTCTGGAATCTCGAAGCCGAAGTACGGCGCATCGCGGGAGATATCCCACTGCTGCAGGCCGGCATCCAGCCATTCGGCGATTTTGTTCGCCACGGCGTCTTGCAGGGTGCCGCTGCGGGTCCAGGCTTGCAGCATTTCCTGGAAGTCCGGCAGCTTGAAGAAGAAGTGCTGGGAGTCCTTGAGCACCGGGGTGGCGCCAGAGATCGCCGATTTCGGATCCTTCAGGTCGGTCGGTGCGTAGGTTGCACCGCATTTTTCGCAGTTGTCGCCGTACTGGTCTTCAGTGCCGCATTTCGGGCAGGTGCCCTTGATGAAGCGGTCGGCCAGGAACATTTTCTTTTCCGGGTCGAAATACTGAGTGATCGAGCGCTGGGCGATGTGCCCGGCGTCGCGCAGCTTCAGGTAGATCTGGCTCGACAGCTCACGGTTTTCTTCGGCGTGAGTGGAGTGGAAGTTATCGAAGTCCACCAGGAACTCGGCAAAGTCGGCGCTGTGTTCAGCCTGGACGTTGGCGATCAGTTGTTCCGGGGTGATGCCTTCCTTTTCTGCGCGCAGCATGATGGCCGAACCGTGGGCGTCGTCGGCGCAGACATAAATGCATTGATTGCCGCGGTGCTTCTGGAAGCGCACCCACATATCGGTCTGGATGTATTCCAGCATGTGGCCAAGATGGATCGAACCATTGGCATAGGGCAGGGCGCTGGTGACGAGGATCTTGCGTGGCTCGGACATGGGGCTCGGCTACTTGATGAAACGGAGGTCGGCCACTATAAAGCGCCGGCGCATATTTTTCACCCCCGAGGCCTGAGGGCTTATTGTTACGGGCTTTTGTGGCGAGGGGATTTATCCCCGTTCGGCTGCGCAGCAGTCGTAACACCATCGCACACAATGCACCTGGTAACACCGGTGTAGCCGATTTCGGGGCGGCTTCGCCACCCAACGGGGCGGTGCGACGTTTCGCTAAATCCCCTCGCCACAGGCAAGCCCCCTCGCCACAAAATTGCGTTCACAACAAATGATCTTCAGACATGCCGACTTGGGCGCGGAACGGTTAGGATACCCGCCTGATTTTCCAGTCTTGCTATCGGAGTTGCCCATGAGCGCCGTCAATCGCGCAGCGGTGGAAGCCGTCCTTCGCCAATACACCGACCCTTACTTGAACCAGGATCCGGTCAGCGCCGGGTGCGTGCGTGGCATTGGTATCCAGGGCGATCGCGTCAGCGTTCAACTGGAGCTGGGTTATGCCGCCGGTCTGTTCAAAAGTGGCTGGTCGCAGATGCTGCAAATGGCGATCGAAGGCCTCGACGGCGTGACGACCGCTCGCGTTGACATCACCAGTGTGATCGCCGCGCACAAGGCCCAGGCGCAGATTCCGGGCCTGGCCAACGTCAAGAACGTGGTGGCCGTGGCTTCCGGCAAGGGCGGCGTGGGTAAATCCACCACCGCCGCCAACCTCGCATTGGCCCTGGCCCGTGAAGGCGCCAAGGTCGGGATTCTCGACGCGGACATCTACGGTCCGAGCCAGGGCATCATGTTCGGCATCCCTGAAGGCACCCGACCAAAGGTCAAGGATCAGAAGTGGTTCGTGCCGATCGAATCCCATGGCGTCGAAGTGATGTCCATGGCCTTCCTGACCGACGACAACACCCCGATGGTCTGGCGCGGGCCGATGGTCTCCGGCGCGCTGTTGCAACTGGTCACGCAAACCGCCTGGGGCGACCTGGATTACCTGGTCATCGACATGCCGCCAGGCACCGGTGACATCCAGTTGACCCTGGCGCAGAAAGTCCCGGTGGCCGGTGCCGTCATCGTCACCACCCCGCAAGACCTGGCGCTGCTGGACGCACGCAAAGGCGTGGAGATGTTCCGCAAGGTCAACATCCCGGTGCTGGGCGTGGTGGAAAACATGGCCGTGCACATCTGCTCCAACTGCGGGCATGCCGAGCATCTGTTCGGTGAAGGTGGCGGGGTGAAGTTGGCCAATCAGTATGGCGTCGAACTGCTGGCGTCGTTGCCGCTGGCAATGGCTATCCGCGAGCAGGCCGATGGCGGCAAGCCAACGGTGATCGCCGAGCCGGACAGCCCGATTGCGCTGGTGTACCAGGAACTCGCCCGCCACGTCGGCGCGCGGATCGTGTTGCAGGAAGCGGTATCGCCGGCGATGCCGAATATCACCATCAGCGACGATTGATCCGCTGAAGAAACGCGGTCCAATTGTGGGAGCGGGCTTGCTCGCGAATGCGGTGTGTCAGTCAGCTTATCCGTTGAATGACACACCGCATTCGCGAGCAAGCCCGCTCCCACATTGGTTTTGCGGTGTTGGTTAGATCCGCAACCCACCATCCATTTCCAGAATCCGGCCGGTGTAGTAGTCGTTCTCGAAAATGTACGCCGCCGAATGGGCGATCTCTTCCGGTTTGCCCATGCGCTTGAGCGGAATCCCGGCCGTCATCTTCTCCAAGGCTTCAGGCTTCATGCCCAACGTCATCTCGGTTTCGATAAAGCCCGGCGCAATGCCCGCCACGCGAATGCCATAACGCGCCAGTTCCTTGGCCCAGGTTACGGTCGCCGCAGCCACGCCAGCCTTGGCGGCGGAGTAGTTGGTCTGGCCGACGTTGCCGGCACGGGAGATCGAGGAGATATTGATGATCGCGCCACTGTTGTTCAGCTCGACCATTTTTGCCGCGACTTCACGGGTACACAGGAACACGCCAGTCAGGTTGACGTCGATGACGGCCTGCCATTGGGCCAGGCTCATCTTGGTCATTTCGCCATCCTTGACCTTCAGTAGCAGGCCGTCGCGCAGGATCCCGGCGTTGTTGATCAGGCCATGAATCGCGCCGAAATCTTCGGCCACCTGGGCGACCATGTGCGTCACTTGCTCTTCATTGGCGACGTTGCACAGGTAAGCGCGAGCCTCTACGCCCTTGGCTTTGCACGCCGCGACGGTGTCGTCGAGCTTTTCCTGGTTCAGGTCCACCAGCGCCAGCTTCGCGCCTTTACCCGCGAAATACTCGGCCATGGAACGGCCTAAACCCTGGCAACCGCCCGTGATAATGATTACTTTGTCAGTGAGTTGCATTCGCATGCCCCAATAGCAGGTTCAGAGTGGTTTCCTTCCTAGAGGGCCTCTCGATCTGCACCTGATGTGGTCTGGTTGCACATGAGAACTGCCCCGATGGCGTCCTGGAACTTATCCCCAGGCGCCTGTCCGTTTTTTCGACGGATTCTATATAAGGAGTCATAAATTGAGCGTTGAAGCGGCCAAGAATGCCCGAGAATTGCTTCTCAAGGAATACCGTGGGGTGCTGTCGACGCACTCCAAGTCGATGCCCGGCTTCCCGTTTGGCTCCGTGGTTCCGTACTGTCTGGACGAACAGGGCCGGCCGCTGATCCTTATCAGCCGTATCGCCCAGCACACGCATAACCTGCAGAAAGATTCGAAATGCTCACTGTTTGTGGGCGAACGCGGGGCCGAAGACGTGCAAGCCGTTGGTCGCCTGACCTACCTCGCCGAGGCAGAAAAGCTCGAGGATGAGGCCGCCATCGAAGCGGCGGCTGACCGTTACTACCGCTATTTCCCGGATTCGCAGAGCTACCACAAGGCCCACGATTTCGATTTCTGGGTACTCAAGCCCGTGCGCCACCGCTACATCGGCGGTTTCGGCGCGATTCACTGGGTCGATCAGCTGACCCTGGCCAACCCGTTCGCCGGCAAGGCCGAACTGAGCATGGTCGAGCACATGAATGCCGATCACGCCAAAGCCATCGCTCACTACGTCGAACTGGCGGGGCTGCCGAAAACCGAGCCGGCGCAACTGGCGGGCATCGACACCGAAGGCATGCACCTGCGCATAGGTCAGGCCCTGTATTGGCTACCGTTTCAAGCGCCTTGTAATACGCCGACACAAGTGCGGGAAGCCTTGGTTTTCCTGGCTCACGCCGAGCATTGGCCGAAAAATGAAGTGGCCGATGCTTGAATTCACGAAACGGCGACGTCATCTAGGGAAGACTGGCAAGGCATTCTTGCGTTGAGGAACCATTTGATGCGCCCTTTTTTATTGCTCTTTGTACTGTTTCCGGTGTTGGAGCTGTTCGTATTCGTCAAGGTCAGCGGGGCCATCGGGTTTTTCCCGGCCCTGCTGCTGATCATTCTCGGCTCGATGCTCGGCGTTTTCGTGCTGCGTATCGCCGGTCTGGCCACCGCGTTGCGTGCTCGTGAAAGCCTGAACCGCGGCGAGCTGCCGGCCCAGACCATGCTGGAAGGTTTGATGCTGGCCCTGGCGGGCGGTCTGTTGATCCTGCCGGGCTTCGTTACTGATGTTCTGGGTCTGATCATGCTGCTGCCGATCTCCCGTCGATTGCTGGCCAATAAAATGCGCCAGCGCGCCGAAGAGGCGGCGATCCGTCAGCGTGCGTTCGCCGACGATCTTCAGCCAGGTAGCGGTCCTGCTCAACGCGCGCCGCTGGGCCGTGAGCCCAACGTGATCGAAGGCGAGTTCGAACACCGCGATTCCAAGTAAAGCGTTTCAGCTGCACGGCACCTTCGGGTGTCGTGTTCGTTTTCAGGGCATTGATGCAAAAAATTTCAATCCCCGCCCTTGTAATAAGCTTATGCGCCCTTATGTAACGGTCACCGCAAGGTTTCTGGCGATCATGCCAGACAGACTTCCGCGGTTCGCTTGACGAACCGCACCCGGCACCGCCGGATTTGTTAAACCCGCCGGGAATACACCGGCCGATGAAAACCACAATTAGGAGAGATCGACAATGAAGCTTCGTCCTCTGCATGACCGCGTCGTCGTCCGTCGCAGCGAAGAAGAAAAGAAAACCGCTGGCGGTATCGTCCTGCCAGGTTCGGCTGCTGAAAAGCCAAACCAGGGCGAAGTCCTCGCTGTAGGCCCAGGCAAAGTTCTGGACAACGGTGAAGTGCGTGCGCTGTCCGTGAAAGTGGGTGACAAGGTTGTGTTCGGCCCTTACTCCGGCAGCAACACTGTGAAAGTTGACGGCGAAGACCTGCTGGTCATCGGCGAAAGCGAAATCCTCGCTGTCGTCGAAGGCTGATTCCCCGCTCATTTTCCCGCTACTACAAAGTATTTAAGGAATATCGATCATGGCTGCTAAAGAAGTTAAATTCGGCGATTCCGCCCGTAAGAAAATGCTCGCCGGTGTCAACGTCCTGGCTGACGCAGTAAAAGCGACCCTGGGCCCTAAAGGCCGTAACGTGATCATCGAGAAGAGCTTCGGCGCTCCGACCATCACCAAGGATGGCGTTTCCGTAGCAAAAGAAATCGAGCTGAAAGATCGCTTCGAAAACATGGGCGCGCAGCTGGTCAAAGACGTTGCCTCCCGTGCCAACGATGACGCAGGCGACGGCACCACCACCGCCACCGTTCTGGCTCAGTCGATCGTCAACGAAGGCCTGAAAGCCGTCGCTGCCGGCATGAACCCGATGGACCTCAAGCGCGGTATCGACAAAGCGACCATCGCTATCGTCAAAGAGCTGAAAGCCCTGTCCAAGCCTTGCGCTGACACCAAGGCCATCGCTCAGGTCGGCACCATCTCGGCCAACTCCGACAACTCCATCGGCGACATCATTGCCGAAGCCATGGAAAAAGTCGGTAAAGAAGGCGTGATCACCGTTGAAGAAGGCTCGGGCCTGGAAAACGAACTGTCGGTTGTTGAAGGCATGCAGTTCGACCGTGGTTACCTGTCCCCGTACTTCGTCAACAAGCCAGAGACCATGACTGCCGAGCTGGACGGTCCGCTGATCCTGCTGGTCGACAAGAAAATCTCGAACATCCGTGAACTGCTGCCAGTACTGGAAGCCGTTGCCAAAGCAGGTCGTCCACTGTTGATCGTGAGCGAAGACGTTGAGGGCGAAGCCCTGGCGACTCTGGTTGTGAACAACATGCGCGGTATCGTCAAAGTGGTTGCCGTCAAGGCTCCAGGCTTTGGTGACCGTCGCAAGGCCATGCTGCAGGACATCGCTGTCCTGACCGGCGGTACCGTTATCTCCGAAGAAATCGGTCTGAGCCTGGAAAGCGCTACCCTGGAACACCTGGGTAATGCCAAGCGCGTAGCCGTCACCAAGGAAAACACCACCGTCATCGACGGCGCCGGCGTTGAAGCTGATATCCAGGCTCGCGTTCTGCAAATCCGTCAGCAAGTGGCCGACACTTCGTCCGACTACGACCGTGAAAAACTGCAAGAGCGTCTGGCCAAGCTGTCCGGCGGCGTTGCAGTGATCAAGGTTGGCGCTGGTTCCGAAGTTGAAATGAAAGAGAAGAAAGCCCGCGTTGAAGACGCCCTGCACGCTACTCGTGCAGCCGTTGAAGAAGGCGTGGTACCTGGCGGTGGCGTAGCGCTGATTCGCGCTCTGCAAGCCATCAGCGAACTGAAAGGCGACAACGCTGATCAGAACGTCGGTATTGCTGTACTGCGTCGCGCTATCGAATCGCCACTGCGTCAGATCGTTGCCAACTCCGGCGACGAGCCAAGCGTAGTCGTCGACAAGGTCAAGCAAGGTTCGGGTAACTTCGGTTACAACGCTGCTACCGGCGAATACGGCGACATGATCGAAATGGGCATCCTCGACCCTACCAAAGTGACTCGCTCTGCTCTGCAGGCTGCGGCGTCCATTGGTGGCTTGATGCTGACCACCGAAGCCATGATCGCTGATGCTCCGGACGACAAACCAGCTGGCGGCGGCATGCCAGACATGGGCGGTATGGGCGGCATGGGCGGCATGATGTAAGCCAGCCTTACCCCGTACGTAAAAACCCCGCCGGCGATGAGCCAGCGGGGTTTTTTATTGCCCGTCGCAAAGATGTGTTGTTTGTGAGGGCCTCTTCGCGGGCAAGCCTCGCTCCTACTGCTAACGGTGCGCCACGCTCTTGTAGGAGCGAGGCTTGCCCGCGAAGGCGTCAGTTCAAACGCCGACCGGTTCTGCCTTGCTAACCTGATCTGCCTTCGCTTCCGGTCGGTACAGGATGTAGTAATACGACCCCAGACAAATCAACCAGCAAAAAATCGCCGTCCACACGTTATGCGAAAAGAAGTGCGCCCCCTGCATCATCCGGCTCACGGAAAACAGCGTCCCGAGTGCAAACGCAAACACAAACGCCTGGCGCGCCAGACGCGGACGCCGGTCACGCAGTACAAAGAACAGCGCAAACAGCGTAAACCCGGTTGCCGCATGACCCCCAGGCCAGCAGCGGCCAGGCTTGTCGGTGGGCGGGCGCGGGCTGAGCAGTTCGCTGTAGGTTTCGTGGCCGCCGAATTGCTCGAGACTCCACGGGCATTGCACCGCCGTCACCGCTTTGACCGGCGTCACGAACGAGGTCGCCAGCGCCAGAGACAACACCAGGCAGCCCAGTTCCCGTTTGAACGGTTTGAGCCTGTCCACGAAAAAGGTGCCCATGAAGCCGAAGATGGCAAACACCGAAAACGCGATGACCACTTGCTTGGCGCGGTCATGCAGAATGTTTTCAAGGAAGTAACTGTGGCGCCCGATGAAATCCCCGGCGACCGGGTCGTAGAACAGTTTGGCCAGGTTCATGTCCAGGGACGTCAATTCGAGCAGCAGCAGAATGATCGCCGCAGTGGCAGGTACGCCCAGGCACACCCAAAAGTTGAGTGGTCTGGAAGCGGGGCGGGCAGCGGTCGAAGCCATGGCAATTCCTTGGTCGGTGAAGGGGTCTGGAGAGCGCATCCGCGCGGAGTCTGAGCCCGGTGCTGTCGTCAGCGTGTGAATCGATAGTGAAAAACTTGTTAAGCCGTCATCGGCTTTTTCAATCGGATTTACAACTGCACGCAGTCCTAGCCCTGAGCCAGACTTGGCCTTAAGCTGCGCGGGCCATGACGGCCGTTACTGTGTACGGAGGAGGTGCCCATGCGAATTTTATTGGTTGAAGACAACCGCGATATCCTGGCCAATCTGGCCGATTACCTGGGGCTCAAAGGCTACACCGTGGATTGCGCGCAGGACGGTTTGTCGGGCCTGCACCTGGCGGCCACCGAGCACTACGACTTGATCGTGCTCGACATCATGTTGCCCGGCATCGACGGCTACACCCTGTGCAAACGCCTGCGCGAAGACGCCCGTCGTGACACGCCGGTGATCATGCTCACCGCGCGCGATCAGCTGGATGACCGGCTGCAAGGTTTCAAGTCCGGTGCCGATGACTACCTGATCAAGCCGTTCGCCCTGTCCGAACTGGCGGCGCGCATCGAGGCGGTCATGCGTCGTGCCCAGGGTGGCGGTCGTCGAGCCTTGCAGGTTGGCGATTTGAGCTACGACCTCGACACCCTGGAGGTGACCCGCGAAGGTCGTCTGCTGAAACTCAACCCGGTCGGCCTGAAGTTGCTGGCGGTGCTGATGCAGAAAAGCCCGCATGTACTGCGCCGCGAAATTCTCGAAGAGGCCCTGTGGGGCGATGACTGCCCGGACAGCGACAGCCTGCGCAGTCACGTCCATCAACTGCGTCAGGTGATCGACAAGCCATTCGCCAAGCCTTTGCTGCACACCGTGCACGGTGTGGGCTATCGCTTGGCCGAGGGCCGAGATGGAGTTTAAGCAGAGCCTTGCCCAGCGGATCATCATCGCTTTTGCGTTGATGAGCGCACTGGTGGCGGGCGCCTTCGCCATGGGCATCGTGGCGACCGTTCACCTGGTGGAAGAAAAGCTGATTTCGGCCGGGCTGGGTGGCGATTTGCAGCGTCTGTTGCTGATGGACAGCGTCTCGGACTGGAGCCATCGCCCCGAGCCGGACCAGCTGTTCTATTTCAGCGGCGGGCCGGGGGACTTCGAGTTGCCCAAGGATTTGCGGCACCTGGACTCCGGTTTCCACGAGGTCTTTCGCGAGCAACTGTCGTATCACGCGATGGTCGAAATCGTCGATGGCCGGCGGTACGTATTGCTGCAGGACCAAAGCGATTTCGAAGAGCGTGAGCGGGTGCTGTTTGCCGTGGTGCTGGTGGGCTTCGTGCTGAGCCTGGCCCTGGCGGTCTTTCTCGGCTGGGTCCTGGCGCGCAAAGTGATGGCGCCGGTGGTGCGGCTGGCCCGCCAAGTGCGTCATCGCGATCAATTGCTGGGGCTGGCGCCGCCTTTGGCACCGGATTATGCCGCCGATGAAGTGGGCGAGCTGGCCGTTGCCTTCGACGCCACCCTTGGGCGTCTGCGACAGGCGTTGACCCGTGAGCGATTGTTTACCAGTGACGTCAGCCACGAACTGCGCACGCCGTTGATGGTGCTGGCCAGTTCCTGTGAGCTGCTCCTGGAAAACCCCGGTATCGACCAGCGCGGCCGTGCCCAGGTCGAGCGAATCGCCCGTGCGTGCGCAGAGATGCGCGAGTTGGTGCAAACGTTTCTGATGTTGGCCCGAACCCAACGAGAAGACGCCAGCATCGCGCCGCAGCAGACGCTGAGTCAGATCGCCGACGGGCTGCTCAACCAGTGGCGCGAACCGATTGAAGCCAAGGGCCTGAATTTGATCTTCGAGCCGGGCAATCCACTGGGCACGTGCTACAACGCAACCCTCTTGCACGCCGTGATGGGCAACCTGTTGCGTAACGCACTGCATTACACCGAACACGGTTTCATCCGCTTGACCCTCACGGACACGGGGTTCACGGTTGAGGACAGCGGTGTGGGCATTCCCGAGGAAAAACGCGAGGCGATGTTCGAACCTTTCGTGCGCGGCAGCGAAAAGCGCGGCGAGGGGCTGGGTCTTGGGCTGTCACTGGTGCAACGGATCTGTGAGAACCAGGGCTGGAACGTCAGCCTGACCAACATGGAGCCCAATGGCTGTCGTTTTGAAGTGGCGTTGAGTCAAGGATAGCGGTGCTCAGAAATCGAGACGTCGAGCCAAGACTGCACTCTGAAAAACCTTGAAATAATTGCGCGTTTACATAACAATTTTTTCACAAAGGTATGACCTGACGCTGACACTACGCTACCTAAGGTAGATGTCATCAGAAGTACAGGAGACCTTGATGATGGACGGCCCGATCAAACTGGATTTTTCCGAAAAATACGACGATCAACACGCTCAACGATACTTGCGAAAGCATCAGGATGGCCTCGGCCGTCGACTGTCCCACTGGCGGGACGAGCAGTTGGCGCGAAAGGCGTTGGCGCTGGTCGGTGAGCCTGGGCTGGTCCTTGATTTGCCTTGCGGTGCGGGGCGTTTCTGGCCATTGCTGGCGGAAAAGGCCAACCGCGCGATCATCGGGGCCGACAACTCCGAGTCAATGCTGAAGATTGCCACCCAGGCGCAACCTGCCGACGTGGTAAAGCGGGTACAACCCTTGCTCACTTCTGCATTCGACATCGCCTTGCCCGACAACGCCGTCGACAGCATTTTCTGCATGCGTTTGCTGCATCACATCGGTGAAGCCGAGCATCGACTGGCCATCCTGCGCGAATTTGAACGAGTCACGCGTGACAGCGTGATCCTCTCGTTGTGGGTGGACGGCAATTTCAAAGCCTGGAAACGCAAACGCTTAGAGCAGCGGCGTGGGCAGGAAGGTTACCAAAACCGATTTGTGTTACCGGCGGCCACGGTAGAAAAGGAGTTCGAGCAAGCGGGGTTCCGTATTCAGGAACAACTGGACTTTTTACCGCTCTATGCCATGTGGCGAGTTTACGTATTACGCAAGAGGTAACAGGATGGCAGTGCAATGTGCAGCAGAAACGGATGTCGCTTCTCAGGACCGCTTCGACTATTTCTGGAATCAGCGCGGTGAATGGGTAGAAGAACCCAACGTCCGTCGCGGTGGAGAAAGTGGCGTGGAGCGTGTCATGGGCAGTGATGGCCAGCTGCTCTACGCCAAGCGGCAGACCGGGCATATCTATCGCAGCTGGCAGCACCCGTTCGGCCGCCCGACCGTGTTGCGCGAGCAGGATGCGCTCATTGGCCTGCGCGCGCTTGATGTGCGAGTTCCGGAAATCGTTTTCTGCGGCGCACAACGCGACCCCGTGCACAAATGGCGCGCATTGCTGGTGACCAAGTCGCTGGACGGCTTTGAGGAGCTCGAACACTGGTACGCCGGCGGCGGTCGCGAGCGCCACGGCGAGGTGGTGCATGATCGCGTCTTGAAGGAACTGGCCGACAATCTGGCCCGCATGCACAAGGGCCGTTGGCAGCACAGCTGCATCTATATCAAGCACGTATTCGTGCGGGTTACCGGCGAAGACGACTCGGCCAAGGTCGAGATTGCCTTGATCGACCTGGAGAAGTGCCGACAGCGTTTGACCGCCTATCGCGCGGCCGCCCATGACCTGAAGCAACTGCGTCGCCACTCGTCGTTCAGCACGACAGACTGGCGCAAACTCGTCTATTTTTATGAGACGGCGTTTGGCAGCGCTATCAAAGGTTTATAGCAATGAAACTAGAAATTGCGCGAGGTGTTTTTTTGATAGGAGCCTTGGCAGTTGCTTCATTGGCGGTGGCGGCGTGGGAGCAGCCCCGCACGCAAGTCCTCAGTTCAGTGAGCGCTGATGCTCACTGTCCGTTGCCACGGGTTGCCAGGGCATCCGTGGCATCCCAACCCGATCATGATTTATTGCTGTTCATGTTCGGACTTTCTCAAGGAATGAGGCCACAGAGTTGAACAGATTGAAGCCCAAATAAAAGGCCTCGCCAAAATGCGAGGCCTTTTTTTGTGCCCGAATTTCAATCCCCACACCGTCCAGTGTGGGAGCAAGCCTGCTGGCGATGGCGGTGTGTCATTCAACACAATGCTGAATAGCGGACCGCTATCGTCGGAACGCCGCCCGGAGCCGGCTCACTCCCACAGGGGTTATGGGTTCGCTTTAGAGTCGGGTTTGGCCAGCAAGGTGTAGATGCAAGGCAGCACGAACAATGTGAAGAGCGTCCCGATCGACATCCCTGTGGCGATCACCATCCCGATATCGAACCGGCTGACCGCCCCCGCGCCCGTGGCGATGATCAACGGCACCATGCCGAACACCATTGCCGCCGTGGTCATCAACACCGGACGCAGCCGAATCGCCGCCGCTTCTTCCACCGCCTCGCGTGGGGTCAGGCCTTTCTCTTTACGCAGCTGATTGGCGAACTCGACGATCAGAATGCCGTGCTTGCTGATCAGCCCGATCAAGGTCACTAACCCCACCTGGGTATAAATGTTCATGCTCGACCAACCCAGGAACAGCGGAATCAACGCGCCGCAGATCGACAGCGGCACGGTCACCAGAATTACCAGCGGATCGCGGAAGCTTTCGAACTGGGCCGCCAGCACCAGAAAAATGATCGCCAGTGCCAGGGCGAAGGTCACCCACAGCGCGCTGCCTTCCTGAACGTATTGCCGCGACGCGCCGGCGTAATCCATGGCGAAACCGGCCGGCGCTTCTTCCAGCGTGATCTGCCGCACGGTGTCGATGGCTTCACCCATGCTGACCAGCGGCACCCCGGACAGGATCGCCGAGTTGAGTTGCTGGAACTGGTTCAACTGCCGTGGACGCGCGCGGTCGGAAACGGTGATCAGGGTCGACAGGGCCAGCAGTTCGCCCTGGGTGTTCTTCACGTAATAGTTGTTCAACCAGTCCGGGTTGTCCCGGAAAGGTCGTTCGACCTGAGCGATGACTTTGTAGCTGCGACCCTCAATGGTGAAACGGTTGATCTCCGCCTGTCCCAGCAACGTCGCCAGTGTTCCACCGAGGTCCTGCATGGACACGCCCATCTGTGCGGCCTTGGCACGGTCGATATCCACGACCACTTCGGGTTTGTCGAAGGCCAGGTCGACGTCGACGAAGGCGAACTTGCCGGACTCCATCGCCCGTTTTTTCACCCGGTCCATCACTTGCAGCAGCGCTTCGTAATCGTTGGCCGTGTTGATGACGAACTGAAACGGCAACCCTTCGCCAGTGCCCGGCAGGGAGGGCAGGTTGAAGCCGAAGATCTGCAAACCCGAGATGCTCTCCAGTTTGCGCTGGACCTCGGGCAGGATTGCCATCTGCGTGCGGTCGCGTTCGTTCCACGGCTTGAGCAGGAAACCACCAATCCCCGATTGCACGCCGCTGAATCCATTGATCTGGAACGAGGAGTAGTACTCGGGAAACTCCTTGAAAATCGTGATGAATTCGTCGGTGTAGGTGTTCAGGTAGTCGAGGTTGGCCGGTTGCGGGGCGTTGGCCAACATGAAAATGATGCCCTGATCCTCGTCGGGAGCGAGTTCCGACTTGGTGAACTTGAGTAGTACCGGAATCAGGCACAGCACGATCACCGCAAACACCAGCACCACCGGCCGGGTGTTGAGGGTGCCGTGGAGCATGCTTTGGTATCGGCGCTTGAGGCCTTCGAAAATCAGGTCCAGGCGATGGGCCAGACCGCTCGGGTTTTCATCGTGGCGCAGGAGCAGGGCGCACATCATCGGCGACAGGGTCAGTGCGACCACGCCAGAAATTACCACCGCGCCGGCCAGCGTAAGGGCGAACTCCTTGAACAGCGCCCCCGTGAGCCCGGTCAGGAAGCCGATGGGTGCATACACGGCCGCGAGGGTGATGGTCATCGAGACCACCGGCATGGCAATCTCCCGGGCGCCCTCGAGGGCCGCATCCAGCGGCGTCTTGCCTTCCTCGATGTGCCGGTGAATGTTTTCCACCACCACAATGGCATCGTCCACCACCAGCCCGATGGCCAGCACCATCGCCAGCAGAGTGAGCAAGTTGATCGAGTACCCCATCATCTGCATGAAGAACATCACGCCGATCATCGACAGCGGAATGGTCACCACCGGGATCACCACCGAACGCAGCGCCCCGAGAAACAGAAACACCACCACGATCACGATCAGCACGGCTTCGAAGAGGGTTTTCACCACTTCGTCGATCGAGGCCTGGATGAACAGCGTGGCGTCGTAGGCGATTTCACCCTTGAGGTTCGGCGGCAGCTGGGCTTCCAGGTCCGGCATGATCTTGCGCACTTCCTTAATCACGTCCAGCGGGTTGGCGCCCGGCGTGGCCTTGATGCCGATGTACACCGAGGGGGTGCCACCAAAGGAACTGATGGAATCGTAGTTTTCCGCGCCCATCTCGACTCGCGCGACATCGCTGAGCAGCACGCGACTGTCGCCATCGACCTTGAGTGGAATCGCGGCAAACGCTTCAGCGGATTTCAGTTCGGTGTTGGCGTTGATGCTGGTAACGACGTACTCGCCTTTCACTTCACCGGCGGCGGAGAGGAAGTTGTACTGGCGCACCGCGTTGGTCACGTCGCTGGCGCTGAGGCCGAAACCGGCCAGCTTCACCGGGTCCAGCCACAGGCGCATGGCGAACACCTGGTTGCCGAGAATCTCGGCTTCAGCCATGCCCGGCAAGGTCGCCAGTTTCGGCTGGATGACCCGCGACAGGTAGTCGGTAATCTGCGGGTTGCTCAGTTCCTTGCTGAAGAAACTGATGTACATGAGCGCCGAGGCATCGGCGGCTTCCTTGCTCAGCACCGGGTCTTCGGCGTCCTGAGGCAGCTGGTTCTTCACCTCGTTGGCCTTGGCCAGCAGTTCGGTGAACAAGCGGTCGCTGTTGGCGCCAATGCGCGCGTAGATTGAGATCACCGAGAAGTTCTGGCGACTGACCGAAGTCATGTAATCGATACCCTCGGCGCTGGCCAGGCTTTGCTGCATCGGTTGGGTGATGTAGCCCTGAATGGTTTCGGCGTTGGCCCCGGGGTATGCCGTGGTCACCGTGATCAGGGCGTTTTCCATTTGCGGGTATTGGCGCAGCGGCAGCTTGCTCCAGGCCTGGAAGCCCAGCAGCACAATCAACAGGCTGACCACGGTGGCGAGCACCGGGCGGCGGATGAACGGGTCGGTAAAAGCCATGTGGATTCCTTGATCAGTCAGCGCGAGGCTGGCTGCTCTTCTCGGCTAGGGTCTTGTCGTCGCTGATGGCAATGTGTGCGCCGTTGTCCAGTTTGATCTGACCGGCCGTGACCACTTTTTCGCCGTTCTGCACGCCTTTGGTAATCATCACCAGCCCGTCGCGGCGCTCGCCGGTTTCGATGAAACGCCGTTCGGCGATCAGGATCGGCTGGCCGTTGTCGTCTTTTTCGAGGCTGCCGTCTTCGGCTTTTTTCTGCGCGACGACGTAGAGCGAGTTGCCGTACAGCGTGTACGTGATCGCGCTTTCCGGCACGACGATGCGCAGCTGCGGGTCGGGCAGCATCACTTGCAGGCTGGCGAACATGCCCGGCAGCAGTTTGCCGTCAGGGTTGGCCAGGGTCGCGCGGACCTGCACGTTGCGGGTGCTGTTTTCGACTTTCGGGTTGATTGCGCTGATGGTGCCGGGGAAGGTCTGTGTCGGGTAGGCCGAGACTATGATCTGCACCGACTGGCCGACGCCGATCTTCGGCACCGACTGCTCGGGCACAAAGAAATCGACGTAGAGGCTGCTGATGTCTTGCAGGGTGGCGATCATGGTGCCGCTGGCGACGTAGTCGCCGACATCGACCTGACGAATACCGATGGTGCCGCTGAACGGGGCGAGAATGCGCTTTTTCGCCAGCGATGCCTTGAGCTGGTTAACCGTGGCCTGATCCTTTTTCATGATCGCCGTGAGTCGGTCGAACTCACCTTTGGAGATCGCCTGGCTGCCCACCAGTTGGCTGCCGCGGTTGTAATTCACTGTCGACAGCCCGAGGTCCGCCATCGCGGTTTCCAGCAACGCCTTTTCCACGCCGCTGTCGAGCTGCACGATCGGCTGGCCGGCCTTGACCTGCTGCCCGGACTCGAACTGCACATCCATGACGGTGCCGGCAATCTCCAGGCTCAGGTCGACCCCTTGCAGCGCCTTGAGGGTGCCGACGCTTGGCAGGCGGGCTTGCCACGGGCGTTCGGCGGCAGTAGCCGCGGCGACACTGATCGGCGGTTTCGGCGCGGAAAAGCCTTGGATCATCGTGTAGATGGAGAAGGCTTTGTAACCGGCCAGGACCAGCACGATCAGCAGAACAACACCCAACATGATCAGCATGCGGCGACGCAGCATATTTCCACTTCCTTGGAGAAAATCAGGTGAGACAGTGGGGCACATTACTCCGAGTGTGGCGGTGAATCCAACTGCCACTTATTACAGGATGGCGCAAAACCTGTAGGAGCGAAGCTTGCTCGCGAAAGCGGTGTATCAGTCAGCATTTAAGTTGGCCGACATACCGCTTTCGCGAGCAAGCTTCGCTCCTACAAGGGGCGGGGGAGTCAGATGAGGTGCAGGTGGTTGTCCCAGAGCCCTGCGGGAAGATCGAGCGGTTTTGCAACCAGATTTGTCTGGCGGCAATCGTAGTACCGGCAGCGTCCCTGACCCGACGTCACGACAAACCCATCCGCCACCGCACCCACCCCGGCGCAATCGGGAAGCGGCGCATCCAGTCGCACTTCGCCGCTGTCCATGTCCCAGATAAAAAAGCGGTTGCCCCGTGGCGCGGTCAACGCGATCAGCCGCAACTCACTGTGGACCGCAACGCTGGCGGTGTAATGCCCCATCGCCTGCAACTGATGCTCGGGCACCGGAAACGCCACGAACGGTTGCCCGGGACGTTTGATCGCCAGCAGTTCCGAAGACTCGTGGGACGGTCCCATGAACTGCTGACCGGCGACGATGGTGCCGTCGCTGGCGATTCCCAAATGCCGTACGCTGTTCATCTGCTGGGCGAGGGTTTCCTTGCTCAGCAGGGTGCCGTCGCGTTGCATCAACACCAGGCTCGGCTCCATGGCATTGAGGTTCATCTCGACCCGGCTTTCCGCCTCGGTGCGAATGCCGCCGTTGGCCACCACCAGCGTCTCGCCATCCGGCATCCACGACACCTGATGCGGGCCGATGCCGTGGGTAGAAATCTCACCGCTGTGCACCAGCCGTTCACCTTCGAACTTGTATACGCCCAACAGACCGCGACCCGGATCGGAGGTGTCGTTTTCGGTGGCGTACAGCCAGTCGCCGCTCTTGTGAATCACCGCGTGACCGTAGAAATGCCGGTTCGGCAACGAAACCACGGTTTGCAGCAGCGCGCCGTCGCGCAGGTCGATCAGGTAACTCTCGGTGCCTGGGCGGCGGGCGATGAACAGTGCGATCGGCAGCGTCGGGTGGTTGATGATGTCGTGGCAACGCTGGCCGACCTGGGTGGCAAACACCCGGGTGCCGTCCAGCCGATAACCGACGGCGTAATGCTTGCCGTCGCCATCGTCCCGCGCCGAAAGCAGCAGCGGGCTTTTGTCCTTTTGCTTGAACAGCGTCCAGCCGCCCAGTGTCACTGCTCCCAGCAGCAAACTACCTAAAGTCAGAGCCTGACGTCGCAGCATGGCACTCGCCCTCATCAGTCACCGTCGTTGGCGTTGAAGCCCAGTTGGATGCCCAGCGCCTTGGCCAGTTCGCCTTCGTGCAGGCGATGGACGACGTTGAGGCTGTCGTAGATATCGTTGAGTTGCTGGCGACCGGCATCGTCGTTGAGCATCTCGGTCAGCGGACGCTGATTGCTGGCGAACAGTTTCAGGGACGCGGCGTAAGCGGCATCGATCTTGTCGGCCAACGGTTTCTGCTCGCTTGGCAACAGGCCGCGCAGGCCTTTGTTGTCGACGCCTTCCCACACGGTTCTGGCGGCGGCGAGGCTGGCTTCAAGGCCCGTCAGGGACGACTGGCTGCGCCATGCATCGGCCTGGAACGGTTGCGGTACGCCCTTGCTCTGGCGGCCCATCGGCGTGCCGAGTTTTTTCTTCAAAGTGTCGAGGGCGGTGACCTGCACACGCAGCAGATCGGCGATAGCCTCGTGGGAGTCGGCGTAGCGCTGGTTGGGGAATTTGCTCATCTGCGCGAGCATGCCGTCGGTGTTGTTCCAGCTTTGCAGAATCTCTTCGGCCAGCAGTTTCTGACGCTCGCCAATCGCCTTCAGCAGTGGGCAGTACTTGGCTTTTTGCGCGTCGTTGGCCACGTCCGGCTTGCTGTCGAACAGAATGTATTCATAGGCCGAGAGGCCTTGCACCACAACGCTGGACTTGGCCAGGGCGGCGGCATCGATCTGCGGCTGCGCGGTGACCAGCTGCTCGACCTGACGGCCGACCAGGTTTTTCTTGTCCGGCCAGAACTGCACCTGCCAGGCGCGATTGCCTTCGGCCAGCGGCCCGATCAGCAGCGGTTGCAACTCGGCCCAGGCTTTCTGTGCGTGCAGGAAGTCGGCGCGGGCGGTGTCGAGGTTTTCCTTGCCTTCGCAGTAGGCGAGCGCACTGACGGCCAATTGGCGGTCGGCTTCAACCCAACGGGTGTAGGTCGGCAGGATCACCGATTTGGCGATGGCGGCCGAGGTAACGGCTTGCGGGTCCTGTGGCGAGCAAGCGCCGAGGGCGAGTGCGGCAAGGCTGGTGAACAACAATTTGGGACGGAACATGTCGGGCTCCCGCTATGGAATACGTATTAAAGGGAATTCAAAAACGCCAGCAACGCAGCGCGCTGCTCGGCATTGAAAGACAAAACCTGTTGCTGGGCCGCTTGCGCTTCGCCGCCATGCCAGAGCACGGCTTCAAGCAGATTGCGCGCGCGGCCGTCATGCAAGAACTGGGTGTGCCCACTGACCGCCTGCGTCAGGCCGATGCCCCACAACGGCGGGGTGCGCCAGTCGCGGCCACTGGCCTGGAATTCGCTGCGGTTGTCGGCCAGACCGTCGCCCATGTCGTGCAGCAGCAGATCGCTGTAAGGGCGAATCACTTGATTCGCCAATTCAGGTTCGGCGGCGTTGGCGGCGGTGGTGTATTTCGGTGTGTGACAGGATTGGCATCCGGCCTGGAAAAACAGGTTCTTGCCGGCCAGCACTTCGGGCGCGTTGACGTCGCGCCGGGCCGGTACAGCCAGGTTGCGGCTGTAGAACAGCACCAGGCGCAGGATGTTATCGCTGACTTCCGGATCGCCATTCGGGCCGTTGCCGTTCGGCGCCTGTTTGCACGCGGTTTGCGCGTCGGTGCAGTCGTCGATGGGCCTCAGGCTGGTGGTCAGGCCCATGTCGCCGGAAAACGCGTGAACGTTCTGTTGATTGAGGTTCGGTTGCCCGGCTTTCCAGCCGAAGCGGCCGAGAACGGTCTTCTGCTGCGTGTCGTCCCAGACCCGGTTCGGACGTCCGGCGATGCCGTTTTTATCCTTGGCCTGAGCTTCGGCGTTGGCCAGGATCGCCTCGTCGGGGATGGCTTCGAGCAAGCCCAGGCCAATCATCGGCGGGGCCACGCGCGCCGAGAAACGGGTGTCGGGGTGCATCGGGCCGTAACCCAGCTGGGTAATGTTCAGGCTGGGCTTGCGTAACTCGATTTCGGTGCCGTCCTTGAAACGGACCGGCACGGGCGCGTAATCGACGCGTACTTTGCCTTCCGGGGTCACGCCGGGCACGGCCATGTCCTGGAACTGACCGCCGTAGACCGGCTCGGGGACCACGCCGAGCTGCTCGATGACTTTGGCATAGGCAGGCGCGTCCGGGATCGACAGGCGCACCAGCATCGATACCGCGTTCACTGCATCGGGCGTCGGCGGATGACCGCGGCCGTCCTTGATGTGGCAGCCCTGACAGGCGTTGGTATTGAACAGGGGACCGAGGCCGTCCCGGGCGGTGGTGGTCGAGGGGGCGATCACCCAGGGGTTGCGGAAGAAGCTGTTGCCGACGCTGAAATCCACGCGCCGAGACGGCGACAGGTTCGCGGAGGGCAGGGAGAAGGAATTCTGATCGGTCTTGCGCACGGTCGCTGCGCCACCGGACCGGGCTTCACCGGGTTCGGCCTTGGTAAAACGCGGGGCGTCATCGCAGGCACTCAGGCCCAGGGCCAGAAACAGTGCGGACAAGCGAAGAAGCAGCGAGGGCATCAGACATCCTGCAAGACGAGCAAAACAAGGGCGCAAAGTCTAACAGGGCAGGGGAGATTGAATAAGAGGAATTATCGTTTGGTTGATGTGCATCAGTTGATCGTTCCCACGCTCTGCGTGGGAATGCAGCCCGTGACGCTCTGCGTCACATCAAACGCCGAACGTCCGTTGAGGCATTCCCACGCAGAGCGTGGGAACGATCGGCGACCCGAAGGTCGCCTCTTTAGTCACTCAGCCAGCGTTGATCAGAACTCGTGATCAGCGTTGTCCGGGTTCAGGTCGGTGATGCCCAGTTTGCCAGCGGCGGCTTCGATCGAACCGGTCTGCTTGACCAGGGATGCGATAGCGTCACGGACGATCTGGTTGCCAGCGGTGTTGCCGGCGGCGATCAGCTGGTCGTAGTGCTCACCCTTGTTGGCGTGATCGACGATGACCTGCATTTTGGCTTCGGTGGCGGCCAGGTCGGCTTTCAGCGCGGTGTCGGCAGCCGGGTCGGCCTTGGCCACCAGGGACGACAGGCTGGCGCCGGTCATTTTGGTGCCGTCGACGCGGGTGTATTCGCCCAGGTAGACGTTACGAACGCCCTTGGCATCGTAGAACTGCGAGTTATGGGTGTTGTCGCTGAAGCAATCGTGTTCGTCTTCAGGGGAGTTGGCTTCCAGGGAAACCTTCATGCGCTCGCCCGCCAGTTCGCCCAAGGACAGGCTGCCCATGCCGAACAGCATTTTGCGCAGGCCGGTATCAACCGGTTCCGCTTCCAGAGTGGCGCGGTAGTTGTCGGCCACGTTCGGCTTCCAGTTACCGACCATTTCTTCCAGGTCGCTGACCAGCAACTGGGTCACGGACTTCAGGTAAGCGCGACGACGATCGTTGTGACCGCCAGTGGCGCCTTTGCCTTCCAGGTAATCGGAGGCTGGACGGTTGCCGGCGCCAGGGCCGGTGCCGTTCAGGTCCTGGCCCCAGAGCAGAAATTCGATGGCGTGGTAGCCGGTGGCGACGTTGGCCTCGGAACCGCCCAGCTCGTTCAGGCTGGCGAGTTTTTCCGGGGTGATGTCTTTGACGTCGATCTTGTCTTCGCCGACCTGAACCTGGACGTTGGCGATGATATTGGCCGTGGCGCCCGGGTTACCCAGTGCGTGCTCGTAGGACTTGTCGACGTAGTCGATCAGGCCTTCGTCCAGTGGCCAGGCGTTCACCTGACCTTCCCAGTCGTCGATGATGGTGTTGCCGAAGCGGAACACTTCGCTCTGCAGGTAAGGAACGCGGGCAGCAACCCAGGCAGCCTTTGCGGCTTTCAGGGTGGCGGCGTTCGGCTTGGCGAGGAAGGCGTCGACGGCGGTTTGCAGGGTTTTCGCGGTGGATTCGGCATCGCTGTAAACGGCGAAGACGATGTCGGCGTAATGCGCGACAACGGCTTTGGCGGCGGCTTCGTCGACTTTGCTGGTAGCGGCAGGGGCGGCTGCTGGAGCAGCAGCGGTGCTGGCAGCTGGCGTCGGCGCAGGCGCAGCGGCGGTCTTGTCTTTGCCTTCGCCACAACCGGCGAGGGAAATAGCGATGGCCAACAGACTGGCGGTAGCCAGAGGCATACGAATCATGGCGAACATCCTGCTTCGAGAGGGGGTGGTATGGCGCAGCGAGTGCGCAAAACTGCGACATAATGCAAATCTTTCGCATTATGTGTAAAGGGTTGTAGCTGGAAATATTTCTTATTCACACGAGTTGTGTCGTGGATCAAAAGATCGCAGCCTCGTTTCACTCGACAGCTGCTACAGAAGCACAAGGACCCGTAGCAGCTGTCGAGTGAAACGAGGCTGCGATCTTTTGATATCTACAAAATAGCCGCGTTACTGCGCTGTGCCTGTTTCAGGTAGGCACTCAATTCCCGTGCCGGCAGCGGCTTGCTGTAGTGATAGCCCTGACCTTCGTGGCAGCCTTCGGAGATGATGTAGGCTTCTTGCTCGGCGGTTTCCACGCCTTCGGCAATCACCTGCATGCCCAGGCTCTTGCCCAGCTGGATGATCGCCCGAACGATGGTGGCATCGTCGTCGTCATCGAGCAGGTCCTGCACAAAGCTCTTGTCGATCTTGATCTTGTCCAGCGGCAGGCTTTTCAGATAGCTCAAGGACGAATAACCGGTGCCGAAATCGTCGATCGCAATCAATGCGCCGGAGCGACGCAGGCTCAACAGATGCTGGGCGGCGGTGCTGATGTCTTCCATCAGGCCGGTTTCGGTAACTTCCAGTTCCAGGCTGCGAGGAGGAAGGCGGTACATCTGCAGCAGGTTGTTGACCACCCGCGGCAGCTCGGCGTGGTGCAGTTGTACCGTGGACAGGTTCACCGCCATGCGCAGATCGCTGAAACCCTGGTCATGCCATTCGCGCAATTGTTTGCAGGCCTGATCCAGCACCCATTCGCCGATGGCGATGATGGTGCCGTTCTGTTCGGCCAACGGGATGAACAGGTCGGGCGGCACCAGGCCATGCTCGGGATGCTGCCAGCGAATCAGCGCCTCGACGCCCACCACCCGGTGATCGCGGTAGCTGATCTGCGGTTGGTAGACCAGGTAGAACTGGTCCCGGCGCAGGGCGTCGCGCAGGTCTTTTTCCAGTTCCCGGCGGCGGCGCATCTCGGTGTCGACGCTGGCGATGTAGAACTGATAACGGTTGCGCGAGCGGGTTTTCGCCAGCGTCATGGTCTGCTCGGCTTTTTGCAGCAGTTTCTCGGTCCTGTCGCCGTCTTCGGGAAACAGGGTGATGCCGATGGTCGCGCGCAGGCGGATTTCCTGATGATCGAGGGCAAACGCCGCTTCCAGATCATCGAGAATGCTTTGCGCCAGTTCGGCGGCTTCATAAGGTTGTTCGATATCGGCCTGGACCAGGGCGAACTGATCGCCACCGAGACGGGCGAGGGCGCAGAGGCGACCACTGTGAGCGCGCAGGCGATCGGCCAGGGCCAGCAGCAGCTGGTCGCCGGTCTGATAGCTGAACTGTTCGTTGATGCCTTTGAAGTCGTCCAGACCCACTACCAGCACCGCAACCCGACGTTGCAATTTACCGGCGTCGACCAGGATCTTGTCCAGTTGCTGCTGCAATTGCTGACGGTTCGGCAGACCGGTGAGGAAGTCGTACTGGGCCATGCGCAGCAGGCTGTTTTCCGCTTCGTGGCGCAGGCGGGTGTTGCGTTCGATGGATTCGAGCAACTGGTTGGCGGTGTTGATCCAGATACCCAGTTCGTTCTTTTCGTGGCCCTTGAGCAGCGGAATTTTGTGTGCGCTGGGGCGGTCCGGATTGATTTCGGTCAGGTGTTCAATGATTCGCGACAGCGGTTTGGTCAGCAGCCAGTGGTAGACCAGGTACAGCACCAGGCCCATGGCCAGGGCGCGTAACACGCCGGAGATGAAGATGATCACCGAGAGGACTATGAAACCCTGACCGTAGGTGGCGGTGTCGAGGGTGATGCTCAGGTCGCCGTAATATTCGCTGTACGGGCCGCGACCTACCAGTTGGGTGGTGAAGGTGCGCTCTTTGCCGAGGATCAGGTCGGTCAGCCAGCGGCTGTTTGAATGCTGCAACTCACGGGACTTTTGCGCGAGCATGGCTTCGTTGGGATGGCCGATGGAGGCCTGGCGCACGGCGGCGTCCTGGAACAGGCCTTCGATGACTTGCATGCCCATTTCCCGGTCCAGGCTGTAGACGGCCTGGGTGGAGGGGTCGCGGAACATGTCGAGGATGCGCTCGGCATCGCTGGCCACGGCCTGGCGTGTTTTATAGGCATCGAAAACGATCTGCGCGCAGCTCAAGACCACGCCGACGATCAATGCCGACAGGAGCACGACCCGGAGCAACTTCACCGACAAGCTGTTCTTGAGTTCCAGCTTCAAAGGGTTATTCCTTGTTCCGTGCGGGTAGCATCAAGTTGCCATGAGTATTGGCAATCCCGTGATGGCAGTCAAAGGGACAATCAATCTCAGGGTTTTTTGCCGGTAGCTTGGCAGAAATGCTGTTGTTTTGAGTATTTGCCCTATTAGTACTGTGTCGGTAGTGGGGTCCTTCAACTTGAGGGGGATTGGGACTATTTTTCCGTTTGTTGATGGTAGCCTGCTGTGGCGTGGGGGCAAGGGGCTGAATGCTGGTTTCATTGTCGGACATTGGCCTGGTTTCTGCGGGTGTACACATTTCTACTGTGGGAGTGAGCCTGCTCGCGATGGCGGCCTGGTAGCCGACCAGTCTCTTGCTGGTGTACATATCCATTCCTGCGGTAACGGCGGCTGGCGGTTTCGCCCTTACGGCGAGGCACTTGTGCGCCCAGCATGGGCGCCATCCTAGAGGTGAAAGTCCTCTCTTGAGCTGGCCACAGCGAATGAAGCGAAGCGCAACTGCATGAGGGCGACCGAGTGTGGGAAGGAAGCGTGGAACGTAAACCG
>NZ_SISB01000017.1 GCF_004310295.1 Pseudomonas sp. BGI-2 | reverse complement strand
CAACTCAGTGATGGAGCGCTTCTTCCTGAGCTTGAAAATGGAGCGGGTATGGCGGCGCGATTACGCCAACCACGCCGAAGCGATACGTGACATTACTGAATACATCGTTGGGTTTTACAACAACGAGCGGCTGCACTCGAAACTCGGATATCTGCCACCGACCGTTTACGAACGGGAGATGGCGTCGAAATCACCTATCGAGGTGTCCGGAATTAGTTGACCACGACACGCTGGCTACCCACCGTGTCACCTATCGATTTCTTGGTCTACTCCTTGTCACTCTGGGAGTTGCTCAAGGTGGTCCTTTGGTCGAAGCCTTCGGGGATGTCGTCTGTGTTCTACTTGGTGGCTGTGCTGAGTGACCTTGCTGTGGTGTTGGTCGGGCACCTTAGGGTCGGAAAGGGTCAAGCTCCCCCTTGCAGTTTTGCAACCGTGCGATGACGTCAGAGGAGGTGGTGTTTGTGTCAATCCTCCCTGTTTCATCGAGGTTGATTTCTGTCGTTGTCCCCCATTTTGGAGTGATGGCGATACACCTTCGTAAACCCTTTTTTGACCACCAATCGAACATCATGAAGAAATTCTTATCGGGAAAGACGTGGCCAATATCTGCTGTTCCTTCACCGGGGAGAATGCCTCCTTTGTCAATGCGGTGCTGAGTGTTCCAGATATAGCGCAACTCATCCGCCCCGTGCTTGGAATAATTGACGACTACTCGCGGAAGCGTCAGATACCAAAATAAGAACGTTGCGAGCAGGAACAGAGTTATCACTTTGCCTTTACTCAGTTTTCTTGCAAACGTGTTCACGAACGCTATCCCCCCAATCCTTTAGTTTAACTGCAAGAACTTTGTCCATTATCATTTGGGCGGTGATACCACCGTTAGGATGCTCGGCGAATAGTTTAATCCCGATACCGATAGATATTCGATCCTGATCGTCGTCGTAAGCCCGCAAGCCATCGACGCCTTCAGCCGCGTCCGGCCATTGCCGTTTCTTCCAATCAAATAGTTTTCTGACAGATTCGGAAGCTATTTGCTCAAGACCCGCACCATCGGACAGGGCGCTTTCTGAAAGGCCCCCAGCTCGGCCCACGTAGCCATAGTGAATGTTCGACCAAATGTCATAGAAGTAATCGTAGTCACCCTGCTTGTGGTAAACAACGCCGTCGTACATCTCCGCGAGTGGCACTTTGTGGTCCCATTTACGTCCCTGACCAACCCGTTCAGTCCAAAGCGCCATCGCAGCCGCAGCATTTGCAGCCCCAATAGCTTGAGGGCTGGTCGCACCTACTTGGGCATACCAAGGCAGCTCCATTTGCTTACGGGTTTCTTCCGCAACGTCATAGCTGAGCAGTTCTTTCATCTTAAGGACGGAGGGGTGATGGATGTTGGTATTTATCTCGCCAGCAATGTAACTCGCCAGTTCTTCCATCATGTCAGGGTCTTTGCAGACGGCAGGTACCGCTTTCTCTTCAGCTTTCTCTTCAGGCTCCTTACCGGCTGCCTTAGGGTCTACCAATGCGTTCGCCGCTAAGGCTTTCTCCTTGAGGTTCGGGTCGGCTAACAAAGTCGCCATCTTCTCGTCGTCCACAGAGCCATCAGGCCGGAACGCTCCAAGGGCCATGAAGTTGATGATCGTTGCGCCACCAGCGTCCCCCATGACAAAGCCACCACCGACGTCGCCTGACCCCGTGATGATTGTCCCGCCATGACTGGTTGGGCTCCCTAAGTGGGCCATGGGACGGCCATTCACCTGAATAGAAGGAAAGCCTGTCGTGATGACTGCACCACACCCACAGGTATCGCCAACACGGGCAGAGCCCATAAAGTTTATGTTGACGTCACCACTGGCTGAAGCAATTGGGGTTGTGCCGTGACCGGGCAATGGGCAGACATGTTTGTCACCCAATCGAGCAGAAGAAATCATTGCGTGTCGTCCTTGCGTCTTTCGTCCATAGGCAATAACCAGCCTTTAAGCGGGCGCGGGAGAGGCTACTGGAAGCGGAAGGGCAGGTCTGTAGGAAAAGTCGTAATTTGCCGGGTTGCCCTATGAGAATCTGGCAGAAAAATCTGAATGACCACCTCAATCACGATTTGCCCTCGCGTCCCCCGTACGCCCTCGCGCCTGAGCCTTAGCGTGCGCTCGCATGGGGTCCTTATCGTGCACATGCGGGCGCCTCTGGAAGCTGGTCCGTTCAGGCGTCTACAAGGGCCTCTCGGTGTTACAAGTCACATACCAACAACTGGTACAAACCGTTGGCAAAGGCGTGCTGACCTCGCTACGATCCGGCCACCTGATTCCTTGAAGATCATCAGTCGGCGAACAGCATCTCCCGGCTTTCACCCATCAACAAACCCTGATTCTGCTCAGTGACGGCGCGGATGTAATCCCACAACAGGGTAATCCGCTTGAGCTTGCGCAGGTCCTCCCGGCAGTACATCCAGAATTGCCGGGTGATGTTGATCTCATCCGGCAACACCGGCAGCAAGCGCGGGTCTTGAGCCGCCAGGAAGCACGGTAGAATCGCCAATGACCGTCCTTGCTGCGCCGCCACGAATTGCGCGATCACACTGGTGCTGCGCAGGTTGGCGCTGGCGCCGGGCAATACGTTCGCCAGGTACAACAGCTCCGAGCTGAACGCCAGATCGTCTACATAACTGATGAACGAATGCTTGCCCAAGTCGGCCGGGCGGCGGATCGGTGGGTGCTTGTCGAGATAATCCTGAGTCGCGTACAGCTGGAGTTTGTAGTCGCAGAGTTTGCAGCAGACGTACGGGCCATGCTCCGGGCGCTCCAGGGCGATGACGATGTCCGCCTCGCGCTTGGACAGGCTGATGAAGTGCGGCAGCGGCAGGATGTCCACCGAGATCGCCGGGTAGGCGTCGACGAAATGGCTCAGCTGCGGGGTGATGAAAAAGCTACCGAAGCCTTCGGTGCAACCCATGCGCACATGCCCGGACAGCGCCACGCCAGAACCTGAAACCTGCTCGCAAGCCATGTGCAGCGTGCTTTCAATCGATTCGGCGTAACCGAGCAACCGCTGGCCTTCGGCGGTCAGGACAAAACCGCTGGTCCGGGATTTCTCGAACAGCAGAGTGCCCAATGCCGCTTCCAGCGAGCTGATGCGCCGCGACACGGTGGTGTAGTCCACCGCCAGGCGCTTGGCCGCAGTGCTGGCCTTGCGGGTGCGGGCGACTTCGAGGAAAAACTTGAGGTCATCCCAGTTCAACGAGCCTAACGACGTGATGTTTTTTTGCATGATGGACCGGCTTTTATGTGCGTTCTTATTAGAAGTTTGCACATCTATACTCCAAAAACAGTCCGACAACCAATTCGCGACACACGCCTCATCTCAAGGCGACTTATCCGCCTTGGCTCCCTGCATAACAACAAGTCCAGGAGACCAGCATGAACGCATCTCTCACGCCCAACGAAACCACCGTCCAGAAGGTCAAGCTGTTGATCGACGGCGAGTGGGTCGAGTCCCAGACCACCGAGTGGCACGACATCGTCAACCCGGCGACCCAGCAAGTGCTGGCCAAGGTCCCGTTCGCAACCGCGCAGGAAGTCGATGCCGCAATCAGCGCCGCCCATCGCGCCTTCCAGACCTGGAAGCTGACGCCGATCGGCGCGCGGATGCGCATCATGCTCAAGCTCCAGGCGTTGATTCGCGAACACTCCAAGCGCATCGCCGTGGTGCTCAGCAACGAGCAAGGCAAAACTATCGCCGACGCTGAAGGCGATATTTTCCGCGGCCTGGAAGTGGTCGAACACGCCTGTTCCATCGGCAGCCTGCAAATGGGCGAGTTCGCCGAGAACGTCGCTGGCGGAGTCGATACCTACACCCTGCGTCAACCCATCGGCGTCTGCGCCGGCATCACCCCGTTCAACTTCCCGGCGATGATTCCGCTGTGGATGTTCCCGATGGCCATCGCCTGCGGCAACACCTTCGTGCTCAAGCCGTCCGAACAGGACCCGATGTCGACCATGCTGCTGGTGGAACTGGCGATCGAGGCCGGCGTTCCGGCGGGCGTGCTCAACGTCGTTCACGGTGGTAAAGACGTGGTGGATGCACTCTGCACCCACAAGGACATCAAGGCTGTTTCCTTCGTCGGCTCGACCGCGGTCGGCACTCACGTCTACGACCTGGCCGGCAAGCACGGCAAGCGCGTGCAATCGATGATGGGCGCGAAGAACCACGCTGTGGTGCTGCCGGATGCCAATCGCGTACAAGCACTCAATGCGCTGGTCGGTGCCGGTTTCGGTGCCGCCGGGCAACGCTGCATGGCCACTTCCGTGGTGGTGCTGGTGGGCGCGGCCAAACAATGGCTGCCAGACCTGAAAGCACTGGCGCAGAAACTCAAAGTGAACGCCGGCAGCGAGCCGGGCACTGATGTGGGGCCGGTGATTTCCAAACGCGCCAAGGCTCGGATTCTCGATCTGATCGAGAGCGGCATCAAGGAAGGCGCCAAGCTTGAGCTGGATGGTCGCGACGTGACCGTTCCAGGTTTCGAGAAAGGCAACTTTGTCGGCCCGACCCTGTTCTCCGGCGTGACGCCCGAGATGCAGATCTACACCCAGGAAATCTTCGGTCCAGTGCTGGTCGTGCTGGAAGTCGACACCCTCGACGAGGCCATCGCACTGGTCAACGCCAACCCGTTTGGCAACGGCACGGGCCTGTTCACCCAAAGTGGTGCGGCGGCGCGTAAGTTCCAGACGGAAATCGACGTTGGCCAGGTCGGCATCAACATTCCGATTCCAGTGCCGGTCCCGTTCTTCAGCTTCACCGGTTCGCGCGGCTCCAAACTCGGCGACCTCGGTCCGTATGGCAAGCAAGTGGTGCAGTTCTACACTCAGACCAAGACGGTCACCAGTCGCTGGTTCGATGACGACAGCATCAACGACGGTGTGAACACCACCATCAACTTGCGTTAAGGAGCCAGGCATGAAAATCGCTTTTATCGGTCTCGGCAACATGGGCGCGCCGATGGCGCGCAACCTGATCAAGGCTGGCCACTCACTGCGGCTGGTTGACCTGAACAAAACCGTTCTGGCAGAGCTGGAACAACTCGGCGGCAGCATCAGTGCTTCGGCCCGTGAAGCCGCGCAAGGTGCAGAGCTGGTGATCACCATGCTGCCAGCCGCTGTGCATGTGCGCAGCGTATGGTTGGGTGAAGACGGCGTGCTGGCGGGTATCGCCAAGGGTGTACCGGCAGTGGATTGCAGCACCATCGATCCGCAGACGGCGCGTGACGTTGCGGCGGCGGCAGCCAAGCAAGGCGTGGCCATGGCGGATGCGCCGGTCTCTGGCGGTACTGGTGGTGCAACTGCCGGGACCCTGACCTTTATGGTCGGCGCCACCCCTGAACTGTTCGCCACCCTGCAACCGGTGCTGGCGCAGATGGGCCGCAACATCGTGCATTGCGGCGAAGTCGGTACCGGGCAAATCGCCAAGATCTGCAACAACCTGCTGCTGGCGATCTCCATGGTCGGTGTCAGTGAAGCCATGGCGCTGGGTGATGCGCTCGGCATCGACACAACGGTGCTGGCGGAAATCATCAACAGTTCGACCGGCCGTTGCTGGAGTTCGGAGATGTACAACCCGTGGCCGGGCATCGTCGAAACGGCGCCGGCCTCGCGCGGTTATACCGGTGGTTTCGGTGCCGAACTGATGCTCAAGGATCTGGGACTCGCCACTGAAGCGGCGCGTCAGGCGCACCAACCGGTGGTACTCGGCGCGGTGGCCCAGCAGTTGTATCAGGCAATGAGCCAGCGTGGGGAAGGTGGCAAGGACTTCTCGGCGATCATCAACAGCTATCGCAAACCCCAGTAAACCCTGTGGGAGCGAGCCTGCTCGCGATAGCGTTTGATCAGTCACCGCCAATGGTGACTGTGCTGACCCAATCGCGAGCAGGCTCGCTCCCACAGGTACTGCGTTTGCGCATCGACATTTACCGGGAAATCATGTCGGGTGATCTCCCGGTTTTTTTGCATCAGGCAAACACGAAGTACTTGCGCACGGTTTCAACCACTTCCCACGTGCCTTTCATCCCCGGCTCAATCACGAAAATATCACCGGCACGCAGATGGATCGGTTCTTTGCCTTCCGGGGTGATGATGCAGTACCCCTCGCGGAAATCGCAGTATTCCCACTTCACGTATTCCACATACCACTTGCCCGGCGTGCAGATCCAGGTGCCCATGATCTTGCTGCCGTCTTCGCTGGTGTAGGCGTTGAGGTTGACGGTGTGCGGGTCGCCTTCGAGTTTTTCCCATTTGCAGGCGTCGAGCACCGGCAGCGGGTGGGTGTCGCGAAGGACGGTAATGGGTGCGGTCATGTGGACTCCGGGGCAGTGGATAAGAGAACTGAAGCCGCACCCTATAGCGCCCCGCATCCGGTCAGTTGTCTGTGCTCGACATTGAGCTGTCCATAAACGCGCATTGCCCTCATAGACTGTTCAGTGGGCAATCGACCCTGGCCTGTTCGAGGCTGGCTTCGAACTCGACCAATTGCGAGTGTTGCAGCGATAGAGCCGCGATTCGCTCGCCGATTTCCTGTTTCTTGACAGCGATGACCTGACGGGCCAAATCCCACGGCATTTGCGGCCCTTTATGTCCGGCGAAGATCGCCTGCAACTCCTTGAGTCTGAAACCCAGTTGCTGAGCGCACTTGATGAAGATCAGCAGCTCGACGCTATGCTGGTCATAGACACGGTATTTGCCTAACCGCTGAGCGGCAGGAAGCAGACCGATCGACTCGTAATGGCGGATGCTTTTGATCGTCGTTCCGGAGCGCTGCGCGGCTTGGCCGATGTACATGAAAAGTCCTTTTTTGCCGTGGTGAAGCCCGGGCACATTATCGGCAGACTCAGCGGCTGGCGATAGCCTGGGCTTGCAGCAACCAAGCCTCACGCTGCCCGGCGCTGGCGCCGAGAATCGGGCCAAAGGTGAGCGTTCGATGAGGTTCTATTCCGCAAAAAGCCAGGGTTGTTTTGCGGACCTGATGCAGTCCGGGCATGCGATAGATCCAGCGGTAATACCAGGGCGGCGTGTCCATGGTCACCAACAAGTGCGCACTGCGACCGTGCAGGAGTTTGTCGGGAAAGGCTTTGCCTTCGCGGTACTTGAAAGCGAAACCGGGCAGGAACACCCGATCGAAAAAGCCCTTGAGCAACGCCGGAACTCCACCCCACCAGATCGGATACACCAGTGTCAGATGCTCGGCCCACAGGATATCGGCCTGCGCCTGACGCAAGTCGGCCTCCAGCGGCTGAACCTGCTGATAACCTTCGCGCAGCACTGGATCAAAATCCATGTTGCCGAGAAATAACTGGCGCACCTCATGCCCGGCGCGCAACGCTGACTGTGCGTAACGCTCCGCGAGTGCGGCGCAGAAACTGCTGCTGGAAGGATGACCGAGGATGATCAGAATTCGTTTGCCCATCGTTTCAGTCCTTGAAGATCAAACCCCAAGGATAAAGTCTGCCCCTCAGGGGAGAGTCAAGGCATGCAGCAACGCTTTCGCATAACCGGGAAGCGTCGCAAAGTCCCGCGCACAGAGCAGGAGTTTGCGTTGGGCTCAGGGTTCTTGCAGTGCGAGGCTTCTGAAGGGCAGCGCACCTGGCCAGCGGTCGACGGCGGCCAAGGGCACGATCGCCAGACCGGCACCGCGAGCGACCATGCGCATCACGCCCTCGAAACCGTCGGCGCGGATGCGGATTTGCAGGCGTGAACCGATGTGTAGTGCTTGTTCTTCGAGGTATACGGCCAGGGCGCTGTTAGCGTTAAGTCCTACGTAGTCGTGGTGCAAGGTATCGCTGAAACTCAGCGATTCGGTATCGGCCAGCGGGTGATTGTGGGGCAGGATCAACACCAGCGGGTCATCGCGAAACGGCCGGGTTTGCAAGTCATCGGTGTCCACCGCGTCGGACACGATCCCGAGGTCTGCCGCCCCCTGACGCAACGCATGGGTGATGCGGGCGCTGGGCAGCTCTTGAAGGTCGATGTCGAGGTTCGGATGTTCGCGCAGAAAGTCGGCGAGCAACTCCGGCAGGTATTCGGTGATCGCGGTGGTGTTGCACAGCAACCGCACCTGACCTTTGACGCCCTTGGCGTATTCGGCCAAGTCCTGTTGCATGCGTTCGGCTTGTTGCAGCAGGGCTCGGGCGTGTTTCGCCAGGGCTTTGCCTGCCGGTGTCGGCGTGACACCGCGACGACCGCGGTCCAGGAAGTCGATGCCTAGCGAGGCTTCCATGGCGCGGATTCGTGCGCTCGCGGCTGCCAGGGATAAATGGCTGCGGGCGGCGCCGGCGGTGATGTTGCCCGTGTCGAGGATGTTGAGGTAGAGGCGCAGGTCGGTCAGGTCGAAGTGCATCGGTACAGCCTCAGGAGGTGTGTTGTCTGGACGGACGCCTTCGCGGGCAAGCCTCGCTCCTACAAGGATTGTGGCGTCCGGATCAGCACCGCAAACCCTGTAGGAGCGAGGCTTGCCCGCGAAGGCGTCAGTTGCATCGATACATTCTTAAGCCTCTGCCAAAACAAGAGGCAGTCTCCAGTATATGGCAGATTTTCAATCGGCCAATCCAGGCTCACGATAGCCCCATGAATACTCTCGCCGCGTTCTATCAAAACCTCGGTCTGGCCCTTTCCTTGCTGGTGATCGCCACTTTTCTACTGGCCGGCATGATCAAAGGCGTGATCGGCCTCGGATTACCCAGCATCGCCATGGGCCTGCTCGGTCTGGCTATGGCGCCGTCGCAGGCTGCGGCGCTGTTGATCATTCCCGCAACCCTCACCAATGTCTGGCAACTGGCATTCGGTGGGCATTTGCTCGGCTTGATCAAACGGTTGTGGCCAATGCTCCTGGCGATCTTCATCGGCACCGGGGCGGGCACGGTATGGATCGGCATGGCTGGAGGTCATTGGGGGGTGCGGGCGTTGGGAGGGGCGCTGTTGCTTTACGCGCTGAGCGGTTTATTCCTGCCGACCTTGCGCGTCGAAGGTCGAACCGAGTGCTGGCTCGGTCCGCTGTGCGGCGTGCTGACGGGCGTCATCACTTCCGCCACCGGTGTCTTCGTGATTCCGGCTGTGCCTTATCTGCAAGCCTTGGGTTTGAGCAAGGATGAACTGGTGCAGGCGCAGGGCCTGTCGTTCACCGTCTCGACCCTCGCCCTGGCCGCCGGCCTGTTGTGGCGCGGCGCCCTCGGCGGTGGCGAGTTAAGTGCGTCGTTACTGGTGTTGATCCCGGCAGTGCTCGGGATGTTGCTTGGCCAATGGTTGCGCCAGCGGATCAGCGCTGTGCTGTTCAAGCGGGTGTTCTTCATCGGCCTCGGCGTGCTCGGCGGTCACTTGCTGATCAGCGGGTAGAGGAAGACGGACTCAGCTTCTCGATGGCGCGGATATCAAAGTCCTGCTCCAGGTATTCCATGCTCATGTCACGGAACTGCTGCATGTGCGGCAGGTTCGAGTGCACGTCGAGGTGGGCCTGGGACTGCCAGATCTCGTGGAAGATAAACAATGTCGGGTCCTGTTTGTCGCGCAGCATGTGGTACTCGATGCAGTCGGGCTCGGCGCGACTGGCTTCTACATAGCCGCTGAAAAACGCTTCGAAGGCGTCGGATTTTTCCGGGCGGGTCTTGGCGTGCAAGATGAAGCCTTGCATTTCACTCATCAGAAATCTCCTCAAGTTCAGAATCGGCGCAAGTGTATGGCAACAATCGCCTATCGATTCGTGCGTATTGGTCAAATGAATTGTGCGAATTCAACGCTTATTCCGCGCGAGGCAGGTCGTTACTCTGCCGCCATCGAATTCGAACCTTCCGAGATTTCTCATGAAAAAAGTCCTGTTGCTCAATGGCGGCAAAAAGTTCGCCCACTCCGATGGCCGCTATAACACCACCCTGCATGAGGCCGCGTTGAGCGTGCTGGACCGTGGCGGTGTCGACGTGAAAGCCACTTTCATCGACGAGGGGTACGATGTCGCCGAAGAAGTCGCCAAATTCCTCTGGGCCGACGTGATCATTTATCAAATGCCCGGCTGGTGGATGGGCGCGCCGTGGACCGTGAAGAAGTACATCGACGAAGTCTTCACCGAAGGCCACGGCAGCCTCTATGCCAGTGATGGTCGCACCCGTTCCGACGCCTCGCAAAAGTACGGCAGCGGTGGATTGGTGCACGGCAAGCAATACATGTTGTCGTTGACCTGGAACGCGCCGCAGCAAGCCTTCGACGACCCGACCGACTTCTTCGAAGGCAAGGGCGTGGACGCGGTGTACTTCCCGTTTCACAAGGCCAACGAATTCCTCGGCATGACCGGCTTGCCGACCTTCCTGGCCGTCGATGTGATGAAGCGTCCGAATATCGAGGGTGATGTGGCGCGTTATGAACAGCACCTGACCGAGGTGTTCGGCCTCAAGGCGTGAGCTCGGTTACTATCGATACCTGAAGCCAGAACCTGTAGGAGCCAGGCTTGCCGGCGAAGGCTTTTTAGCGGACGCCTTCGCCGGCAAGCCTGGCTCCTACAAGGCCGGCGCTGAATTGATCGATGAGGGGCATCCGTGAAAGCCAGATCCGATGAGTTGCAGATTTTCGTCTGCGTGATTGAGTGCGGGTCGATCTCCGCAGCGGCCGAACAGGTCGGGCAGACGCCTTCGGCGGTCAGCCGTACGTTGTCGCGGCTGGAGGCGAAACTCGATACCACGCTAATCAACCGCACCACGCGGCGCATGGACCTGACGGAGGAGGGCAAGTATTTCTTCGAACACGCCAAGTTGATTCTCGATCAGTTGGACGAACTCGAAGAACGCCTGACCTCACGCCAGCAAACCCCGTCCGGGCGTCTGCGGATCAACGCCGCTTCGCCGTTCATGCTGCACGCCATCGTGCCGTACATCGATGAGTTCCGCGGCCTCTACCCGGACATCCAGCTCGAACTCAACAGCAACGACCTGATCATCGACCTGCTCGAACAAAGCACCGACATCGCCATCCGCATCGGCACACTGGCGGACTCGACGTTGCACGCGCGCTCGCTGGGTTGCAGCCCGCTGCACATCGTCGCCAGCCCGGCGTACCTTGAGCAACACGGCACGCCGGCGGCTGTTGCGGACCTGACCGGGCATGCGTTGTTGGGCTTTACCCAGAACGAAGGCCTCAACCAGTGGCCGCTGCGGCATGTGCACGGTGATCGTTGGCCGATTCAGGCGTCGATCAGCGCTTCCAGCGGCGAGACGATCCGGCACCTGGCGCTGGAAGGCCAAGGCATCGCCTGTCTGTCGCACTTCATGACGATCGACGACATTCGTGCGGGGCGATTGCAGGTGCTGCTGGCGGATTTCAACAGCGGCTATCGCCAGCCGATCAACGCGGTGTACTACCGAAACTCGCAACTTGCCCTACGGATTCAGTGCTTCCTGGACTTCATCCAGGGCAAATTGGCGGCTTATGCGAATGCGGACTTCAAAGGCTGATTCGTGATCCTTGCGCAAGAGTGATTTGGGTAAGTGGGTCTGTTTCGTCACGGGACGGTCCTCGATACTCAATGCATCACTTATTCACGCAGGGAGTTTCTCCATGAACGTATTCGTTACTGGCGCCGCTGGTTTCATCGGCGGCTCCATCGCCACCGGTCTCGTCCGGGCGGGCCACAAGGTCACCGGTCTGGTGCGCAACGCCGACCAAGCCACTTAACTGAGCGCCCTGGGCATCACCCCGGTAATCGGCACTCTTGACGACAGCGCACTATTGGCCGAACAGGCCCGCGCTGCCGATGCCGTGATCAACGCCGCCAGCAGCGACCATCGTGGCGCGGTGGAAGCCTTGCTCAATGCCTTGCGCGGCGCCAACAAAGTCTTCCTGCACACCAGCGGTTCGAGCATCGTCGGCGATGCGTCGGGCGGCAAATCCAGCGACGTCATCTATTTCGAAGATAACCTGCCGGAGCCGACCGTCGACAAGGCTGCTCGCGTGGCCATCGACAACCTGATCCTCGCAGCGGCGAAAGACGGCGTGAATTCGGGCGTCATCTGCAACACCCTGATTTACGGCCACAGCCTGGGCGTCAATCGCGACAGCGTGCAGCTGCCGCGTTTGCTGAAACAGGCGCGTAAAAGCGGCGTGGTGCGGCATGTTGGTACGGGTCAGAACATCTGGTCCAACGTCCACATCGAAGACGTGGTTTCCCTCTATTTGTTGGCGCTGAGCAAAAACGTACCGGGCACGTTCTACTTCGTCGAAAGCGGTGAAGCGTCGTTCATCGACATGACCACTGCCATGGCTGAAGCCCTGAAACTCGGTAATGCGCAAGACTGGCCGTTGAAAGAGGCCGAAGCCGAATGGGGTTATGAAATGGCCAACTATGGTTTGGGGTCCAACAGCCGGGTGCGCGGCAAGCATGCGCGTGAGTTGCTGGGCTGGGTGCCGAAGCGGACGTCGGTGGTCGAATGGATTCGTGACGAGATGGTTTGAGTCCACCTTAAACCGCGTCATCGTTCTTCGCGGGCAAGCCTCGCTCCTACGGGGTTTTGTGTCGTTCACGGAATTAGCGAGCGACGCAAAACCTGTAGGAGCGAGGCTTGCCCGCGAATGCGTTTCCTAAGTGCCAACAACTGGCCGGGCTGCCCTCAATTCCGTAACATCCGCTCCCTCTTTCCCTGCTGTGTCCGGTCCCCCATGAAACCAAAACGTCTGCGCGCCGATGTCCTGGCCGGACTCACCACGTCTTTCGCCCTGCTACCCGAATGCATTGCCTTCGCGCTGGTGGCTCACCTCAATCCGCTGATGGGGCTTTACGGCGCTTTCATCATTTGCACCCTGACCGCGCTGTACGGCGGCCGGCCGGGGATGGTGTCAGGTGCGGCCGGTTCGATGGCGGTGGTGATCGTCGCGCTGGTGGTGCAGCACGGTGTTCAGTATCTGCTCGCGACCGTGTTGCTCGGTGGCCTGATCATGCTGGCGTTTGGGCTGCTGAAGCTGGGCAAACTGGTGCGCATGGTGCCGCATCCGGTGATGCTCGGCTTCGTCAACGGCCTGGCGATCATCATTGCGCTGGCGCAACTTGAACACTTCAAGAATGGTGAAACCTGGCTCAGCGGCATGCCGTTGTACCTGATGACCGGGTTGGTGGTGCTGACGATGGCGATCGTTTACCTGCTGCCGCGCCTGACGCGTGCCGTGCCGCCGGCGCTAGTGGCGATCCTGAGTGTCGGGCTGGCGGTTTACCTGCTCGGTCTGCCAACGCGCACCTTGGGCGACATGGCTCACATCGCTGGCGGCTTGCCGACGTTTGCGCTGCCAGACATTCCGTGGAGTCTGGACACCCTGCGCATCATCGCGCCCTACGCGATATTGATGGCGCTGGTCGGGCTGCTGGAAACTTTGCTGACCCTGAACCTCACCGACGAGATCACCGAGAGTCGTGGCTTCCCGGATCGGGAGTGCGTAGCGTTGGGCGCGGCCAACATGGTCTCGGGTGTGTTTGGCGGGATGGGTGGCTGCGCGATGATCGGCCAGACCGTCATCAACCTCAGTTCCGGTGGTCGTGGACGGTTGTCCGGTGTGGTGGCCGGGGGGCTGATTCTGCTATTCATTCTGTTTTTGTCGCCGCTGATCGAGCGCATTCCGTTGGCCGCACTGGTCGGGGTGATGTTTGTGGTGTCGCAACAGACGTTCGCTTGGGCTTCGTTACGGGTGGTGAACAAGGTGCCGCTGAACGATGTATTGGTGATCGTTGCGGTCACGGTCATCACGGTGTTCACCGATCTGGCCACCGCCGTGCTGTGCGGGATCATCATTGCGGCGCTCAACTTCGCCTGGCAGCAGGCCCGCGAGCTGTACGCCGACGCTCATATCGAAGCCGATGGCAGCAAGCTCTATCACCTGCATGGCACGCTGTTCTTCGCCTCGACTACGCCTTTTCTCAATCAATTTGATCCTGCCAACGATCCGCCTGTCGTGACCATCGACTGCCGCCACCTGAGCTTCGTCGACTATTCGGCCATCGCCGCGCTCAAGACGCTGCGTGAGCGCTACGCCAAGGCCGGCAAGCATTTGCGCGTGCTGCACTTGTCCGAGCGCTGCAAGAAACTGCTCAAGCGTGCACGTGTGAATCACGACTGAGATCAACGCAGGCGCGATGTAAATCCGCCTGCCTGATTTTCATATCTACCGACCTCGCATACCCCTGTGCGACATCCCTTATCCCTCTACGAAAATAACTTTCACCTCGTTTGAGTTTCACCTCTCGAAATGTTTTAAGAGTTTCACAAAACTTTCGACGTGACCCTTTCGAGGAGTACCGCATGACCCTGTCCTTCGGCTATTGGCTGCTGGTGTATGCCGCCATCGCCATTATTGCGCTGATCGTTCTGATCGCCCGCTACCGACTCAATCCCTTCATCGTGATCACCCTGGTGTCCATCGGCCTCGCGCTGCTGGCGGGTATGCCGCCGTCTGGGGTGGTCGGCGCGTATGAGGCCGGGGTCGGCAAAACCCTGGGGCACATTGCGCTGGTCGTGGCGCTGGGCACGATGCTCGGCAAGATGATGGCCGAGTCCGGCGGCGCCGAGCAGGTGGCGCGGACCTTGATCGACCGTTTCGGCGAGAAGAACGCGCACTGGGCCATGGTGTGCATCGCCTTCCTGGTCGGGCTGCCGCTGTTCTTCGAGGTCGGTTTTGTATTGTTGGTGCCGATTGCCTTCACCGTGGCGCGCCGCGTTGGCGTGTCGATTCTGATGGTCGGCTTGCCGATGGTCGCCGGTCTGTCGGTGGTGCACGCGCTGGTGCCGCCGCACCCGGCGGCGATGCTGGCGGTGCAGGTGTATCAGGCGTCGGTGGGGCAGACCTTGCTCTACGCGATTCTGATCGGCATTCCGACCGCGATCATCGCCGGCCCGCTGTACGCCAAATTCATCGTGCCGCGCATTCAACTGCCGGCGGAAAACCCGCTGGAGCGGCAGTTCCTCGACCGCGAACCGCGCGACAGCCTGCCGGGGTTCGGTATCACCATGGCGACCATTTTGTTGCCGGTGGTGCTGATGCTGATCGGCGGCTGGGCCAACCTGATCTCCACGCCGGGCAGCGGTTTCAACCAGTTCCTGCTGTTCATCGGCAACTCGGTGATTGCCTTGCTGCTGGCGACCCTGCTGAGTTTCTGGACCCTCGGCATTGCCCAGGGTTTCAACCGCGAATCGATCCTAAAATTCACCAACGAATGCCTGGCACCGACCGCCAGCATCACCTTGCTGGTCGGCGCCGGCGGCGGGTTGAACCGGATTCTGGTCGATGCGGGCGTGACCAACCAGATCGTCAGCCTGGCCGACGAGTTTCACCTGTCGCCGCTGATCATGGGCTGGCTGTTTGCGGCGTTGATGAGGATCGCCACCGGTTCTGCCACCGTGGCGATGACCACGGCGTCAGGGATTGTGGCGCCGGTGGCCATTGGTCTGGGTTATCCACACCCCGAGTTGCTGGTGCTGGCGACCGGTGCCGGGTCGGTTATCTTTTCCCACGTCAACGACGGCGGCTTCTGGTTGATCAAGGAATACTTCAACATGACCGTTGCCCAGACCTTCAAGACTTGGACCGTGCTCGAGACCATCATTTCGGTGGTCGCTTTCGCGCTGACCGTGGGTCTTTCTTACCTGATCTAACCGGAGCCGCCTGCCATGGACATCCTCTATCAGATCCGCGCCCGCCAGGATTCCTTCAGCGCCGGTGAAGGACGCATCGCGCGGCTGATGCTCGACGACGTAGGTTTTGCTTCCGCCGCCAGCCTCGATGAGCTGACGCAGCGAGCTGAAGTCAGCACCGCCACGCTGTCGCGGTTTGCCCGCACGGTGGGCTGTCGCGACCTGCGCGATCTGCGCCTGCAACTGGCCCAGGCCAGCGGCGTCGGCAGCCGTTTCCTCGACCCGGCGGGCACGCCTGACCAGTCGGCGTTTTACGGACAAATCGTCGGTGATATCGAGTCGACCTTGCGCCAGCACTTGTCGGCGTTCGACGAGTCGCGTTTCGCCGATGCGGTGAAACTGCTGGGCAAGGCGCGGATGATTCATGCGTTCGGCATGGGCGGCTGCTCGACCTTGTGCAGCGATGAATTGCAAGTGCGGCTGGTGCGATTCGGCTACCCGATTGCGGCGTGCCACGACCCGGTGATGATGCGCGTCACCGCCGCCAGCCTCGATGCCGAACGCGCCGTGATTGCCTGCTCGCTGACCGGCATCACCCCCGAACTCATCGAAGCCGTCGAGCTGGCGCGCAACTACGGCGCACGGATTATCGCCATCACCCGCGCCGATTCGCCGCTGGCGCAATTGGCGGATGTGCTGCTGCCGCTGCAAGGCGTCGAGACCTCGTTCATCTACAAACCCACCGCGGCGCGCTACGGCATGCTGCTGGCCATCGACGTGCTTGCCACCGAGCTGGCGCTGGCCAATCCTGAAGACAATCAAGAACGTCTGCGGCGGATCAAACTCACCCTCGACGATTACCGCGGCGGCGACGATCACTTGCCGTTGGGAGACTGACATGATGTACGACACGCTGATTCGCAACGCCCTGATCATCGACGGCAGCAACAGCCCGGGTTATCCCGCCGATGTGGCGATTCTGAATGGCCGCATCGAGCGTATCGGCGACCTGCACGATGCCACTGCCAGCGAAGAAATCGACGCCGCCGGCCGCGTGTTGGCGCCTGGTTTTATCGACGTGCACACCCACGACGACACGGTGGTGATCCGCCAGCCGCAGATGTTGCCCAAGCTCAGCCAGGGCGTGACTACGGTGATTGTCGGCAACTGCGGGATCAGCGCGTCACCGGTGAGTTTGCGCGGCGATCCGCCGGACCCGATGAACCTGCTCGGCACCTCGGCAGCCTTTGTTTATCCGACATTCAGCGATTACCGCGCAGCGGTCGAAGCGGCGAACACCACGCTGAACGTTGCCGCACTGGTGGGCCACACCGCGTTGCGCAGCAATCACCTCGACGACCTGTTTCGCACCGCCACGGCGGATGAAATCAGCGCGATGCGCGAGCAATTGCGCGAAAGTCTCGAGGCCGGCGCCCTGGGCTTATCCACCGGTCTGGCCTACGCCAGCGCGTTCTCGGCGTCCACCGATGAAGTGATGCAACTGACTGAAGAACTGGCGGCATTCGGCGCGGTGTACACCACCCATTTGCGCAGCGAATTCGAACCGGTGCTGGAGGCCATGGACGAGGCCTTCCAGATCGGCCGGCATGCGAAATCGCCGGTGATCATTTCCCACCTCAAATGCGCGGGGGCCGGCAACTGGGGGCGTAGTCCGCAATTGCTGGCCTCGCTTGAGGAGGCTGCGAAAACTCATCCGGTGGGCTGCGATTGTTATCCCTACGCGGCGAGTTCTTCGACTCTGGACCTCAAGCAAGTCACCGACGCCCATCGCATCACCATCACCTGGTCGACACCGCACCCGGAGCTGGGCGGTCGCGACCTGATGGACATCGCTGCCGAATGGAATGTGCCACTGCTCGAAGCGGCCCGTCGACTTCAACCGGCCGGTGCGGTGTATTACGGAATGGACGAGGACGATGTACGAAGAATCCTCGCCCATCCGTTGTCGATGGTGGGGTCTGACGGCTTGCCGGAAGACCCGTTCCCGCATCCGCGCTTGTGGGGTGCTTTCCCACGGGTGCTTGGGCATTTCAGTCGTGACGTCGGGCTGTTTGCGCTGCACACCGCCGTACACAAAATGACCGGGCTGTCGGCGGCGCGTTTCGGCTTGAAGCAACGGGGTGAAATTCGTGAAGGACATTGGGCGGATCTGGTGTTGTTCGATCCGCTGACCATTCGCGACGTGGCGGACTTCAATGACCCGCAACGAGCGGCGGAGGGGATTGAGGGGGTGTGGGTCAACGGGGTGTTGAGTTACAGCGAAGGCCAGGCGAACGGCAAACGGGAAGGGCGGTTTCTGGCGCGGGAAGGGGATCTGCGCGCGGGTTTTCAGAGCCTCCACAATCCCCTGTAGGAGCCAGGCTTGCCGGCGAAAGTGATCAGCCAGTCGACAAATCTTTTTGAACTGCTTCGCGTAGTAGCACATTGCAATTAAAGAAAGCCATCGCCAAGCCGAAGCGCTGACATCCAGCCCAACTACAATGGGTGTCTTTTCAGTCAGGGAGCAACCCAATGAGCTTCGGCAAAACCACCCCGATCCTGCGGATTTTCGACGAGACCAAGGCATTGGAGTTCTACGTCGACTTCCTGGGGTTCACCGTCGACTGGCAGCATCGCTTCGAAGCGAATTTCCCGTTGTACCTGCAAGTCTCCCGTGGCGAATGCGTGCTGCACCTGTCCGAACACCATGGTGACAGCACGCCGGGTTCGGCCTTGCGGATCGAGACCGACGAACTTGAGGCGTTTCAGCAGCAACTGCTGGCGAAGGAATATCCGTTTTTCCACCCACAGATTCAGGCCATGCCCTGGGGAAGCCAGGACATGACCATCAGTGATCCGTTCGGGAACCGGTTGGTGTTTACCAACGCGATCTGCATGTAAAGCAACACTGACTTACGGATTGGCGGCGCGCAGGTATTGGGTTCTGGATGACCGCATCGATTGCACATGCGCGGCGTAGTCGGTGGGCTCCAGTCGGCCGGTGGGGATGTTGATGTCCCTCGGGATCAAGGCATTGCAGTTCATGCAGGTGGGGAAATCGGTGGCTTGCCGGGAATTGGAAACGCCCTTGAGTCGTTGAGTCATCACAAAGATGTTTTCCGGCGGGACGCTTGCACTCAACGAGTGATTGAGCAACGCGTTCCTGCTCCGCACTTCCGCATGACGCCCAGGGGTGCCGGACTGAATAGGGAATAAAAGTCCGGAGTGACCTGAATGGTCGCGGATGTCCCTGGCCAGCGCCGGGTGGAGGGTGATGTCATTCTGATTGGCGTAATCGCGTTCAACTTGAGCCATGTAGGTCTCAGGACGGGTGACTTCAAAGATCCCCAGGTCCCCTGGCCCGTTTGTTGAGGGGAAAGGATTGCGAAAGAGGGCGATCCCTGGATAGGGCCTGTCCCCCAGCAGTTCCGGGAAGTTGAAATGCCCCCAGGACGAAAAGCTTCCGTCCGCCGTCGTGACCGCTGCGTGTGCGGTGTACTCATTCAGTTTCTTTTTCGTATAGGCCTTGAACGCTGGGTGAGTGGCTTCGACCCCGTCGATTTCCTTGGGTGTCAGAGGATTCGTCCGATTGGGAAATTGAGCTTTCAGCGCGGTGAGTTTCTCGTCCTTTGCCTCTGCCAGTTGCCTTGGGGCGTCTGTCATCGAAACGGTTTTTTCTGAAAACCGATCGTAGTAGTCCTGCACGATGGGAACGTTGACCAGATCATCGCGCGCCAGCCCCCGCGAATCCGCAAATCGCACCGGGTTGTTCCCCACCATGCAATACAGGTTCAAGCCGTCAGCCGTGCCCGTGGGGTCCGGGCTGATCCATCGTTGCAACCATGGCGCGTAATACCGCTGGCCGTAGTAATACAGCCCGCTGGCATCACGCTCCTTGCCCGAGTAGCGAAGGGTTCTGTATTTTGCTTCCAGCACGTTACGCGCCGCTCTCCACGCCGTGCCGCCAAAGGGGTAATAACCTTCCTCGCTGATCAGGTGGCCTTCGCCATCCAGTTCCATTGTGTTGGAACCCAAGTGATCGTCGAAACTGAAGCGCAACGCGTCATTGGTGATGGCTGACGGTGTTCCCAGGCTCCAGTGCAGGCACCGAACGTTGCAGGTTCCCGCTTGAACTGTGATGACCTCGAGTTTTTCCGACGTGCTTTCCCGGATTTCCAGGCCAGGCAAATACAGGACGTCGCGGCAGTGGGCGAGGGCGTGGGCCTTTTGGGTTTGCCGTTTACGAACTCGCTGGCCGCTGCCGTCGTAGAGGTAACTTTCTGTATCCGCTTGCTGCTCGGCGCGCTCTACCAAGGTCACGCTTTGCAATTGGTTGCGCGCGTTCCACACCAGCGGTTGCCCGGATTGCAGTTTCTGCAGATTGCCGTTGGCATCGAAGCCGGTTGCAAAGTCGGGGGGCGGATCACCTGTTTTCCATGACAACCCACGATTGCTGTCGGGGGCGATGCGCATTTCGCGGGTGTAATTATTACCTTCGCGCTGATGCTGCAGCGTGGTCAGGTTGGCGCGTTCGTCGTAGGTGTAACGCTGAGTGAAATTGAGCAGTCGGTTGCGGTCTGCCGGGCTGGGTAGCCAGGCAGGAAGCGCCGCGCGGATGTTTGCTGCCTGCTCTTCCCGGCCCGTCGCCTTGACCAGTTGATACAGGCTGTCGTAGGCATAAGTGCTTACCGGCCTTACGCGTTGATTGGCGTTGTGCTGCTCGGGTTTGCTGTGGTCTTCGACATTCAATACGTTGCCGACCGCGTCGTAGGCGTAATGCAGTTTCTGAAGCACGTGGGTGTTTGTGCGCGAAATGCACCGCTGGATCATGCGGCCGTTTTCAGGCGCATACATCGCCGTGCTGGTGATCTTGCCGCCCAGGATCTGTGATTCGATCTGACCTTGCGCGCTATAGCTGACTTGATCGAGCAGCAGCTTCTGTTGCGTCGTGCCGCTGAGTTGCAGGGTGACTTTGTGCAACTGGCCGGCAACATCAAACCAGAAGCGTTGTGTATGCCCTTTGGCGTCTATTTGCTCGAGGACTTCGCCGGTCGGAGCGTAGCGCCAGGTAGTGGTATGGCCGGTACCGCTTTCGAGCAAAACCGTGCGCTCATCAAGATCTTCCGGCCAGTGCGGGGCGTGTTGATCTTTCAGTAGATGGCGCGTTTGGCTGAGCAGTTTTCCCGTCAGGTCATACCCGGAAAAAAGCACGCTGCCAGCCGGATCATCGTGGCGAATCAACCGTCCACACCGGTTGGTTTTCGCATCGTCGGTTGAGTTGGCTGCGTAGGTAAAGCGCTCGATGGCCTGACGGGATTGCTGTGTGGATTCTTTGTGGATGGCCAGTGGACGCAGCTGGTTGTCATAGTCGGTCTGCCAATGGCTACCGCGCGAGTCCCAGTTGTCCAGCGCCTGGCCGGCTTCGCCAAGAAGCGTCAGACGCCAGCCGGCATCGATGCTGTCGATCAGAAACGTGGCCCCCGACAGGCTGCTGACTTGCCTTGAGTCTGCGGTGGTCAAGCCAACCGGGGTTGCGGGCGAGTAGTGCTCAATGATCTGTCCGCTGATGTCATGCCGGTAACGCGTGATACGGGCTTCTGGCGTCTTGATCGATTCGTTGCACAAGTAACGGACTTCGCGTAGCGCAAGACCACGGCCGTCGATGACGTTCAGGGTCGGAGTGTGGCGATGAACATTGACGCTCATTGCGCACCTCCTTGCGCTGGCAGCTCGGGCTGGGTGTCGTTTTCGTCTTCGGTGATGGAGTACCAGGGATGCCAGGTATGACGACGTTCATCACCCTTGGCATTGATGACGCGAATGAGTCGGCCCATGGGGTCATGGAAATATCGATCGCAAAGGCCTGATGTGCGCAGGGACTCATCATTGATGTAGCGGTGTCGGTCACTGAAGTACGGCCGATATTTACGAGTCACCAGGCCCTTGTTGTCGTATTCAATGCGCTCGCTGACACGCCAGCGAACGCTGACTTCGTGTTCTTGCGGGTTACCGTTTTTCCACGTCAATGTGCCGTCATCGTTGACCGCTAACGCTGTTCCTCGGCCGGCGTTGTGTTTGCTTTGCAACGGTCGGCCAAAGCCATCCCAGCACTCGACTCCGATGCGAATTTCTTTGCTTTGGGAATCGTTGAGGTATCGATCTGCCTGCAACGTAGCGCAGTGAACCGGTTCGCGCTGCACGCTTTGGATCTTCGTCTGGAGTGCTTGTTCGTAAGGGGTTTTATTGATGTCCCTGCGGGCCAGACGCGTACGGGCGCCTGCGCGGATGTACCCACCGGGCAGCAGATCGCCTTTGGCAATTGCCCCTTTGCACCATTCTTGGTCCTGCGGTGTTGCGGCCTCAATGCGCCCCATCCAGCTGAACGCATCGTAGAAGTAAGCGCTCGCGACTTGCTGTAACGCCTGTTGCGGGTTTTCGACAGCGAGGTCAGGCCGACCGTGATAGCGACGAATATAGGTGGAAAGTGGCGCGAACCCGATTTTTCCATCGGTGCTGCTTTTGAAATGGGTGATGGCGTGAACATGTCCGAATGCATCGTACGACGATTCCTGGACAACGCTATTGGAGTCGGTGAGCCGAGTGGGTTGGAGTATTCGGTAGTCGATGTTGGACGCTGTGGTCGTGCAGTTGTCCGGCAGCTTGATGTCGGTGGTCAGGCAGAAATAAGGGGTATGGGTGAAGGTGGTTTGCCCCTGTTGCGGGCTCTGTTTAAAACTCGACGGTTTGAAAAAACCATCCAGTTTGTTATACGTGACGAAGTGTCGGCGTACCGACCAAAGTTTGTCCCGCTTATCCCACTCAGCATCGCCCGGTAAGGCGATGGGCATTTTTTTGTAGCCAGCGTGTTCGAGGCGTCGGATCAAATCAAAAGACGGAGCCTGCGATTTGAGTACGTCGTAAACCTTCAACGCCAACTCATTAAGCTCGGCTGTTTCCGTGTGATCGACCAACGCCTCGACACTGGCCTGCCCATCCGCAAAGGGTCCACTGGCATCAGGTTTTCCATAACGCTGTAAAGACAGACCGGTCATGACCTGTCGCGCTCTCCATGCAGCTGAAGCGCCCAGGATCAGCAGCGCCTCATGGTTGATGCCTGAAGGCGCCAGGCCTTCGGCCAGCGGTGCTTTTGGCAGTTTCAGAGCATTCGTACGTCGCAGATAAGGCAGGCCAAGCCGCCTGTTCTGCACGGTGCTGATGTGAATGAATTGGGCTTTATGTTCGGTCACGTAATAGAACTGCTGGGCTTCGTCATGGGCGTCGGCCCACCATTTTTTCTCCCAGGAATCGGTAAAGGGACAGGCATCGTCCGCTGTTGTGCGCCGGGCATAGCTGATCTCCAGATGGTGGATCAGGTAACCGTAGGCGTCCCAGTTCAGATTGATCGTGTGGGTGCAGCGCGGATCTTGCGGGAAGCGTTCGTACTGATAGTGAATTGACTCCGCCAGCACCGGGTGCAGGATCGAATAAGGGCTGTGCTTGCCCATGCCCTTGAGTTCGTTGACCTTGTAGCGATGTTGTTGCACCGAATACGGACGCTTTGACTGGTTGCCCTGATTCTGGCCGTAAACCTCTACCCGCAAGAGACGCCCGTTCAGCGCCCGGGCGATTTCACGCCGGCGCGCTCTGGACCAAGTGTTGGCCGGAACATGCCGGTCGCTGCGCGGCGTCCAGCTTTCACCCAGGTTCTGGATGGTTTGTTTGAGAAGCACGGCTTTTTCGTCGCTGTAATCTCGATCATGGATGATCAGATCAACTTCATCGCCGACATGGAACCAGGTTTTGGTCAATGTCGGTACGGTGTGCAGATTGCTTGCTTTATCACCACCCATGTCGGTTTGCACGAGCAGGCCGAAGCCCCGAAATTCGCGTTCGGTGCCGTCGTAAAAACCGCGCCGATACTTGAATTTTTGGATTAGAACATTCCCGGTAGTTTCGTCGAGTCGAGTTTGCTGCTTGACCAGAAACAGCGGAATCGGCAAGCGCGAAATCGCCGTTTTTTTGTTTTTGCGTACCTGTCTTTTTTCGTCCAGCCACTCTTGTGCCGAACTGCGGTAATTGATGCTGCCGCCGGCGCCCATGTTGTTGTTTGTCGAATGCAACAAATAGGGTTTGGTGCTGACGAAATCGCATCGCCAATGCCGCGGCGTTGCCCCCGGTACGCTGAAAACCAGGTTGGAGCAGCCGAGTCCTTGCAGGTCGGTGGCGCTGACCTGGCAGAACCGGTCATAGCTGACACCTGCGGGCCATGGCATGTCGATCGCCGGGCTCAGGCCATTGCCGCATAGATTCATGAAAATCCGTGCGCAGTGGGGTTCCAGATAAATAAGGTCTGCGCTTCCAGAGCCATCCAGGTCGGCCAGCAAAAGACGCGATGAATCGAACTCTTCCAATGAAAGCTCCGGTGTGGCGATCATCCGACCTCTACCGAAGCGTCCCCGACCGAGGTTGGGCCAGCATTTCACTTCGTTGCGGCGGATACGGACCAGATGCTGTTGTCCACTGCCGAGAATGTCGCTGAAGGCCACCAGTTCGCTGGATGAGTTGCCGGGCAGAGGCAGGTCATCCTCATCAGCCCCGCGATCGACTTCGGTTGCGGCGACGAAGCCTGCGCCTTTCTGGTTGGCATACAGGCGAACACTGCGCGGGCCAAGCATGACCAGATCATTGAGCCCGGCGCCCATCAGATTGGCCAGTTGCCCTTGAGGATGGAAGAACTCTGTCGGAACGGCGTCCATCGGGGTGAAGTTCGACCAGGTGCCGTTGGGTTTCAGCGTGAAGAAACCACTGAGCCCCGGTTGCGCCACGATCCAGTCCGGGCGTCCGTTTGCATTGAGGTTACCGAGAAACTGTCGGGTGGGTTTGCGGCTGTCGGCTGACGGGATATGTGGCAGATCGCTCAACGCTTTGTACGTGACATGATCCCCTCCCAAGTCATCGCGCACCGGTTGGCTATACCGCCAACTTTTGTCCGTTCGGTGCAGTACGCCGGGTAGTCCTTCCCCCTGTAGATCGACGAATTGAAAGCGCTGTTGATGATTGAACCCGGACAGCGCCTCGAACGGTTTGAAGCGCTGCACGTCAGGTTCAAGCGAGAAGTCGGTGTAGGTGAATTCGAGGGGGGGATGGAGTTGAGCGGTGTTCTTGTCGTAAGCCTGGTCCAGTGCTGCGCTCAGGCAGCTATAGGAATGGGGGCTGGTTTGATACTCGATCACGCTGCGGCGAACCAGTACCGGCTCAGGGCCCATTGATGTTTCATCGGGGAAGTGATGAAACATCAGAATCTGCCGGCATAAACGCCGGGTTCTCAGCTCGAATCCATAGGAAAAATCCGAGAAGGGATCGCTCCGTAGCGGTGACTCTTTTGTTGCTCGATAAGCAGGTTTTTCATCCAGTGCAGTGCTGCGCTCACCGCAGTCGAAGCACACTTCGAAATGCCAACGTACGTCCTTGAGCCCCCCGACTTTGCCTGAGTACAACTGAGCGTCAGCTTCAAAATTGCCATAGCGTACCCGCCCGAGGTAACGCTGGGCACGGCTGTCGGCAGGGTCCTGCGCCGAGACCGGGTCCGCGTTGTATTCATACACAATATGCTCGCCATGAGGGTTCATGCTCTCTTCAAGCAACCACTCGCCCACGTGCGATAGCGCATCGGGATCCGCACGGCGTGCCGATGGCGTTTTTCCAAACAGATGCTGACTGCCGTCGGCGTTGTGTATCAGCCAGAAGCCCGGTTCGTCTGTTGAACTGGACCAATGCTCGATCAGGTTGAAGGCGGTTTCGATGCGCGGTCGATAGCGCACGACTGTGTGTTCCATCTGCCGTGTGCCGTCGCTGTAAAGCTTTTGGCTGGATTCGATCACGCCGGTGGTCCGGTTCCGCTCAGGCATCAACACCTCGCCGTCGGGGCCGATGAACAAATCATCACGGGTGTAGGACGGAACGCCCAGGTGGGTGCGTCGTGTGACGGTCGGCAGCGACAGTTTCCAACCGAGGCCGAACACCCCGTTGCCTTGAGCACTGCTGTAGCGCAAGGCAAGGGCCGGGGCATATCCGCGACCGGGTGAAATGGGCAGCGGAATCTCGCAGGAAGCGCTCCCGCTGGAGCCGATTGCACCGAGGCCGTTACCGATGCTTTGAATCGCCCCCCCGCCCTTGGGCAAGGCAGGAGGAATGACAGGGAGGGCGGCGTGTTCGCTCATTGCGCACCACCATTTGCCCTGGCGGTGTACTGCACGTGCACGATGATATCGGTCAGGGATTCGAGCACGCTTTTCTGAGCCGCATGATTGGGGAATGACAACTGCCATTTCGATACCGCTCCGGTGTATTCGAAGGGCAGGTAGCGTTCGTCCTGAAAGCTCAAGGTGAACAGACCGCTGTCGTCGATGCCTGTGGACAGGGCAATTTGCTGATTGGCGCGCAGACTTTTCATGACGATCTTGTCGGCGCCGGGCAGGGCGACCTCGCTGCCGGTCTGGGTCAGCGTGGCACGGATATCTTCATAGGGACCGAGGATGGCCGGCAGTGAAATACTGATGCTCTTGATCCGGCGCAGGCAATGCCCCGGGTAGTCGTTATCAAACAGGGCCTGCGTCAATTCAAACTCGTAAGAGCCCGTATCCAGCAGGATGGCCCTCATTCCTTTGATGAGCGTGTTGTCAGCTGCTAGCGCACCGTTCCAGGGTTTGTTGATGGATGGCGTGATATTTTCCTTTAGGTGGAGTTTGCTCAACGACACGGTCTTGCGGATTTCCAGTTCGCGCTCGTTGCCCAGCAGCCAGGCATTCTTCATCTTCATCAAGCCCAGCTTCATGCGCTCGCCAGGGCCGAGTCCGCGGTAGGTGCTGTTCCAGGTCTGGTTCTGGAAGAACGGTTGAGTGGTGGTGTCGGCCGTCTCGTATCGCCAGCTCCGTTCGGTGAACTGGCACAGGGAGAGCGTCGAGTCATACACCTGGTAGTAGAAGCTGGAGAGCTGATGGGTGAACCACTGGTAAAGCTGTGAGTTGGTGAAGCGCTGGCTGAGAAAGTCGTAAGAGGCCCGGGCTTGAGCCAGCGACGTTTGAGTCTGTTGTAACAACAGTCGTGAAGCGATCTCTCGTTCAGCCTCCAGTGCAAGCTGTGCATCAATCTGGGCGATTTCGAGCTTTGCCTGATCGCGAGCGAGGGTCCAATCCTGATGGCGGCGTCGATACTGCGCGGCACGCTCGAGGGCTTCGCCCGCGCCATAGGCGGCGGTTGCCACCCCTTGCGCCATGGCCATCATGGCAAGGGGGCCGCCCTCCAGACGAGCCCCGCCGTCCGCCAGGCCAAAAATGTTGGGAACCACTTTCAGGCTTTGACCGCCGGCATGAGCCGCATGGGCGCCTGCTTCAGCGATACGCCCCTCCAGATGGAACGCGGCGGCCGTCACTTCTTCCAGATTGACGACCTCGTTGACCCGCTGACTGTAGTAATCACGGCGGCTTTCGACGATGGCTTTACTGGCCAGTAACGCTTCGCGGTTTTTATGATCGATCTTCAGGGCCTGGGTCTGCAGGTCCACCGCAACGGTGGCGATATCCCATATGTGCTGTTGCTGAAGTTCCTGATAGCTGGCCTGCTCGCTGCGCTCGATAAACGACATGAGCGTTTCGCCGAACTGAATCACCGTGTCTATCGCACTCATGGCATGGGCATGCAGGGCACTGAAACGGTAAGGCGGGATCTCTGTGCCCAGTCGCTGGGCCAGACCGGGCTCCGCAGCGCGAGAAGGGTTGGCGCCGTGCTGTTTGTTTGAAGCGGCTGGAGTCGCGAACAACGCAAGCCTCAAGGGGCGACCCACAATGTCGAGGTTATGTCGCAGGTTATGCAGGCGGCTTTCGAGCTTTTCCCAGCGGGGGAACAACACGGGGTTGAAGGGCAAGCGCGAATGCGGCGCGTCAATCGCATGGGCAGAATGTGAATGGACGTAAGGGCGAACACACACTTGAGGGGTCTGCTCTGGGGCGACGGTTGTCGATAGGTGTTTGCCTGCTTCTCCCAAGGCTTTTTCAAACTCACGCAGTTTTGTATTGGGCTCCTCGCTGAACGCTCTCAATTTGATCGTTGTCCATAGATCGGTTTGCCTGACATCCGGTCGCGGGCCCAACAGGTCCTGTGCGCGCAGGTACCAGAGCTTCGCGTCGGTCAGGCTGTCGGGAGACAACTGGCGGTAAGCGGTGTCGCCACGGTTGAGCAGAATATCGAGGTAGAGCATGTACAGGGCTTTGCGAAAGTGCACGGGATGGCTCAGTGCAATCTGGTGCGGATCCTGTGGTCCCTGGAGGGCGTAGCTGGGTTGGCCGGGCTTGGGCGTGCCGGTCATCAGAGGCACTGCGTTCCAGTAGTCAGGGTTGCTGCCACTGACTGCTTTTCGGGCGGGATTGAACAGGTACTGCAACCAGCGTTCGGCTTCGCCGTATTGACGCTCCTGGTTAAAGCGGTGTGCCACCAGCCAGGGCAGGTAGAGAAACAACTCGACGAAGTAGCGACCGTAGGCGTCGTAAAAGTCCAGTTGCTCGGGCGGTTTTCCGCTTTCGAAAGGAGGCTCTTGCAGGTGCTGAGAGGACCAGCTCAGCAAGGTGTCCATGCTGTCTTCTGCGCGCTCGATCAGGTGTCGGGCGAAGGTGATGTTCATTCGGATGGGATGGCGAGGCAGGGAAGTCTGAACTTCGCTGTTTTTGATTCCAGACTTTGAGAAATCGATGAATTCTGTTGTACCTAATGCGTTGTCCAGATGGAATTCAATACTGGGAGCTGTCGGCGAACCTGATAGATAACTGAATTGAAGCATTTTCGCCTTGGAGTAAGGCCAGCACCCAAGAAGCCTGAGAAGGGTGTTGTCTTTCTCGCTGTCCAATTCACTGCGTGGAATTACTTTTGACTCAATCAAGGCATCTTTATCGATCATGGCCCACATGCAGAAATCAACAAAGGGAAGACTCACATCTTCACGTTCAAACTCACCAAGATGTAAAGCAATGCAGAGAGACGAAGACGATTGATCGCAGGTGGTTATGGTTCGTGTGTATTCCCTGAGTTTCTTCAGGTTCATACCTCCAATTGTTCCGTCCGAACAATAACCTTGAACACAGGTCTGCGGCGTACTCCAGCTCCCGTCGTATTTCTTGAAACACAGGTTCAGACGAAACAACGGATAGGTTTTGCCCTTGTTTTCTTCTCTGCTCGCCTGATCCTGAAACACGCATTCCGCCCAGATCACATACAAGCGATTGTTGAACATGACCGGGCGAATGGTGTGTTCAAGGGTGCTGTCGGAAACCGGTAGATTGATGCGGTGCCAGTCGGACCATGCTTGCGGTTCCGGCGCATCATATTTGGCAGTCCGGGAGCCGGCCACGAAGGGGCGACAGGCCATGTCCAGCGAGCGCCAATACCACGTATTGGCCGCACGGGATTTGGCAATGAAGTAGTAAGTGCTGTTGGCGAAATCGCTGCCGTCGATGTAACCGTTGACGATTTGCAGGTTGGCTACTTCCTCCAGTCTGTTCAGATAGGCCAGCACAGCAGTTTGCGCGGATTCGGCCGTGAGCTGGTTGCGGTTGAGGTCGTTTTCCAGTTGCTCGAAGCTTGCGGTGCGGGTCTTGCGCAGAGTCGGATCAAGGTAAGCCGCCGGGAAATAGTACAGGCGCTGATTGGTGGCCCAGGCCTGATAGTGATGCAGGACAGTGCGCCAGGTGTCGACCTGGTCGGTTGGAATCTGCGCGGTGTGATAACCCGGCTCCATGTTGGCCAGAATGCTATTGATGTATTGCTGAAGACTGGCAATCGCGCAGGCTACCGGGCTGGTCGGCACGTCTTGGCTGACCAGCACGTCAAGCAGCCAATAGTGGTAAAGATCATCAGCCGTCTTGAGGTGCTCTGCGATCTTCAAGGCTTGCGGCGTCTTGTCTTGCGGCGCTATCGCAGACAGATAGAGCCCGAGCTGCGCATCACGCAGGCTTTCGTTAAGTTGTTTTTCAATAGCAACAGACATGTTCATTCCTTGAGCATGTATCGACATTTATTGACTGGCCGCCATGATGGCTTCACCGACCGTTTTCCATTGCGCGGCCGAACTGTTGTTGTCGAGCGCCGCGGCACCGAGCAGCGCGGTCGTGCCAAGGCCGGTGGCTTTACAGACGCTGTGACAGCGCATGACCCAATCGATGTCCTTTATGGTTTGGGCCTTCCTGAACGGCAGATACGAGGTGAGCACGGTAACTTCTGCCGCTGCCCAGTTCAGGAGTTGGGCCAGACGCTCGTTGACAGCGCTTGTCTCGCGACCATAGAAATTGGCGAACTCCAAGTAGCTCAGCAGGTTTTCCTCTGGCTGCTGGTAAGTGCTCATGAAGTGGTTAAAGCGATCGAACAAGTACAAGGTTTTGAACGATAGCCTCAGTTGTCCATCCGGAGTGTCCAGCCAGCGGGCGGTGCTCAGAAGTGCGCGTAAAGCCTTGTTGCTCAACTGCAACCTAACAGCGGCTTCGGTGTGGCGCAGCAGCGTATGTAATGTGCGCGCAAGCTCGTGTGAGTCTTTTGAGTCCAGGGCCGCGTTAAGAATCTGATGAACTGAGGTTTTCGCCCATATCACTACGTCCTTTGCACAGTTCATGGGCAGGAGGAAAACTTCCTGCAAAAACGCTTCGATCAGATGCTGCTGACGATCATGGGCCAGTAAGAGAAGGTTCTTGAGTTTTTGCTTGCTGTCGTCTTTGAGTTTCAGATTCTTTCCGGGATACTCGTCCAGTTTGACTGTTTCGTCATCGACGACTTTGTTCAATGCGTCGGTCAGCGTCTGCGGCACATTATGTTTGATCGTGGGGGCGAAATCTTTTACCAGCCCTCTGTCATCCAGCAGGGTGCTGGCCAACTTTGCTCGCCAATCAACTTTTTCCGACAATGCCAACGTCGCCAGCTCTTGTACGGTGACCACACGCTCGCGGGTATCTGCCATGAATTTGGTGAGGTATTGCTGCAAATCCCCCAATGGATAATCGGCGCTGGTCTGCAATTCAAGAACACGTTGCAGCATGGGGATGTCGTAGGCGGACTCTTTGATCCAGCGGGTTACCCAGTCCAGTTGCATCAGGACGTCGAGGAGGTTGTCGCCGGTTGCCAGACTTCTGGAAATGCTTTCCCCACCCAGTACATTTGCCAGCGTCGAACTTTCGCTGATCGAGACACCGAACATTCGCGCAATGCGTGCCTGGCGATAAATGGACGACAGCGTGAGCAAATCACACTTGAGCGAACCCAGGTGTTTCTGTGTATTTCTGACGACCCGCAATAGCGAGTCCTCTGTCAAAGGCAAGCCAAGGCTGATGCTCAAGTGTTGGAGAATGGTGTGAGAGGCGGGGTCTGAATTATCCGCCCGGAAGGCGCGACCATCGAGCTTCAACGGTGTGTCGAACACTCGGGTTTTATTGAACACCTTATCAAGCAGGGCGATGTTGTCGCCGGTCGCGCAGGGCGATACCTGGTGTAGCAGCGCGGCGAACTCTTGCGCCGTGATCGAGTACTTGCGATTCAGGTAACGATAAACACCGAGGGCCTGGATGGCATAACCGTCGAGTTGCATCTGGGCATTGCGTGGGCGCTTCGATTCAAATGCGCTGCACAGCAGGCTGTCCAGCTCGGAGAAAGTGAGGTTGAGCCAGCGCTGGAGGCGAATCATTCGATGCAGGCGTTCGAGTTGGTCCTCGGTCGCATTCGCGATTTCCCCGGGGCCTTTCTCTCTGTCCAGCGTCATGCTTTTTTCAGCGGCCACGAGCGGACCGTTTACATAACGGGCGCCATAGGGCTGGGGGTAAGGCGCCGATAATAAATAGTGCACAGATGTGTATGGCGTATGTTTGCCTTGCGCCAGCAATGCCTCCAGCTGCTCGGCTTTAAGTTCGGTTCGCTCAAGGAAGGTGTGTATTTTTTTCAGATCGGAAATGGATGCTGTGCCGTAGATCTTTTTCCAGTAATTGTCTTTTTGCTTGCTCTGTTCTTCGGGGGGGACCTCGGCGAACGCCGTATCTGTCAGGATTTTTTCCGCCCATGGAAGTTCTGTCAGCAGCGCCTGTTGTTGCGGGCTCAGCCCGGACATCAGCCGCTGAACTTGATTGGAGGAAGCGTTCTGCACCGTGCCAAACCGGGAGCCGTAGTAGTGCGTGACAGGAAGGTATTCGCTGGCGAGGTAATTCAGCTCTCCGAGCGTCGGTTTGTCCGCGCCCAGTCCCAGCAGGCACTGATGATGGAAAAACTCGTACGGAAGGGCAAAGGGGTAACACCGTTGCGCCAAAACGTCATAGGTCGATTTTCCCTGGTCCTCGGTGGTCTTCAGCGCGTCCTGAATATTTTGGTTGAGGATCGCATTGACGATCCCGAGCATCGGTTGCGCGGTCAAGGTGCTTTGCTGATCAATCGACAGATCAGCGAGATCCGGGCGGCGTTGTCCCAGCGTGATCCGGTTGGTTTTTTCTTCCGCCGTTGACGAGGCACTGGATTCCAGTTGCTGGGCAAACCGGTACAGCGCTCTGAGGTAGGCGACCGGTGAATCGATGGCGGCGATCGAATCGTTCTTGCATGCGTCGTCCCAGTTCTCTTTGAACAGATGGGTGTAGGTGGGGCCCTGTTTCTCGAGGGCGCGAATGCCCAACGGGTGCCACTGATCCTGCGCCGTTCCGTCCGACGTCCGCTGCTCCCGGTAAAGGTGGTTGATCTGCGCGGCGTAACATCTGGCGTCTTTGTAGAGTGTCCCGGTGTCGATGCTGGCGGCCTGCGTTTTGAGGCTCTCGTCATTGTTGATCGCGGTATCCAGACGATCCTTGAACTCGGCCGCGGTCATCCCGGCGATGTCGAATACCGAAGTGATGTTCAGCTTTTCTTTGAAGAGTGTTTCAAATGCTGACGATTCGCCCTCGGGAGCGAAGGCCTCGATCATTGTGTCGAGTATGGATTTATGGCTGTGCTCGGTGGTGGGATTGTTTTCCGAGGGGGTGTTGTCCATGGCGACGAGACTCCAGTCAGTGGAGACATCGACAATACGGAGTGACATGCGGAGGCGCTGTCAGCGCTTTCGTTTGACGAGGATCGGAAGTTTCGCCACATGGCAGGGGACTGGAGCTGTACGTATGTAGGACTACACCGTGGGGCAGCCAAGACAGGGACGTGACCCGTTATTTCGAAGTCGCCTTGGTTGTAAACCAAGGCGATGAAAGAAGACCGTTTGGCATCTGCATGACGTTTAGAGTCATTGAGTGTGTTAGCCTCAATCAATGATTTCATTGATTGCAGGAGGCCACATGGCCAGTATTACGATTAGAAACCTGGACGATCAGATAAAGGAGCAACTGCGGATCGCTGCCGCTCACAACGGGCACTCGATGGAGGAAGAGGCACGCCTGATTCTAGGTAGAGCCTTGGTCACGGTTAATCGTGCTGGAGGGCTTGGTAGTCGAATCCGCAACAGGTTCAGCGATAGCGGTGGAGTTGAGCTCGCTCTTCCTCCACGTGACGAGAAAGCGACAGCGGTGGATTTCTCCGAATGATAGTGCTCGATACCAACGTTCTTTCGGAATTCATGCGCGTCGAGCCCGATTCACAGGTCCTGGCCTGGGTCGATGCGCAACCGGCAATGGACCTGGCGATCAGCGCTATCACCGTGGCAGAAATTCTCCATGGGATTGCCCGGCTTCCGTTTGGCAAACGTAAACAAAAGCTTGAAGCACATGCGATGGCGATGTTTGAAGAGGACTTTGCCGGGCGGATTTTGCCTTTTGATGCCCATGCTGCCGTTGAATACGCGACGCTAGTCGCTGGCGGTGAAGCAGAGGGTAGAACGGCGTCGATGGCAGATGCGCAAATTGCCGCCATTTGTCGAAGTCATGGCGCCCCGATTGCCACCTGTAATGTTCGCGACTTCGCGTTTCCCGGGATTGAGGTGATCAATCCTTGGGAGGCCTGATGCCGTCGGTGGGCGCAAATTGATCATTCCCACGCGCCAGCGTGGGAATGAACAGACGGGATTAAACCCTGAAGTGGCTCACCATCATCTGCAACTGATTCCCCAACCGCGCCAGTTCAACACTGGACGCAGCGGTTTCGTCGCTGGCGGCGGCGGTCTGTTCTGACACGTCGCGCACGTTGATGATGCTGCGGCTGATTTCTTCGGCCACGGCGCTTTGTTGCTCGGCAGCGGCAGCGATCTGCTGGTTCATCGACTGGATGTTGGACACCGTGCGGGTGATGTTTTCCAGCGACACGCCAGCCTTGCGGGTCAGGGCGACGCTGCTGTCGGTCAGGGCGCGGCTGTTGTTCATCACGGTCGACACTTGTTGGGTGCCATTCTGCAGACCGGCCACCAGACCTTCGATTTCTTCGGTGGACTTCTGTGTGCGCTGGGCCAGGCCCCGGACTTCGTCGGCAACCACGGCAAAACCACGACCGGCTTCACCGGCACGCGCGGCTTCAATCGCAGCGTTGAGGGCCAGCAGGTTGGTCTGTTCGGCCACGGCCTTGATCACGTCCATGACGCTGCCGATCTTGTCGCTTTCCTGTTGCAGCACGCTCATGGCTTCGGTGGAGCGTGCTACTTCGGTGGCCAGACGTTCGATCTGGGCGATGGCTTCGTTGACCACTTTGTCGCCTTCGCGAGCTTCGCCGTCAGCGGCGGCTGCGGCCTGGGAGGCTTCTTCAGCGTTGCGTGCGACTTCCTGAACGGTGGCAGTCATCTCGTGCATGGCGGTGGCCACTTGATCGGTCTCGATCTTCTGGCTGTTGACGCCGGCGCTGGTTTGCTCGGTGACGGCAGACAATTCTTCAGCGGCGCTGGCGATCTGCGTGACACCGTCGCGGATGCCGCTGATCAAGTCACGCAGGGTCACGCCCATGCGCGCAATGCCTTGCTGCAACACGCCGAGTTCATCGCGGCGCGTCACTTTGACGTCCTGGGACAGGTCGCCGCTGGCGATGCGTTCGACCACGGCCAGAGTGTCGCGCAACGGGCCGGTGATCTGACGGGTGATGATCACTGCAGCAATGATGCCCACCAGCAACGCCAGCAACGTGCTGATCAGCTGTAGCGTACGTGCCTGGGCGCTTTCGACGTCACGACGATCGAGCTGGATCTGATACATCTCATCGCTCAGGGTTACGATGGCAGCGCCCTGGTCGGTCATTTCCTTGCGGGCCTGCACGGCATCGGTGTTGGCCGCTTTATAGGCGTGCAACGCACTGCGGTAGTTGCCTAGCGCGGTTTCCAGTTGACGCAGGGCGTCTTGCTGGGTCTCGGCAAAATGCACGTTGAGCGGTTTCAGGCTGGCAATCGCCGTATCCAGTTGGACAACAGCCTTTTGCTCGGTTTCGGCATTGGTGGTGGCGGTGTAGCCGCGCACTTCGTAGCGGGCCAGGATGAACGCTTCCTTGGCGGCGGTGACGGCCTGGAATTGTTCAAAACGCTGATCGCTCAGGGGCATTTGTTGCACGCGGGTGCTGATGGCGTCGATCAGCGTGCTGGCCGCTTCAGCATTGGCGGCCATGGCGTCGCGGGCGCTGTTGCCAGTGCGGTAAGCGCTGCGCATTTTGTTCAGCGACGTCTTATAGGCGTCGATGTAGGTGCCTTGCTCTTTGAGCAGCTTGAGGTTTTCCGGGCTCTTGAACTTCGACAACAACGATTGTTGCTGAGCGGAAAAGGCGTCAAGGGTGGTCTGTACGTTCTGAGCGGCGGTTTCATCGCCGTTGGTCAGCATGTATTGCAGGCGAACCACACGAAGCTTGGTCAAGCCGGAGTTGAGCTGGGTGATGTCGCTCATCCAGTTACTGCGGTCAATCAACCCGCCCAGGCTCGTCCAGCCGGTCAGGGCCAGTACGCAGGTGAGTGCCAGGACCAAGCCGAACCCCAGGCCCAGTTTCATGTTCACGCTGATGTTGCCGAACCAGCTATTCATCAAATTCCTCCAGGAACGTTGCGCTTTCGATCGTCGGTTGGCTGGAAGATTGTTGTTTTTAGGTGCCAGCAAGGGTGTGTAGCAGGTCTTTATCGGCAGCAATCGCGAGAGCTGAAAGGATTTTGTCGGACAGATCTGTAACAAGGTTGTTGTGGGCGGCTTAAGCTTTTTTTCACATGGGTTTCACCGGCCGCCGACGCGCGCCTCTCTACCCTCGTGGCATCGAATGACAGTGATGCATGCGGGTGAGGCCGTTTGATGTGGAATTGAGACTGAATCTGTTCGGAATAAAACGCTCGATCAATCTGAGCGTTTTGGCCCGATATCGAAACACCGCGGTGGTGCTGGCCTCGGCGCTGCTGGTCATTCCATTGACCGTATGGCTGTTGCAGCCGGCCGCAGTGCCGGACCTGGCGCATGGCAATGTGGCGGGCGCACGAGCATTGGCCAAGGGTTGGGCCAAAGGCGACGTGATCGTGCTGGTACGCCACGTCGAGCGTTGCGATCACTCGAAAGCCGCTTGCCTGAGCGGCAGCGATGGCATTACCGACCGTTCGCGCAGCGTCGCAGTGAGTGTCGGTGCGCAGTTCGAGCAATTGGGGCTGGAAAAGGCCGATATCTACAACAGCCCCATGATTCGTACGTCACAGACGGCCAGCTACATGTTCAACAAGGTCGGTGTGGGCGAGGACTGGCTGATCAGCTGCAGGGGCACGATGCTGCGTGATGCCCTGGCGCACAAAGTGGCTGGTCGCAATCTGATTCTGGTGACCCATAGCGAATGCATGGCGCAACTCGAAAAAGACCTCAAGGTGTCGACCTCCACGCTCGGTTACGGCGCTTCTCTGTTTATCTCTGCCAAAACCGCTCAAGCACCGCGCATGCTGGGTTTCATCGAAGCCTCTGACTGGCGCTCGGTGACCTCCGAATGAGTATTTCCTCTGGATCAGGACACACCATGCTGACGTCTTCCCGCCACCGGTTTTATTGGGTGAATTTCGGCATCCCGCTGGCCTGCGCGGCCGTGGTTTTCCTGATGTTCGACATGACCAATATCGACATCGCCTTCAGTAATCTGCTGTTTGATCCCGTCGCCCAGATCTTTCCACTCGACAAGGTTCACTTCTTCGAGAAGCTCACCCACAAGTGGGCGCGCATCATTCCGAACTGGACCGCTGAAATCGCGTTGATCGGCGCGATGCTGTCGTTTGTCTGGCCGCTGACCAACACACAAAAGCATCCGCGTCTCGGCAGCTTTCTGGAACGCAGCAAAGCGGCGGCGGTGCTGCGATTTGCCTATGAGCATCGTCGGGATTTTCTGTTTGTGGTCTTCGCATTTGCCATTTGCACCGGCGTGATCCATTTCCTCAAGGCGCACACCAGCGTGTACTGCCCGATTGAAACGACCCTCTACGGTGGGAAAATGGCCCATGTGGAGTGGTACAGCAACTTCCAGCTGTTCAAGGAAGCCGGTGATGGCCGTTGCTGGCCGGGCGGCCATGCTTCCGGCGGCTTCACCATGCTCGCGCTGTACTTCGTGGCTCGCCGCTACCGCTGGCGTTATTCCAAAGCGCTGATGTACGGCGCGTTGCTGCTCGGTTTCGTCTACGGCACGACGCGGGTTCTGCAAGGCTGGCACTACATGTCCCACACCTTCTGGGCCGGAATCTTCGTGTGGCTGGCGTGTTTGCTGACGGCGTTGGCGTTTTACGGCAGGGCGCGGCTGGAGGTGCCGGTGCTGCAAAAGGCTGACGCGCCGACCGCTGAGCCGCTTACTGATTTACAAAGTAGTAAGCCTGACGCCCCACCTTCATGGTCTTGAGGATTTTCAATGGCGCGGCCGGTTCGGTTTCACCGGACATGACCGCTACGTTGGAAGGTGACGCCGTCAGAAACTCATGCAGTTGCGCCTCGGTGTCCAGGCCCTTGAGCACGCGCTGGGTGTAGAACACGCTGGCGCCGCCCACCCGCTCGTTGGCCTGGAACAGGGCGACGTGTTGCCCGTTGGCCTGCATCGTCCGAATCTGCGCGGTCAATGGCAGGAACGACAGTTTGCGATCGGCATGGGGCAGTGCCCACTGAGCGGCGGCCAGGTAACTGCAGATCACCAACGCGAGGGCGCCAATCGCCACGCCGCGTCGATGCCGTGCGATGCGCCCCCAAAAGTTGGAAGCCCCTTCGCTTACCTTCAACCGGTGGAACAGGACGTTCGCATATTCCGCGGCTATCACCGCCGCCGCTGGGGTCATCGACATGAGATACACCGTGCGCTTGCTCGACGCCAACGTCAGCATCACAAACTGCGCCACGATCCACAGCGTGAAAAACAGCAAGTAACGATTGGCCATCAGGCTTTTTCGGAAATGCCACAACCCCAAGTACACCAGAATATTCCATGGCAGAAACGCTTGGGGCAGCTTGGCCAGGTAGTAGTAGAACGGTTCGTAATGCCCGGCCTCGACGAAGGATCCGCTGAAGCGCCCGACGCTGTTGGTCAGCAGCACTTCCCCCACGGCCTGCGCGCCACCGCGCTGATACAGCACGGCGAGCCAGATACAATCCGGTGAACGCCGATGCCAGTCGCACCGCCCACGGCGTACCGCCGAATGCGCGGATGGCGCCGGCATCCAGCCACAAGCTCAAGGGTGGTTTTTCCAGAAAAGGTTCGCCGAACAAACGTGGCGTCACCCAGTCGTTATCCAGGTGCATTTGCAAGGCGATCCCGGCAACCCTGGCTTCAGTGGAACCTTGCAGTTGATGATTGCCCAAGGCAAAGAAAAACAGCACAGCGGCAAGCAGAAACAGTGAAGTGGCGGGACGCGACATAGACTTCTGGCAACCGAGGAGGTGGACCGGGAAGCTCGAGCATACGGGGCGAATGCTTAACGAATTGTGAACGGCCTGCGAGTATTACGAGAGACGTCTGGACCAGCGCTGCTCCGGGGCTTCAAAGCGGTCATTGATCAACGCCGTCAACACATGATCCTGCCAGCGCCCGGCGATACTCAGGTAGGCCTTGGCATAGCCCTCACGTTCAAATCCCAGGCGCTCCAGCAAACGTGCACTGCGCTCATTGCCGGGGATGTAATTGGCCATGATCCGGTGCAGTTTCTGCTCATCGAACATGTAGCCGATGCCCGCTTCCAGTGCTTCCTGCATCAGGCCCTGGCCCTGATGGGATTCGTCGATGTGGTAACCGAGATAGCAGGCCTGAAACGCCCCGCGAGTGATACCGCTGAAGTTGCAGGCGCCGATCATCTGGCCGTTGTCCGGGTCCAGCAGCGCGAAATGCACTGCCAGGCCCGCCAGCAAAGCGCTGGCTTGCACCTCAAGGCGCGGACGGATGTTTTCAGGGCTGTGGTAATCGGTAGGGCGAATCGGCGACCACCGGGCGAGGTGCCTTTGGTTGCGTCGGTAGAAGTCGCTTTCCAGTGCCGCCTGTTCAGGTTCGAGCACCGCCAGCGTCAAGCGTTTACAGGGCAGGGACAACAACGGCATAGGGCGCTCCGGTTCGTGGGGATCGTAGCGCAAGCATTACGTGGCCAACGGGAAAACTCAAACCGCCAACGGCAACGTCACGATAAAGGTGCTGCCTTTGCCGTCGCCGTCGCTCCTGCCGATCACCCTGCCGCCATGGGCTTCCACCAGTTCGCGAACGACCGTCAGGCCAATGCCAAGGCCTGCACCGTTGAAACCGACGGCGTGAACGTCTTGCACAAACGGTTCGAAGATAAACGGCAGGGCTTGAGCCGAAATGCCGATGCCGTCATCGCAAATGCTCATCTCCAGCACGTTGTCCCTGGTCGTGACCGACAGCGTGACATGGCCTTGCGCGGGTGTGTACTTGGCCGCATTGCCCAGCAGGTTGCCGAGGATCTGCGTGAGCCGCACCGGGTCGCCGTTCACCGACAGCGCGCACATGGGCAGTTCGGCGGTGAAGTGCAGGTGTCGGGTGTTCATCACCGGGCGGCACACATCGATGGCCTCGTGGATGATCTGCACCATGTCGACGATCCGGCAATCGAGGCGCAGCTTGCCGGTGCTGGCGCGGGACACGTCGAGCAGGTCATCCACCAGTCGCGTCATGTGCTGCACCTGGCTCTCGATTAACGCCTGCATGCGCGGCAGCTCTTCACTGGGCACTCGCACCAGCCGGCCGGCGATCATGCTGATGGGCGTCAGCGGGTTGCGCAGTTCATGGGCGACCAGCGTGAGGAGGTTGCGTTGCTGCGCCAGCATATGTTCTGCCGAGGCTTGCAGGTTTTGCGCGCTGAGGGCCGCAATCACCAATTGCGCGTTGGCCTCGCGCATTTCCAGAAACAGCCGCTGCTCTTCTTGCGAGCGTTGGGGTTTTTCCGCATCCGATTGCGCCAGCAGAATGGCCAGCACCAATTGCTGATTGGCCTCGACCAATTGCTCGATTTGCTGGGCATCCACCAGCCGGTTGTTGGTATCGCTCAATTCTTTTTTCAGCGCCGCCAGCACCGCGCGCGCTTCGACGGTTTTCTGGCCGAGCAGGAACAACTCGCGAGCGGCCGAGGCCATCGTTTGCGCGTTCGTGCCATTGGCCTCAGTCATAGTCTTGGTTTACACCTCGTCCTTGCTGACCTGCCGGGTTGGCCGGCCTCCCAGTAATCCTTCCTGATCCGGTAACATTTCGCCGATCTGCAGGCCGTTATTGTCGATGCGGTACAGGCGCAACTCATCGGAGTGGGCGCTGGCCCGAACCTTGACCACCGCCATGATGCGCAACAAACGGCTCTGCACTTCAATATAGCGCTGGACGATAATTGCGTCGGTGAGAAACGCCGTGCCGTAGGGGCTGAAGCGCAGGTCGGTGTAGCGGTCTTCCAGTTCCGAGGTCAGCAACACACTGACTCCGATGCTGGTCAGTGCAGTGACCATGCGCGACAGCGATTCGCGAAAGTCTTCGCGGAAGGTGGGTGCCAGCGCCAGTTCGAAACCCGACAATGAATCGATCACCACACGGGTGGCTTTCAGTCGGCTGATCTCGCTGAGCAGTAAATGCACGATTTCGTCGATGGACAGGTCCGGCGCACGGCTGTCCACCAGGCCGACTTGTCCGCTCTCAATCAGTCCCGCCAGGGTTGTGTTCTGGGTGTGATTCGGCCGCTGTTCAAACACCGCGATCACGCCGGTTTCGCCATTGCGCGCGCCTTCGGCCAGGAAGGTTGACGCCAGAATGCTTTTGCCCGAGCCCGACGGTCCGGCCACCAACAAGGAATAACCCCGGGGCAGGCCGCCGCCGAGCATTTCATCGAGTTGCGGCACGCCCATTTTCAGGCGTTTTCTCGGGAATTCCAGCGGTGCTTCAACCGGGTTGGCGGAGGCAGGTGCAAAGACCTTGATCCCGGACGTAGCAATACGGAAGGTATGCAGCCCCGGCAACGTCGGCTGGCCGCGCATCTTCATGATTTCCATCTTGCGCACCATGGAATTGCGCTGAACGCTCTGGCGCAGCCAGATCAGGCCATCGGCCACGGTGAATATCGGGTTGGTGTCGGTTTCGGTGAAGTATTCGCCGATCAGAAAGGTCGTCGCCTGCCAGGTGGTCATCAACATGCCCAGTTGCTGAACGAACTGCGGCAGGTTGTTGTTGGGGTTGTCCTGGGTCTGACTGGCCAGTACCACGGAGCGGAACGAATCGACGAACACCAGCCCCGGAGAGTGAGCCTCCACCTCGCTGACGATGCGCCGCAACACCTCGTCCAGATTCCCCGCCAGGGTGTCGTCGGCCAGGTTGATGTAGCGAATCGAATGGTTGATCGCTTCGCTGTCGAAAAAATCGAATTGCTGCTGATAGCGCAGCATCTTCAGCGGCGGCTCTCCCAGCACGGTAAAAAACAGCGCCGGGCGCTCAGGTGTCGCCAGGGCGAACATCATCTGATGCGCAAGGGTGGTTTTGCCACAGCCAGGCGGGCCGGCGATCAGGTTGAACGAAAACTCCGGTAATCCCCCGCCCAGCACCTCGTCCAGTCCTGGCACGCCGGTGGCCAGGCGGTTGATAGTCACTTTGGTGCTCATGGCGAATTTTCCTGCGAAGGGGTGTCGCTCAAAGAAGGTTCCCACATGCCACGAAGCAAGCGTTCGGTAAGCGAGGGCCCGATGAGCGTGGTCAGCAGCTCGTAAAACGTAGTCAGCAACACTTCACCGAAAAACAGCGCATCGGCGTCGTTTTGCTCAACGATTACGGACTTGAGGGCAGTCAGCTCCATGCCGGCTGGCACTTTGTCGTAGGTGCCGGCTAAACGCGGATGAGTAGAGGCGCACAGGTGGAGGCTGCGGCGATAAAGCGCGGCAACTCCCTGCGGGCCGATGATGGGCGTGAGGGCTACATCCATATCCTGCAAGGTTGAAATGATCGCCTGCGCGATCCTTGCGATGTCAGCATTGGGGCCAACACGGTGCGCCAGAGAAGCTACGATCTGGCGGCTCTCTTCGCTTAGCGTGGACATGGCTAACTGATATCTGATGGACAGACATCCATGCTACACCCAATAAAGCGGCCGGGTGTGATTTGCATCAGGGCGCAGGTTTTTGGATGACAACCTGCAGGTAATCAATCAAAAGGCAAAAAAACGCCCGCGGGAGGGCGGGCAAACCGTCGTTTTTTGAATGAGCGAGCGCACTTTAACGGTTGGAGAGGGGCGATGGGTGAAGAAAAATTTATGTGGAGGGGGACCTCCGGGTTAGCGCCTACGGCAAATGGTCAGCCGCGAAATCAGCCTCCGAACGTGCCCGCAACCGGCCCTTGCGGCAGGCCTGCTGGAAGCGTTCGAAGTCGCGCTCATTCTGTTTGGCGTAGCTATTCGCATACTTGAACAGCGCGTCGGCCAGAGCATCGCTTTTACCGATGTATCCGCTGATCTGCGCGGCCTGCCCGGATGATTTGGCATGTGCGCGGGCGAGGGCGCGACCACAGACGCGTCCATACTCCGCGAAGGTGTCCGCATCGAAGGTCTCGAGTTCGGCCGAGATTTTCATGTCGCGCAACTGCCTCACATAGAAGTGTCGACCGCTGGGGCCGGTGGTCCAACCGAGGAACAGATCACTGGCCGCCTGCATCAGCCGTTGACCATCGACCACCCGCTGACCGTTGTGCCGCTCTTTTGATTTTGTCTTCACGTAATTGGCCAGCACCGAGCGCCGTGCTTCCTTGAATTGGAGAAACAGCGGGAATTCCTGATCGTCAGTCAGCAGAGCCACCAGGCAACGAGTGCCGACGCTGCCCACACCCACCACTTTGAAGGCCATGTCCTGAATATGAAAACGTGAAAACAACGCTCGTCGGTCAGCCTGCAGCGTGCCTGGATACTCGCGCATGAAGGCGTCGTAGATCGGCCGCCAATCCGAGAGGCGCAGCCAGTCATCGTCGGCGTCCAGCAGCGTAGTGCTTTTGTGCAGGTGGAAAATTTCCGGCAGATCATCACGAATAGTCAGACGACCATGCGCGTCACGCTCGCTGATTTTCGGCAGCAGTTCAGCATGGGAGCGACCTTCGGCTTTTTCGATGGCGCGTTCGATATGCTCGAGCGTTTTTTTGTTCGCCTGCTTGCGCAGGTCGTCGTAACGGATGGACTCGTACCAGGTTTCCAGAGCGCTTTGTTCGGCGCACTCAAGCATCGTTTCCTGATAGGCGCCGACCGCTTCGCGGCAGACCGTTTCTACGACTGTTTCGCTATGACGCAAGTCGCGGGCGGCCACCACGATACTTGCCACCAGCCGTTTAACGTCCCACTCCCATGGGCCGGGATGGGCCTCGTCGAAGTCGTGGACGCTGAACAGCAGATTGCGTTCGGGCGTGGCGAAACCGCCGAAGTTCATCAGGTGGGAGTCGCCGCAGATTGGCGATGTCAGCCCCATGTTCGGTGTGGTGGCCAGATCGTGGGCCTGCAAAAGCGCGTTGCCGCGATAGAAAGTGAAGGGGGAATCGAGCATTCGACCGTAGCGTAATTCGACCAGGGATTTGATCCGGCCTTCGCTCGACGCTTTGATCAGCGGGAGCGGGTCGCGGGTTGTCTTTCCCGTTGACGCTTGAGCATTGCGGGGGCAGTTCTTGCGAGCATCCTTGCCTTGCTTCAAGCGGTCTTTGAGGGTGGTCATGGGGGCTCTTTGGGTGGTGGGGCGTATGCGGGTTTAGTGTAGAAGGCCTTCGCGGGTTCACCCGAAGTTTGGTCTGTGGCTAATCTATTCTTCACCAACCTGTTCGATGTCTGGGTCCGGAAACAAGGAGGCCTGTGCTTTCACTGCTGATTTCGCTGCTGCTGGCCTTCCTGATCGGTTGGGTGTCCCAGCGCATGGGCATGTGCCTGGTCAATGCCACCGGGTTGTTGCTCAGGCGCCGGCCGACGCTGTTTGTGTCGCTCATCTCTTGCGGTCTGTTCGGCCTGTTACTGGCACCGTTTTACCGGCTGTTTGGCGTCAGTCAGCCGTTGTTCGTTCCTGACGTCGGCTACGGGTCGCTGGTCGGGGGCGGGTTGCTGTTCGGCATCGCCTCGGTGCTCAACGACGGTTGCAGCGTCGGCACCCTCACCAAGCTCGCCAGCGGCAACCTCAGCAAAGCCTTCACGATTGTTGGCTGGGTGGTGGGGATCGTCCTCTGGTATCACCTGAACATGCTGACCGAACACAAAACCCTGCAAATGCCGACGATCTCCAGCCACCAATACTGGCTGACCATCGTCATCGTGCTGATGGCCCTACTCTTCCTGATCCGCGTTCACGGCGACAAACACCTGGTGCTGTCCAGCATGCTCCTGGGCGCCTTGACCAGCGCCCTCTACACCTTCGAACCGCTGTGGACCCCGAGCGTGTTCTTTTACAACCTCTCGCAGATGTTCTGGGCCTCGGGCGACAGCTCGTTGACCAGCCAGCGCGTGGCGGTGTTCGTCATGCTCTTGGTGGGAATGCTCAGTTACACGCTGCATCGACGGACGTTCAACTATCAGCGGTTTGAATGGAGGGTCGCGGGGAAGCATTTACTGGCCGGGGTGCTAATGGGGATTGGTGCGTCGATGATGCTGGGTGGAAATGATTCGCAGATTTTGCTGGTATTTCCGACGATGACTTGGGTGGGCGCGGTGCCGTTGGGGGCGATTGTATTGGGGATGTTGGTGGGGATTGGTGTGAAGCAGGTGAGGGGGCGGATCCGTGAAACTAGAAGTTGAGTTGGCATTAATGTGCCGTATACATTACATTTGGCTTTCAATGTTGCGGTAACTACACATGGATTACGCTCTGCTAATTTCCCGCCTCGGCAACCAAATACGCGAAAAGCGTATGAATCGTGGCCTGACGCAAGCTCAGCTTGCCGAGCTTGCAGGACTGACACGACACAAAATCATTGCCGTAGAGAAGGGGACCCTTTCTGTAGGAATGATCGCCTATGCGCGAATTCTGGCAGCGCTGGATTGCGAATTAGCGGTCATTCCGGCGGCTATGCCGACGCTTGAAGAGCTTGGGGGGCTGTTCGAATGAAAATGACTTCTCTTAAAGTCAGCACGCCAGAGGGGAGCAGCGGCAGCATCCTCACCAGCGCTGAGGATTTCCTGTTTCGCTATGACGAAGATGCATTGCCCCCCATGGCAATCAGTTTGTCGATGCCTGTACGCCCCGACGAGTTTCGCCGCCGAGACCTGCACCCGATTTTCCAGATGAACCTGCCGGAAGGTTATGTCCTGGAGCAATTACGCAATCGCTTGGCTAAAACCGTGAACGTCGATCCGATGCTGTTGTTGGCATTGTCTGGTAGCAGTTCGCCAATCGGTCGGGTTCAGGTGCATTCAGAAACGGTCGATTCTTTGCTTGCCGGACAGCAGTTTCCCGGGGAAAGGCTCGATGAGATTCTGACGTGGGACGGTACCGAAGATATCTTCTCTGACCTGCTCGATCGTTACATCCTGCGGGCGGGCATTTCGGGTGTTCAACCTAAAGTGTTAGTGCCTGAGCAGCAGGAAACTGCCTTCGCGCGAGTCACCTCAAAAACCCCGGACTTGATCATCAAAAGTGGTCGAGATGAGTTTCCGGGTCTGGCGGTCAACGAGTTCCTTTGCATGTCCATTGCCAAGGAAGCAGGTATTCCCGTTCCAGAGTTTTTCCTGTCCGATAATGCACAGCTGTTTGTCATGCGGCGCTTTGACCGAGATGATCAGCAAAACCCGATCGGTTTCGAAGACATGGCCGCGTTGATGGGGCTTTCGGCCGATCAGAAATACAGCAAGAGCTACGCGGCAATCGCCAAGGCGGTACGACTCTTCTGCCCCGCTAAACATCTGCGATCTTCCCTTGATCAACTGTTCGATAGCGTTGCCTTGAGCTGCATCGTCGGAAACGGTGACGCTCACCTGAAGAATTTTGGCTTGCTCTACTCGGAACCTACGCAACGCGATGCACGCTTGGCACCGGCTTACGACATCGTCAACACTACGGCCTATATCCCCGAGGATGTATTGGCGCTGGATCTTGCGGGTAACAAGTCTTTGTTTGCGTCTCGCCAAGGGTTGCTGGAGTTTGCAGGTACGTGTGAGATCGAACAGCCCAATGAACGTATTCAGAACTTGCTTACTGCGCTTGAAGTGGTGCTTGAACGTTACCCGCAGCATCGGGAGCGAGCACCTCATGTTGTGAGTGCCATTCAACAAGCGGCGGCGCCGTTTGCGCTGACGTTTGGGTAATGCTTGTTTCGGGTTACGGCCGAAAAAAGAATAATGGCTTTTTCAACGACTCAACAGTAAGTTACACAAAGTGAAACCTTCTGTAGAGTCATGGGTATGCATCCACACTCAAAATCCACCCAGCCAATGGGGCGGCTTCTCCAAAAACTGACCCGTCTGGCCAGCGAAGAACGCTACCTGTTCACTCCCAACGATCTCCGGGGAGTGGTGCCCGATATTTCCGAAGGTGCCTACAAAACCTTGTTGAGTCGCGCAGCCTCGGATGGTCATCTGACGCGAGTGTGTAGAGGGCTTTACCTGTTTGAGGCGGCCAAACCGTCCAGCGGATTGGTGCTGTTTCACGCCGCTGCCAGGCTACGTGCCAAGGAGTTCAACTACATCAGCCTTGAAACGGCATTGAGCGATAGCGGCGTCATCTCTCAAATCCCCATCAACTGGATCACGCTGATGTCTTCTGGTCGCAGCAGCACCCTTTCATGCGGGCGCTGGGGCACCATCGAATTCGTGCACACCCGCCAGAAACCTCAGCACCTGGTTGGCCAGGTTCACTATGACGCGCGTTGCCGCCTATGGCGGGCAACACCGCTACAAGCATTGCGGGACATGAAGGTCGCGAAACGAAACATGGATTTGATCGATTGGAGCGTCGCCAATGAGTTTGTTTGATGAAATGGTAGATGAGGCACTTAAAAACAAACAGGATCTGGCGCCATTGCGCGTCGTGGTGGAAAAGGAATTGCTGCACCACGACATCATGCTCGCACTGAGTTCTGCCGGCATGCTCGCCAAACTGACCTTCATCGGCGGAACCTGCTTGCGTGCCTGCTACGGCTCAAACCGCTTGAGCGAGGATCTGTATTTCACCGGTGGCGCTGACTTCAATCGCGAGAGTCTGACTGCGCTCGCTCACGTTCTTGTCTCAACGCTGAAAACCAAATATGGCCTTGAGGTTGAAGTCGGTGAGCCTGTCCGTGAGGAGGGGAATGTCGATACCTGGAAGCTGAAGGTTCAGACCCGGCCCGGGCGCAAAGACCTTCCGGCGCAGCGCATCAACATCGATGTGTGTTCCATTCCGAGTTATCAGCCACAACCCATGTTGCTGCTCAATCCATATGGCGTCGACATGGGAACAAGTGGTCTGATCTTGCAGGCAGAAACACGCGAAGAAATCTATGCCGACAAAATAGTGGCTTTCGCTCTGCGTCCTAACCGAATCAAGAACCGGGATCTCTGGGACTTGGTCTGGCTGCGTCAGCAGGGTGTAACGCCGCAACTGAATTTGATTGGGAAGAAACTGACCGATCATCACTGTGAACAGGATGAGTTCTTGAAGCTGTTCAAGGAGCGTTCGGAACTGCTCGATGCTGATCCGAAAGTTGTGCTCGAGTTTCGCAAGGAGATGAGTCGGTTCCTGCCAGGAGAACTGGTCGCGCAAACCGTTAATGAACCGGCGTTCTGGACGTTTTTGGTTGGGCATATACGTGAGTTGTATGTGACAACGGAGAACGCGTTGGCCGGAGCTGAGAGCGTTCCGGGTTTTGGTTTCAAGATGTAAAGTCCAGCAGTCATAAAAAATGGGCGATCTCAGTGAGGTCGCCCATTTTTTTTCTATGCCGAAACCTGCGCCTGCAATCGTCGGCCGACGACATCCATCAAATCGCAACCATCGCGCAGTGATGTCACCAACACTCGCGCCAATTCACTGTGAACCCCCTCGCTCACAGCAAAGCTCTCCAGTAATTGAGTCGCGGTGCGGATGCGGTAAGCCGCAGTTTCGTGCAGTACGTCCAGCGGTGCTTCAGTGTCGATCAACAGCGACGCGATGGTGCAGTCGATGCCGGTGACAGGCATGTATCGATCCATGACAAAACCTCCATTGGGTAAAAGAGCGCAACCACTCAGTGGTGGCTGGCGGACGGAACTTCGGACACGCCATCGGGCGGGTCGAGGTTGTCCAGCGCTCGGTTTACCAACAGTTCGGCCAGCACCGCCAACTGCTGAATCGCCAGTGCCACGTTGCGGCGCGAGCCTTCGAGATCGCAGGCGAGGTCGGTGGTCATGACGTTGAGTGAGGCCAGGGTTTCGCAGGCGTGAGCGAGCAGGGTTGGCGTGTCGACGTCGGGGAGGATGGTGAAGATGTGGCTGATGGGATCGGGGTGGTTTGGGTTACGGAGGCGGGCGCTGATGATGCGTTCGATGGTTTTGGCGAGATCCGATAAATCAGGAGACTCTGTTGCCGAGTCTGGCGGATTTGGGCTGTGTTTTTTCATGGTGTATCTCCGGTTTGCAAAGGGAGCTGCCATGCCCCTGCTGTCAAACAGGGAAGGGTGGCAGCCATACGCGGGTTGACAGACCGGCAAACCAGAAACCGGTGCATCCGAAGATGCCCCACGCACAGCCGCCATGAAAAAACTGCACACGCGCAAGGATGCCGTTTTATCAGGAAGAGTGAAAGTTTCTGGTTGTCAGCCTGTCAAAGCCGATCGCTGATTTGCAGCGACACCGGAAGGCTATCGACGCAGAACCGCTTCCGCCAGTGAATGAAAGTCGATACGAGTTGCGGGAAGTTTCCTAGGACAGGGACTACGGTCCTACAAAAATAAGTAGCTGCTCAGGGGGCATATCGATTTTGGTGTTATGCCTGATCTGATTTCCTCAATACTCCGTAACCCCATCCCCCCGCAAAACCCACCCAGCCTCCCCAGCCACCAACCGATACCGAACCTGCCGCATCTTCCCCGTCCTTCCCGCCCCAGCATCCGCACTCTCATAAACCGGAAACCGCCGCACCAACGTATTCTCCACCACAGCAAACTCATCCTCACCCTGATAACCCTCCGCTGCTTTCGCATTCTCGCTAACAACCGGAAGATAAATCTCGCTCAGCGATTTCTTGCGATTGGCCGCATACGCAACCAGCTCCCCCGGCAACCCACGCCCAGGGGATCTGACGAAGACGTAAATCTCCGGCGAACCATCCTGATCAAGGTCCGCGACTTCCGCCCGGACGATGTTGCCGGTCAGCGACCGGGTGATATCCGAATTATCGACCTCAAGCCCATGAGGCGAGATGCGCACGGCAGGGTTTCCGTCGACCCATTCCCCTGTCACATGAAAACGAATGCCCTGCAATTCAAGCGTCTGGTCAAACGGCTGAGTGCTGTCCGAGGTATCAGAGGGGCTGAGGTTCAACGAAAGGCTGTAGTTCGCCACCTCATTTCGCCGTGCGGCATTGCGCATGAGGTACACCTGAACCGTGTATTCGCCGTCGACGGGCAACGGCCCCATGAAATGGTTGCCCATGATTGAGCCGTTAAACAGCGCATAGTCCGCGCCTTTGGCGATGATATTGAAGTAGGCAGACGTGTTGGAAGGCTTGAGGTCGACGGTCAGCATCTGGCCTGCCCTCGCACTCACACGGTATTGCGCAGTGAGCCGGCCCTGGATGGACTGTTTGATCTCGACGGCATCGGTGCCCTTGTCGAACGGGACCTGCTCGACACGAGGGGAGACCTCGGCGGCGGCCTGTACAGACATAGAAAGCATGGCAGCCAAGACGGCTATGAGCCCGATATTCATTTCATCTTCCCGAAAGAAAGGAGCGAGTTACTTTGGCGTAATACCTGACCCGATGAAAAGCTAATCAGCCGTGATCGTAAAGCGTAAATGCCCGATCTACCCAAAGAACATGGAAGATTCTACCGAACCGAAACCCCACCATCGGCGCCTTTCCAATTGCCCGAAAGGCGATGAGATGCACATCCTCTGTAACGACGAGTGGAACTGCAGACTTGAGGGAGGATCGATCGATTATTTCGTAGCCCAGGCCGTGTCTTGGTGCTTGTCTGAGCTGCTGCCAAGTGAGCTGGCTTAGCACGCGAATTTTGCCAAGCACACCGCCGCGCTCTTCAGATGAGCAGTCACTGACGCAATAGCCTTGTTGCAAATACTCAAACGAGAAAACCGGAGGCTTCAAGTCCGGATTGTCGGCAGGCTCCGAGCGACCCTTCAAAACCTGACTTTGCTTTAGTGCTCTATCCTTGAGATGCCCCATCAGCCCACTTCCTTATTTGACTAATCCCTTGAAGAACGTGCGCATCTCTTCCACTGGAATCTCGAGGCTCACAGCACCAGGCTTGAAGTTGTTCTTCCATGGCGTTTCTTCATGGGTCAACTCTCGCAGGCGCCAAGCAGAGTACTGACCATAAATCTTCTGGACTTCGTTTAGCAGATCCATTTGTTCCGCAGAGAAAACGCTTGCATCGAAGTCGGCCGGGAAAGGAATGCTGCCACTGCCATGCTGCTTGTAGTGATGATAAACAGATGGCACAACCGGGCCATGAGTCCATGCCTCGATTTGATCGTCAAAAAGAGGTCTGTCGAAGACTGCGAGATGAAATCCTTGTGCGTAATACACAAGTTTTTGAAGCTTCAGGTTCGACACAAGATCGCCTGCATCTTCATTCGCTTGGGCGAGGAAAAATTTCGCTGCGTCGATAGAGCTGGCCATATGACCTCCTGGTCAATCCTGTAAATGAACGTGTATAGCATAGCGATTGCTAAGCGGTCGCCGATTATCCGCTTGACTTGGGTGAAGTCAATTGAGCGGTCAATTGAGTCACCTTAGCTCTCGATGTGCTGTATGTAAATACAGTATTTTGTATCTGTGCAGCGCAGGACCAGGCGCCACCAAATCTAAAGGCGCGACACCTCATTTAATCTCACCGTGTGCTTAAAATGCTCCTAAAGCCTCACCCCCAACGCCCCCGTCCGATCCAGCGATGACCCCACCGTCAAATCCGTAATCAACGTCGGCTGCGACCCCGCATTAAACAATGCAAACCCTGTCGCAAGGCCCCAGGTCTCGGTCTGAAGCCCGCACACCAACACGCGATCGACCTTCAATCTTTTCAAATACTCAATGGACTCAAGGGAAGGCGCATAAGCGTGCTTGATAAAGAAGCGATCCGCCTCGATCAGGCTGTCATCGTCCGAAGCAGGGTGCCATCCAAGTTGTTTCTCAAAGGGTGTTTTTGATTCGTCGTGACGTTCAACAGTGGCGACGCTAGGCAGGCTGCCGATGATTTTCCGGATGCCGTCGATGAGCCATTGCGGTGGGGAAAAGCTGGGTTGGACGTCGATGATGAGGAGGGCTTGAGACATGGCGAGAGTTCCGGTCTAGACGCAGTTTGACGGTCTGGAATGGCAATTGTATGACAGCCTGTAGTTAATAAATGTCGTCAAATAAGTGACGGTTTATAGGGCGAAATACCGCTCGGCGATAAATTAGACAAAGTATTGACAGTGCCCATTTGATCTCCCATTATCGGCCGCGTTTTGGTGGCCTTGCGCCATAAAATCGGCGGACTTTAACCACTCGTATCCGCTCTACTGTTCAGGGAGAGATTTCATGTTTGTTGAGCGAATACTGGTGACTGGCGGTGCAGGGTTCATTGGGTCGCACCTCGTGGAAGCGTTGCTGGGTAAAGGCTACAAAGTCCGCGTGCTGGATAATTTGTCGACCGGCAAGGTCAGCAATCTGCCGATGGATAATGCCAATCTGAGCCTGGTCATCGGTGATGTCGCCGACGGCGCCGTGGTAGCACAGGCCATGCGCGATTGCGGTGCTGTCGTTCACCTGGCGGCGGTGGCCTCGGTGCAAGCGTCGGTGGATGATCCGGTCAGTACCCACCAAAGCAACTTCGTCGGCACCCTCAACGTGTGCGAAAGCATGGTGAAGGCCGGGATCAAGCGCGTGGTATTCGCTTCCAGCGCGGCCATCTACGGCAACAATGGCGAAGGCACGGCGATTCACGAAGACACGCCAAAATCCCCGCTCACGCCGTATGCCAGTGACAAACTGGCGAGTGAGCAATACCTGGATTTCTATCGCCGCGAACATGGTCTGGAACCGATGATCTTTCGGTTCTTCAACATCTTCGGCCCACGCCAGGATCCTTCATCGCCGTACTCCGGCGTGATCAGCATCTTTACCAAGCTGGCCATGGCCGAGCAGTCGGTGGCGATTTTCGGTGACGGTGCGCAGACCCGCGACTTCGTCTATGTCCAGGACCTGGTTAGCATCCTCGTTCAGTCCCTGGAAGTCAGCGAACCGAGCCCCGGCGCGGTGAATGTTGGCCTGAGTCGTTCCACCAGCCTCAACGACCTGATCACTGAATTGTGCGCCGTCACCGGCAGCCCGCTGAAGGTGATTCATCACGCGCCACGTCAAGGCGACATTCGCCATTCGCGCGCCAATAACAGCCGCCTGCTCGAGCGTTTCACGCTCCCGGAACCGACCGCCATCGGCAAAGGCCTGGCGCAGCTTATCCGCAGCCTCTAACCCGGCCGGTTCTACTGTCCGACGTCCAAGCAGTATCGGTTCAGTCAATTCAAGAGTGAGTTATGGAAATCGTTTTTCGCAGGACGCGTGTCCGCGCGGCCGCTAAACGGCTGCTCGCCGCTTTAGCGTTGTTCGTGAGCGGGCCTGCCGTCCAGGCCGCAGCATTGCCGCAACCCGCCAGCGTGGTTTTTTGGTACGCCGATCAACCGCCCATTTCCGAACTGGCTCAGTTCGACTGGTCGGTGGTCGAACCAGGACATTTGACAGCGGGCGATGTTAAAACCCTGCGCAAATTGGGCAGCCAGCCGTTCGCCTATCTGTCGGTGGGCGAGTTCCATGGTGGCAAGGCCGAACTCGACAAGGCATCCCTCACGGGGGCGGTCAGCCCGGTGCGTAATGGCGCGTGGGACAGTCAGGTCATGGACCTCGCGGCGCCTGCCTGGCGTGAACACCTGTTCGGCCGAGCCAAGGCGTTGCAGACAGAAGGCTACGCCGGGTTGTTTCTCGACACCCTCGACAGCTTCCAGTTGTTGCCGGAGTCGGCGCGAGAAACACAGCGTCTGGCACTCGCCGGTTTCCTGCGGGAATTGCACCAGCGTCAGCCGAACCTGAAGCTGTTTTTCAACCGTGGATTTGAAGTGTTGCCCGAGCTCGATGGCGTAGCGGCCGCGGTGGCGATCGAATCCATTCACGCCGGCTGGGACGCTTCCGCCAAGCGCTATCGCCCGGTGCCTGAAGCCGACCGCGAATGGCTGGAAACCCAGATCCAACCGTTGCGCGCCAAAGGCATCCCGCTGGTAGCCATCGACTACTTGCCGCCAGAACGCCGCGAAGAAGCGCGCAAACTGGCCAAGCGTCTGCGCGATGAGGGCTTCATTCCTTACATCGGCACGCCCGAGCTGGACTCGATGGGCATCAGCAGCATTGAAGTTCAGCCGCGCCGAGTCGCGCTGCTTTACGATCCGCGCGAAGGCGACCTGGTGCGCAACGCCGGGCACACATCGCTCGGTGGTTTGCTCGAATACCTCGGCTACCGCGTGGATTACCTGCCCGCCGACGCCTCCTTACCGGAGCACCGTTTCAGCGGCTTGTACGCCGGGATCATTACCTGGATGACCAGCGGCCCGCCGCAGGACGCAGCGGCGTTCAATAGCTGGATCGGCAAGCGTCTGGACGAACAGGTTCCGGTGGTGTTCTTTTCCGGTCTGCCGATTCAAGACCCGCTGCTGCTAAAGCGCCTGGGCCTGAATCGTTCGGCGCCGATCGGCACTCAAGCGCTGACCATCAGCTATCAGGACAAGGCGCTGATCGGCGCCTTCGAAGCCCCGGTGCAGCCCCGATCCCGTGACCTGACCGCGATTTCCTTGCTGCCCAACGGTCCGAAAGCCGCTTTGCTGCTGACGGCTGCCGACGGCCAGACATTCGCTCCGGTGGCGACGGCCGATTGGGGCGGTGTAGCCCTCGCGCCGTACGTTCTCGAAACGAATAACGAACGCAGCCGCTGGATTCTCGATCCGTTCGCCTTCCTCCAGGCCAGCCTGCGCCTGCCGGTTCAGCCGCGCCCGGACACCACTACCGAAAACGGCCGCCGCATCGCCACCGTGCACATCGATGGCGATGGTTTTCCGTCGCGTGCGGAAGTGCGCGGCACGCCATATGCCGGCAAGCAGGTGCTCGATGATTTCATTCGGCCCAACCCGTTTCTGACCTCGGTGTCGATCGTCGAAGGCGAGATTTCACCGCGCGGCATGTTCCCGTTCCTGGCGCGCGAACTGGAGCCGATTGCCCGTGAGTTGTTCGCCAACCCGAAAGTCGAAGTCGCCAGCCACACCTTCAGCCATCCGTTTTTCATGCAGCCGGAAGTGGCGCAGAAGCGTGAAAATTTCAAACCGGAATACGGCTTGAAAATGGCCATTCCGGGCTACGACAAAATCGACTTCCGCCGTGAGATTTTTGGCTCGCGCGACTACATCAACCAGCAGCTCACCACCCCGGAAAAACCGGTGAAGCTGATCTTCTGGCCGGGCGATGCCTTGCCCTCGGCAGCCACGCTGAAGCTGGCTTACGACGCGGGTCTGAAAAACGTCAACGGCGCCGAGACCATGCTGACCAAGGCCAATCCGTCGCTGACCGGCCTCAATCCATTACTGCGCCCCACCGAAGGCGGCTTGCAGTACTACGCGCCGATCATCAACGAAAACCTCTACACCAACCTGTGGAAGGGGCCGTATTACGGCTTTCGCGATGTGATCGACACCTTCGATCTCACCGACAGCCCACGGCGTTTGCGCGGTCTGCACCTGTATTACCACTTCTATTCGAGCACCAAGCAGGCCTCGATCAAGGCGATGAACGAGATCTACGGCTACATGAAGGACCAGCAACCGATGTCGCTGTGGATGAGCGACTACCTCGATCGTGTGCACGGTTTGTATCAGGCCAGTCTGGCGCGCACCGCCGAGGGTGACTGGCAGGTTCGCGGGATGGACGCGCTGCGCACCCTTCGACTCGACCCGCAAATGGGCTGGCCGGACCTGCTGCGCTCGCAAGGCGTCGCCGGTGTTCGCGACCTGCCGCAAGGCCGCTATGTGGCGTTGAGCAGTGACCAGGCGTTGCTGGTGTTGCGCCCCGACCGGGATCAACGGCCGGCGCTGGAGGAGGCCAATCTGCCGTTGCTGGACTGGAAGTATGTGGATGAAAAACACGTGAGCTTTTCGTTTGCCGGGCAGGTCGACCTGACCTTCTCCGTGCGTTCGGCGAGCAGCTGCCGGGTTGAAGTGGACGGGCAACATTTTGCAGGCAAGGCATCCGCCGGCCTGTGGACTTTTCAAATACCAATGAAGCAGGTGAGTCATGGTCAGCTCTACTGCATCTAACTCATCAGCAACTAAAAACAGCCGCCTCCTCAATCCCTGGGCATTGGCGGTGGTGGCGGTGGCCGTGGGTGGCCTGCTGTGGGTGACGTTCCAGCGCGAAGAAGTGTTCCAGCCCGATGGCCGCGAGCCAGATGCGGTGTCGGCCAATTACGCCGAATTGCTGTTGGCGGCGCACCCGGATGACGATCACCTGCGCTTGCAGCTGGTCGATCTGTTGATCCGTCTTGGCGACTACCCGAAGGCGCGCCAGTACCTTGAGAGCTGGCCGAAACCGGAACGCGAGTTGCAGGCCTATTACCGCTTGGAACTGGATGCGCTGGAAGCGAAGGCCGATGATCCGGTCGCGCAGAAAGCCTTGATCGAGCGCCTGAAAAGCTTCGATCACCGCATGCTGCCGCTGCCGCAACTGCAGAGCCTGGCCAAGTTGGCATTGACGTTACAGGCGCCGGCGTTCGCTGCCAGCGTTTACGAAGAAATCGCCGATCGCGATCCGGCTCAGCGCATTGCTTCGCTCAAGTCCGCCGCGCAGTGGTACTTGGCCGGTGAACAACCTGGCCGCGCCGCCGACATCTATCTGCTGCTCAAACAGGACAGCCAACAAGCGTCCGGGCGTCGTGAATACGCGCAACTGGCGTTCAACAGTCTGTTGGCCGCCGGCCGTGGTGATCAGGCCGCACGCGTACTGGCCGATGAACTGGATCAGCTCAAGGATCCGCAAACCGATTCGCCGTGGCTGGAGCAAGGCGTCGACGTCGCCGTCGGCAGCAAACGCTTCGATCTGGCCCAGCGTTTTCTGGATCAATGGCGAGTGTTGCAGCCGGACAACCCGCAAATCCTCCGCAAAGAATTCAGCATGCGCCTGGCCCTCGGTGACCTGTCCGGTGCGTGGGACAGTGGTCAGCAGCTCGTGGCTGAACACCCGGATGACTTGGTGTTGCTCGAGCAAATGGGGCATCTGGGCGAGTGGCGTGGCGACAGTCAGGCCGCCTTGGGCTACTGGATTCGTCTACTGGAACTGCACGAAGACCCGAAAACCCGTGAACACGCCTGGCGTCTGGCAAGTCAGCAGTACGATTTTGACCGTTCGATTCCCCTGCTCGCCGAGATCATGGAGCAGCGTGCGCTGACTGATGTCGAACTCGATGCGCTGATCTACGGTCACGAATCCCGCGGCACACCGACGCAAGCCGAAGGCTGGTTGCACGCCTATTTGCGCAAGTACCCAGCGCATCGTCTGGCCTGGACACGCCTGCTGCAAAACCTCGAAAACACCGGGCAATTCCCGCAGAAAACCGAGGTCTACAAGCGCTACTCGAAACGCTTCGCACTGACCACGACCGAGCGCATCGACTGGGCCAGTACCAACCTGAAGCTGTTTGATAATCAGGCGGCGTGGGACGTGTTGCACGTCGATAACCGCAAGATCACCGACGAGGGTTACTGGCGATTGCGGGCTGCTTTGGCGTGGGATCTGGAGCTCGACAACGAGCTGCAGATTTCCCTGGAAAGACTCCTCGCGCTCAAGGGTTCGCTCAACAGTGGCGACGAAAGTCAGCTGATCACGATGTATCGCAGCAGCGATCCGAAGCGCGCCCTGACCATGATGGTCGGCAGCTGGAAGCGCACCCGTGATCCGCAGCGTTTGGTTGAATCCTTGCAGCAAGCCCAGGAGTTGCAGGACTGGCCGCAAGTGGTCGCGCTGCTCAAAGACGCCGAGCAATACCCGGACGCCAACGAGCAAGCACAAGTGCTGGCGATACGCGGTGCCTTGGCGGTGCAGCAGGGCAATATCGACGAAGCGCAGCGCTTGTACCTCTTGGGTTTGTCGCGTTTCCCGGATGACAACCTGTTCCGCGAGCGCCTGATGTGGCTGTACGTCGATCAAGGCAACACCGCCGCGCTCAAGCCGTTGCTGACGGAATGGAAACCCCAGGCGCGTCAGGATCGAATCCTGTGGCTGCCGTTCGCCAGTGCCAGTCAGATGCTCGGTCGCGATGCCGAAGCGTTGGCCTGGTATCGCCTGTACCTCAAGACCAGTCCGCAGGATTGGCTGGTGCGCGCGGCGTATGCCGATGCCCTCGAAAGCGCCGGTTATCAGGATGCGGCCCAACGGTTGCGCTTGAAGCTGTTGCGCAGCCCCGAAGGCGAAAACACTCAGCCACCGTCCCAGCGTTACGCGATCTGGTTGCGCCTGATGGCCAGCAGTTATTCGCCGGCCAAGGCGCAGCAGGAAGTGGCGAAGTGGAAGGACGGCTCGCCAGCAATGCTGCAATTGTGGTTTGAACGCTTGCTGGCACGTCTCGACGCGACCAACCAGGAATCGCAGAAAGACCAATGGCTTGATTGGGCGCGCAGCCAAGGCTTGAAGGTCCAGCGTTACGAAGAAATTCAGCAAGCCTTGCGCAGCCGTAACAAGGCGCAAGTCGAAACGCTATTGGCCAGTAGCGATCTGAACCCGGCGCAACGTGCTCAGGCGCTCAGCCGTCTGGGCCGATTCGACGAAGCCCTCGAACTAAGCGAGTCCGCGCTGGGTGACGATCAACCCGCTGCCGTGCGCGAGCAACTGCGTCGCCAGGCTGTTGAGCTACAGGAACTGACGCCACAAGGTGCGCAGCTGTCCTGGCATCAGCAGGATTTCGGCGGTCTGGAATTCAACGGACCGCGCCTGCAAATCGCGCACAACCTCGGCAGTCAGTGGTACGCCAACCTTGAGCTGGAGAACGGCACTTACAACAGCGATCAACTGATCGAATCGCGCATGGGCGATGAGCGCAACGCCGCGCTGACCCTGCAACGTTCGGTGGAGGACGGTGGCTACAAACTGTTCGCCGACACCAGTCAGCGCGATGACGATGACCGCACCGGCCTGGGCCTGTCCCGGACCTGGCAGTTGAGCGCCAGTGACCAGATCGAGACCGGCCTGGACTGGCATCGCAAAAGCGAAGACAGCGGCCTGATGCGCGCTTTCGGCCAGCACGACAGTGTGTGGGTCGGCGGTCGTCACGGGCTCTCGGCGCGGGATCAGATCAGCTGGGAAGTCGCACAGAAATCGTTCTCCACCCGTGCGGGCGATGCCCTGGGCAACGGCCAGGCGCTGAAGATGGAATACAACCACACGCTGGAATTTGCGGGGCCTAACTGGACCGTGCGCAGCGGCGTCGATTATCAGCACAACAACGTCAAGGACCGCACGCTGGACTACCTGTCCAGCGCCAACGACGGCCCGGTGAAAAGCGTTGATGACTCGGACGATCCCGCGATCGTGACGGCCAACGATCTGCTGCAAAGTCGTTATGGCCAACTGTATGTCGGCAGCTCATGGCGTCGCGGTTTGCCGGGCGCCCTGGTGCGCACTCGCCCGCAATACACCTGGCTGGTGGACGTGACGGCGGGCTGGCAATGGCTGGATCAAACCTTCAACTACGGCATCAACACCGGGATTGGCGTCGAAGTGCTGGGCGGTGACGAATTGGCCCTTACCGTCGGCTACCAATCCGCGCCACAAGGCGGGGACGGTCAGGCGGGCGGAACACTGGGTGTGAGCTACGGCGTGCGATTCGGACGCTGATCATGAAATGTTTACAGGAGAAAAACTGATGCAAGCAATTCGTAATCTGAGCCTGGCTCTGGCAGTCCTGTTTGTCGCCGGTTGCACCAGTTTCACTGGCGACACCAGCCCGAATCTTCCGCGTACTGCGAAGTGGGGCACCGTGCCGATGATCAACTATTCGCAAACCCCGCAGGCCGGTGAACGCGCCGAGCAGATCCTGCTCAGCGTGCTCAGCAGCCATGGCCTGCAACCACGGGTTTACCCGGTCAGCACTCAGGGCGAGCAAGCACTGATGGATGACAACGAACGCCTGGCCGGCGCCCTCGACTGGGCACGGGATCAGAAGCTCGATTACGTGGTCGCCGGCAGCGTTGAAGAGTGGCAGTACAAGAACGGTCTGGACGGCGAGCCGGCGGTGGGCATCAGCCTGCGCGTGCTCGAAGCCAGCAGCGGTCGTGTGCTCTGGAGCAAAAGCGGCGCGCGTGCGGGCTGGTCCCGTGAAAGCCTCGCCGGCACTGCGCAAACGGTGCTCGACACACTTGTTGGCGCCCTTCGGTTCGAGTGAATGCAATGAACTCTCCTCACATGGATTACAGCCTCGCGCCGCGTGCCAGCGGTCCGGTGTCTTGGCTGGAAACGCTGTTGGTCACCGGCGCGGCCATCGGCCTGGGCTTGTGGCTGACCCCGCAAGACCCGTTGCAAATGCACGCCGGTTTTCCCTGGCCGGTGCTGGCACCGCTGCTGCTGGGTGTGCGTTATGGTTTTGTGCGTGGCCTGCTCAGCGCCAGCCTCTTGGTGGCGGCACTGTTTGTACTGCGCTATAGCGGGCATGAAGCCTACACCCAGCTCGATCCGTCCTTCATTGTCGGTGTGCTGGTCAGCGGCATGCTGGTGGGCGAGGTTCGCGATCTTTGGGAGCGGCGCTTGCAGCGTCTGCAGATGGCCAACGATTACCGCCAGTATCGACTCGACGAATTCACTCGCGCGCACCAGATCCTGCGGGTCTCCCACGACCTGCTGGAACAGCGCGTGGCGGGCAGCGATCAGAGTCTGCGCAGTTCGTTGCTGGGCTTGCGCGAAAAACTGCGAGTGATGCCGGACGAAGGCGATGCATTGGCCGCGCTGGCCGATCCGATCGTGACCATGTTGGGACAGTACGGCACGTTGCGCGTGGCCGGGTTGTACCGCGTCGATGAGCGTGAAGAGAACGTGTTGCCCGAAGCCTTGGCGACCATCGGTGTCATGGGGCCTTTGGGCACCGAAGACGGTCTGGTCAAGTTGTGCCTGGAGCGTGGCGAACTGGTCAGCGTGCGTCAGGAACTGATTGATGCCGGCAGCTCGGCGCAGTTCTCGTCGTTGCAGGCCTGCATTCCGTTGATTGATGCCGAGGGGCGTTTGCTGGCGATTCTGGCGGTGCGGCAGATGCCGTTCTTCGCTTTCCAGGATCGCACGCTGAGCCTGTTGTCGTTGCTCGCCGGGCACATCGCCGACCTGCTGCGCCGCGACCCGCAAGTGCTGCAATTGGCCGACGCCGATGCGCAGCAGTTCACGCTGCAACTCAAGCGTTCGCTGGTGGACGTCGAGCAGCACAAACTGGCGGCCGGTCTTTTCGCCTTTGAAATCACCCGTCCCAACGATGAGCTGTCGCGTCTGTTCGAACGCAGCCAGCGTGGCCTCGATCTGCAGTTGCCGCTGCGTAACAACCGCGATCATCAGCTGTTGTTGGTGCTGTTGCCGTTGACCAGTCCGCAAGGCACCGAAGGTTATCTGGCGCGGATGAACCTGATGCTGCACGAACACTTTGGCATTGAAAGCAGCCTCGACAGCCTCGGCGTGCGCGTGTTGCCGTTCAACCTGGAGCCTGGCTGTGAACGCAACGGGCTGCGTAATTTCCTGTTCAACGAGTGTGGCCTGAATGATCAGCAAGTGGCTGTTTAGCGGAGCCTTGTTGTTAGAGGCGGGCAGTTGGGCCAGTTTGTGGCTCGCGGCGCCCGAGTTACAACAATTGCTGGTGTTCACCCTCAGCCATGGCCTGGCGTGCGTGATGTTGTGCGCGGCCGTGTGGCTGTTGCTGCCGGCGCGCTACCGTTCGCCGCTGCCGTGGAGCCCGCTGTTTATCTTCAGCCTGGCGTTCTTCGTGCCGGTGCTCGGCGCGGTCGGCGTGGTGGCGGCGATCTTCCCGGCGCTGTACCTGCCGCGCAAACGCGACAAGCAAGCGTGGCAAGCGGTGGGCATCCCGAAACTGCCGTTTCGGGCGCAGGTGCAACTGCACTCGCCGATCTATGCCGATGGCGGTTTGCAGGACGTGTTGCGTCACGCGCCGGATCCGGATCAGCGTCTGGCAGCCCTGTTGGCCACTCGGCGCATGCCCGGCAAAGAAGCGGTGCCGATCCTCAAACTGGCCCTCGGTGACCCGAGTGACGACGTGCGGCTGCTGGCGTATTCGATGCTCGACAAGCAGGAAAGCGACATCAACCTGCACATCCAGATCGCGCTCGGCGAACTGGTCGACGCCAATGCCAAAGCGGCGGGTGCGCTGCACGGCAGGCTGGCGCGTTGGTATTGGGAGCTGGCGTATCTGGGCCTGGCCCAAGGCAGCGTGCTCGACCACGTGCTCAATCAAGCCAGCGAACATGCCGAGCTTGGCCTGGCCGCGGGTGAGGGCGGTGAGCTGGTGCTGCTGGCCGGGCGCATCGCGCTGGAGCGAGGTGACGTCGAGCGTGCCGAGGTGCTGCTGAGTCAGGCTCAGGAAAACGGCATGGGCGCGGCACAAGTGCTGCCGTTTCGCGCCGAGTTGGCGTTCGAGGCCGGCCGTTACCACGAAATCCCCGCATTGCTCGCACGCCTTCCCGAGGAAACCCGTCAGCGGCCGCCGTTCGCCGCATTGGTCAGGAGCTGGACATGAGTCAAAAGGAACAGGCACCGGTTGCCGACATCTGTCTGCTGCTCGAAGGCACCTGGCCTTACGTGCGTGGCGGCGTTTCCAGCTGGATTCACCAGATGATCCTCGGCCTGCCGGAACTGACCTTTTCGGTGATGTTCATCGGCGGCCAGCGTCAGGCCTATCCGGCCCGGCGCTACGAAGTGCCGGCGAACGTGCTGCACATCGAAGAAGTGTTCCTCGAAGATGCAACCCATCCGACCGACAGGTTGGTGGTGCCCCGCGAGGCCGACGAACAGCAGTTGCAGGACTTGTATCGCTTCCTGCATCACCCGGATGCGCCGGACCCTGCACTGGGCGAACGCTTGCTCGACTGCATCGCCCAGGGCCGCATGACCCTCGACGATGTGCTGCGCAGCCGCGCCAGTTGGGAGTCGTTGAGCGAAGGCTATCGTCAGCATTGCGCCGACCCGTCTTTCGTCAATTATTTCTGGACCCTGCGCGCGATGCAGTCGCCGTTGCTGATGCTCGCCGAAGCCGCGCAACGGATGCCGAAAGCGCGGGTGCTGCATTCGATTTCCACCGGGTATGCGGGCTTCCTCGGCTGCATCCTCAAGCAGCGCTGGAACTGCACCTATCTGCTCAGCGAACACGGGATCTACACCAAGGAACGCAAGATTGACCTGGCCCAGGCCAGCTGGATCGCCGAGAGTTCCGGTCAGGCGCTGAACCGCAGCCTTGATGCCGGCTCGGGTTATATCCGCACGTTGTGGGTGCGTTTCTTTGAGCGCATCGGCCAGCTGACGTACAACAGTGCCGACAACATCATCGCGCTCTACGACGGCAACCGTCAGCGGCAGATCAAGGACGGCGCCCTCGCGGCCCGCACCCAAGTCATTCCCAACGGCATCGACCTGCCGGTGTGGACCGCGGCGCTGGAATCCCGTGCTCACGGCATTGCGCCCGTGGTCGGCTTGATCGGGCGTGTGGTGCCGATCAAGGACGTGAAAACCTTTCTGCGGGCGATGCGCGGCGTGATCAGCGCCATGCCGCAAGCCGAAGGCTGGATCGTCGGCCCCGAAGAGGAAGACCCGGAATACGTCAGCGAATGCCGCAGCCTGATGGCCAGCCTGGGCCTGGAAGGCAAGGTGCATTTCCTCGGCTTCCAGCGCATTCAGGACATCTTGCCGAAACTCGGCCTGATGGTGCTGACCTCGATCAGTGAAGCGCAGCCGTTGGTGATCCTCGAAGCCTGGGCCGCCGGTACGCCGGTGGTCAGCAGCGACGTGGGTTCATGCCGCGAATTGATCGAAGGTGGTAGCGCCGAAGACCGAGACCTGGGGCACGCCGGCAAAGTGGTGGCGATTGCCGATCCACAAGCCACGAGCGCCGCGATCCTTGAACTGTTGCGCAGCCCGCGACGCTGGCAGGCCGCCCAGGCCAGCGGTTTGTTGCGGGTCACTCGTTATTACACCGAAGCCTTGATGCTGCAGCGTTACCGCGACCTGTATCAAGCCGCCATGGAGAACAGCTAAATGGCCGGTATTGGCTTTGAACTGCGAAAAATCCTTTCGCGCGATTCCTACACCGCGACCTTGCACGCCTACGTCTACGCGGGACTGATCAGCTCCGGCCCGTGGGTGTTGTCAATCATCAGCGTGATGCTGGTGGGCATCATCAGCATCGGCCTGCTGCTGCCGAACATGCTGGTGGGGCAGTTCCTCGTGACCGTGACGTACCTGATGGCCACCTCGTTGGTCCTGACCGGCGGCTTGCAGTTGTTTTTCACGCGCTTTGTGTCCGACCGCTTGTTCGAGCACAAGTACGATCAGATCCTGCCCAACCTGTTGGGCGTGTTGTTGCTGGTCACGCTCGGTGCCGGGTTGTTGGGAATCGTCGTGCTGGGCTTGTTGTTCGATGAGCCGTTGATTTACCGCGTGCTGGTACTGGCGAACTTCGTGGTGCTGTGCAACTTGTGGCTGGTGATCATCTTCCTCTCGGGGATGAAGGCCTATAACCGCATTCTGCTGGTGATGCTGGTGGGTTATACGCTGATGGTCGCGAGTGCCTACGTGCTGAGCTTTTTGCAGATGCCGGGCTTGCTGCTGGCGCTGTTGATCGGGCACAGCACGCTGTTGTTTCTGTTCCTCTACGACATCCTGCGCGAGTACCGCGCCGAGAAACTGATCGCCTTCGACTTCCTCGACCGGCGCAACGTTTTCCTCAGCCTGCTGGCCACCGGTTTCTTCTACAACATGGGCATCTGGATCGACAAATTCCTGTTCTGGTTCAACCCCGGCACCTCCAACGAAATCGTCGGCCCGCTGCGCGCCTCGATCCTTTACGACCTGCCGATCTTCCTCGCGTACCTGGCGATCATCCCCGGCATGGCGGTGTTTCTGGTGCGCATCGAGACCGACTTTGCCGAGTGGTACGACCGCCTGTTCCGGGCGATCCGCGAAGGCGAAACCCTGCAACACATCGGCCAGCTGAAAACTGAAATGACCTTGTCGATCCGCCAGGGTCTGCTGGAAATCTGCAAGGTGCAGGGGCTGACGGCGGTGCTGTTGTTCCTGTTCGCACCGCGCCTGCTGGACTGGCTGGGCATCTCCAGTTATTACCTGCCGCTGTTCTACATCGACCTGATCGGTGTGAGCATTCAAGTGGTGTTTATGGCGTTGCTCAACGTGTTCTTCTACCTCGACAAGCGCACGGTGGTGCTGGAACTGTGCGTGCTATTTGCAGTGTTGAACGCGATGTTGACGCTGTTCAGCATGTACCTGGGGCCAAGCTTCTTCGGGTATGGGTTTACGCTGTCGTTGCTGATTTGTGTATTGCTGGGTTTACACAGGCTTACAACGGCGCTGGAGGATTTGGAGTACGACACGTTTATGTTGTCGCGCTGATCGTTTTTTCAGGCGTGAAAAAAGGCACTGGCGGTTTTCGCTCAGTGCCTTTTTTTCGTCCGACTGACGTCACTTGTCAGTCTTGATTGCGCTGCTAGGCTTGAACTCCCGGCCCCATCATCTGTTGCTTCCCATCAGGAGTCACGATCATGAGCACTGCACTGGAAACCGTTCTATACACCGCAAAAACCCACACCGTCGGCGGCCGCACAGGCACTGGCAAATCCAGCGATGGGGAGCTTGATGTCAAATTCAGCTCGCCGGGATCGGGCAAGCCGGGCACCAATCCGGAGCAACTGTTTGCACTCGGGTATTCGGCCTGCTTCATCGGCGCGATACAGGTGGTGGCGGGCAAGATGAAAATCAAACTGCCGGAAGACACGTCGGTCGATGCCGAGGTGGACTTGGGCAAGGTCGGTAGCGGGGACTTCCAGTTGGCGGTCAGGTTGAACGTCAACATTCCCGGGCTGGAGGAGGGGGTGAAACGGGAACTGGCTGAGGCTGCGCACCAGATCTGCCCGTATTCTCGGATGACACGCGGGCATGTGTCGGTGGATTTGAAAGTGCTTTGAGTGCACTGAGAAAATCCCTGCCATACCCCTAACCAATGTGGGAGCGGGCTTGCTCGCGAATACGGTTTGTCATTCAACATTGATGTCGACTGATCCGCCGCCTTCGTGAGCAAGCCCACTCCCACAGGTGATCTCCAGCGAACACAAAATCTGTGTGCGACAAAAATCCAGTGTGGGAGTGAGCCTGCTCGCGATAGCGATTGTTCATTCAACATTGGTGTCGACTGACACACCGCAATCACGAGCAAGCTCGCTCCCACAGGGGATCAACTGCGTGGCGCAGATTTCGGCACATCAACATTATCCAGCATCCGATTCACCGCCAGTTCCGCCAGCATCACCACCTGCTGAATCGCCATCGCTCTATGTCGATGTGGGCCTTCCAGATACCCGGCAAAATCACTCGCCATTACACTGGCCTGGGCCAACGATTCACAGGTGTGGGCGAGCAGGTCTTCGTCCTTTAAATCCGGCGCAACGAGAAACATCGTGCTTGGTTTGCGGGCAACGGGTGATTTGAGGGCGGAGGGGTTGAGGTAGTGATCGAGCGCGCGGTCAGCGGCGTCGTGGAGTTTTTTTGAATCGATGGATTCATAGGGGGAAACGTCGTCCGCGGCAGGCGGGTTTGGGGTTTCTTTGATCATGGTAAAAGCTCCTAAATAATTGGAGCTGCCACTTTCATTTCCAGGCGAGTGGGTGGCAGCTGTGCGAGGGCTGGAAACCGAGGTAGGAGCTAACCCTTGGCAGACCCGAAGGTCTCCCGCACACAGCCGCCATAACATTGAACTGCAGGCTGAAAAAAACGCCGCAGTATGTCATGTGGACTACTGATTAGCTCTATTCCCTCGGGTTTCCAGGCCCGGTCGCTGATGTGCAGCGACCGACAAAGCCTATCCACTCGCCTTCCTACCTGACAACCGCCGGAACCTGTCGGAAACATCCCGAAGAATCACGGCGTCTGTAGGATCAGAACGAGATTTCTGTTTAAAAGAGGCTTCCAAAATCAGCGGTTTCTGCGAGTTCCGAACCTAGTTCGAAGCCCCAACCCCAAACTTCAACCCACCCCAATTCCAGTCCTTCGACTGCTTCGTATAGCAGCCAGCCTGATTCTTGGGCTCGGCATCACAGGCAATCCGCCCGGTTTTATTGGTGTCGGTGGTGCGGTCGTTGTAGTGTGCACAACCGGACGTCAGGGAAAGGGTTAGCGCGGCAATCAGTACTTTGAATTTCATGGCTGCTTCCTTGCGGGGAGATCGCCAGCATAGGTCTGGTTGTGTTTAACCACAAATCACCAACCCCCAGATGCAACAAAACCCGCACTTGGCGGGTTTTGTCTTGCTTCGTATTTGGTGGAGCCGGGGGGATTTGAACCCCCGTCCGCCAGTACTCCGCTGTCGGTACTACATGCGTAGCCGTTTCTATTAAGTTAACCCTCAGCGACCCGAAGGGCAGGGTGCTTTGGGCGAGTTGTGTAAGTTTTAGCCGCTTCGTCCACAACGTACTGCACGGCGATTCTGTTCTATATGACAATCACTTTGGGTTTACAGACATCCCCTGGTGATTGCTGGACCCGAAGGTACCAGAAGCTCAGGATCTAAAGCTGCTTACGCAGCGAGAGAGAATTCCTGGCCGTAGGTTTCGTCATTGGCAACTATAAGTAGTTGCAACAGTGGATTTACGAGTTCTGTTACCAACTCGGCATGCACCTAAAGTTTCGCGACCGGCGTCGAATCCTAAACGGCCCCGTGCCTGTTGTTCGGTGAGTCAAAGTGAGCAACAAGCCTGCGCAGTGTACGCCAAACGGTCACGGAAGGCCAACCCGAAGGTTGGCCTTCCCGGTTTACTTGGCTGGCTCGCTGGCCAGTTTGTCCACGCGGGACAACGCTTGAGTGGCTGAAGTGACGCATTTGTCGTCATCACCGGCCTTTTGCGCTGCTTCGGCATCCGCCTGCATGCGCTTGATATCCATCGTGGCGTTTTCGGACGTGGCCGGGATCGTAGTGACTTTGTTTTTCAGCTCCTGAAGCTTCACTGTGCACAGGTCAGTGGCAGCGAAAACGGGAGAGGCCAGCATTGCAACAGAAATAAACAAACCAGCAAGAGCGGTACGTTTCATGGGTATCTCCTTGAACTGATGGTCTCGGTGTTGCCGTATCAGCTGGCGGCTCGGCCGAGTCTTATTAAGCCACGTTCGTTGAGGCCTAAATTAATGACTACGGCGTCGTTCAGGAATTCGGTTTTTTCTTAACGGGCTATGAAAAATTTCTCGAAGGGTAAGAAATGCACTAAAAAGGGGCGTTATTGCCCCTTTTTGCTGGTGAAAATGTATTAGTCCGCTCTGGCTTGAGTGACCCTATCCACCAGATAGACCAGCCCGTGGTAGTCAATTCCACCGTGTTGCGTCAGACCGATCTCACACGTGCGGCTGGTGGAAATCCCCTCGCTGCACTGCTGCACCGCATCCTTCAACGTCCTTAAAGAATGAGCGTTCAGCTCCGGCGAGGTGAAGCCCTTGTCCCCGGCAAATCCGCAGCAGTGAATGCCCTCGGGAATGACCACGTTGTTGCTGCATTTGCGCGCCAGATCGATCAGCGCCTGGCTCTCGCCAAGGTGTTGAGTGCTGCAGGTGACATGCACCGCGATCGGCGCTTCCTGCGGTGTGAAATCGAGGCGATCCATCAAATGCGTACGGATGAATCGCACCGGGTCGTACAGGTCCAGTCGAACTTCGCCCAGATCCTGAACCAGCCGCAGCGTGCATGGACTGGTGTCGCAATAGATCGGATCGAGCCCGCCGCGACTGGCGTGCAACAGCGCGCCAATCAGTTCCTGGCGCTTGTGTTCGGCTTGCTCGGCATAACCCTTGGAGGCAAACGGTTGACCACAGCAGAGGCTGTCCTGGTTGTCCGGAAAGACTACCTGGTAACCGGCCTTTTCCAGCAGCCCACGGGTTTTGTCGTACAGCGACATCTGCTCTTTATCACCTGCCGCCGGGCCCATGACCCGTGAAACGCACGCCGCGAGATAGACCACCCGAGGGCGCTCATCCGATACGACCGGGCTGAAGCGAATGGCTTTTTCCGGCTGCGGCATGGCATTGGTCCATTGCGGGACCTGACCTTTGGACAACTTTGTCAACGTCGCCGACAGCTTTGCCAGACGCGGCGCGCCCAGCAGCATCCGCGCGCCGTTGGCCACATGCAGGGTGAAGCGCGCACCTTGCAGCGCGGTGGCGAAATTTCCTTCCAGCCAATTGGCGGTTTTCGTATGCGTCGCTTTGCGCCCGCGAAGCTTTTTCACCAGCTCGCCGGTATTGATGCCTACAGGGCAACGTTGCGCACACAACCCTGTAGCGGCGCAGGTGTCGATGCCCTGGTATTCGTAGGCGGCTTCAAGTTCGGAGGTGTCGACACCTGCGCGTTTCTTCGCCTGGATATCCCGCCAGATCACGATGCGCTGGCGCGGGCTCAGGGTCAGGCCTTTCGACGGGCACACCGGTTCGCAGAAACCGCACTCGATGCACTTATCCACAATCTCGTCGGCGGCTGGCAGCGGTTTCAGGTGCTTGAGGTGGATCTGCGGATCCTCGCTGAGTACCACGTCCGGGTTGAGAATGCCGTTGGGATCGAGCAGGCGTTTGAGCTGCCACATCAGCTGATAGGCATCGCTGCCCCATTCCAGCTCGACGAAGGGCGCCATGTTGCGGCCGGTGCCGTGTTCGGCCTTCAGTGAACCGCCGAACTCCACGGCCACCAACTGCGCCACGTCGTCCATGAATGCTTGGTAGCGTGCGACTTCTTCCGGGTTGTTGAAGCCTTGGGTGAAGACGAAGTGCAGATTGCCCTCCAGCGCGTGTCCGAAAAGGATCGCTTCGTCGTAGTGATGTTTGTCGAACAGCTCGATCAGACGGTTCACACCGATGGCCAGTTGTTCCACCGGGAAGGTCACGTCTTCGATAATCACCGTGGTGCCGGTTTTGCGCACCGCGCCGACGGCGGGGAAGGTGTCCTTGCGGATCGCCCAGAGCCGGGCGTTTTCTAGCGGGTCTTCGGTGAAGTCGACTTGTTTCTCCACCGGAAACGAGGTCAACGACGTCATGATCTGCGCAAGCTGTTCTTGTAGCAAAGTGGTCGATGCAGCGCGGGATTCAATGAGAAGCGCGCAGGCATTGTTCGACAGCTGTTGTACGAAAGCCGGCATGCCGGGTTTGTCCTGCACCGAACGCAGGCTGCGACGGTCCAGCAGTTCCACGGCCGACACCGGTTGGCTTTTGAGCACGGTGACCGCGTTGCAGCAGGTTTCCACATCCGGGAACACGATCAGCGCCGAGGCCTTGTTAGGGTGATCGATCACCGTGTCGTAAGTCACCGCGCTGATGAACCCGAGGGTGCCTTCGGAGCCCACCAGCAAGTGGCTCAAGATATCCACAGGCTCGTCGAAATCCACCAAGGCGTTGAGTGACAGTCCGGTGGTGTTTTTCAGGCGGTATTTGTGGCGAATTTTTGCTGCCAGGTCGGCATTGGCGCGGGTCTCACGGCCCAGGCTCGCCAGACGTTCGAGCAGCGAAGCGTGGCTCTCACGAAACGCGGCAATACTCGCCGCATCTTCGGTATCGAGACGGCTACCGTCGGCCAGCACCAGACGAATGCCGGCCAGCGTGTGGTAGGTGTTCTGCGCCGTGCCGCAGCACATGCCGCTGGCGTTGTTGGCGACGATGCCGCCGATTTTGCAGGCGTTGATCGAGGCCGGGTCAGGGCCGATCTTGCGCCCGAACGGCGCCAGCCAGGTGTTGGCCTGCGCGCCGATCACGCCCGGTTGCAGGCGGATTTGCGTGCCTTGGCCGCGGATCTCGCGACCGTTCCAGTTATCCCCAAGCACGATCAACACCGAATCACTGATGGCCTGGCCAGACAGGCTGGTGCCGGCAGCGCGGAAGGTCACCGGGACTTGATCCCGTTGCGCCAGTTTGAGCAGCGCGACCACTTCATCTTCGGACTCGACACGGATCACCAGTTTCGGAATCAGCCGATAGAAACTGGCGTCGGTGCCGAAGGCCAAAGTCGACAGCGGGTCGTCGAAACGTCGCTCTTGGGGAATCAGTTGCTGCGCATCTCGCAGGAAAGCCGCCGGTAGACTCATTGGTCCTCCAGGATCAAAACCACCAGGTCTTTCGGACCGTGCGCGCCGTAAGCCAGGACTTGCTCGATGTCAGCGGTTTTCGACGGGCCGGACACCAGCAAGGCGTTGGTCGGCAGGCCTTGGGCCCACTCGAATTCCTGCTGCACCTGATAGAAGTTGTCGCGGATTTCACTGGCCTTGAGCAGGGCGAAATGCACCGGCGGTACCAGGCTCATCAGGCGCGGCTCTTCCCGCGTCGGCCAGAGAATCAGGCTCCCCGTGGCAGCGATTGCCCCGAGGGTAGTGGTCAGGCTGGCCGGGGTGTCGTTGAACAGCTCGGCTTTCCATTCTTCAACCGGGCGGTCGTAGGATTTGAGTGTTGGCAGACCAGGATTTTTCGCCCAGTGCTGAGTGATTCGTTGACCGTGAGGTGTAGTCGGCGCGATCAACAGGCTCGGCAATTGACGATCCAGCAGTAATTGCGCGAGCAGCGCCGGCCAACATTCGCCGGACGTCAGATGGATTTCGGTGTGCACCGCTTCCATCAGCTTTCGCAGTTGCGGGATGCGTTGATCGGCGGTGTAGGTGTAAGGCGCCGTCACCAGTTCGACGTTGAACTCGTCAGGCACCGGTGTGGTGCCGGTCAGACTTTTCCGTAACTTGGCGAGGATGTTTTGCTTGGCGCTCATCAACGATCTCCCTGTTTGGCCAGATGCTCGCGGGCCATGTCGTGCAGTGAGCGGGCAGCGGGTTTCGGTGCGCTGTGGTTTTGCGACCAGGGGCCAACATTATTTGGTGCCAGGGCGCGCAGCCGTGTGGCGAAAAAGCCGAACAGTCGATACAACGTCGGCGAACTGTTGAGCCTAGCCCAGGCGTTCCAGATAAAACGTTCTTTGCGCGAGTATTTGCTGCCCTGGCCGCGCATGACTTGATGCGGGCTGTCCGGCGCTTTGACGTTTTCTTCCCGTAGGCGACGCAGCAGTGCGGGGATAGGAATTTTTACCGGGCAGACTTCACCGCAAGCGCCACACAGCGACGACGCGCTCGGATGGTCCGGGACGTTCGCCAGGCTGACCATGTGCGGGGTGATGATTTTTCCGATAGGCCCGGGGTAAACCTCCCCATAGGCGTGGCCGCCGATTCTGGTGTAGACCGGGCAATGATTCATACAAGCCCCGCAGCGAATGCAGTTCAGGGTCTGGCGCAATTCGCTGTCGGCGAAGGCCTGGCTACGACCGTTATCGAGCAGGACCAGATGCACTTCCTGGGGGCCGTCGAGTTCATGTTCCTTGCGCGGGCCGGAGATCATGTTGACGTAGGTGGTGATCGGCTGGCCGAGGGCCGAGCGAGTCAGCAGTGACAACAGAGGCACCACGTCGCGCAGGTTTTCCACGACTTTTTCGATGCCGGTGACTGCGATGTGCACTGGCGGCACCGTGGTGGTCATGCGCCCGTTGCCTTCGTTTTCCACCAGCAGCAGGGTGCCGGTTTCGGCCACGGCGAAGTTGACGCCGGAGACGCCGATGTCCGCTTCGAAGAATTTCTGTCGCAAGACTTTGCGACCGATCTGAATGAGTTGGTCAACGTCCTTGGTGTACTCCACGCCAAGTTTGTCGTGGAACAAGGACGCGACCTGACCGGCATTCTTGTGGATCGCCGGCATAATAATGTGTGAAGGCTTCTCGTGGTCGAGCTGGACGATGTACTCGCCCATGTCCGATTCCAGGCATTCAATGCCCTGTTCAGCGAGGAAGTGATTCATCTCCATCTCTTCGCTGACCATCGATTTGCCCTTGATCACTTGCCGCCCCTCGTGAGCGCGGATGATCGAGAGGACGATGCCATTGGCCTCGTCCACCGTTTCCGCCCAGTGCACTGTCACACCGTTGCGGGTCAGGTTCTGTTCAAGCTGCTCGAGCAGATCGGGCAACTTGGATAACGCACGGGCGCGGACAGCGTTGCCCAGCGCTCGCAAATGTTCTCTTTCGTGGGCATCGCTGAAGGACGCTGCCCGTTTTGTCATCAGTGAATCCATCGCAGTGCGAAAGTTATTTCGCAGTTGCTTGTCACCCAACGCCTTATGAGCCCGGGTGCGAAAATCTTCTTCCACGGCAACCGTAGGAATAATCGCGGAAGCGTTCATAGAACACCTCCGGTTCGCTGCCAAAGGAAACTGGCCAGGTGTTGGCCGCGCAACGCTTCCCTCTGTTTCTCCAGCGAGCCGTTGATGTTCATCAGGCAACCGCAGTCGGCACTCAGTACCTTGTGCGCGCCGGATTCCTTCAACGATCGGGTCTTGTCCGCCACCATCGCGCCGGAAATGTCTGGCATACGGACGCTGAAAGTCCCACCGAAGCCACAGCATTCACTTTCGTGGCTGTGGTCGACTCGCTCCACGTTGCTCAGTTGCGACAACAGCTCGCGACCGTGCAGGTGGGTATTCATTTCACGGCGTGCCGAGCACGAGGTGTGAAGCGCCACTTTCACTGGCTCGCCGCTGTCCTTGAGCTGCACCTTGCAGACAAACAACAGGAATTCGGCCAATTCATAAGTCCGGGCGGCCAGCGCCTGAACCTGTTTCAGCGTGTGCGGCTCGTCCTTGAACAAGTCGGCGTAGTGTTCACGCAACATCCCGGCACACGATCCCGACGGCACCACTACCGGATAGTCCCCGGCGAACAGCGCCAACTGCGAGCGCGCCACGGTCCGGGCCTGCTCGGTGTAACCCGAGGTGTAGGCCGGTTGCCCGCAGCAGCTTTGCCCTTGCGGGTACTCGACACGAATGCCTTCGCGCTCCAGCAGATGAATCGCATCCATCCCGGCTTCCGGGTAGAACAAATCCACCACGCAGGTCCCGAACAGGTAGACCCGTGACGGTTTCTCGCTGGGGTATTGCCGAGGCTCGGGCAGTGGCGGGGCGACACGGGTCGCGTTCGGCACGGCGTTGTAAAAAAGCTCGCTCATCAGGCGTGTCTCTCGGCCGGTTATCCGTCCGCTGAGGCTGCTGAATATAGAGAGGCAAGCTTTCAGCAGCCTTACAGACCGGGTGGTGAATAGCTGACGCCGGATTCGTGGTCCGGCGTCGGTTTTTTCCGTGCTGCTTGTAGTTCTTAGTGCACCAGCATGCCGGTGAACCAATAGGCCTGAGCCAGGGTGATCAGGCCGACGATCGTTGCAAAGAATAGGCTGTGCTTGAGGGTGAAACGGAACAGATCCGATTCCTTGCCCACCAGACCGGTCGCGGCGCAGGCCACGGCGATCGATTGCGGCGAAATCATCTTGCCGGTCACACCGCCGCTGGTGTTTGCCGCTACCAGCAAGGTGTCGCTGACACCGATCTGATGCGCAGTGGTCGCTTGCAACGAACCGAACAGCGCGTTGGACGATGTATCGGAACCGGTCAGGAATACGCCCAGCCAGCCGAGGAACGGCGAGAAGAACGGGAACGCTGCGCCGGTGCCTGCCAGCACCAGGGCCATGGTCGACGACATGCCCGAGAAGTTGGTGACGAAGGCAAACGCCAACACCATGCCGATGGACAGAATCGGCCAGCGCAGTTCGTAGAAGGTCTCTTTCAAAGTGGTCAGACCAATTCTGAGATTGATCTTCAGTACCAGCATCGAGATCAGCGCGGAGAAGAAGATCGCCGTGCCGGTCGCGGAAATCGGGTCGAGTTTGAACACCGCCGGAATAGCGGTCGGGGTGGCCACGATCGGTGCGACCTTGATCACCATTTGGTCCAGGTGCGGGATCGCGAAGTTGAACACCCAGCTGTACATCGACCCGCCAGCAGCAAACATTGCCTTGAAGGGTTTCAGGGTCCAGATAGTGACCAGTACGGTGAGGATCAGGAACGGTGACCAGGCTTTGAGGATTTCACCGAAGCTGTAGGGCGAAGCCACGGTGCTGCGCGGCTGACCGAAACCGCCGGCGCTGGCGCCGACCACGGAAGCCGAGACGGCGCCGACGATGTGTTGGCCCGCTGCGCGTTTCGGCTGCCATACCTTCAGGAACAGCGTCAGGGAAATCAGACTGGCCAAGGCCGAGGTGATGTCCGGCAGTTCCGGGCCGATGAAGTTCGAGGTGAAGTACTGGGTGACGGCAAAGCTCAAGCCGGCGACCAGTGCGGCCGGCCAGGTTTCCCGCACGCCGCGCAGGCCATCCATCATGAACACCAGCCAGAACGGCACGAACAACGACAGCAGCGGCAATTGACGGCCGGTCATGGCGCCGATCTTGAAGGCGTCGATTCCGGTCACTTGCCCGGCGACGATGATCGGAATCCCCAAGGCACCAAACGCCACTGGCGCGGTGTTGGCGATCAGGCACAGACCGGCGGCGTACAGCGGGTTAAAGCCCAGCCCTACAAGCAGGGCGGCGGTAATCGCCACCGGCGCACCGAAACCGGCGGCACCTTCCAGGAATGCACCGAAGCAGAAACCGATCAGCAGAACCTGCAAACGCTGGTCGTCGGTGATCGACAACACCGAGCTGCGGATCACTTCGAACTGACCACTCTTGACCGTCAGTTTGTAGAGGAACACGGCGGCGACGATGATCCAGGCAATTGGCCAAAGACCATAGGCAAAGCCATAGCCTGCGGCGGCGAAGGCCATGTCGACCGGCATCTGGAAGGCAAAGATTGCTACTGCAATCGACAGCGCCAGCGTGATGCTGCCGGCCACATGTCCTTTGAGCCGGAACACGGCCAATGCCAGGAAGAAAAACACGATGGGGATAACGGCGGCGAGCGCGGAGAAGCCAAGGCTGCCGAGCGGGGTATAGAGCTGTTGCCAGGTTTGCATATGGGGTGGCCCCTAATTGTTGTTGGTCAGGCACTGGTCAGCGTATTGGGTAATTGGTAATACCAATTTACAATCGCTGTTGGCTAGGGTAAAAGCCTTGTAGGCGGCGTGTCAATTTGTCGCCCTAAAACTTTTGTCGAATAAGCGCTGTGGCGCGTGTTTGATCCGCTTTAACAAATGTCGTCTGGTAGGTGCTGGCAAAGCGCCGATAGGCCAGAATAGAGAGCCCGGCGAGCCGTCGGGACCGTGGAGAATTGAGTTATGGGGTTTGATCAGATTCGTCAGCGCCGTTTGTCTGACGATATTGTCGAGCAGCTCGAGGGGATGATCCTCGAAGGCACGTTGAAGTCTGGCGAGCGCTTGCCGGCCGAACGCGCGTTGGCCGAGCAGTTCGGCGTGTCACGCCCTTCGTTGCGCGAGGCAATCCAGAAACTGGCGGCGAAGGGCTTGCTGGTCAGTCGCCAGGGTGGCGGTAATTATGTGGTGGAGTCCCTGGGTTCTACTTTCAGCGATCCGCTGTTGCACCTGCTGGAAAGTAACCCCGAAGCCCAGCGCGATCTGCTGGAGTTTCGTCATACGCTGGAAGCGTCCTGTGCCTATTACGCGGCACTGCGCGCCACCGATGTCGATCGCGAGCGGCTGACGGCGGCCTTCAATGAATTGCAGGACTGCTATACGCGTCATGACGAAGTGAGCCGGGCGGAAGAGGGCGCGGCGGATGCAAAATTTCACCTGGCGATTGCCGAAGCCAGTCATAACGCCGTGTTGCTGCACACCATTCGTGGGCTGTTCGATCTGCTCAAACGTAACGTGGTGACTAACATCGGCGGCATGTACAAACAGCGCACGGAAACCCGCGACATGCTGATCACGCAGCACCGGGAGTTGTACATGGCGATTATCGAGGGAAGGGCCGAGCAGGCGCGGGAAGTCTCCAGCCGACACATCTTGTATGTGCAGGAAGTGCTGGAAGAGGTGCGTCAGGAAGTGCAGCGCATGGCCCGGGCGGAGCGACGCAAGGGGATCTAGTCAGTCGGTTTTGTGGTGATTTGTGCTATCGCCATCGCGAGCAAGCTCGCTCCCACATTGGATTTGTGAACGACACAATACAAATGTGGGAGCGAGCTTGCTCGCGATGGGGGCCTCAGGCAAAAAGAGAATTACTCTTCCTTGCCCTTGTTGCGCACCGCACGCTGCAACTCACGACCGGCGTCGCGTTCGCGTTCGGTATCACGCTTGTCGTATTCCTTCTTGCCCTTGCCCAGAGCGATCTCGCACTTGACCATGTGCTTGCTCCAGTACCAGGACAGGCACACGCAGGCGTAACCTTTTTGCTGCACGGCGGCGGCGAGTTTTTCCAGCTCGCGGCGGTTGAGCAGCAATTTTCGGGTGCGGGTCGGGTCAGCGATGACGTGGGTGCTGGCAGTCATCAGCGGCGTAATGTGGCTGCCGAGCAGCCAGGCTTCGCCATCCTTGAGCAGCACGTAACTGTCAACCAGTTGCAGCTTGCTTGCCCGCAGACTTTTTACTTCCCAGCCGGCCAGGACCAGACCAGCCTCGAACCGATGTTCGATGAAGTAATCGTGTCGCGCCTTTTTATTCTGCGCGATGGTCCCTGTAGGGTGTTTCTTCTGTTTAGCCATAGGGGCGGCATTATAGGGAGTTGCACGCGAGTCGGCTACGGTATCGCTACGTGCTTGAGCAGGTTGATTGAATCCCGGACAATGCGCCCTCTTTTTTGAACGCTTGGGCGTGATAACGATGTCGACAGACAAGGTTTCTGTCCACGGCAGTTGGGCTAGCCGCTGGGTCTTCATACTCGCCGCGACCGGTTCGGCCGTGGGCCTGGGTAGTATCTGGAAATTCCCCTACATGGTCGGCGTCTACGGCGGCGGCGCCTTCGTGCTGATGTTCCTGGCCTGTATCGCGTTGATCGGTGTGCCGGTCATGCTGGCCGAAACCCTGATCGGCCGCCGCGCACGGCAGAGCCCGGCCAACGCCTTGAAGGTCCTGGCGGTGGAGGCGGGGCATTCGGGCAAGTGGTCCTGGGGTGCATTCGCCGGGATGATCACGGCGTTGCTGATACTGTCTTTCTATAGTGTGGTCGGCGGCTGGTCGCTGGATTACATCATCGACATGGGTCGTGGCGACTTCCAGGGTGCAACGCCTGATCAGGTTGGCGCGTACTTTGGCAATGTGATCGCCGATCCATGGCGCCTGACACTTTGGCACACGATTTTCATGCTGCTGTCTGCCGTCGTCATCGCTAAAGGCGTGGTTGCCGGGCTTGAACGCAGTCTGCGGATCATGATGCCACTGCTCTTCGTGATGATTCTGGTGCTGCTGGGTTACAGCATGACCACCGGGCATTTCATGGAAGGCGTGCATTTCATGTTCGACTTCCACCCGGAAAAAGTCCTCGACGGCTTGTTGCCAGCCATGGGACACGCCTTTTTCTCCCTGAGCGTGGGCGTTGGGTCGATCATGATTTACGGCGCTTACATGCCCAAGCATTCGTCGATCTCCGGCACCGTGGTCGGCGTGGCGCTGCTCGACACCTTCGTTTCGTTGGTGGCCGGTCTAGCATTGTTTCCGATTGTGTTCGCTGCGGGCCTGAACCCGAGCGAAGGCCCGGGCCTGATGTTCGTCAGCCTGCCATTTGCCTTCGGCAACGTAGCGTTCGGCCAGTTGATGGGCGTAGTGTTCTTCGTGCTGGTCGCGGTGGCTGCCTGGAGCTCGGCGATTTCCCTGCTTGAGCCGATGGTGGCTTACCTGGTTGAGCGCACAAAAGTCAGTCGCGCCTGGGTGACTTTCTGGCTGGCGTTTATCTGCTGGTTCGTGGGGCTGGGTACGGTGTTTTCCTTCAATATCTGGAAGGAAGCCAAATTTTTCGTGAGCGAAGACGGGCTGTTCCATCTCTATCAATGGGGTGCGGCCGGTGGCCTGGATTTCTTTGGCGTGATCGATTTCTTCACTTCGCGGATCATGTTGCCACTCGGTGGTTTGTGTTTCGTGGTGTTTGCGGGCTGGGTGATGGGGCGTGAAGCGGTACGCGACGAATTGTCGATCCGCAACCCTGCGTTGTTCGCCCTGTCCTTGTTCTTGATGCGCTATGTGGCGCCCCTCGGCATTCTCGTAGTGTTTGCCGCACAGCTGTGGAAGTGACGCTGACATGACGACACACATTCAACGTTCGGCTCTGCTGCCATACCCGGCGCGAGCGCTTTATGACCTGGTCAACGACGTGGCGCGATACCCGGAATTTCTGCCGTGGTGTTCGATCGCCGAAGTGCTGGAAAGCACGCCTGAGCATATGCGCGCTAGCGTAGGCGTGGCCAAAGGCGGTCTCAGCCAGCATTTCGTAACGCGAAACACGCTGGTGCCCGGGCAATCGATTGAGATGAACCTTGAAGAAGGCCCGTTCAATCAGTTGCATGGCGTCTGGACGTTCAAGTCGTTGGGCGAAAAGGCCTGCAAGATCAGTCTCGATCTGTCGTTCGATTACGCCGGGCCGATTGTCCGCGCGACCTTGGGGCCGTTGTTCAATCAGGCTGCGAATACGCTGGTGGACGCGTTTTGCCAGCGCGCCAAGCAAATGCATGGTTGAGTCGATGGTTGATGTCGAGGTGGTGTACGCCGCTGTCGATCGTCAGGTGCTTCTCTCGGTGACGGTGCCGGCAGGAACGACCGTGCGGGCGGCTTTGCTGAAGTCGGGCGTCGGCGAGGCCTTTGCGGAGCTGGATCTGGCCCATTGCCCGGTTGGGATCTTTGGTAAAGTGATCACTGACCCGGACATTCGTCCTGTTCAGGCGGGTGATCGCATCGAGATATACCGGCGATTGTTGGCGGATCCGAAAGAAGCTCGTCGGCTGCGTGCCGCCAAGGCTGCCGAGGCTAAAGCCCGGAATCAGTAAGTCGCCCAAACGCCAGACAATAAAAAACCCGGACATGCCGGGTTTTTTATTGCGTCGCAAATTATTGCGGCGAGGTTTCCAGAGGTTCTGGCGTCGGGACCGGAACGGTTTCTACACCGTCTACGTCCTTCTGGATCTGGTCCAGCAACGAACCTGGCTTGACCGGTTTTTCCGGTTTTGGCTTCTCGGCGTTTTCTGCTGGTGCAGTGACTGTTGTGCCACTGTCCTTGCCGAGAATGGCTTCGTCGCGGCTCACGCCTGGCATGAAATCACCAGAGAGGCTGACAAGTTGATCATTTGGGTTGAAGATAACGCTAATGCGTTCCTGTTGGCGTTCACCGCCACCCGGTTGCAGGCTGTACAGATAATCCCAGCGATCGGCATGGAACGTGTCGGTCAGCAGGGGGTTGCCCATGATAAACCGTACTTGCTTTCGGGTCATTCCCGGGCGTAACTGGTTTATCATGTCCTGCGTGACGACATTGCCCTGCTGGATGTCGATTTTGTAAACCCCGGGGAATGAACAACCGGCGAGTGCGAGCAGTCCCACAAAGGTGAAACTGGTTAGCAAGAGCTTGGTGTTTTGCATCGGTGGGCGACTTCCACTATCTTGGCTGGGACAACGTAAACGCCGATCATACCCGCATTAAGAGAAGCTGCGAAGCAGCATCGCGAGAAAGCTGACCATGGTTGAAAATAGCGAACTACGCAAAGCCGGCCTCAAAGTGACCCTTCCACGGGTCAAAATTCTGCAAATGCTCGATTCCGCCGAGCAACGCCACATGAGTGCCGAGGATGTTTACAAGGCGCTGATGGAGGCTGGTGAGGACGTCGGTCTGGCCACGGTTTACCGTGTACTGACTCAGTTCGAGGCAGCTGGCCTTGTGGTGCGGCACAACTTCGACGGAGGCCATGCGGTCTTCGAGCTGGATGACGGCAAGCATCACGACCATATGGTCAACGTCGAAACCAGCGAAGTGATCGAATTCTTCGACGAAGAAATCGAGCGTCTGCAGAAAGCCATCGTCGACAAGTACGGCTTCGAGATGGTTGATCACAATCTGGTGCTGTACGTGCGCAAGAAAAAGTAAGCATGTCGCGCGAATTTCACATTCGCGAAACGAGCGAAGGCGACCCCAGGGTCGCCTTCGTGCTGTCTGCCGTTCTTAAATTTTTGCGGTAACGACCATTTTTTTCGCGTGAGCCAGTGATTCCTTGGTCAGGTCGATGCCACCCAGCATCCGCGCCACTTCTTCGACTCGATCATTCTTGCTCAACTTGGAAACAGCGGTGTGGGTCGCCTCTTCACCGCGGACCTTGTGGACAAATAGATGTTGATGACCCTGCGCAGCGACTTGCGGCAAGTGAGTCACCGTCAGAACCTGCCCGCGCTCCCCGAGCCGACGTAACAATTGGCCCACGATCTCGGCGGTTGGGCCGCCGATGCCCACGTCCACTTCATCGAATACCAGCGTCGGTACGCGCGAGGTCTGCGCGGTAATCACCTGTATAGCCAGGCTGATTCGTGACAGCTCACCCCCCGAGGCCACTTTGGCCAAGGCTTTTAATGGTTGCCCAGGGTTGGCGCTTACGAGCAGCTCGACCTGCTCAAGCCCATTGGGCAGCAGTTCATCGCTGCTGTTGGGGCGTAATTCGATAGTGAAGCGTCCGCCGGGCATGCCCAGCCGCTGGATTTCCTGCTCCACGGCGCTAGCCAGGCTGCTCGACGCCTGATGGCGTAAATCGCTCAGTTCACGAGCCTTTTCCTGATAATGACGGGCATAGGAGGCCAATTCATCGCTCAGGCGCTCGATGGATTCGTCGTTGGCATTCAGGGTCTCGATTTCATCGAGCAACTTCTGCTGCATCTCCGCCACTTCGGTCGGCTGGATGCGGTGTTTGCGCGCCATGGTGTAGATCGCATCAAGGCGTTCCTCCAGGTACTGAAGACGCGCCGGATCGGCATCGAAGTTATCAAGGAAGCGGTTCAGTTCCCCCACGGCTTCTTCGACCTGGATCTGGGCGCTGGTCAGCAGGCTGCTGGCTTCACCCAGCGCGCCTATCGAGTTATTGACACTCGAAAGACGGTTAAGGCTGGCGGTCAGGGCGTTCAGGACATTCCCTGAATCACTTTCGCTGCATTGCTCGACCACCTGCCGGCAAATGCCCAGCAGGGTTTCGGCGTTGGTGAGGTTCTTGTGTTCCTGTTCCAGCTGTTCCAGCTCGTTTTCGCCGAGGCCGAGATTTTCCAGCTCTTCGAGTTGATAGCTGAGCAATTGATGACGAGCGCGCTGCTCGTCGCCGGAATTGGAGAGTCGCTCCAGTTCCTGGCGAGTCTGGCGCCAGCGCTGGGCGGCCAGTTGCACCTGGCGGGCAAGGTCGGTGGCGCCGGCGTATTCGTCGAGCAGGCGGCGGTGAGTGTCGGTCTTCAGCAGGGATTGGTGTTCGTGCTGGCTGTGGATATCGATCAGCAATTCACCGAGGGCTTTGAGATCGCCGAGAGGGCAGGGCGTGCCGTTGATATATCCGCGCGAGCGTCCTTCCGCGGTGATCACCCGGCGCAGGATGCACGGGCCATCGCTCTCCAGGTCGCGCTCCGCCAGCCAGGCGCTGGCTTCAGGGATGTCGATCAGGTCGAAGGTCGCCAGGATATCGGCCTTGTCGGCGCCGGGGCGAACCACACCGCTGTCGGCGCGATCGCCCAGGGTAAGGCCGAGGGCGTCGAGCATGATCGACTTGCCGGCGCCGGTTTCCCCGGTTATCACGCTCATCCCGCGATCGAGCTCGAGATCGAGATGTTCAACGATGGCGTAGTTATGTACGGACAGGTGCACCAGCATAAAGGCCGCTCCCAGGCTTTAGGTCTGGTTATTTATACAGTGTTTTATTTGCGGCTGACAATGCCCCTGCTTAGCTCGATTTACTCGGTCTGACGAAATGCTTGGTCCATCGAGTATCGCAATGCAGTGTTTTTTGTAGGGTTAATCGCAACCCGCCCCTTGAAGCTGATTTTTGCGGCCCCATATACCGGGACAGAAGCGCGAGTTGAGCTCGCGGACGTTATTGAAAGGAGAATTCTATGGCTGACGAACAGACAGTGGATACGCAAAATCTAGACGCCGATCAGGCTGCCCAGGATTCGGGTAATGAACTGGCGGCTCGTGTTCAAGTGCTCGAAGAGCAATTGGCTGGCGCTCATGATCAGGCTTTGCGTGTAGCAGCTGATCTGCAGAACGTCCGCCGTCGCGCCGAGCAGGATGTAGAAAAAGCTCACAAATTCGCCCTGGAAAAATTTGCTGGCGATTTGTTGCCGATCATCGACAGCCTGGAGCGTGGACTGGAGTTGTCCAACCCGGATGATGAAAGCATCCGCCCAATGCGCGAAGGCATCGAGCTGACCCTGAAAATGTTCCAGGACACCCTGAAGCGTTATCAGCTGGAAGCGATCGATCCGCATGGCGAACCGTTCAACGCCGTTCAGCATCAGGCAATGGCCATGCAGGAAAGCGCCGACGTCGAGCCAAACAGCGTGCTCAAGGTGTTCCAGAAGGGCTATCAGCTCAACGGTCGTCTGCTGCGCCCGGCCATGGTCGTGGTCAGTAAGGCCCCTGCGCCGGTTTCGCCTTCGATTGACGAGCAGGCTTGAAATTGGCCGCAAGGCCCCCATTTATAAGTCAAGCGTTTAAGTGCTACCGCAGTTAGCCACCACTGCTGCGGCAACCAAATCCAAAGTTTCGGGAGAGTGAATATGGGCAAGATTATCGGTATCGACCTGGGGACTACCAACTCCTGTGTCTCCGTGATGGAAAACGGCGTAGCCAAAGTTATTGAAAACGCCGAAGGCACGCGTACCACGCCGTCGATCATCGCTTACGCCAACGATGGTGAGATCCTCGTTGGTCAATCGGCCAAGCGTCAGGCAGTGACCAATCCGCACAACACCCTGTATGCGGTGAAGCGTTTGATCGGTCGTAAGTTCGACGAAGAAGTCGTACAGAAAGACATCAAGATGGTCCCGTACAAAATCGCCAAGGCTGATAACGGTGACGCTTGGGTTGAAGTGAACGGCCAGAAAATGTCGCCGCCACAAATCTCGGCTGAAATTCTGAAGAAAATGAAGAAGACCGCCGAAGACTACCTCGGCGAGCCAGTGACCGAAGCTGTGATCACCGTTCCGGCCTACTTCAACGACAGTCAGCGTCAAGCGACCAAAGACGCCGGTCGTATTGCTGGTCTGGACGTAAAACGTATCATCAACGAACCAACCGCAGCTGCTCTGGCTTACGGTATGGACAAGGCGAAAGGCGATCACACCGTGATCGTTTATGACTTGGGCGGCGGTACTTTCGACGTTTCCGTGATCGAAATCGCTGAAGTCGATGGTGAGCACCAGTTCGAAGTGTTGGCCACTAACGGCGACACGTTCCTGGGCGGTGAAGACTTTGACATTCGTCTGATCGACTACCTCGTCGACGAATTCAAGAAAGAAAGCGGCATGAACCTTAAGGGTGATCCGCTGGCCATGCAGCGCCTGAAAGAAGCCGCTGAAAAAGCCAAGATCGAACTGTCTTCGAGCAATTCGACCGACGTGAACCTGCCGTACATCACTGCAGACGCCACCGGTCCTAAGCACTTGAACGTGAAAATCTCCCGCGCCAAGCTCGAAGCGCTGGTAGAGGACCTGGTTCAACGCACCATCGAACCTTGCCGCATCGCTCTGAAAGACTCCGGCATCGACATTGGCGCAATCAATGACGTGATCCTGGTCGGCGGTCAGACCCGTATGCCACTGGTTCAGAAGCTGGTGACCGAATTCTTCGGTAAAGAAGCACGTAAAGACGTGAACCCGGACGAAGCCGTTGCCATGGGTGCTGCTATCCAGGGCGCCGTATTGGCTGGTGACGTGAAAGACGTTCTGCTGCTCGACGTCAGCCCGCTGACTTTGGGTATCGAAACCATGGGTGGCGTGATGACCGCGCTGATCGAGAAAAACACCACGATTCCTACCAAGAAATCGCAAGTGTTCTCGACTGCCGACGACAACCAGGGCGCTGTGACCATTCACGTGCTGCAAGGTGAACGTAAGCAGGCCGCTCAGAACAAGTCCTTGGGCAAGTTCGACCTGGCCGAGATTCCACCAGCACCACGTGGCGTGCCACAAATTGAAGTGACCTTCGACATCGACGCCAACGGCATTCTGCACGTAGGCGCCAAAGACAAGGCTACCGGCAAGACTCAGTCGATCGTGATCAAGGCCAACTCCGGTCTGTCCGAGGAAGAGATTCAGCAGATGATTCGCGATGCTGAAGCCAACGTCGACGCAGATCGCCAGTTCGAAGAGCTGGCCGCTGCCCGTAACCAGGGCGATGCGCTGGTTCACTCGACGCGCAAAATGGTCGCTGACGCTGGCGACAAAGTGACCGCTGAAGAGAAGACTGCAATCGAAGCCGCAGTAGTTGCCCTGGAAGCCGCCGTCAAAGGCGACGACAAGGCTGCAATCGACGCCAAGGTTGAAGAGCTGTCGAAAGTCTCCGCTCCAGTGGCGCAGAAGATGTATGCCGAACAGGCTCAGCCAGCTGAAGGCGCTGCACCGCATGACGAAAAAGCTGAAAAGGCTGACGACGTTGTCGACGCTGAGTTTGAAGAAGTCAAAGACCACAAGTAAGTTGTTGGTCGCCCGGTTGACTGCCTTCAGGCGGTGACTGGTAGGATGTCGCCGCGCGGGAGCTTGCTCCCGCGTTGGCGTGTCTGGAGTTAGCGAATTTTTACAGCATGCGACAACGCTCTGGTGCTGATGGTATGGCCGGGAATGCTCCTGCTTTTCGAGCCGAAAGTACCGCATTGAATCAAAGACCAGGATCGTTGAATTGACGTGAGTTGGGTCCGGGCCTGTATTGGGGCTCAACGAGTTTGGCGAGGCTCAGGAGAGGTTTGCCGAACGTCCTTAAGAGTGCAAAGACTTATGGCAAAGCGTGACTATTACGAAGTATTGGGTGTTGAGCGCGGCTCAAGCGAAGCGGACCTGAAAAAGGCCTACCGTCGCCTGGCGATGAAGCACCACCCGGACCGTAATCCCGATGACAAAGCGTCGGAAGAGATGTTCAAAGAGGCCAACGAGGCCTACGAAGTGCTGTCCGACTCCAGCAAGCGCGCGGCGTACGACCAGTACGGTCATGCCGGCGTCGACCCTAGCATGGGTGGCGGCGGTGCCGGATTTGGCGGTCAGAACTTCTCCGACATCTTTGGTGATGTCTTCAGTGACTTCTTCGGTGGCGGTCGCGGCGGTTCCCGTGGCGGCGCTCAGCGTGGCAGCGACTTGCGTTACACCCTTGAGCTGAACCTGGAAGAAGCGGTGCGCGGCACGACCGTGAATATCCGCGTTCCGACACTGGTCAACTGCAAACCGTGCGACGGCTCGGGTGCCAAGAAAGGCTCCTCGCCAGTGACCTGCCCGACGTGCGGCGGTATTGGCCAGGTGCGCATGCAGCAGGGCTTCTTCTCGGTGCAGCAGACCTGCCCGCGCTGCCATGGCCAAGGCAAGATCATTTCCGACCCGTGCAACTCCTGCAATGGCGAAGGCCGTGTCGAAGAGTACAAGACCCTCTCGGTGAAAGTGCCGGCCGGTGTTGATACCGGTGATCGCATTCGTCTGTCCGGCGAAGGCGAGGCGGGTGCGCAGGGCGGTCCGACGGGCGACCTGTACGTGGTCATCAATGTGCGTGAACACGCGATCTTCCAGCGCGACGGCAAGCACCTGTTCTGCGAAGTGCCAATCAGCTTTGTTGATGCGGCGCTGGGCGGCGAACTGGAGATTCCGACCCTGGATGGTCGAGTCAAACTGAAAATCCCTGAAGGGACTCAGACCGGCAAGCAGTTCCGTGTTCGCGGCAAGGGCGTTGCGCCCGTGCGTGGCGGTGGTGCCGGTGACTTGATGTGCCGTGTGGCGGTCGAAACCCCGGTTAATCTGGGTCGTCGTCAGCGCGAATTGCTGGAAGAGTTCCGCAGTTCGCTGGCGGACGACAACAGCCATTCGCCGAAAACCACCGGTTGGTTCGAAGGCGTGAAGCGCTTCTTCGGCGATTTGTAAGGAGACAGGCATGCGACGTATTGCAGTGATGGGCGCCGCCGGGCGCATGGGCAAAACCCTGATCGAAGCCGTGCAGCAACAGCCGGGCGCGGGTCTGACGGCTGCCATTGATCGTCCGGACAGCTCGCTGGTCGGTGCGGATGCCGGTGAGTTGGCTGCGCTGGGTCGTATCGGAGTGCCGTTGTCGGGTGGTCTGGATCGCGTGGTCGACGAGTTCGACGTGCTGATCGACTTCACGCACCCGACGGTGACCCTGAAAAACCTCGCGTTCTGCCGCAAGCATCACAAGGCGATGATCATCGGCACCACCGGTTTCAGCGTTGAAGAGAAGCAGTTGCTGGCGGAAGCGGGCAAGGACATTCCGATTGTATTCGCGGCTAACTTCAGTGTTGGCGTCAATCTTTGCCTGAAGCTGCTCGACACCGCTGCTCGCGTGTTGGGTGATGATGTCGATATCGAAATCACCGAAGCCCACCATCGGCATAAAGTCGATGCGCCGTCCGGTACTGCCGTTCGCATGGGTGAAGTGATTGCCGATGCGCTGGGGCGTGATCTGAAGAAAGTGGCGGTTTACGGCCGTGAAGGTCAAACCGGTGCTCGTGCTCGGGAAACAATCGGCTTTGCCACTGTGCGTGCCGGTGACATCGTGGGTGATCACACCGTGCTGTTCGCCGCCGATGGTGAGCGAGTTGAGATCACGCACAAAGCGTCCAGTCGCATGACCTTCGCCAAGGGTGCCGTTCGTGCAGCTTTGTGGCTGGACGGTCGTGAGCCTGGTCTTTACGACATGCAAGACGTGCTCGACCTGCGTTAAGACGTCCCCGAAATTGGGTTCAAACCCAGCGTTTGAGCCCGGTTTTACTCTGCCAAGCGACGTCCTGTCGCATTCTCCGGCCTTTAAGGCTCATTGGCGGTAGACCAAAAATGCCTTTTTCTGTAAGCTACAGCTTTAGTGTGTTCACTAAAAGCGCGCAGAATAATTCAGTGAATGAGCGGGGTGACGTGTCCATACGTCACTCCGCTTTTTTACACCTGCGATCGCCCTTTCAGGCTTTATTTACGGGAGGTCTTCTTGACTAAGCCAGCCATACTCGCCCTTGCTGACGGCAGCATTTTTCGCGGCGAAGCAATTGGAACCGACGGTCAGACCGTTGGTGAGGTGGTGTTCAACACCGCCATGACCGGCTATCAGGAAATCCTTACCGATCCTTCCTACGCCCAACAGATCGTTACCCTGACTTACCCGCACATCGGCAACACCGGCACCACGCCGGAAGACGCCGAGTCCGACCGCGTATGGTCCGCTGGCCTGGTCATCCGTGACCTGCCACTGGTTGCGAGCAACTGGCGTAACACGATGTCCCTGTCCGACTACCTGAAAGCCAACAACGTTGTGGCCATCGCCGGTATCGACACCCGCCGCCTGACGCGCATCCTGCGTGAGAAAGGCGCGCAGAACGGCTGCATCATGGCCGGTGACAACATCTCCGAAGAAGCCGCCATCGCTGCAGCCCAAGGCTTCCCTGGCCTCAAAGGCATGGACCTGGCGAAAGTCGTCAGCACCAAAGAGAAGTACGAGTGGCGCTCGACTGTCTGGGACCTGAAAACCGACAGCCACGCGACCCTCTCAGCCTCCGAGCTGCCATACCACGTGGTGGCCTACGACTACGGCGTCAAGCTAAACATCCTGCGCATGCTGGTCGAGCGCGGTTGCCGCGTGACCGTGGTGCCGGCTCAAACGCCAGCCGCCGATGTTCTGGCGATGAAGCCTGACGGTGTATTCCTGTCCAACGGCCCTGGTGATCCGGAGCCTTGCGACTACGCGATCCAGGCGATCAAGGACGTGCTGGAAACCGAGATTCCGGTATTCGGTATCTGTCTCGGTCACCAGCTGCTGGCCCTGGCCTCCGGCGCCAAGACCCTGAAAATGGGTCACGGCCACCACGGTGCCAACCACCCGGTCCAGGATCTGGACACCGGCGTTGTGATGATCACCAGCCAGAACCACGGTTTTGCGGTAGACGAAGCGACCCTGCCAGCCAACGTGCGCGCGATCCACAAATCGCTCTTCGACGGCACCCTGCAAGGCATCGAGCGTACCGACAAGAGCGCCTTCAGCTTCCAGGGTCACCCTGAAGCCAGCCCTGGCCCGAACGACGTAGCGCCATTGTTCGATCGCTTCATCAACGAAATGGCCAAGCGACGCTAATCGCTCGCCTTGATGTTGCAAAGCTTGAGGGGCGGTCCCGAAAACCGGCGGCCCCCCTCAAGGCTTCAAAGATTGAACGAGACGGCTTGCCGACTGACCTGCGGATTTGAGTGACAAACCCATGCCAAAACGTACAGACATTAAAAGCATCCTGATTCTCGGCGCTGGCCCGATCGTGATCGGCCAGGCCTGCGAATTCGACTACTCCGGCGCCCAGGCCTGCAAAGCCCTGCGCGAGGAGGGTTATCGCGTCATCCTGGTGAACTCCAATCCGGCGACCATCATGACCGACCCGGACATGGCCGACGCCACCTACATCGAGCCGATCAAGTGGCAGACCGTTGCCAAGATCATCGAGAAAGAGCGTCCGGACGCGCTGCTGCCGACCATGGGTGGCCAGACCGCTCTGAACTGCGCCCTGGACCTGGAGCGCGAAGGCGTTCTGGAGAAGTTCGGCGTAGAGATGATCGGCGCCAACGCTGACACCATCGACAAGGCTGAAGACCGTTCGCGCTTCGACAAGGCGATGAAATCCATCGGTCTGGACTGCCCGCGTTCGGGGATCGCCCACAGCATGGAAGAGGCCAACGTGGTCCTCGAGAAGCTTGGCTTCCCGTGCATCATTCGTCCGTCCTTCACCATGGGCGGTACCGGTGGCGGTATCGCTTACAACCGTGAAGAGTTTGAAGAAATCTGTGCTCGCGGTCTCGACCTGTCGCCGACCAAAGAGCTGCTGATCGACGAATCCCTGATCGGCTGGAAAGAATACGAGATGGAGGTTGTCCGCGATAAGAAGGACAACTGCATCATCGTTTGCTCGATCGAAAACTTTGACCCAATGGGCGTGCACACCGGTGACTCGATCACTGTTGCTCCGGCACAAACCCTGACGGACAAGGAATACCAGATCATGCGTAACGCCTCGTTGGCGGTACTGCGTGAGATCGGCGTGGAAACCGGCGGCTCCAACGTTCAGTTTGGCATCTGCCCGGACACTGGTCGTATGGTCGTGATCGAGATGAACCCGCGTGTATCCCGCTCTTCGGCGCTGGCCTCGAAAGCCACTGGTTTCCCGATTGCGCGTATCGCTGCCAAGCTGGCGATCGGCTACACCCTGGACGAACTGCAGAACGAAATCACCGGCGGCGCTACTCCGGCGTCCTTCGAGCCGTCGATCGACTACGTCGTGACCAAGCTGCCGCGTTTCGCTTTCGAGAAATTCCCGAAAGCCGACGCACGCCTGACCACTCAAATGAAGTCGGTGGGTGAAGTCATGGCCATCGGCCGGACCTTCCAGGAATCCCTGCAGAAAGCCCTGCGTGGTCTGGAAGTGGGCGTTTGTGGCCTGGACGAGAAACTGGACCTGAGCAATCCGGAAAGCATGAGCGTGCTCAAGCGCGAACTGACCGTGCCGGGCGCCGAGCGCATCTGGTACGTGGCTGACGCCTTCCGCGCCGGCCTGTCGGTCGAAGACATCTTCGGCATGAACATGATCGACCCATGGTTCCTGGTACAGATCGAAGATCTGATCAAGGAAGAAGAGAAGGTCAAGACCCTGGGTCTGGCCAGTATCGACCGCGACTTGATGTTCAAGCTCAAGCGCAAAGGCTTCTCCGACATGCGTCTGGCCAAGCTGCTGGGCGTGACCGAAAAAGCGTTGCGTCGCCACCGTCACAAGCTGGAGATCTTCCCGGTCTACAAGCGCGTTGACACCTGCGCGGCCGAGTTCGCCACCGACACCGCCTACATGTACTCAACTTACGAGGAAGAGTGCGAAGCCGCGCCTTCGGGTCGCGACAAGATCATGATCCTCGGCGGCGGTCCAAACCGTATCGGCCAGGGTATCGAGTTCGACTACTGCTGCGTACACGCGGCACTGGCGCTGCGCGAAGACGGTTACGAGACCATCATGGTCAACTGCAACCCGGAAACCGTTTCCACCGACTACGACACCTCCGATCGCCTGTACTTCGAACCAGTGACCCTGGAAGACGTACTGGAAATCGTCCGCGTCGAGAAGCCGAAAGGCGTGATCGTCCAGTACGGCGGCCAGACCCCGCTGAAACTGGCTCGTGCCCTGGAAGAAGCTGGCGTACCGATCATCGGCACCAGCCCTGACGCCATCGACCGTGCCGAAGACCGTGAGCGCTTCCAGCAAATGGTTGAGCGCCTGAACCTGCGTCAGCCGCCAAACGCCACCGTGCGCAGCGAAGACGAAGCGATTCGTGCCGCTGCCAAGATCGGTTATCCGCTGGTGGTTCGTCCGTCCTACGTACTGGGCGGCCGCGCGATGGAAATCGTCTACGAAGAAGAAGAACTCAAGCGCTACCTGCGTGACGCGGTGAAAGTGTCCAACGACAGCCCGGTGCTGCTCGACCACTTCCTCAACTGCGCCATCGAAATGGACGTGGATGCGGTCTGCGACGGCACCGACGTGGTGATCGGCGCGATCATGCAGCACATCGAGCAGGCTGGCGTTCACTCCGGTGACTCCGCGTGCTCCCTGCCGCCATACTCGCTGCCGGCTCACATCCAGGACGAGATGCGCGAACAGGTCAAGAAAATGGCCCTGGAACTGGGCGTTGTCGGCCTGATGAACGTTCAGTTGGCGCTGCAAGGCGAAGACATCTACGTCATCGAAGTCAACCCGCGCGCTTCCCGTACCGTACCGTTCGTGTCCAAGTGTATCGGTGTTTCCCTGGCAATGATCGCGGCTCGCGTCATGGCGGGTAAAACCCTGAAAGAAATCGGCTTTACCAAAGAAATCATTCCGAACTTCTACAGCGTGAAAGAGGCGGTGTTCCCATTCGCCAAATTCCCTGGCGTGGACCCGATCCTGGGCCCGGAGATGAAGTCCACCGGTGAAGTGATGGGCGTGGGCGACACCTTCGGCGAAGCGTTCGCCAAAGCCCAGATGGGCGCCAGCGAAGTGCTGCCGACCGGTGGTACTGCGTTCATCAGCGTGCGTGACGACGACAAGCCACTGGTTGCAGGCGTGGCCCGTGATCTGATCAACTTGGGTTTCGATGTGGTTGCCACTGCCGGTACTGCCAAGCTGATCGAAGCCGCAGGCCTGAAAGTGCGTCGTGTGAACAAGGTGACTGAGGGTCGTCCGCACGTGGTCGACATGATCAAGAATGACGAAGTCACCCTGATCATCAACACCACCGAAGGTCGTCAGTCGATCGCTGACTCGTACTCCATTCGTCGTAATGCCTTGCAGCACAAGATCTACTGCACCACCACCATTGCTGCTGGCGAAGCCATCTGCGAAGCGCTGAAGTTCGGTCCCGAGAAGACCGTGCGCCGCTTGCAGGATCTACACGCAGGATTGAAGGCATGATCAAGTACCCAATGACCGTCCAGGGCGCGAAAGCCCTGGAAGAAGAACACGCTCACCTGACCAAGGTCGTCCGTCCGAAGCTCAGCCAGGACATCGGGACGGCCCGCGAGTTGGGTGACTTGAAGGAAAACGCCGAATACCACGCTGCCCGCGAGCAGCAGGGGATGGTCGAGGCGCGGATTCGTGACATCGAAGGCCGGATTCAGAATCAGGTCATCATCGACGTTACGTCCATTCCTCACACCGGCAAAGTGATCTTCGGCACCACCGTTGAAATCGCCAACGTCGAGACTGATGAAAGCGTCACTTACCACATCGTGGGTGAGGATGAAGCTGACTTCAAACTCGGCAAGATTTCGGTGGGTTCACCACTGGCCCGCGCCTTGATTGCCAAGGAAGAGGGAGACGTGGTTGCCGTGAAAACGCCGAGTGGCGTTATCGAGTACGAGATTGTCGAAGTCCGCCACATCTGAAAGAAGGCGCCCGCTCCGTGCGGGCGCCATGCTTTGGCAGCTGACTCAGATGTTGTGGGTTGGCGGTCTGTGGCTGTTACACATCGGTCTGCTGCCGGTGCTGGGCCAGATAGGTCTGGCGCCGCTGCTGATCGACGAAATTGCAGGCGTGCTGAATGCGCTGATGGCGGGTTTCGCCGCAGCGTGTGTGATTTTTCAGGCTTTGGTGCTGATTCAGGCCGAGGGTCTTGCCAGTCTATGGCGCGATATTCGTGGGCAACTGCTGCTGATGGCGCTGTATGCGTGTGCGATGTTTTTCGCGGTACGCGTCGGTTGGCCGGATGCAGTGCGTTGGCAGGTGTTCAGTTATCTTGTTCTGGGCTTTTCCGGGCTGGTGCTGGTGTTGCAACCGGTGCCGGGATGGAGTGGCAGGGTGCGCGAAGCACACCCTTGACCCTTGCCATCACTTGAAGCGATGGACGTTCGACAGCTGCTTGTTGACGCTGAAGTTCTTGCGGTAAATCAGTGCCATCTTGCCGATGACCTGAACCAGGTCCGCTTTACCGACCTTGCACAGTTCTGCAATGTTCGCCAGGCGCGACTCGCGATCGAGGATGTTGAGCTTGATTTTAATCAGCTCGTGATCCGCCAAAGCGCGTTCAAGTTCGGCTAACACACCTTCAGTCAAACCGTTGTCAGCCACAATCAAAACTGGTTTCAGATGGTGGCCAATGGATTTGTACTGTTTCTTCTGCTCTTGAGTGAGCGGCATAATCTGACCCCTGCGTCTGATCTTGTAAAAAGCGGCGGCCAGTTTACCCGAGCGAGTCCGGGACCGCCCAGTTAATCACGACCCGTTTTATTTTCGAGGTGGCCCGTGGCCCGTTCCAAGACAAGCCTTAAGTGGCTGCAAAGACATGTCAATGATCCCTATGTGAAGCAGGCGCAGAAGGATGGTTACCGCTCGCGTGCGAGTTATAAACTTCTGGAGGTTCAGGAGAAATACAAGCTGATCCGTCCGGGTATGAGCGTTGTCGACCTGGGGGCGGCGCCCGGCGGTTGGTCGCAGGTCACTAGTCGGCTGATCGGTGGTCAGGGGCGTCTGATCGCCTCGGACATCCTGGAAATGGACAGCATTCCGGACGTGACTTTCATCCAGGGTGACTTTACCCAGGACGAAGTGCTCGCTCAGATCCTTGAAGCCGTGGGTAATTCGCAGGTGGACCTTGTGATTTCCGATATGGCCCCCAATATGAGTGGTACGCCTGAGGTGGACATGCCAAAAGCCATGTTTCTATGTGAGCTGGCTCTTGATCTGGCGGCTCGGATACTCAAACCGGGTGGTAATTTCGTGATCAAGGTGTTTCAGGGCGAAGGGTTTGATGCTTACGTGAAGGACGCTCGTCAGAAATTCGACAAGGTCCAGATGATCAAGCCGGACTCTTCCCGTGGCAGTTCCCGCGAGCAATACATGCTGGCTTGGGGCTACCGCGGCCGTAGTGAGTAAATCGAGGTTTTTTTGCGGGTCGATAGGATTTTCGTATTTCGCCCTGTGGGAAATAGCGAATATTGTGTAGAAAGTGTTTCACAAAGGGTTACAGACGGCGCCTGCCAGAGCCGTAGGTAATGTAGTAAGTTAGGCCGGTGAATATCATGCGAAGCGCGCGCCATTAGCGGAGCTTGCTTCAGAGGGTAGTTAATTGAACGATATGGCAAAGAATCTGATCCTGTGGTTGATCATCGCGGCTGTCCTGGTGACGGTGATGAACAACTTCTCCAGCCCTAACGAGCCGCAGACCCTCAACTATTCCGACTTCATCCAGCAGGTCAAGGATGGCAAGGTCGAGCGCGTAGCAGTTGACGGCTATGTGATTACCGGCAAACGCAACGATGGCGACAGCTTCAAGACCATTCGTCCTGCAATCCAGGACAACGGTCTGATCGGCGACCTCGTGGATAACCACGTTGTGGTCGAAGGCAAGCAGCCTGAGCAGCAAAGCATCTGGACTCAACTCCTGGTTGCAAGCTTCCCGATCCTGGTGATCATCGCCGTGTTCATGTTTTTCATGCGGCAGATGCAGGGCGGTGCGGGCGGCAAGGGCGGGCCGATGAGCTTCGGCAAGAGCAAGGCACGCCTGCTCTCCGAAGATCAGGTGAAAACCACCTTGGGTGATGTTGCCGGTTGCGACGAAGCCAAGGAGGAAGTCGGTGAGTTGGTCGAGTTCCTGCGTGATCCGGGCAAGTTCCAGCGTCTGGGCGGCCGCATTCCACGCGGCGTGCTGATGGTGGGTCCTCCGGGTACCGGTAAAACCTTGCTGGCCAAGGCGATTGCCGGCGAAGCCAAAGTGCCGTTTTTCACCATTTCCGGTTCCGATTTCGTCGAGATGTTCGTCGGTGTCGGTGCCAGTCGTGTTCGTGACATGTTCGAGCAGGCCAAGAAGCACGCGCCATGCATCATCTTCATCGATGAAATCGACGCCGTCGGTCGCCACCGTGGCGCCGGCATGGGTGGCGGTCACGACGAGCGCGAGCAGACGCTCAACCAATTGCTGGTTGAGATGGACGGCTTTGAAATGAATGACGGCATCATCGTCATCGCCGCAACCAACCGTCCAGACGTATTGGACCCTGCGTTGCTGCGTCCGGGCCGTTTCGACCGTCAGGTCGTGGTGGGTCTGCCGGATATTCGTGGTCGTGAGCAGATTCTCAAGGTTCACATGCGCAAAGTACCAATGGGTGACGATGTCGCTCCGGCGGTGATCGCACGTGGTACTCCTGGTTTCTCCGGTGCCGATTTGGCTAACCTGGTGAACGAGGCTTCGTTGTTCGCTGCCCGTACCGGCAAGCGCATCGTCGAAATGAAAGAATTCGAGCTGGCCAAAGACAAGATCATGATGGGCGCCGAGCGCAAATCCATGGTCATGTCCGAGAAAGAGAAGCAGAACACCGCTTATCACGAAGCAGGTCACGCCATCGTTGGTCGTGTCGTGCCAGAGCATGATCCGGTCTACAAGGTGTCGATCATCCCGCGCGGTCGTGCGCTGGGTGTGACCATGTTCCTGCCGGAAGAAGATCGCTACAGCCTGTCCAAGCGCGCACTGATCAGCCAGATCTGCTCGCTGTACGGTGGCCGTATCGCTGAAGAAATGACCTTGGGCTTCGATGGTGTTACCACCGGCGCCTCCAACGACATCATGCGTGCCAGCCAGATTGCGCGGAATATGGTGACCAAGTGGGGCTTGTCGGAAAAACTAGGTCCGTTGATGTATGCCGAGGAAGAGGGCGAAGTGTTCCTCGGTCGCGGCGGCGGTGGTCAGGGTGCAAGCTTCTCCGGTGAGACAGCCAAGCTGATCGACTCCGAGGTGCGCAGCATCATTGACCAGTGCTACGGCACGGCCAAGCAGATCCTCACGGATAACCGCGACAAGCTCGACGCCATGGCCGATGCCTTGATGAAGTATGAAACGATCGATGCCGATCAGATCGATGACATCATGGCCGGTCGTACGCCTCGCGAACCACGCGACTGGTCAGGCGGCGGTACCGGTACTTCCGGGACACCTCCGGTGGTACAGGATGAGCGTCCGGAAACACCGATCGGCGGCCCGGCTGCTGACGTATAAGGCTTGAAATGACTTCTGTTCAGTCCTCGACCCGGTTGCCTTGCGGCAACCGGGTTCTTGATTTGGCCCAGACGCATGTCATGGGCATTCTCAATGTCACTCCTGATTCCTTTTCTGACGGCGGCCGATACAGCCAGCTCGACGCGGCCCTGCGCCATGCCGAGTCGATGGTTGCGGCGGGCGCAACGCTGATCGACGTTGGTGGCGAGTCGACCCGGCCCGGTGCACGGGCGGTTTCGCCACTAGAAGAACTGGAACGCGTCGCGCCTATCGTTGAGCGTATCAATCGTGAGTTGGATGTGATCATTTCGGTCGATACATCCACTCCAGCGGTCATGCGCGAAACCGCACGGCTTGGAGCGGGTTTGATCAATGATGTGCGCTCGCTACGTCGAGATGGTGCCCTGGATGCGGCAGCTGCCACCGGATTGCCGGTATGTCTGATGCATATGCTCGGTGAGCCGGGCGACATGCAGGACAATCCGCACTACCAGGACGTGACTAGAGAAGTCGGCGAGTTTCTCGCCGAGCGCATGGCCCAATGTGCGTTGGTGGGAATTCCGGCTGAGCGGATTATTCTTGATCCAGGCTTTGGATTCGCGAAAAGCTTGCAGCACAATCTAAGCTTGTTCAAACATATGGAGGAGCTGCATGCCTTGGGGCGGCCCCTGTTGGTCGGGGTTTCGCGAAAGAGCATGATAGGTCAGGCCTTGAATCGCCCGGTTGGAGAGCGCCTGTTTGGTGGTCTGGCGCTCGCGGCGCTGGCTTCGGCCAAGGGTGCGCGTATATTGCGCGTCCATGATGTAGCCGAAACAGTGGACGTGGTGCGGATGATCGCCGCAGTGGAATCAGCCGAATAAGAATGATGGAGCAGTTATGAGCAAAAAATACTTTGGCACCGACGGTATTCGTGGTCGGGTCGGCGAATACCCGATTACTCCTGATTTCATGCTCAAGCTTGGTTGGGCTGCGGGCATGGCGTTCCGCAAAATGGGCGCCTGCAAGGTGCTGGTTGGCAAAGACACCCGGATCTCCGGTTACATGTTCGAGTCCGCACTCGAGGCCGGGCTGACGTCGGCAGGTGCTGACGTGATGCTGTTGGGCCCGATGCCGACTCCGGCGATCGCTTACCTGACGCGTACCTTTCATGCTGAAGCCGGTATCGTGATCAGCGCCTCGCACAATCCTCACGATGACAACGGCATCAAATTCTTCTCCGGAAAGGGCACCAAGCTGCCGGATGAAGTCGAGTTGATGATCGAAGAGTTGCTCGACACCCCGATGACCGTGGTTGAGTCGAGCAAGATCGGTAAAGTGTCGCGAATCAACGACGCTTCTGGTCGCTATATCGAATTCTGCAAAAGCAGCGTGCCGACCGGTACCAACTTCTCTGGCCTGAAGATCGTGATCGACTGCGCTCATGGCGCCACCTACAAGGTTGCGCCCAGCGTGTTCCGTGAGCTGGGTGCCGAAGTCGTTGTGCTTTCCGCGCAGCCTAACGGCCTGAACATCAATGAAAATTGCGGTTCGACCCATATGGGCCAATTGCAGGCTGCCGTATTGGCCGAGCACGCCGATCTGGGTATTGCCTTCGACGGTGACGGTGATCGTGTCTTGATGGTCGACCACACTGGCACCATTGTTGATGGTGACGAGCTGCTGTACATCATCGCTCGCGATTTACACGAGCGCGATAAACTGCAAGGCGGCGTGGTCGGTACATTGATGAGTAACCTCGGGCTGGAATTGGCCCTGGCGGATTTGTCGATTCCTTTTGTGCGAGCCAATGTTGGCGACCGCTATGTGATCGCCGACTTGCTGGAGCGCAACTGGCTGGTAGGCGGTGAGAATTCGGGTCATATCGTCTGCTTCAATCACACCACCACAGGTGATGCGATCATCGCTGCGTTGCAGGTGCTGATGGCGCTGAAAACTCGCTCGGAAGGTCTGGCTCAAGCCCGTCAGGCGCTGCGCAAGTGCCCTCAGGTGCTGATCAATGTCCGGTTCGGCGGAGGGGCGAGTCCGCTCGATCATCCGTCGGTCAAGGAGGCCAGCGCCCGTGTTACCGAGGCTATGGCCGGTCGCGGGCGCGTGCTGTTGCGCAAGTCCGGGACGGAGCCGCTGGTGCGGGTCATGGTCGAAGGCGAGGACGAAACACAGGTTCGTGGTTACGCCGAAGAGCTGGCAAAACTGGTTAGTGAAGTTTCTGCCTGAATTCGGCTTGCCAGCCATGATTGTGTTGGGTAACATCTGCGCCCACTTTGACCGACGAGGTACAGCATGCGTCGCCCTATGGTAGCTGGTAACTGGAAGATGCACGGTACCCGCGCCAGCGTCGCTGAGCTAATCAATGGCCTTCGTCATCTGGCCTTGCCGAGCGGTGTTGATGTAGCGGTATTCCCGCCTTGCTTGCATATCAATCAAGTGATTGATGGCTTGGAAGGCAAGTCGATTTTGGTCGGCGCGCAGAATTCTGCGGTGGAATCCATGCAAGGTGCACTGACCGGTGAAATTGCGCCGAGTCAATTGGTGGATGCAGGGTGTTCCCTGGTGCTTGTCGGGCACTCCGAGCGCCGCCAGATTATGGGCGAGCAGGGCGGTATGCTGATTCGCAAGTTCGCAGCGGCACAGGCATGTGGCTTGATTCCGGTGTTGTGCGTAGGGGAAACCCTTGAGCAGCGTGAAGCCGGTAAAACTCTTGAGGTTGTCGGGCGTCAGATAGGCAGTATCATAGAGGAGCTAAGTGTCGGTGCCTTTGCAAATGCAGTAATTGCTTACGAGCCGGTCTGGGCCATAGGCACCGGACTGACTGCTTCGCCGCAACAAGCGCAGGATGTGCATGCAGCCATTCGCGCGCAGTTGGCGGTAGAGAATTCTGAGGTCGCACAAGGTGTGCGGCTTCTATACGGCGGCAGCGTGAAGGCGGCCAATGCGGTCGAACTGTTCGGCATGCCGGATATCGATGGGGGGCTCATTGGTGGAGCTTCCCTGAATGCAGATGAGTTCGGTGCGATTTGTCGCGCCGCGGGAAACTGAAAAAATGCTGGAAACAGTCGTAGTCGTTTTTCATCTGCTGGGTGCATTGGGCGTAGTTGCTCTGGTATTGCTGCAGCAGGGTAAAGGTGCGGATGCTGGCGCGTCTTTCGGAGCAGGTGCTTCAAATACTGTGTTCGGAAGCCAAGGTTCCTCTACCTTTCTTAGTAAGTTTACTGCTATACTTGCCGCCGGTTTCTTCATAACCAGCTTAGGGTTAGGTTACTTTGCTAAAGAGAAAGCTCACCAGCTGACTCAAGTAGGTCTGCCAAACCCGGCAGTGTTGGAAGTTCCAAAGCAACAACCGGCTTCTGATGATGTACCGGTGCTTCAAGAGCAAAAGTCGGCTACTCCAGCGACTGACGTGCCTCCAGCTCAAGAGCAAAAGTAAGAAGGGTTTCAAACGTAGTATTGCCGAGGTGGTGGAATTGGTAGACACGCAACCTTGAGGTGGTTGTGCCCATAGGGTGTAGGGGTTCGAGTCCCCTTCTCGGTACCAATTATCAGGATAGCCCGCTGTTGCGGGCTTTCTTGTAGGTGGAAGGTTACATTGACCCTGTCAGGGATCGGTCGTATACTTCCGCCCCAGCTTTGTCGCGGGGTGGAGCAGTCTGGTAGCTCGTCGGGCTCATAACCCGAAGGTCGTCGGTTCAAATCCGGCCCCCGCAACCAGTTTAAGGAGCCCCTTTTAAGGGGCTTTTTGTTAGCTGGACACTTTCTACGCCGCTGTTCGACGGCGTTTCAAGGATGGGCGTTTCGCCCATTTTTTTATTTTGCAAAGCATGCACATACATGCACGAGGGGGTTCAGGTGTCGAGCAAGCTAGAAGAGTTGCAGGCCTTGTTGGCCCCGGTGGTCGTGGCCCTGGGCTATGAATGCTGGGGTATTGAGTTTTCGGCTCAAGGTCGCCACTCAATGTTGCGCGTTTATATTGATAAAGAGGGCGGTGTGCTGGTGGACGATTGTGCCATCGTCAGCCGTCAGATCAGCGGTGTCCTGGATGTTGAAGATCCAATCGCCGTTGAATACACCCTTGAAGTTTCCTCGCCTGGCATGGAACGCCCACTGTTCACTATTGAGCAGTTTGCAAAATTTGCCGGTGAACAAGTGAAGATCAAGCTGCGCTCGCCTTTTGAAGGACGACGCAACTTTCAGGGCCTTCTGCGCGGCGTAGAAGAGCAGGACGTCGTGGTGCAGGTAGAAGACCATGAGTTCCTGTTGCCGATCGATATGATCGACAAGGCCAACATTATTCCCAGTTTTGACTGAGACGCGGATCCCGCGGATCCAATGGCTTGCGAAAGGCGAGGCGTACGATGAGCAAAGAAGTACTGCTGGTTGTTGAGTCGGTATCCAATGAAAAGGGCGTACCGGCAAACGTAATTTTTGAAGCGCTGGAGCTGGCTCTGGCCACTGCTACCAAAAAGCGGTTTGAGGACGAAGTCGATCTGCGTGTGGAAATCAATCGCCACACGGGTGCTTATGAGACATTCCGTCGCTGGACGGTCGTCGAAGAAGCAAACCTGGACGATCCGGCCATCGAAACCTGGCCGAGCAAGGTTGCCGAAACGCATCCGGGTGCTCAGGTCGGTGATGTAGTCGAAGATAAGATCGAATCCATTGAGTTTGGCCGGATCGCTGCACAGACTGCCAAGCAAGTCATCGTGCAGAAAGTTCGCGAAGCCGAGCGTGCTCAAGTCGTTGATGCCTATCGCGAGCGCCTGGGGGAAATCATCTCCGGCACCGTGAAGAAAGTCACCCGCGACAACGTGATCGTCGACCTGGGCAACAATGCTGAGGCGTTGCTGGCTCGTGAAGACATCATCTCTCGCGAAACTTTCCGGGTTGGCGTGCGTCTGCGTGCGCTGCTCAAGGAAATCCGTACCGAGAACCGCGGCCCGCAGCTGATCCTGTCGCGTACCGCGCCGGAAATGCTGATCGAGTTGTTCCGCATCGAAGTGCCGGAAATCGCTGAAGGCCTGATCGAAGTAATGGCAGCATCCCGTGACCCGGGTTCGCGCGCCAAGATCGCGGTCCGCTCCAAGGACAAACGCATCGACCCGCAAGGCGCTTGCATCGGTATGCGCGGTTCGCGCGTCCAGGCAGTGTCGGGTGAGTTGGGCGGTGAGCGTGTTGATATCGTCCTTTGGGACGACAACCCGGCTCAGTTCGTGATCAATGCGATGTCGCCGGCTGAAGTGGCGGCAATTATCGTTGACGAAGATGCCCATGCAATGGACATCGCCGTTGGCGCAGACAATCTGGCTCAGGCCATCGGTCGCGGTGGTCAGAACGTGCGTCTGGCTAGCCAGTTGACTGGCTGGACCCTGAACGTGATGACAGAATCGGACATCCAGGCTAAGCAGCAAGCAGAAACCGGCGACATCCTGCGCAACTTCATCGACGAGCTGGAAGTCGACGAAGACCTGGCACAGGTGCTGGTAGATGAAGGCTTCACCAGCCTGGAAGAGATTGCCTACGTACCGTTGGAAGAAATGCTCAACATCGACGGCTTTGACGAAGAAACCGTCAACGAGCTTCGCGCTCGCGCCAAGGATCGTTTGTTGACCAAAGCCATCGCTACTGAGGAAAAGCTGGCAGACGCCCATCCGGCCGAAGACCTGCTCTCGCTTGAGGGTATGGACAAGGATTTGGCGATGGAACTGGCGGTGCGCGGCGTAGTTACCCGCGAAGACCTGGCCGAGCAGTCTATTGACGATCTGCTCGACATCGACGGCATTGACGATGATCGTGCCGGCAAGTTGATCATGGCCGCCCGAGCCCACTGGTTCGAGTAATTAGGCGCGGCCTGAGGAGAGAAGTGCATGACGCAAGTCACGGTGAAACAACTGGCCGATGAGGTCAAAACACCGGTAGAGCGCCTGTTGCAGCAGATGCGTGAGGCAGGTCTGCCGCACACCGCCGCCGATGAAGGTGTGAGCGATAGTGAGAAGCAGTCTTTGCTGACTCACTTGAAGAGCAGCCACAAGGCGAAAGTGGAAGAACCGCGCAAGATTACATTGCAGCGCAAAACCACCAGCACGCTGCGTGTTGCTGGCAGCAAAAGCATCAGCGTTGAAGTACGCAAGAAGAAAGTCTTCGTACAGCGCAGCCCGGAAGAAATCGAAGCCGAGCGCAAACGCGAGCTGGAAGAACGTCGCGCAGTAGACAATGCTGCTCGTCAGAAGGCTGAAGAAGAAGCCAAGCGTCGCGCCGAAGAAGAAGCGCGTCGCCAGCCTGCTGCTGCGCAAACCGCTACTAACGACGCCGTTGCAGCGCCTGCTGCAGTTGCCGAGCCAGTACGCGAAAGCGCACCGGTTGTAGCCGCTGCTCCAGCACCGTCTGCTGACGTTCGCAACAAGCAGAACGAACAGCGCCGTCCGGATAAACCACGTGCCGACGATAACAATCGTCGCAGCGGTGGTGGCGACGGCGAGCGTAAAAACGCTCCGCATCGTGCCTCGGTCAAAGAGAAAGCGCCTGCTCCACGCGTTGCCCCACGTACTACCGACGAAGAAAGCGATGGCTTCCGTCGTGGTGGTCGCGGCAAGGCCAAGCTGAAGAAACGCAACGCTCACGGTTTCCAGAACCCAACCGGTCCTGTCGTGCGTGATGTGCAGATCGGCGAGACCATCTCTGTTGGCGATCTCGCCAATCAGATGTCGGTCAAGGCTGCTGAAATCATCAAGTTCATGTTCAAACTGGGTACTCCAGCGACCATCAACCAGGTGCTTGATCAGGAAACTGCTCAGCTGGTAGCCGAAGAACTGGGCCACAAAGTGACCCTGGTCAGCGACACCGCCCTGGAAGATTCCCTGGCAGAGTCCCTGAAGTTTGAAGGTGAGACGTTCTCCCGTGCGCCAGTTGTGACCGTAATGGGCCACGTTGACCACGGTAAGACTTCGCTGCTCGACTACATCCGTCGTGCCAAGGTAGCTGCTGGCGAAGCCGGTGGTATTACCCAGCACATCGGTGCGTACCACGTTGAAACTGATCGCGGCATGGTCACTTTCCTCGATACCCCGGGTCACGCTGCGTTTACCGCAATGCGTGCCCGTGGTGCCAAGGCGACTGACATCGTGATCCTGGTCGTTGCAGCGGACGACGGCGTAATGCCGCAGACCATTGAAGCGGTCCAGCACGCCAAGGCTGCCGGTGTTCCACTGGTAGTTGCTGTGAACAAAATCGACAAGCCGGGCGCCGATCTCGATCGCATCCGTAGCGAACTGTCGGTTCACGGCGTGACCTCGGAAGAGTGGGGTGGCGACACCCCGTTCGTATCGGTTTCGGCGAAAGTCGGTACCGGCGTGGACGAGTTGCTCGAAGCTGTTCTGCTGCAAGCTGAAGTTCTGGAACTGAAAGCGACGCCTTCGGCTCCAGGCCGTGGTGTTGTGGTTGAATCGCGTCTCGACAAAGGTCGTGGCCCGGTTGCTACCGTTCTGGTTCAAGACGGTACCCTGCGCCAAGGCGACATGGTGCTGGTCGGTTCGAACTATGGCCGTGTACGTGCCATGCTCGACGAGAACGGCAAGCCAATCAAGGAAGCCGGTCCATCCATCCCTGTCGAGATCCTCGGCCTGGACGGTACCCCGGACGCTGGCGACGAGATGAGCGTGCTGTCGGACGAGAAGAAAGCCCGTGAAGTGGCTCTGTTCCGTCAAGGCAAGTTCCGCGAAGTCAAACTGGCTCGCGCTCACGCTGGCAAGCTGGAAAACATCTTTGAAAACATGGGCCAGGCAGAGAAGAAGACGCTGAACATCGTCCTCAAATCTGACGTCCGTGGTTCCCTCGAAGCGTTGAACGGCGCCTTGAATGGCCTGGGTAACGACGAAGTGCAAGTGCGTGTTGTCGGTGGCGGCGTCGGTGGTATCACCGAGTCCGACGCTAACCTGGCACTGGCCTCCAACGCTGTACTGTTCGGCTTTAACGTGCGTGCCGATGCTGGCGCTCGCAAGATCGTCGAGCAGGAAGGTCTGGATATGCGTTACTACAACGTGATCTACGACATCATCGAAGACGTCAAGAAAGCCCTCACCGGTATGCTGGGCAGCGATGTTCGCGAGAACATCCTGGGTACCGCTGAAGTGCGTGACGTGTTCCGTTCGCCGAAGTTTGGCGCGATCGCCGGTTGCATGGTTATCGAAGGTGTTGTTCACCGTAACCGTCCAATCCGTGTACTGCGTGAAGACATCGTTATCTTCGAAGGCGAGCTGGAATCTCTGCGCCGCTTCAAGGATGACGCTTCCGAAGTACGTGCCGGCATGGAATGCGGTATTGGCGTCAAGAGCTACAACGACGTCAAAGCTGGCGACAAGATCGAAGTCTACGAGAAGGTTCAGGTTGCTCGCAGCCTCTAACTCGCGCACTTCAAGGGCCACGCCAAGCCGCTGCATGCAAATGCGCGGCACCGCGTCAGGACTCTAAACGCAACGCCCGGTCTGGCTTTTGTCAGGCCGGGCGTTTGCCGCTTTCAGACCCCTCGGGTTTCACCGTGGGGCAGTAACAGGTAACAAGACATGGCAAAAGAATACAGCCGTACCCAACGTATCGGCGATCAGATGCAGCGTGAGCTGGCACAGCTGATCCGTCGTGAAGTCAAAGACCCGCGCGTCGGCCTGGTCACCATTACCGCTGTTGAAGTCAGCCGTGACGTCGGTCACGCCAAGATCTTCATCACCGTGATGGGCCAGGACAACGCCGAAGACATCGCGCAAAGCATCAAGGTGCTCAACTCCGCCGCCGGTTTCCTGCGTATGCAGTTGGCTCGCGAAATGAAGTTGCGCAGCGTTCCTCAGCTGCACTTCCACTACGACGAAAGCGTCGTGCGTGGCGCGCACCTGTCGGCCCTGATCGAGCGTGCGGTGGCTGAAGACAATCAGCACCCGGTAGCGGCTGAACCCGAAGACGCCAAGGAGTAATCGGTGGCTCAGGTCAAACGTATCCGTCGTAACGTCAGCGGTATCATTCTGCTCGACAAGCCGTTGGGGTTTACCTCCAACGCCGCGTTGCAGAAGGTTCGCTGGTTGCTGAACGCCGAGAAGGCCGGTCATACCGGCAGTCTCGATCCGCTGGCCACCGGCGTGTTGCCGTTGTGCTTCGGTGAGGCCACCAAGTTCTCGCAATACCTGCTCGATTCCGATAAGGGTTACGAAACCCTGGCGCAACTGGGCAAGACCACCACCACGGCCGATGCCGAAGGTGACGTTTTGCAGGAACGCCCGGTGACCGTTGGTCGCGCCGATGTCGAAGCTGTATTGCCGGGTTTTCGTGGGCAAATCAGTCAGATACCGCCGATGTACTCGGCGCTCAAGCGTGATGGTCAACCGCTGTACAAGCTGGCCCGTGCAGGCGAAGTAGTGGAGCGCGAACCGCGTTCTGTTACTATTGCGCGCTTGGAATTGCTGGCCTTTGAGGGTGATACTGCGCGGCTTGCGGTGGATTGCAGCAAAGGCACCTATATTCGCACCCTGGTGGAGGATATCGGTGAGCAACTCGGTTGTGGCGCTTACGTGGCTGAATTGCGACGTACCCAGGCCGGGCCTTTCACGCTGGCGCAGACGGTCACGCTTGAAGAGTTGGAAGCGGTACATGCCGAAGGCGGCAACGAAGCGGTCGACCGCTTCCTGATGCCTTCGGACAGCGGCCTGCTGGATTGGCCGTTGTTGCATTTCTCGGAAGCGAGCGCGTTCTACTGGCTCAACGGCCAGCCGGTACGTGCCCCGGATGCCCCGAAATTTGGCATGGTGCGAGTACAGGATCACAACGGTCGCTTCATCGGTATCGGTGAAGTGAGCGAAGACGGGCGCATCGCGCCGCGTCGACTGATTCGGTCAGAATGACCGGACGAGGGTGGCTGTTAACAGGCACGGTCACTACTCATTTTTAGATACAGGGATTTGTCCCTGGCCTGTTGAAGCTGTTTCTTTGAAACAGTTTCCTGATAAAAGGATTGCCTCATGGCTCTCGACGTTCAAGAAAAAGCTCAAATCGTTGCTGACTACCAGCAAGCTGTTGGTGACACTGGTTCGCCAGAAGTGCAAGTTGCACTGCTGACCCACAACATCAACAAGCTGCAAGGTCACTTCAAGGCCAACGGTAAAGATCACCACTCCCGTCGTGGTCTGATCCGCATGGTAAACCAGCGCCGTAAGCTGCTGGACTACCTGAAAGGCAAGGATCTGGGCCGTTACCAGGCTCTGATCGGTCGCCTGGGTCTGCGTCGCTAATAAGCGATTGCGCTAGAGGTTGGTTGTTTGCCGTGTGTCAGTGGGATTTCCGCTGGCCCATGGCAGGCTCCCAGCCTCAAGTTTTATCTGGATAGTCGTTTTACCCTGGACAGGCGTTGGGCCGATTCCCGACATTGCCCAAGAATTTCGCAAGAAGACAAGTTCCCCAAGAGCCACAAAAGAAGGTAGGACACCGTGAACCCGGTAATCAAAAAATTCCAGTTCGGTCAGTCGACCGTTACCCTCGAGACCGGCCGTATCGCCCGTCAGGCCTCCGGCGCAGTATTGGTCACCGTTGACGACGACGTCAGCGTATTGGTGACCGTAGTCGGTGCCAAGCAAGCCGATCCAGGCAAGGGCTTCTTCCCTCTGTCCGTTCACTACCAGGAAAAGACTTACGCTGCCGGTAAGATCCCTGGCGGTTTCTTCAAGCGTGAAGGCCGTCCTTCCGAGAAAGAAACCCTGACTTCCCGACTGATCGACCGTCCGATCCGTCCGCTGTTCCCGGAAGGCTTCATGAACGAAGTGCAGGTTGTCTGCACCGTCGTTTCCACCAGCAAGAAGACCGATCCGGACATCGCTGCGATGATCGGTACCTCGGCTGCGCTGGCCATCTCCGGCATTCCTTTCGATGGCCCGATCGGCGCTGCCCGCGTTGCGTTCCACGAAAGCACCGGCTACCTGCTGAACCCGACTTACGAACAACAGAAAGCTTCGAGCCTGGACATGGTCGTTGCCGGTACTTCGGAAGCCGTTCTGATGGTTGAATCGGAAGCCAAAGAGCTGACCGAAGACCAGATGCTGGGCGCGGTACTGTTTGCTCACGACGAGTTCCAGGTTGTGATCAACGCCGTTAAAGAACTGGCTGCCGAAGCTGCCAAGCCAACCTGGACCTGGGCTCCTCAACCAGAAGCCACCGCTCTGCTGGGCGCTATCCGTGCCGAGTTCGGCGACGCGATCTCCCAGGCTTACACCATCACCATCAAGGCCGACCGTTACGCTCGTCTGGGTGAACTGAAAGACCAGGTTGTGGCTAAGCTGTCCGGTGAAGAAGGCCAGCCTTCCTCCAGCGAAGTCAAAGCGGCTTTCGGCGAAATCGAATACCGCACCGTTCGCGAAAACATCGTAAACGGCAAGCCACGTATCGACGGCCGCGACACCAAGACTGTACGTCCTTTGAACATCGAAGTCGGTGTTCTGCCAAAGACCCACGGTTCGGCGTTGTTCACCCGTGGCGAAACCCAGGCTCTGGTCGTTGCTACACTGGGCACCGCCCGTGATGCACAGCTGCTGGATACCCTGGAAGGCGAGAAAAAAGACCCGTTCATGCTGCACTACAACTTCCCTCCGTTCTCGGTAGGTGAGTGTGGTCGCATGGGTGGCGCTGGTCGTCGCGAAATCGGTCACGGCCGTCTGGCCCGTCGTTCGATTGCAGCCATGCTGCCTGCCGCTGACGTGTTCCCGTACACCATCCGTGTTGTATCGGAAATCACCGAGTCCAACGGTTCCAGCTCCATGGCTTCGGTCTGCGGCGCTTCCCTGGCTCTGATGGACGCCGGCGTTCCGATGAAGGCACCGGTTGCCGGTATCGCCATGGGTCTGGTTAAAGAAGGCGAGAAATTCGCCATCCTGACCGACATCCTGGGCGACGAAGACCACCTGGGCGACATGGACTTCAAAGTAGCCGGTACCGCCAAGGGTGTTACCGCGCTGCAGATGGACATCAAGATCAAAGGCATCACCGAAGAAATCATGGAGATCGCTCTGGGCCAAGCCCTGGACGCGCGCCTGAACATCCTCGGTCAGATGAACCAGATCATTGGCCAGTCGCGTACCGAACTGTCGGAAAACGCTCCGACCATGATCGCGATGAAAATCGACACCGACAAAATCCGTGATGTCATCGGTAAAGGCGGCGCGACCATTCGTGCGATCTGTGAAGAGACCAAGGCTTCGATCGATATCGAAGACGACGGCTCGATCAAGATCTTCGGCGAAACCAAGGAAGCGGCTGAAGCAGCACGTCAGCGCGTTCTGGGCATCACCGCAGAAGCTGAAATCGGCAAGATCTACGTTGGTAAGGTTGAGCGCATCGTCGACTTCGGCGCGTTCGTCAACATCCTGCCTGGCAAGGACGGTCTGGTTCACATCTCCATGTTGAGCGACGCTCGCGTAGAGAAAGTGACCGACATCCTGAAAGAAGGCCAGGAAGTGGAAGTACTGGTACTGGACGTGGACAACCGCGGCCGTATCAAGCTGTCCATCAAAGACGTAGCAGCGGCCAAGGCTTCGGGCGTTTAATTACCCCCTCGCCTGACCGTTTCAACGTTATAAAAAATGCCCTGCTGTGAAAACTGCGGGGCATTTTTTTGTCTGTGAAACAGGGCCTGAAGTTGCTGGTCCTCGAACCCGGTGCTAGGTTTAGCCCACCGCCCGTGTAGCTCAGCCGGTAGAGCAGCGCACTCGTAACGCGAAGGTCGCAGGTTCGATTCCTGTCTCGGGCACAATTGACTAGATTCATGCAGTGCCAAGCAGTGTCATGAATCCCCCATAAAGCCCGCCTAGTGCGGGTTTATTGTTTCATGCGGTGCCATCCGGTTCCACCCAAGCGCTTGTCTTATGAGTACCTCCCTGAGTACCATTAGGTTGTTCAATAATCTATGGGTACTCAGCATGACTTTGACGGCTCTGCAGGTGAAGAATGCTGCGCCACGCGAGAGGGACTATGGCCTTGCCGATGGCGGTGGCCTATTCCTTTGGATTCGCACGGCAGGCGGCAAGTCTTGGCGCTTCCGATTCCGTTTGGATGGCAAGCAGTCTCATATTTCCCTTGGCACCATCGACAAGGTAACCCTCGCACAGGCGCGGCAGCTTGCTTCTGAAGCTCGCCAGCTTGTGGCACAGGGGCGGCATCCTGGGCTTGAGCGGAAGGTTGTGCGAGCCCAGGCGGCAATCTCTCGCGCTAATACGTTCAAGAGCCTTGCGTTGGAGTGGCATCAACATAAGTCGTCACGATGGTCGGTAGGTTACGCCGGTGACGTTATGGAAGCTTTTAAGCTGGACATCTTTCCCCAGGTGGGAAGTTTGCCGTTGACCGACATTAAGCCCATGCAGTGGTTACAGGTTTTTCGCCGTATAGAGTCGCGAGGTGCTTTGGAGAAGCTGCGCAAGGTTCGGCAACGCTGCCAAGAGGTCTACCGTTTCGCGATTGCCACTGGTCGTGCTGAGTACAACCCAATCGCAGACATCGGAGGGGCACTTCAGGCACCGACCTCCCGGCACTATCCCTTCTTGCCCATTGCAGAAATCCCGGAGCTCATACGCAGTATTAAGGCGTGTCCGGGGCATGATGTAGTTAAGATCGCCACCCGCCTGCTGATTTTGACGGGGGTGCGTACGGCTGAGCTGAGGGGGGCTCCTTGGTCGGAGTTTGACCTCGATACGGCGCTCTGGCTGGTCCCTGCTGCGCGTATGAAAATGCGCCGCGCTCATCTAGTCCCACTCTCCAAGCCGGCGGTGGCTGCACTGCGTGAGCTGGAAAACATTACTGGTGGCTACACGCTCGCGTTCACTGGCCGTAACGATCCGGCAAAGCCCATGAGCGAAGCTGCAATTAACCAACTGCTGAAACGCTCCGGCTATGACGGGCGTGCCACTGGTCATGGATTTCGCCACACGATGTCCACCACTTTGCATGAGCAGGGATATCCCAGTGAGTGGGTCGAAACCCAGTTAGCGCATGTGGACAAAAACAGCATACGCGGCACCTACAACCATGCTCAGTATCTGGAGGCGCGGCGAGAGATGCTTCAGTGGTATGCCGACCATTTGGATGTTTTGTCATGCAGCAGTGCCGGAGCTTCCATCGCAGGGGTGGAGAACGCCGTATGAATGATGATCTGATACGTCTACCTGATCTGGTGTCTGAGTACGCTCGTTACTATGAGGTTGATACTCAAGAGGCTGCACACGCTCTACATGAGCTGATCAAAGAATTGTATTTGGAGTACAGCGTGCGCCAAGGAAAAGTGGCGCTGCCCGATCACATATTCTGGGTCGGAAGGGTAGGCTCCTCTCAACGCTCAAACAGGATTTACAAACTGTTTTTTGAAGGGCTGATTAAATACTTCGATGATTTGTGTGATCCTCTACCTGGGATTGATAAAGACCTCGTGCGTTCATACTGTGAGAGCGATTCTTCCACTAAAGACATTCCAGTCGGCCTCATATATTTGTCTAGAGTCGCCCTTGGTGAGTGGATTCTGGATGCGGGAATTGAACCCCCAGATTACATGTTGATCGGTAATGCAGATAAGGGAGCTAAAGGAAGTGAGGGAGGGGAGAAGTTTCAAGCAAAAGAGTTGGGCTCCATCAGCTTGATCGTCAACGGTTTGATTAATCTAATCAAGGAGGTTGATAAGGCTCATACCGAGCAGCCCCTTGATGATGCATCTGGGAAGCGGGCAGATACTATTAAGCGTCGTGCTTTAGGACTCCGTTCGGTACGCAAGAATTTTGATCCCTGTTTGGCAATTCTGTCGCTAGCAGAGGCTGCGGAAGTTGAAATGCCGAAAAGTCACAAGACCCTTAGGAAGTTCATGAAGGGACATTTTCAAGGTGATGAAGGTTAGTCTGCATAAGGTGTGAAAATTTCTGGCATTTCCCTGAAAAACTGGCAATTGCCACGACTGCTTGCTTGAGGTGCCATTAAATCCCTAGCCATCCAATCCGGTTCCAAGGAGACCCGTCCAGATGGCTAGTCAATCTGTCTCACCTCTACTGCTTCGCCTTCCTAGTGTCTGCACCCTGGTGGGGCTGAGCAAATCCCAGATCTATCGCCTGATTCGGGCGGGCGAGTTCCCTGCTGGGATTTCGCTTGGAGCGAATTCTGTGGCATGGCCTGCTGAACAAGTTCATGTCTGGATTGCAAAAAAAATTAGCGCATCCGTTCGTTAACGATGTCTGCAATTATGCCAATTGCTGGCCGGATCTTTACCAAGCTAGAAGAACACAGCAAGCGTTCCAGCGTGAAACCGCAAGACGTGGAGGTCGAGCAGGTTCGTAGCCTGCGTGGAACTAGCATAAACAAGGCTGTGACGGAGGAGGGTGAGTTAGCTGATTTTTTTGTTTCGGCAGATGGCATCTCGACAAAAGACAGTCGTCATTTTATGGATGTTGCGCTGTTTCGCATGTCCAAACGGGAAAGTCGTGCTGGTGAAGTCATGCGCTATGACTTGGCAGATGGATATATTGAAGTAAAAGCCGGGCCAGATGGCATGGCTTCGATCTGGGACTACGACATTGTACTGATGCTAATTTCGCATTTAACCGAGTCGATGAATCTCTATAAAAGAGGTCGAAGTGCAATGCCGAGCCGTCTTTTTACGCCGCACGTCTCAGACATTCTGAAATTTTGTCAGCGTGGCGATGGCGGCAATCAGTCGAAAAGAATCGAATCAGCATTAGATCGCTTGAAAGGAACAACGATCAAGAGCGTGCTCCATCGCCCCTCGCGCAATTCTAAATGCGTTACGCGCGAGGTCAAAAGTGAGAGTCTAATTAGTGGGTATCGCGTGCTTTCTGAAACCGTCAGCGGCAGAGTAGATCGAGTTGAGATTGAGGCACCGAGTTGGATCTATAGACAAGTGATCGATAGTCATGGATCTGCGGTTCTTACTGTTAATCAAGACTACTTCTTGATTGGTTCAGCCATCGCTCGCTTCATCTATCGTTTAGCTCGACGTGCAGCGGGAAATGACAGAGCTCAGTGGGGGTTTAAAACAATATATGAGCGAAGCGGAATGACCTGTTTCAAGGAATTTTGTCGCATCCTACGGCGTCTCATTAGGTCTGATAACCTACCCGAATATAATTTATACGAAGAGGCTGGCCTGTCCGGGCCGCAGTTGATCATGACACGCAGGAGCGCAGATCCGGGCTGTGGATAATCCGTACATTGCCCACCAACCTCCGTACATTACCCACCACCTCCCGTACATTGCCCACCAAATTCCGTCTATTGCCCACCTGAGAACTGCGTAAGTGCTTGAAAATATTCATTTTAATTTGTTGTTCTCAATCTAAATCTTTAAATCTTTTAAAACAAATTTAAAACGGGTACCTCGCCAGCCGCCCCGATCAGAGCGCAGGTCAGGTTCGGCGTGGCTTTCAAGCGATCTTAGCCATTGCACACGACGACAATCTGTAATCGAAGGCGCTCGTCCATATCGATCCACAAATGAACTGGAGCCCTGTCGCCCTGCAATGAGGTTAGGAGTTTTCTGTCTGTACGGGACCGACCATATTTTCAAGAGCTGCTTTCATTGCTCGTTGTTGTTCGACCGTGAGGCTTTGGAAGAACTCCTGTGTTTCCATATGAAGAGCGTACTTTTGTAGCTGGTCCATGACAGTCGGTTGATGCCTTAGTAGTGCTCTCAGCACAAGAGATTGGGCTTTCTGTACGCCATCGATGAATTCTGCTGGTTCCCCTAGAAGGTTTTTGGCTACGCAGGCATGTCATCCATTCGAGGGGAGCCCCCAACGAGTTTGCTCCTTGGCGGTGGCATGATCTGCTCTAAGAGCGTGCATTACAGCTGTCGCCGTCTCATCGTTGCCCACTGCCCATGACGACATTAACGTGGAGAAGTGATCAACTTTTTCTTGCAGCATGTCGACGTGACGTTGAGCCCTGGAGGTCGTGTTCAGCGCTTCATCCCGATCTTGATCAGAGATAGCAAGAATCCCCCGTAAGGCTTCCATTTCGTTGTGATGCGCTTTCGCAACCACTGCCAATTTCTCCTGATGCTTTTGCTCGATTATTCCGATCTCTGCACGTTGCTCCTGGAGCAACACTTTGTGTCGAGCCACGCTGGTCTCCAAGGTGGCGGCGATCTTTGCTTTCGCTCTTTTGGCCTCGATGAACAGCAGTGCCAGCGCAATTGCCACAATCAGGAGCACGCCGATCACAAACAGCAAGCTGCTGCTTATCCAGCTGGGGTCGTTTAGGTTCAACGTAGGTAGACCTCGGTAATTTCAGGGCGGAAATGCCCCATTTCCTGGGAAACCACCTCTAGGGCCTGTTTTCGGGGGAGGTGGCGTTGCAGCGTGGCCATGCGCTCCTGGGCATAGGTGTGGCGTAGCCCGTGCGCGCCGTTTGACCAGCCGAGAGCCGCTTTAGAGGCAGCGCTAACACTTTTGCTCCAGGGCTGACCGCCTCCAATTCCGTAAAACTGCTGATAGTCGATATTTCGATCTTTGACGTTACGCGGCTCTGCCAGACGTGTTGCCTCCAGGCGTCTGGCCAGTGGAATCGGAATGCGCACCTCGCGGGTGAGTCCGCCTTTGCCGTGGACGGTGTAGCTGATGGTTGTTTCGCGGATGCCGAAAAATTTCATCTCATGCACGGGGCGTTCATCGGGCGCCTGGTGGTGCGTTCTGCGCAGGCCTAACAACTCATGGGCGCGCAGGCCTGCGGCATGGGCAATTTCCGTGGCGAGCGCATTGTGGGGAGACTGGCGGGTGGCGATCAGGGTCATTTGCTCACGGGCGTATGCCCTCGACTGATCGGCCAGTCGGCGACCTAATGTCGGCTGGCCTGCCTTCCCTTTGCGGGCTGTCGGTGCGGTGCTCTTGATGACCTCCAGGGTTTGACCTGGTGGGAGCTGATGAGTGACTTGCTGCATCATGACCTGGAGGGCTTGGCGTTCCATGTCCAGCGTTTTCTGGCCAACGACTCCGGCACGCTGCCGGAGGTAGTCCAAGGCGCGAGTTGGAGTCATATCCCGCAGGCTGCCGAGCCGGTTTTCCTGGAGGTACTTCGTGACCTGTTTCAGTCGGTCCTCGTAGTTCCGTACAGTCCCTACCGATCTGATATGGCTGCCCTGCAGCTTCTTCATCACGGACGCTGCCTGCGTCGCCGGTTTGGCAAATTTGGCCATGGCTACTTGCTCTCGCGGTTCCGGTATAGCCAGCGGTAGATAGTCGAGGTGTTGACGGCAACACCTCGCTCGGAGAGCCAATCTTGCAGTTGAATGGCATTGCATCCAGCTACATCGAGCTTCAGCAGCTCGAAGGTATGCTCATCCAGTACCGACTGCCGCTGGGCATAGGTGCGGATTTTTCGTCGCATCCGAGACTTGGCCTTGAGGCGTTCAGCGACGGCCTCCGCATCGAAATCGCTCATGGGTTATTGCCTAGTAGTTCATCTGTAAGAACGTCTGACCGCCGTAGCGGTTCAGCGACACACCATCCGAGGATGGGTCATTGTGCCTGTTCGCCCCCCTTTGCACTGAAGTGCAGGCGGGGACTGATCACGCCTACTCGGATTCTCCGAGCTGGTTCCTGATTGGCCGCTCAGGTGCGGTTGCCATTGTTGGTCTGGCCGACCTGGTTAGGTTGTTGTTTCTCCTCTGTTGATCGTTGATGTTCCCGACGCGTAGTCGGGGCCATGGCTTCATGCTCGATGACGTAGCGCGAGGCCTATGAAGCTCTGCCAGCGATGACGCGGGCAGGGCCTCTCTGCCATTGCCCCTCCCATGAATCACACGGGGGGAGCAGCCGGGCAGGGCGGTTAAAGCCCGGCTAGTTTAGGTTTATGAGAAGGGGGTTAGCAAAAAAATCTGCCTGCGCATTAATTTGTGCGTCAAATTGAGGAAAGTTATAGAAGCCCGCTATGTAAAGCGCCGGTTAGGCGCGTTACGTAGCGGGCTTGTACCGATAAATTTGACTCAGCATAGAAACTGCAGTGACTTGAGTGGAGATGCTAGGGGCTCCCCCTTTAGGCTGGCTAAAGCCAACACAAATGAGGGAGATGGCGAATGTCGAAACGGCAAAAAATCGCAGCAGTTTTGGACGCGGCATACGAGCGTATGCCGGCGATCACCAAATGGGCCGGTTGGGCCGGCATCGTACTTGGGCCTGTTCTTGGGTTTTTCCACATAGTGGCGATGTTTTTAATGCCTGGCGTGTATGGAAAGCGCGTCCTGGAACAGTACGATCTGGTGCAGCTAACCGGCGACGTGCTGGTCGCTCCATTCGCCCAGTACCTGATACTCATCGGTTTCACGTTGTGCGTACTGTGGATCGGTTTATGGGGGGTGAGGCTGGTTCTGGCTGTGCGCTGGTGGCTAATGAGGCGTTCCGCATGAGCGCCTCTGCAACCCCGGAGGGGTACGCGGGGTTCAGCTGGATATTTGCGCTTTGGGAGGATGTTGGCATGACGATGCTCGCAGCCACCCAGCCGATTTTCACCGCCCTTAACAACAGCAGTTCAACACTGGTCTTCAGCGTGGGAATCATATGGCTGATCATGATTATGTTGAGGGTGGCCGACGGCGGGCTGGCTCGTGGCCTGGCGGGAGGCGTGGTCATTTTTTTTGTCATGCTTTTAGGGATGAAACCAGCGACCGTTCAGTTGCCCAGCGGGGTCTCGGTTACATTAATTGATGCGCAGGCAACGACCCTGAAAGTGGCTATGGCCGTGCATCGCATGTACAGGTCTGCTCTGGATGGCGTCCTCAGCGAACACACCATTGCGGGATCGATTGTGCCGGCACAGGCGGCAGTTGATGACATTGCAGCGAGGGGCGCGCAGATCTATCAAGGCACCGATTTGGCCCGATTGATACACGACTACAACACCAGCTGTGCACCGAGTCGGGCCGAATTGGGAGGGGCTGAGCATGCGACGAAAATTGAGGCGATGCATGCTGTCGGCCTGCTCGGCGGCGGCGGGTTGGGGATTCCTGATGAGCAAATTAGTCTGATTGCTCAAGCTAAGGCGGCGGGCGGCGGCATCACGACCTATATGACCGGATCGGCTGAGGAAAACGGCGGGTGGCTTAACTACCTTCTGGGTGGAGGTGCCGCCCGGAAAGGGATTGAGAAAGCGGTAGACCTTGGTTCGGTTCAATCGCGCCGTGAGGCAGGAATAGCAGCATTGGGCAGCGCCGGTCCTTTTATGGGAGGCCGTTATGCACTGCCGACCAAAGTCCATTGGCAAGCGCTATTCGCCGGGCAGCCGGACTCAACACCCTCGTATCTACCCATAACGTTGATTCCAGGTCAGACGTCTCAGGTTATCGGGGCTGATGATCATGCAATGATGTTCCAACCTACCAGTTGCCTGGAGGCCTACAAAATTGCTCAGTTGGGGGCTGAGCAGGCCTACCTGGCCTTAAAAGAAGCTGGGGGAACAATCGCAGGTGGCCAGCGGGTAAGTGCTGAGGTGGGCGCCGTGAGCACGGCCGTGGCCTGGCAGCGCTTCATGACGCGATCACTGGAGAAAACCACCGGCCTTTCGCCGGATGGCGCTGAAATCGGAGCTGGAATTCTTGCCAGTGTTCAAATGTTCAAGGATTGGTCTGGCTGGCTAGATCTTCAAACCCTGCTGCCGGGATACGTACTGTTGTCAGCGTGGCTGTTCTGGATCGTATTACTCGCTGCGCCGTTGGCGCTGTTGCTGGCTCCGTTGCGTGGCGTTGGAGTATTGGTCAGTTGGCTCTCCCTCCTATTTTTCCCCGTGATCGCGATGCTGTTCGCACACGCACTAATTGTGGCTGTATCCCTCGTTATGGCCGCTGTTGCCATCGGCCAGGCTGCCGCTGCTAGCGGGTGGTCAGGATCAGGTGCTGACTTTGATGCGGTACGCGGGTTTATGGGAGCGATTGCAGCCATCCTGCTGGCTATTACGACTTGGATTGCATCAAGTCTGACTGGCGTTTCGGTGGGCGGCCTGGCTGGCAGCCTGACAGGGGCTATGGCCACGGCCAGTGGTGTCGGTGGGTTTGTTACACGTGCGGTGGGAACTGTTATGGCGATTAGCCGGCTAGGTGCTTTAGGCGCTGCTGGTGGCAAGGGGAGAAGTCCTGGTGGTGGTTCTGGTGGTTCTGGTGGTACGACTCCCCCACGACCGATCCCGCCAAGCCCTACAGGATCTAGCTCGGCACCACACGCTCGTCCGGCGCGAGATCCCAATGCTTCCGGTAGCGTGGCAAAGGCGTATTGGCCCACGACGCCCACTACAGATAGATCGATTGGAACGCGTCGCTCGGCTCTGATTCCACCAAAGAAGGTTCCACCGAAGCAGTAATTTTTTAGGGCTGGAGGCTCACCGGTCGAGTGAGCTGGTGCGGCGGGGGATGCGCTTGGTTAGACACGCCGCAGCGCAGGCCCATCTATCGAGCTGAGTGCGTAGGTATCTGATTAAGGGGGATATGTAGTGGTCTAATGAAACCGGACACCCATTTAGGCGAGAATGCTCGCCAGATCGAGGTGTCAGATGACCAAACAACGCCGTTCCTTTTCTGCTGAATTCAAACGCGAGGCTGCCGAACTCGTGCTC
>NZ_SISB01000016.1 GCF_004310295.1 Pseudomonas sp. BGI-2 | reverse complement strand
TGCCTCTGGCTAACACTTCCCCTTGCCGGGTGTGTAGAGGACTTTCACCTCCAAGTCACCAGCGTGGCCACCACAGCCAAGCTGGTTGCGCTTCGCGCAACGCGCCATGCCTGGCGCACCAAAAAAAATGGCGCCCCGAAGGACGCCATTTTTAGCGGTTAAAAAACCGTCTTACTTGCGCTTCATCGACAAGAAGAACTCGTCGTTGGTCTTGGTCGTTTTCAGCTTGTCGACCAGGAACTCGATGGCAGCGATTTCGTCCATCGGGTGCAGCAGCTTGCGCAGGATCCACATGCGCTGCAACTCGTCGTCGGCGGTCAGCAACTCTTCGCGGCGGGTACCGGATCGGTTGATGTTGATGGCCGGGAAGACGCGTTTTTCAGCGATACGACGGTCCAGAGGCAGTTCCATGTTGCCGGTGCCTTTGAATTCTTCGTAGATCACTTCGTCCATCTTCGAGCCGGTTTCAACCAGCGCGGTGGCGATAATGGTCAGCGAACCGCCTTCTTCGATGTTCCGTGCGGCGCCGAAGAAACGTTTCGGTTTCTCCAGGGCGTGGGCATCGACACCACCAGTGAGCACTTTGCCGGAGCTCGGGATCACGGTGTTGTAGGCGCGAGCCAGACGGGTGATGGAGTCGAGCAGGATCACCACGTCTTTCTTGTGTTCGACCAGGCGCTTGGCCTTCTCGATCACCATTTCGGCAACCTGCACGTGGCGGGTTGGCGGCTCGTCGAACGTCGAGGCAACCACTTCGCCGCGCACGGTGCGCTGCATTTCGGTTACTTCTTCCGGACGCTCATCGATCAGCAATACGATCAGATGAACTTCAGGGTTGTTACGAGCGATGTTCGCCGCGATGTTCTGCAGCATGATCGTTTTACCGGCTTTCGGCGGTGCAACGATCAGACCGCGCTGGCCTTTGCCGATCGGGGCGCACAGGTCGATGACACGACCGGTCAAGTCTTCGGTGGAACCGTTGCCGGCTTCCATCTTCATGCGCACGGTCGGGAACAGCGGGGTCAGGTTCTCGAAGAGAATCTTGTTTTTCGCGTTCTCAGGACGATCGTAGTTGATCGTGTCGACCTTGAGCAGCGCGAAATAACGCTCGCCTTCCTTCGGAGGGCGGATCTTGCCAACGATGGTGTCACCGGTGCGCAAGTTGAAACGACGGATCTGGCTCGGCGAGACGTAGATATCGTCTGGGCCGGCAAGATAGGACGCGTCAGCGGAGCGCAGGAAGCCGAAGCCGTCCTGGAGAATCTCCAGCACGCCATCACCGGAGATTTCCTCGCCGCTTTTAGCGTGCTTTTTGAGCAGGGAGAAAATCACGTCCTGCTTGCGCGAACGGGCCATATTTTCTATGCCCATCTGTTCGGCCAATTCGAGCAGTTCGGTAATCGGCTTTTGCTTGAGTTCAGTCAGATTCATATAGGAATGACGTAATCATTTATGGAGGGGGGGAAATTAAGCTTTTGGCTTAATGAGGCCGCGCCGCAGAGAAGGCGACAGGATCGCGTACTTATTCGAAAAGGAGTGCGTCGGCGACGGCTAGCAGGGGGCAATGGAGAAACCAGTGCGGGGCCGAATGTACCACCTGAGTTTCGGAGCGTCTAGCCCTCAATAACGAAAAGGCCCCGCAATATGCGGGGCCTTTTCATGACGCTTTATAACAACGCTTAGATGTTGGCGTCGAGGAAGGCAGCCAGTTGCGACTTCGACAGTGCGCCGACCTTGGTCGCTTCAACGGTGCCGTTCTTGAACAGCATCAGAGTCGGGATACCACGCACGCCATGCTTGGCCGGGGTTTCCTGGTTCTCGTCGATGTTCAGCTTGGCAATGGTCAGCTTGCCTTTGTAGGTTTCAGCAATTTCGTCCAGAACAGGAGCGATCATTTTGCAAGGGCCGCACCATTCAGCCCAGTAGTCGACCAGTACAGCGCCTTCGGCCTTGAGGACGTCGACGTCGAAGCTAGCGTCGGTGACGTGTTTGATAAGATCGCTGCTCATGGAAGTCTCCAGGTTGTAAGCAAAAAAACGTGGCCCATCATAGCCGCCCTTCCCCCGTTCAGGAAGGTGCAGTTGATTGAGTCTCGCTATGGTGCCGCATGAGTTTGGGTATAGCTCAAGTCATGAGGTGGCGGGAGCGACGAAGGCAATTCCAGTACGCAGGGCTGCATTGCGCACATGTTCCTGCATGGCCTTCTGCGCCGCGCCGGACGAGCGCCTGGCCAGTGCGCGGAGGATTTTGCGGTGCTCCTGCCAGGTTTCCATGGCCCGTTCGGCTCGGATGAACGGTAGCTTCTGACTCTCCAGAAAAATGTCGGCGCTGGCCGTGAGGATGCTCAGCATCGCCTGATTGCCGCTGGCCAGCAGAATGCGTCGGTGAAAATCGAAATCAAGTCGCGCCGCCGCTTCGAAGTCGCCGGCCTTCAATTCGTTACGCATGGCGGCAACGTTGTCTTCCAGCGTATCGAGTTCCTGAGTGCTCAGGGTCACCGCGGCCAAACCGGCGGCAAAGCCTTCCAGAGCATAGCGCAACTGGAAAATATCCAACGGCGACGCCAGGGCCGCGAATGGCCAACTCAGCGCCGCATCGCCTCGCGGCAAATCGACCGGTGACTGCACGAACACGCCCTTGCCCGGCTGGATGCTGATCGCGCCCAGCGCACTCAACGACGATAACGCCTCACGCAGCGACGCCCGACTGACCCCCAATTGCACCGCCAGATCCCGCTGCGAGGGCAAAGCATCGCCCGGCGCGAAACCCTGTTCGGTGATCAGTTTCCGGATGGCTTGCAGCGCCACTTCAGGTACGGCTCGGGAAATCGAATTCATGGTTTTTCAGGCGAACCAGGACAATGAGCGGCTAGTTGTAAAGCTATTCACAACGCCCGGCAAGTCGTGCCCCATGGGGGTTCGGCACGCTTCAAGGATGCGCTATGAGGGTGCGAAACGCCCTTGCACTGTTCAGACCAGTAAGACCGAACGAATCCAGCAAAACCGTGACCTGGGACACCCAAAACCACTTCTTGGCATGGCCCATGCTCGGTCGATCCGCAGAAATCACTTCTCGCCGATCCGGAGATATGCCATGACCCTGCGTTACAGCGCCCTGCTCACCGCCCTGTTTGCCAGCCTGATGCTGGGCCAGGCACCCGCTCACGCCGACGGTCTGGAGGATGTGGTCAAACGCGGCGTCCTCAAGGTGGCCGTGCCTCAGGACTTCCCGCCGTTCGGCTCGGTCGGCCCGGACATGAAACCTCGCGGCCTCGATATCGACACCGCTAAACTGCTGGCCGACCAACTCAAGGTCAAGCTTGAGCTTACGCCGGTCAACAGCACCAACCGCATCCCGTTCCTGACCACCGGCAAGGTCGATCTGGTGATCTCCAGCCTGGGCAAGAACCCCGAGCGCGAGAAAGTCATCGATTTCTCCAGCGCCTATGCGCCGTTCTACCTCGCCGTGTTTGGTCCGCCAGACGCCGACATCAAAGGCCTGGACGACCTCAAGGGCAAAACCGTCAGCGTTACCCGAGGCGCCATCGAAGACATCGAACTGACCAAAGTCGCTCCCGAAGGCGTGACCATCAAGCGCTTTGAAGACAACAACTCGACCATCGCCGCTTACCTCGCCGGGCAAGTCGACCTGATCGCCAGCGGCAACGTGGTGATGGTGGCGATCAGCGAGAAAAACCCGAAACGCGTGCCTGCGCTGAAAGTGAAGCTCAAGGACTCGCCGGTCTATGTCGGCGTGAACAAGAACGAGCCGGCGTTGCTGGGCAAGGTCAATCAGATCCTCGCCACCGCCAAGACCGACGGCGCGCTGGAGAAAAACTCCCGGACCTGGCTGAAAGAGCCGTTGCCGGCCGATCTCTGATCGTCGCTCGGGAGACTTGATATGGCCTATCAGTTCGACTTTCTGCCGGTGGTGCAAAACACCGACCTGCTGCTGCGCGGCGCGCTGTTCACCCTTGAGTTGACGGCCATCGGCGCAGTGTTCGGCGTGGGTCTGGGCATTGTCGGAGCGTTGGTGCGGGCGTGGAATATCCGCCCGTTCTCGACGATCTTCGGGGTCTACGTCGAATTGATCCGCAACACGCCGTTTCTGGTGCAGCTGTTTTTCATCTTCTTCGGCTTGCCGTCGCTGGGCGTGCAGATCTCAGAATGGCAGGCAGCGGTGCTGGCGATGGTAATCAACCTCGGGGCTTACTCGACCGAGATCATCCGCGCCGGCATTCAGGCGATCCCCCGGGGACAGCTGGAAGCCGCTGCTGCCTTGGCGATGAGCCGATTCGAAGCGTTCCGCCACGTGATCCTGCTGCCGGCGTTAGGCAAAGTCTGGCCGGCCCTGAGCAGCCAGATCATCATCGTCATGCTCGGCTCGGCGGTCTGCTCGCAGATCGCAACCGAGGAGTTGAGCTTCGCCGCCAACTTCATTCAATCACGCAACTTCCGCGCCTTTGAAACCTATGCCCTGACCACGCTGCTGTACCTGTGCATGGCGCTGTTGATCCGCCAGTTGCTGAACTGGATCGGCCGTCGCTACCTATCGAGGAGCAGCCAATGAGCGATTTCACGTTCTGGGACGTCGTGCGCAACCTGCTCACTGGCCTGCAATGGACTCTGGCGCTGTCGCTGGTGGCGTTTATCGGCGGCGGACTGATCGGCTTGCTGATCATGGTCATGCGCATCTCGAAAACCCCCCTGCCGCACAACGTTGCCCGCACCTACATCGAGCTGTTCCAGGGCACGCCGCTGTTAATGCAGTTGTTTTTGGTGTTTTTCGGCGTGGCGCTGGCCGGCGTGGAGATTTCGCCGTGGATGGCGGCGGCGCTGGCCCTGACGCTGTTCACCAGCGCCTACTTGGCGGAAATCTGGCGTGGCTGCGTCGAATCGATCCCCAATGGCCAGTGGGAAGCCTCGTCGAGCCTGGCGCTCAATCCGCTTGAGCAACTGCGCTACGTGATTCTGCCGCAAGCGCTGCGGATTGCTGTGGCGCCGACCGTGGGCTTCTCGGTGCAAGTGGTCAAAGGCACCGCCGTGACCTCGATCATCGGCTTCACCGAACTGACCAAGACCGGCGGCATGCTCGCCAACGCGACCTTCGAACCCTTCATGGTCTACGGCCTCGTGGCCCTCGGTTACTTCCTGCTTTGCTACCCCTTGTCCCTCAGTGCGCGCTACCTGGAAAGGAGACTGCATGCCTCTGCTTAGAATTTCCGCCCTGCATAAATACTACGGCGACCACCATGTGCTCAAAGGCATCGACCTGAGCGTCGAGGAAGGCCAGGTGGTGGCGATCATCGGCCGTAGCGGCTCGGGCAAATCGACCTTGCTGCGCACGCTCAATGGCCTGGAATCGATCAACGACGGCGTGATCGAAGTCGACGGCGAATACCTCGACGCCGCCCGTGCCGATCTGCGCAGCTTGCGGCAGAAAGTCGGGATGGTGTTTCAGCAGTTCAACCTGTTCCCGCACCTGACCGTGGGCGAAAACGTGATGCTCGCGCCGCAAGTGGTGCAGAAAGTGCCGAAGACCAAGGCTGTCGAGCTGGCGCGGGAGATGCTGGAACGGGTCGGGTTGGGCGAGAAATTTGATGCCTTCCCGGACCGATTGTCTGGCGGGCAGCAACAGCGCGTGGCGATTGCCCGGGCGCTGGCGATGTCGCCGAAGGTGCTGCTGTGCGACGAGATCACCTCGGCGCTGGATCCGGAATGGGTTAATGAGGTGCTGAGCGTGGTCCGGCAACTGGCCAGGGAAGGCATGACATTGATCATGGTCACCCATGAAATGCGTTTTGCCCGGGAGGTTGGGGATAAGTTGGTGTTCATGCATCAGGGCAAGGTGCATGAGGTGGGGGATCCGAAGATTTTGTTTGCGAACCCGCAGACCGCGGAGTTGGCGAACTTTATCGGGACGGTTGAAGCGGCGGGCTGAAAGATCTCTGGAGTCAGCGATGCCGCCTTCGCGAGCAAGCCCGCTCCCACAGTTGACCGCGTTGTGGCTGAGCAACCCGGTTAAAGGTGGGAGCGGGCTTGCTCGCGAAGAGGCCATCAGCAGCACTGCAAATGTCCCCGCGCCAAAAGAACGCAGCCTTCCACAACTCCTGCGCGTTGGCGTCAGCCTTTGATCGTGGCACGATGTCTGGGTTATCGACCGAGACCCCATGACCATGCCGCAATCCCAAGCCAAGAATCTGTCCCTGATCGCCGCAATCGACCTGGGCTCCAACAGCTTTCACATGGTCGTGGCCAAGGCCCAGAACGGCGAAATCCGTATTCTCGAGCGTCTCGGGGAGAAGGTTCAGCTGGCCGCCGGCATCGACGAAGAGCGCCACCTCAACGAAGAATCCATGCAGCGCGGGCTCGATTGCCTGAAGCGTTTTGCCCAACTGATCAACGGTATGCCCCCTGGCGCCGTGCGGATCGTCGGCACCAACGCCCTGCGTGAAGCGCGCAACCGCGGCGAATTCATCCGCCGCGCCGAAGAAATCCTCGGGCATTCGGTGGAGGTCATCTCCGGTCGTGAAGAAGCTCGCCTGATCTACCTTGGCGTGTCCCACACCCTCGCCGACACCCCGGGTAAACGCCTGGTTGCCGACATCGGCGGCGGCAGTACCGAGTTCATTATCGGCCAGCGCTTCGAACCGCTGCTGCGCGAAAGCCTGCAAATGGGCTGCGTCAGTTATACCCAGCGCTACTTCAAGGACGGCAAGATCACCCCGGCCCGCTACGCCCAGGCGTACACCGCAGCGCGGCTGGAGATCATGAGCATCGAACACGCCCTGCACCGCCTGACCTGGGATGAAGCCATCGGCTCCTCAGGCACCATCCGCGCTATCGGTTTGGCGCTGAAGGCCGGCGGTCATGGCACGGGCGAGGTCAATGCCGAAGGTTTGGCCTGGCTCAAGCGCAAACTGATCAAGCTGGGCGATGTCGAGAAAATCGATTTCGAAGGCATCAAGCCGGACCGCCGCGCGATTTTTCCTGCGGGCCTGGCGATTCTCGAAGCAATCTTCGACGCCCTCGAACTGCAACGCATGGACCACTGTGAAGGCGCCCTGCGTGAAGGCGTGCTCTATGACCTGCTAGGCCGTCATCACCACGAAGACGTCCGTGAGCGCACGCTCAGTTCGTTGATGGAGCGTTATCACGTCGATCTCGAACAAGCGGCGCGGGTCGAACGCAAAGCCCTGCATGCCTTCGATCAAGTGGCCAAGGATTGGGATCTGAATGACGGCGTCTGGCGCGAACTGCTCGGCTGGGCCGCCAAGGTCCATGAAGTGGGCCTGGACATCGCTCACTATCAGTACCACAAGCACGGCGCCTACCTGATCGAGCACTCGGACCTGGCCGGGTTCTCCCGAGAGGACCAACTGATGCTCGCGCTATTGGTGCGTGGTCACCGCCGCAACATTCCCCGGGACCGGTTTGCCGATTTTGGCGATGACGGCATCAAGCTGATTCGCCTGTGCGTGCTGCTGCGCTTTGCGATCCTGTTCCATCACATTCGCGGCACCCAGGAAATGCCACAGGTCGTATTGCACGCCAAGCGCGACAGCCTCGATTTGTTGTTCCCGGAAAACTGGCTGGACGAAAACCAGCTGACCCAGGCCGACTTCGCCCTCGAAGCGGAATGGCTGACCCGGGTCAGCTTTACGCTGAACGTCCGCTAAACCTGAAATTGAAAAAGGCCTTCTTCGGAAGGCCTTTTTTGTGCCTGCAATTCAACAGGCGACACCATTCACATGTGGGAGCGAGCCTTTGTGGCGAGGGGTTTTATCCCCGCTGGGGCGCGAAGCGGCCCCAAAGGGACTGCTGCGCAGTCCAACGGGGATAAATCCCCTCGCCACAAGAGCTCGCTCCCACAGGTTTTGCGTGTTATCGAACGGTCAGGATTGGACTACCCAAACGCTCCAGCAGCGTCGCCTGTGCACTGCGCGGGTTCTGGTTGCCGGTCGGCGTGTTGCGGATGTAGCGACCATCCGCCTGCAGGCTCCAGCTGTGGGTGTTGTCGGTCAGATAAAGCTCCAGCTCTTTCTTGACCCGCATGATCAGCTTCTTGCCCTCGACCGGGAAGCAAGTCTCGACGCGCTTGTCGAGGTTGCGCTCCATCCAGTCGGCGCTGGACAGGAACATCTGCTCTTCACCGCCATTGAGGAAATAGAAGACCCGGGTGTGTTCCAGGAAACGACCGATGATCGAGCGCACGTGGATGTTGTGCGATACCCCGGCGATGCCCGGCCGCAGGCAGCACATGCCGCGCACCACCAGATCGATTCGCACTCCGGACTGACTGGCCTTGTACAACGCGCGAATGATCTTCGGATCGGTCAGCGAGTTGAACTTGGCGATGATGTGCGCCGGTTTGCCGTCGAGGGCGAACTGGGTTTCGCGGGCAATCATGTCGAGCATGCCCTTCTTCAACGTGAACGGCGCGTGCAGCAGCTTCTTCATGCGCAGGGTTTTACCCATGCCGATCAGCTGGCTGAACAGTTTGCCAACGTCTTCGCACAAGGCATCGTCGGAGGTCAGCAAGCTGTAGTCGGTGTACAGACGGGCGTTGGCCGCGTGGTAGTTACCCGTGCCCAAATGCGCATAACGCACGATTTCGCCGGCCTCGCGACGCAGAATCAGCATCATCTTGGCGTGGGTCTTGAAGCCGACCACGCCGTAAATCACCACCGCACCGGCCGCTTGCAGACGGCTGGCCAGTTGCAGGTTGGACTCTTCATCGAACCGCGCGCGCAATTCGATCACCGCGGTGACCTCTTTGCCGTTACGCGCAGCATCCACCAGCGCATCCACGATTTCCGAGTTGGCGCCAGAGCGGTACAGGGTCTGACGGACCGCCAAGACATGCGGGTCCTTGGCCGCCTGGCGCAGCAGGTCGACCACCGGCGTGAACGACTCGAACGGGTGCAGCAACAGGATGTCCTGCTTGCTGATCACACTGAAAATGTTCTCGCTGTTCTGCAGCAGTTTCGGGATCTGCGGGGTGAACGGCATGTATTGCAGCTCACGCTGACTGTCCAGACCGGTGATGCTGAACAGGCGGGTCAGGTTGACCGGACCGTTGACCTGATACAGCTCGGTCTCGTGCAGGTTGAACTGTTTGAGCAAGTAGTCGGACAACTGTTTCGGGCAGGTGTCGGCAACTTCAAGACGCACCGCGTCACCGTAGCGACGGGAGAACAACTCGCCGCGCAGCGCGCGGGCCAGGTCTTCTACATCTTCGGTGTCGACGGAAAGGTCGGCGTTACGGGTCAGGCGGAACTGGTAGCAGCCCTTGACCTTCATGCCCTGGAACAGGTCATCGGCGTGCGCGTGGATCATCGACGACAGGAACACATAGTTGTCGCCCGCGCCGCCGACTTCTTCCGGCAACTTGATGACGCGCGGCAACAGGCGTGGCGCCGGGATGATCGCCAGACCGGAATCGCGACCGAAGGCGTCGATACCTTCGAGTTCGACGATGAAGTTCAGGCTCTTGTTCACCAGCAACGGGAACGGGTGCGTCGGGTCGAGGCCGATCGGGGTAATGATCGGCGCGATCTCGTCGCGGAAATAGCGGCGCACCCAGGTTTTGATCTTGGTGGTCCAGTGACGCCGACGGATGAAGCGGACCTGATGTTTTTCCAGTTCCGGCAATAGAATGTCATTGAGGATCGCGTACTGGCGGTCGACGTGACCGTGTACCAGCTCGCTGATGCGGGCCAGGGCCTGATGCGGTTGCAGGCCATCGGCACCGGCCTGTTCACGGGCGAAGGTGATCTGCTTCTTCAGGCCGGCGACGCGAATCTCGAAGAACTCGTCCAGGTTGCTGGAGAAGATCAGCAGAAACTTCAGCCGCTCCAGCAACGGGTAGGACTCATCCAGCGCCTGTTCCAGCACGCGGATGTTGAACTGCAGTTGCGAGAGCTCGCGATGGATATACAGGCTGCTGTCATCCAGACCGGGAATGGCAATCGCCGGTGCCGCCGTCGCGGTTTCGGTCACCGCCGCAGGGGGAGCGGGCTCCAGTTCCGGCGGTGTCTCGGCGATTTGCTCGACCACGGGTTGAGCTTCCTTTACGGCAACTTCAGTGAGTCCTTCGGTATTCATGGAATGTTCCTGGGAGGGCTATTTCTGCTCTCGTAACAATTGAGCGGCACGCACGGCAAAGTAAGTCAGGATGCCATCAGCCCCTGCACGTTTGAAAGCGGTCAGGGATTCGAGGATAACCCCTTCGCTCAACCAGCCATTCTGGATTGCCGCCATGTGCATGGCGTATTCACCGCTGACCTGATACACAAAGGTCGGCACTTTAAATTCTTCTTTGACCCGGTAAAGGATGTCCAGATACGGCATGCCTGGCTTGACCATGACCATGTCCGCGCCTTCTGACAAGTCGGCCGCCACTTCGTGCAGGGCTTCGTTGCTGTTGGCCGGGTCCATCTGATAAGAGGCCTTGTTGGCCTTGCCCAGGTTCAGCGCCGAACCCACCGCGTCGCGGAACGGGCCGTAATAGGCGCTGGCGTATTTGGCCGAGTAGGCCATGATCCGCACGTTAACGTGATCGGCCAGCTCCAGTGCTTCGCGAATCGCCTGGATGCGACCGTCCATCATGTCCGACGGCGCCACCACTTGAGCGCCGGCCTCGGCGTGAGACAGGGCCTGCTTGACCAGTGCGTCGACGGTAATGTCGTTCTGCACATAGCCTTCTTCGTCGAGGATGCCATCCTGACCGTGGGTGGTAAACGGGTCGAGCGCAACGTCGGTGATAACCCCCAGCTCCGGGAACTGCGCACGCAAGGCGCGGGTGGCGCGCTGGGCGATGCCGTTCGGGTTCCAGGCTTCGGCGGCGTCCAGCGACTTGAGCTCCGGCGGCGTGACCGGGAACAGCGCCAACGCGGGAATCCCCAGCTCGACCCACTTGGCCGCTTCTTCGAGCAACAGATCGATGGTCAGGCGCTCGACGCCCGGCATCGACGCCACTGCTTCGCGACGGTTTTCACCGTCCAGCACGAACACCGGCAGGATCAGGTCATCGACGGTCAAAACGTTTTCACGGACCAGTCGACGCGAGAAATCATCACGACGGTTGCGACGCAGGCGGGTTGCTGGAAACAAACGGTTGGCGGGGGTAAAGCTCACGGCAGACTCCTGAGCCCGCGCTGGCAGGCGAGCGTGACAGTTATAAGCGGCCATTATGACGAACAGATGACAGTTGTGCTTAGCCCTGTGACACGTAGCCGCATTCCATTGTCCTTGTAGGAAATGTTCACGTCGAGACACATTTGGACACTTTCATGAATGTGCACGAAGGGTTAGGCTGCGCGTTCATTTCGCCAGCATCCAGACAATGCTCCAACAATTTCTTCAGGAATTCGGCTACTTCGCCCTTTTTCTCGGCACGTTCTTCGAAGGCGAAACCATCCTGGTGCTCGCAGGCTTCCTCGCGTTCCGCGGATACATGGACATCAAGATCGTCACGATCGTGGCGTTCTGTGGCAGTTATGCCGGCGATCAGCTGTGGTATTTCCTCGGGCGCAAACACGGCCGCAAATTGCTCGCGCGCAAACCGCGCTGGCAAATGATGGGTGATCGGGCGCTGGAACACATCCGCAAACACCCGGACATCTGGGTGCTGAGCTTCCGCTTTGTCTATGGATTGCGCACAGTCATGCCGGTGGCGATCGGCCTGTCGGGTTATCCGCCGGGACGTTATTTGCTGCTTAACGGGATTGGTGCCGCGATCTGGGCGGCCGCACTGGCCGCAGCGGCGTATCACTTCGGCGCGGTGCTCGAGGGCATGCTGGGCAGCGTCAAGAAGTACGAGCTGTGGGTGCTCGGCGCCCTGCTGTTACTGGGCCTGGGCCTGTGGCTACGGCGGCGCTTCAAGAATGCCCGTCTGGCGAAGAAGATCTACGCCGACGAGCAAGCCGAGCTGGCCAAAGCCGCCGAGACTAAGACGCCAATCGAGTGAAACGGTCCCTCCAACAGTAGAGACCGATGCCGCTGAGCAGGCTGTAGCTGAGCAGGCCGATCCAGCCCAGCGCGCTGGCCGGCCACAGCCCGACCATCGGCGCCAGCCACACCAGCGGCACATTCGATGCCAGCCGCAGCAGCTCCAGCTTCAATGCCTGCGGGCGATTCTCCAGGGCCATGCCCAACGTAAACAAGCCCAATGCCACCGCGCTCCAGCCCAACACCAGCGCTGCGGTCGGCAAACGCGGCTCCAGGTTCATCAAGTAGCTGCCCAGCGCAATGTAGACACAGAACTGCAACGCCACATACAGCTGCTGACGCCCGTCCAGCGGCACTTCGAATTTGCGGAACTGGCTCAGGTCCGGTTTGTTCATCGGGTACCTGGCCGCCACATCCGCCGGTCGCCAACCGGTGCGCATGAACCAGATCCGCAGCTTGTCCCATCTGCTTTCAGCCCGCCGCGCGTCATCCCAGAGCTGCGCGTAAAACTGCACGTTCGCCCACAGCGGATTCCAGCTCGCCAGCGGCGTGGTCACGCCGAAAATCACCGGTTCGTTGTCGTCCTCTTCCTGGAACGAGCCAAATAGACGGTCCCAAATAATGAACACCCCGCCGTAGTTGCGATCCATGTAGAGAGCGTTCTGCGCATGGTGAGCCCGATGATTGGACGGCGTGACAAAGAACCACTCGAACCAGCCAAGCTTGGGAATGTGTTTGGTATGCACCCAGAATTGATACAGCAGGTTCAGCGCGGCGACGCTGATGAACACCAGCAGCGGCACGCCGAGCACCGCCATCGGCAGGTAGAAAATCCAGCTCAGCAGGAAGCCGGTACTGGTCTGGCGCAGGGCCGTGGAGAGGTTGTAGTCCTCGCTCTGGTGATGCACCGAATGCGCGGCCCAGAGGATGTTGCGCTCGTGGCCCATGCGATGCAGCCAGTAGTAGCAGAAGTCATAGAGGACGAAGGCAAACACCCAGACCCGGACGCTGTCGACCGAGAGTTCGAACAGTGCCAGCTGCTTGAGGGCAAACGCATAGGTCACCAAGCCGACGCCTTTGGTCAACAGGCCCGTGGTGGTCGACAACACGCCGGTGCTGATGCTGTTGATCGCATCCGCCAGCCGATAATTGCTCACCCCACGCCAACGGTCCGCCAGCAGCTCGACGGCAATCAGCACAAAGAAAAACGGCACCGCATACAGAATGAAGTCCATTGACGCGCCCTGATCGGAATCTTGAGGACAGATGCTAGGTGTAGCCGCGAATTAACCCTATGGCAACGAGTGACAAATTAGTGGACATTTAACGCCATGAATCTGGAGAAAAACCCATGAGCAAAAAAATTGCAGTGATCCTTTCCGGCTGTGGCGTGTACGACGGCGCCGAGATCCACGAAAGTGTGATTACCTTGCTGCGCCTGGACCAGCGTGGCGCTCAGGTGCAGTGCTTTGCCCCCAATATCTCGCAATTGCAGGTGATCAATCACCTGACCGGCGACGAAATGCCCGAGTCGCGCAATGTGCTGGTGGAATCGGCGCGGATCGCCCGGGGCAACATCAAGGATATTCGCGAAGCAGACGTCGAAGACTTCGACGCGCTGATCGTGCCCGGGGGTTTCGGCGCGGCCAAGAACCTGTCGAACTTCGCCATCGAAGGCGCCGGCTGCACGGTTCAACCGGACGTCCTGGCGTTGACCGAAGCGTTTGCAGAAGCGGGCAAACCGGTGGGGTTGATCTGCATTTCGCCTGCGCTGGCGGCGAAAATCTATGGACCGGGCGTGACCTGCACCATCGGCAACGACGCCGAAACGGCAGCCGCCATGAACAAGATGGGCGCCACCCACCAGGAATGCGCGGTGAGCGACATCGTCGAAGACAAGGCCCGCAAACTGGTGTGCACCCCGGCGTACATGCTGGCGCAGAGCATCAGTGAAGCGGCATCGGGGATCAACAAACTGGTCGACCGCGTCCTCGAACTGACCCACGAAAACGACGCCTGACCCCGGTTCGATAATCGTTCCCACGCTCCGCGTGGGAATGCAGTCGGGGACGCTCCGCGTCCCAAAGCGGACGCAGAGCGTCCAGTGAGGCATTCCCACGCAGAGCGTGGGAACGATCATTGTGAACGGGAAAGCCGCGTGAGGATCCGGTCCAGCGCATTGGCAAATGCCTGCTTCTCGCGCTCACCAAACGGCGCCGGCCCGCCGCTCATCTGGCCCTGTTCACGCAAATCGGTGAACAGGTTACGCACCGCCAGCCGATCACCCATGTTCTGCGCATCGAATTCCTTGCCCCGTGGGTCTAGGGCGGCAACGCCTTTTTTCACCAGCCGATCGGCCAGCGGCACATCGCTGCAAATCACCAATTCACCCGGCACCGCGTGTTCCACCAGATAGTCATCGGCGGCGTCCGGACCGCTCGGCACCACGATCAGCTTCACCAGGGCCAGCCCCGGTTTGATCTGCGGCTGCCCGGCCACCAGCACCACTTCGAACTGGCGCTTAAGGGCGAACTTCACCACCAGATCCTTGGCCGCCCGTGGGCAGGCGTCGGCATCGATCCAGACACGCATAGACTTTTTCCTCTTCTAAAAGCTTCGCGGGCAAGCCTCGCTCCTACAGATATCACAATCCGTAGGAGCGAGGCTTGCCCGCGAATATGAGCGAAGCGAATGCCTTTTAAGAAACCGGCACCCGCCGCTTCTCCGCCACCCAGCTACGGCCATACAGCACAATGATCGCAACGATCGCCACAAGCTGAGCACTCAGCGAATACGCATCCGCGTGGATGCCCAGCCAATCGAAGTCAAAGAACGGCACCGGACGCGTGCCGAAGATCCCGGCTTCCTGCAACGCCTTCACGCCATGCCCGGCAAACACCACCGACAGCGTGCACAGCAGTCCGGCGTTGATGCTGAAGAACAACGACAGCGGCAGTTTCTGCGAACCGCGCAGGATCACCCACGCCAGCCCGACCAGCAACACCAGCGCTGTGGCACCACCGGCCAGCACCGCGTTATGCCCGGCGGGACCTGCCTGCAGCCACAAGGTCTCGTAGAACAGAATCACTTCAAACAGCTCGCGGTACACCGAGAAAAACGCCAGCGTCGCAAAGCCGAAGCGACCGCCGCCGCCGACCAGGCTGCTCTTGATGTAATCCTGCCACGCCGCTGCGTGGCGACGGTCGTGCATCCACACACCGAGCCAGAGCACCATGACGGCGGCGAACAACGCCGTCGCACCTTCCAACAGTTCACGCTGCGAACCGCTGACATCGATCACGTACGCCGCCAGCGCCCAAGTTGCCAGACCCGCCAGCAACGCCAGGCCCCAACCGACGTTGACGCTACGCACCGCCGACTGCTGGCCGGTATTGCGCAGGAACGCCAGAATCGCCGCCAGCACCAGAATCGCTTCCAGACCTTCGCGCAGCAAAATCAGCAAACCGGAGATGTAGCTCAGCGACCAGCTCAAACCGTCGCTGCCCAGCAACCCGGCGGACTCCTTTAACTTGGCCTTCGCCGCGTCCAGACGCTCCTGGGCCTGGACCACCGGCAACCCGTCCTGCAACGACTGACGGTAAGCCATCAGGGATTTTTCGGTGTCCTTGCGCACGTTGGCGTCGACGTTGTCCAGCGAGCTCTCGACCAGTTCGAAGCCTTCCAGGTAGGCCGCTACCGACAAGTCATAGGCTTGATCGTGGTCACCGGCACGGTAGGCCAAGAGGCTCTTGTCCAGGGTTGCAGCGGTGTAGTCGAGCAACTGCGCCGGTCCCCGCTTGACCTGCGGCGGTTGCGCCCGCTGGGCACGGAACGTCGCGGCGGCTTGCGGGCCATCGGCGGCCTGCACTTCGGCCGGCGTCTGACGTGCCAGGTCGGCAATGTTGTAGGCCTTTTCGGATTTTGCTGCGGCCGGATCGGCGCTGAAACTGGCGATGTAAGTCGCCAAGTCCCAGCGTTGACGATCGTCCAACTGATCGGCGAAGGCCGGCATGTCCGTGCCTTCGACACCCAGGCCCAAGGTGCTGTAGATCGCGTAGAGGCTCAGGTGATCCAGGCGCGCCGTGTCACGCAGATTGGCTGGCGGCGGCGTCAGACCGACACCCGCCGGACCGTCGCCGGCACCCGTATCGCCATGGCAGACCGAGCAATGCTGGGCGTACAGCGGCGCACCACGGGTCGGGTCCGGGGTAATGATCGGCGCCTGACTGACTTCATAGGTCACGGCCAGTTTCGCGCCGAGTTGCCGAGCCTGACGGGCCACGTCCGCGCCGTCCTGACGGGCAGCAATGGCATTGCGCAGCGCGCTGACGCCCTGCTCCAGCCCGGCTTTTTCGGGTTTGGCCGGCAACGCGGCAATCAAGCCTTGCAGCACCTTGATGAATTCCAGCTGCTCGCGGTATTCGGACTCGTCGGTGACCTTGCCCCCTTGCACCGTCTGCGGGTAGTCCGCGCCAATGTAATCGAGCAAATGCAGGGCTTGCGGCGCGCCTTCCACGGTGTCGGCCAACAGATTGAAACTGCACAAGGCAAACAGCGGCAACACCAGCCAGGCCAGGAAACGGGACGGGGCAGTCATGAATGAATCTCAATTGGAAATACGAAGTAACACATTGTTCACTTCCAATGACTTTCACTCAAGCTTTGTTAACGAATACCGGCGTTTGTGCGTGAGTTCTGGACATGAAAAAGGCGACCTCGAGGGTCGCCTTTTTTGTACCTAAGCGTTTTACACCGCGGCTTTGCGCAGCGTCGCCATAAACGCCGCAGCACCGATGAACAGCCCCGCAAAGGTCCGGTTCATGCGTTTTTGCTGCTTGGGCGTACGCAACAGGCGCAGCACCTTCGATGCCAACCCGGTGTAACCGGCCATGACGATCAGGTCGACGCAGACCATGGTCACGCCGATGATCAGGTACTGGCCCAGCAGCGGCGCGTGTGGATCAATGAACTGCGGCAACACCGCCAGCATGAACACCAGTGCCTTGGGGTTGCTGATGTTGACCAGGAATCCACGGAACACCAAAGCCAGCGGCTTGCCGATCTGACGCACTGCGGCGTCGTCGCTCATGTCGCTGGGCAGGGCGCGCCATTGCTTGATCGCGAGGTAAACCAGGTACGCAACGCCGAACCATTTGATTGCATAGAAAGCCGTGGCCGATGCCGTGAGAATCGCGCCAACCCCGGCGCCGACAATCGCGATCTGTACCGCCAGGCCCAATTGCAGGCCAAGGGCGTTCCAGTAACCGCGCCAGAAACCGTATTGCAGGCCGCTGGACATCGACGCAATGGCGCCGGCACCGGGAGATAGGCTGATCACCCAGCAGGCGGCAAAAAACGCCAGCCATGTTTGAAGCTCCATCGCACACCTCGACTCAGACTCGTGACAGACGTCTAAGCTAATGCGGCTTTGGGCTGATGACTACCGTTTTTTTTGCAGGATGTTGCGGTCGCCGACCAGTGTTTACGGCTTTAGGCCCCCTTCACGCCCTGAGCCTTTCCGTCAACGCGGTCACCTGTGGGAGCGGGCTTGCTCGCGAAAGCGGTAGGTCAGGCAACGAAGGCTTACTTTTCGAAACCGCCGGACGAGAACACATCCGTACCACGCCAGCGTCGAACCGAACGCTGGAAGAACAGGCTGTTGGGCACCTGCACCATCGCACTGCCGGTCCCGAGTTCTTCCGCTTCGATCAACGTGGTGTAGAGCAGATTGATCGCCACCACCCGACCTTTGACGCCGGGCTTGTCGGTGGTGTCCACCAGTTCGACGACGTCACCGATGCGGAACGGGCCGACGGTGAAGATCAGGATCGCGCAGAGCAAGTTGGAGAGCACGCTCCACATCGCGAAGAACGCCACCGCCGCCACTGCGACGAAACCGGACAACGCAGTCCAGAGCACGGTGGCCGAGACCCCGAGGCGTTCCAGCACGAAAATCAGCGCGCTGCCCATGATCAGCCAGCGCAAACCGCCGCGCAATGGCATCAGCAGCTGCGGTGGAAACGGGTAGCGCTCGCCCAGGCGAGTCAGGCATTTGGCGACGAAGCGTTGGGCGAAGTAACCCGCCAACAGGATCATCAGGATTTGCGCGGCGAACCAGATTGGCTCGCCCCACCCAGCCGGCAGCGGTAGCTTGAGGGCTTCCATCAGGACAGCGCCTCCAGCTCCGCCTGCATGCTTTCGAGCAGTTCCAGGGCTTCCATCCAGGCTTCTTCGAGTTCGGCTTCACGCACCTTCAACCTGGCCTGTTCGGCCAGCAGATCGCGCAAATCGTTCTTGCGCGCCGGTTCGTAGATATCGCTGTCGCCGAGGCTGGTATCGATCTTCGCCAGTTTCTCGTGCAGCTTGCCCAACTCGGCTTCGAGCTTGTCAGCCTCACGCTTGTGCGGTGCCAGTTGCTGACGCAACGCAGCAGCGGCCTGGCGCTGGGCTTTCTTGTCGGTCTTGTCCGGATTGACCGGGGTGTTGCTGACCGGGGCATTGCGCTGACGGTAGTCGACCAGCCAACGGGCATAGTCTTCCAGGTCACCGTCGAACTCCTCGACCTTGCCGTCGGCCACCAGATAGAAATTGTCGGTGGTGCTTTTGAGCAGATGACGATCGTGGGAGACCACCAGCACTGCGCCACTGAATTCCTGCAGGGCCATGGTCAGCGCCAGGCGCATTTCCAGGTCCAGGTGGTTGGTCGGTTCGTCGAGCAGCAACAGGTTCGGCCGATCCCAGGCGATCAACGCCAAGGCCAGACGGGCCTTTTCGCCGCCGGAGAAGTTCAGCACCGGCTCATCAATGCGCGCGCCACGGAAGTCAAAACCACCGAGGAAGTCGCGCAGAGTCTGTTCGCGTTCGGTCGGCGCCAGACGCTGCAAGTGCAGCAACGGGCTGGCCTTGGCATCCAGCGAATCCAGCTGATGCTGGGCGAAGTAGCCCACGACGGTGTTCTCGCCACGGGTCAGGCGACCGGCCAACGGCGAGAGTTCACCGGCAAGGTTTTTGATCAGGGTCGATTTACCGGCGCCGTTCGGGCCGAGCAAACCGATCCGCGCGCCGGGGGTCAGTTGCAGCTTGACCTTCTCCAGCACGGCTTTGTCGCCATAACCCAGACGAGCATCCGACAGATCAATCAACGGGCTGGAGATTTTCTGAGATTCGCGGAAGACGAAGTCAAACGGCGAGTCGACGTGGGCGGCGGACAACTCTTCCATCCGCTCCAGCGCCTTGATCCGGCTCTGGGCCTGACGGGCCTTGGTGGCCTGGGCCTTGAAGCGGGCGATGTAACTTTCCATGTGCGCACGTTGCGCCTGCTGCTTCTCGTAGGCCTGCTGTTGCTGGGCCAGACGTTCGGCACGGGCGCGTTCAAACGCGCTGTAACCACCGCGATACAGGGTGATCTTGCGCTGATCGACATGGGCCACGTGATCGACCACGGCATCGAGGAAGTCCCGGTCGTGGGAAATCAGCAGCAAGGTGCCGGGATAGCTTTTGAGCCATTCTTCGAGCCAGATGATGGCGTCGAGGTCCAAGTGGTTGGTTGGTTCGTCGAGTAGCAGCAGGTCCGATGGGCACATCAAAGCCTGCGCCAAGTTCAGACGCATCCGCCAACCACCAGAGAAATCTCCTACCTGGCGATCCATTTGCTCGTTGGTGAACCCAAGCCCCGCCAGCAACTTGCGCGCCCGGGCGTCGGCGGTGTAACCGTCGGCGCTGTCGAGCTCGGAGTGCAGGCGGGCCTGAGCGGCACCGTCATGGGCCGCTTCGGCTGCGGCGAGGTCGCGTTGCACCTCGCGCAGTCGCAGGTCGCCATCGAGCACATAGTCGACCGCCACGCGATCGAGGGTGTCGATCTCCTGGCGCATGTGGGCGATGCGCCAGTCCGCCGGCAAGAAGCAATCACCCGAGTCCGGGTGCAGGTCACCCAGAAGCAAGGCGAACAGGCTCGATTTGCCGGCGCCGTTGGCACCGATGAGGCCGGCTTTGTGGCCGGCGTGCAGGGTCAGCTCGGCGTCTTCTAGCAGACGTTGCGGGCCACGCTGTAAAGTCAGGTTCTGAAGTCGAATCATAATGGCGGCGGAGTCTACCAGCTTCGCTCGCAACTGGCGCGAGTAGCACTATGTCCTCTGACCTGTGGAGCTTTTCCGTTACTACTTACTCCCGTCGCGGAGTAGAACGTGCGTGCCTGCACTTGCAGTCGACGGGCGTAAACGTGTGCTTGCTGCTGAGCGGGTTGTGGCTGGGAGAGCGTGGCGTTGCCTGCAACGAACAACGCTTGCAGCTGCTTCGCGATTTAGCCGGGCCTTGGGACGCGGAGGTTGTGCAACCATTGCGCGCATTGCGTCTGCAATGGAAAGCCGCCGCTAGCGAGGATGCCGGGCTGAATGATTTGCGCGAAGAAGTGAAGTCACTGGAGATGGAAGCAGAGCGACATTTGTTGTTGCGACTGGAACGTTTGGCGCAGAGTTGGCCGCAGTGTGAGGCGACCGATCTAACGGCCTGGCTGGAAGGTGTGACGGCGGGCGCCGCCCACCTGGACCGCGACGCGCTGCATCATCTGCGCGTCGCGGTAACCGGCGCTTAGGAAGCGCTGGTTGGGGTGGTTGCTGCGATCGATGCGGCGGCCGGCGTTGGCGCTGGCGTAGCTGTCGAGGTGGCTGCTGCTAAAGCAGACGTCGCTGCCGGAGCCGGGTTGGCTGGCTTGGCAACTGGCGCGGCGGCCGGCTTGGCGGCAACAGGTTTTTTCACTGCTGGTTGTGCAGCTGGCTTCGCCGCCGCTGGCTTGGCAGCGGGTTTGGCGGTGGCCGGGTTGGCAGCAGCGGCAGGTTTAGCCGCAGCAGGTTTGGCTGCCGGTTTCGCTGCAGCTTTTACAGCGGGTTTCGCAGCCGGTTTTGCCGCAGCTTTTGCCGCAGGTTTCGCCGCAGGTTTCGCCGCTGGTTTTACGGCAGGCTTGGCTGCAGCAGTTTTAGCCGCGACAGGTTTTGCTGCAGCCTTGGCAGCAGGTTTGGCAGCGGCAGTTTTTGCAGCTGGTTTTGCTACCGATTTTGCAGCTGGTTTTGCAGCTGCGGTTTTCGCCACAGCCGGTTTCGCAGCAGCGGTTCTTGCAGCTGGTTTAGCGGCTGCTGTTTTTGCAGCGACTGGCTTGGCGCCCGGTTTGGCAGCCGAGGTTTTAGCAGCCGGTTTTGCAGCACTGGCAGCGACTGGTTTTTTCGCCGCAGGTTTTGCGACTGGTTTGGCTGCGGCTTTCACCGGAGCCTTGGCAGCAGGCTTGGCCGGTGCTTTTGCAGCAGTCGGTTTGGCCGCGGCTTTCTTGGCAGGTGCCGTAGCAGGCTTGGCCGAACGCAGGGACAACGCCTTGCCGACAGCCTCTTGTACACGACCGACACCCTGGGCCAGTTTCAGGCTTTCTTGAGCATCGCGTTTGAGTTGCAGAATGTAGCTGCGAGTTTCGGATTGACGATCCTTGAGGGCATCAAGCAGGTCCTCAAGTTCTTTCACCGCACCCTTCGCTTTGGTTTGTGCCTTGGCTTTACCGGCTGCCGCGGCGTCCTGCAATTTGGTACGGGACTTGTGCAATTTTTCCTGCGCTTTTCCGCGCTGCTTTTCCAGTTTGGCGAGCAGTTTTTCAGCATCAGCCAAGGCTTGGGAACAAGCGTTTTCCAAATGCTCGAGCAGGCTGCCCGAGAGTTGTTGGAGTAAGTGCAACGGGGTATTTACAGGCTTCTTGGTGGCCGACATGGTTTACCTCCTGGCTGACGTGGGTGCGGCTCATACTAGACCTCTGATGACACCGCCGCTAGGGCATGTTGACAGTATCGAAAGCGCTGCGTTGCAACAGATTGAAATTCTTCTGCACTGGTGCAAAACCAGTTCACCTTCGAGCGCATTCACACTGGCATAATCCACCGCATCTCAGATCGGAGTGTGCCCATGTCGCGCTACTTTTTTTTATCGTTGTGTGTGTGTTTTTCCGTGGCTCAGGCCGCCGAAAAAACCACCCCAAATGAGGCTCACGATCTTGCTTACAGCCTGGGTGCGAGCCTGGGTGAGCGCTTGCGCCAAGAGGTGCCGGATCTGCAACTTCAGGCATTGCTTGAAGGTCTGCAACAAGCCTATCAAGGCAAGCCACTGGCATTGAAAGACGAGCAGATCCAACAGATTCTGGCCGAGCACGAGGCCCAGATCGCCGAGCAACCCGCCCTCCCGCAAAGTGAAGTCGCGCTGGAAAAAGAGCAACGCTTTCTCACCGAAGAAAAAGCCAAACCGGGTGTTCGTGAGTTGGCGGATGGAATTTTGCTGACCGAGTTGGCACCGGGTACGGGCGCCAAGGCTGGCCCCAACGGCAAGGTCGAAGTTTTATATATCGGGCGCCTTCCCGACGGCACAGTGTTCGATCAGAACAGCAAGCCGCAGTGGTTCAGTCTCGATAGCGTGATCAGCGGCTGGCGCAGCGCATTGCAAAATATGCCGGTCGGTGCGAAATGGCGCCTGGTGATTCCATCGTCTCAAGCCTATGGCGCGGACGGTGCCGGCGACCTGATCGCCCCGTTCACGCCGCTGGTGTTCGAAATTGAATTGCGCGGTGCCACAAGCTGAAAACCGGAAACGAAAAACGGCGCGCATAGCGCACCGTTTTTTAGTTTCTCGCTGGAGGCGAGAGTCTTGCTGGGAGAGGTTCAGGCCTGAACCGAGTCCTCTTCCTTGTGAGCCGTGTGCAGCACTTCGATCAGGCAATCTTCCAGTTCGAAGCGTTCGTGCAGCAGCCCGCCCAGCTCTTTGAATTTCTCCGCGACGCACTTGCCTGCATCACACAGGTCATTGAACGCCAGCAGCTTCTCGGTGATGACGTCGATGCGCGGGTAAATCGTCTCGGCCAACTCCAGCCCGCGAGTGTCGCCAAACGCCTTGGCTTCGCCGGTCAGCTGTTCGTAGATCTCGAAGTGCCCGGCCGACACGTAATCGACCAGCACGCCGCAGAATTCCTGCAACGGCTTGCGGTTCTCGCCCAGAGACTCGGGCTTGGCACCGAGAGCATCGTAGGCCCGAACCAGTTCGTGACGCTCCTGCAACCAGCGATCGATCAGCAGATGCACTCCACCCCAACGTTCCTGAGCATTCTGACAACTTTCGAGCATGGTGATCTCTCTTCCCTTGTGGGTCATGCTGCCCTACACCTGTCGCAGACTTGAAAATCAAGAATCGGCCAGGCAGAGCGTCATCGAGCAACATAATTCCAATGACACGTGCGGGCCAGATTATGCCCGCGCGACAATGGCTTCAAGGTACGCAGGAGATAAAGTTCATACAAGTGTTTAATCACCCGCCAATCCCCGGTGCGACGACATGCCGCTGAGCGGTCGCTCGCAGGCAAGCCAGACCACGCGCAGCAGCTGATAAACACCCAGAATCGACATCGCCACGAAGAGCAGCAGACTCCACTCCGGGATACTCAGGTCGAACAGCGTCCAGGAAATTTCTGCGCAATCTTCCTCCCCTTTGAACATCCGCGTCACCTGACACAGCCAAGGCAAGTGCTCATACAGCGCTTCTGGATGGGCTGAGCAAGTCGATAGCTGATGCGCTGGATCGCTTTGCAACAACACCTGCCGCGACGCCGTGACCATCCCCGCGAGGCTGCATGACAGACCGAGCAGCCAATAAAGAAAAGTCCCGAAGCGGCCGGGACCATGCACCGAAGCAGCCAGACAGGAACCGGTAAGCAATGCCAGGCAGACTCGCTGCAACAGGCATAACCCGCAAGGCTTGAGGCCGATTGCATATTCCAGGTAATAGGAAACGCCCAGGGCCAGGGCACCTGCAATAAAAGCCATGAAAAACAATGAGCGTGAGCAGGCCAAAAACATGGCTTATCCGTAACAGAAGAGACAGGCGGTTACGGTAGAGGAAAGCGCGCCAGCCTTTCAAGGCAGACCAGCACGGACACTTCACCAGAAGTGTAGGGAATTCCCGACAGCGTCGATAGGACTTGATGTAGTCCTCTGTAGGACGATGCCGATCAAGGACTACAAAGCTAAACATTCACCCGACAAACAACGGCTCCCGCCCCTGTAGAAGCTGGCGTCCGGCTGCGAAGCAGTCGTCATAAACTTAAACACGATCTGCCTGATGAAACCGTAGCGCTCGTTTTACGGCTGCCTCGCAGCCGGACGCAGGCTGCGCCAGCTGCTATAGGGGGACAGTTTCAGGCGTAAACGGGAGCTGGCAGTGGTGCCGCCAGAAGGCGTTCGTCCAGCAGACCCAGACCTTCCTGGAACAACTGATTACTGCGCTCTGTGTCGCCGAGCTGCGCGAGCAACCGCGCCAGTTCCGCACAGGCTTCCGGATGGCGCTGCACCCGCAAGCTGCTTTCCAGATAGTCCCGCGCCTTGCCCCACAAACTGCTTTGCAGGCACAAGCGGCCCAGTGTCAGTAGAAGACTTGGGTCGGCCGGATGATCCTTAAGCCAACCCTCGGCGGTTTGCAATTGACGAGCCGGATCGCTACCGCGAACCAGTCCGTAGAGACGAGCCAGATGACTGTCGTACTTGCGCTTGAGGGCCGTGCGCAGCACCTCTTCCGCTTCGACCTGTGCGCCCAGCTGCCGCAGTTGCTCGGCGTAGGCCAGCACCAGTTGAGGTTCCTGGCGCTGAGCCGAGGTGAGTTGCTGCCAGGCGCGATTGAGCGACTGCAGACCGACCGTGCCATCCGCTTCCTGATGCGCCGCCAGGGAAAGGTTTTCACCCCACGCACGGCGCTCCAGATCGGCCAGCTCGGCGGGAGGCAGGACTTTATCCTTGCGCAGCTCCGGCAGCAGGCGAATCACTGCCGACCAGTCACCGCGCTGCTGATGCAGGCGCTGCAACTGGCGCAGGGTCTGGCCGTTATGAGGATGACGCTCGTGCATGGCCTGCAGCGTCACCAGAGCGCCTTCAGTGTCGCCACGGTCGTTCTGCAATTGGGCGTGATTCAAGGCAATCGCCAGCTCGGCCTGGGGCTGACGCTCAAGGGCGCGCTCCAGCAAGTTGTCGCATTCCTCGTAGCGACCTTGTTCATTGGCGGCGCGCGCAGCACCGAGGTAGTAGAGCAGCGGCTGGCGCTCGGCTTCGGCGGCGCGATGCAGATGGCGCTGCGCACTGGCCCAGCGACCTTCCGCCAGATCCAGCTGACCGTGCTCGATCGCCACTTGCACCCGGCGGCTGCGATTGCGCCGCGACCACGGGTTGACCACGCCACTGGACGTCGTCACCAGCTCGACCAACGCCTTGATGCCCCAGAACACCAGCCAGAGCACCGCGACCAACGCCAGGGTGGCCCACAAACTCGCTTCATAGCGGAAGGTTTTGTAGGCGATCAACACGTAACCGGAATGCTCGGCAATCGCCAGGCCCAGTGCGGCGGCCGCGGCGATGACCAGGAACACGATCACATAGAGGCGTTTCATGGCGTGGCCTCCTGCGCAGTGTTCGCAGCCGGTTTTGCCATCGGTTTGATCGAGTCTTCGGCGTTGACGTTACGCCGCTCCAGATACCCCTGAACCGCACTCAGTGTGCCGGTCAGGTCCGGCGTGACCACGGTGACCGGCTGCTTGCTCAACTCGCCCACCTGCTCAAGCATGACTTTGCTCTGAGGGTTATCCTGGTTGAAGTTACCCGTCAGCACATCCCGCGCTTCCGCCAGCGCCTGGGTGTAAACCGCAGCCTGACCATTGAGCGCGGCCCACTGCGCCTGCTCCAGCGCCAGGCTCAGCGCCAGACGCACCTGACTCAGGCTCTGCCCGGCCAGCAATGGACGTACATTCTTGTCCGCGTTGAAATCGATGCGGATGTAACGCGAAATCTGATCCCACCATTGCGCCCAACGACTGGCACCGTCACCGTCGGCCGTCAGGCCCAGCAACGATTCGCCACGGTCCTTGTACTCCGGCGCCAGTTCGGTGAGGTCGATGACCTGATCGCGCAACGCGCCCAGACGCAGGAACAACCCGGTGCGATCCGGCTGTGCAGTGCTACGCAGTGCCACCAGGGTTTTGGCCACTTGCTCGCGAGCGGCGTAGGACCCCGGATCGTTCTGTTCACGCAGAATTTCATCGGCGCCCTGCACCAAGGCCTGAGCACTGCTGATGTCCTGCAACGCAGAAAGACGCAGGCTGGCCAGACGCAACAAGTGCTCGGCTTCGGCCAGACGCCAGTCCTTGCGGCTCGCACCGAGAACGGTTTCCAGACGCTGATTCAAGCGTTGCTGATCGCCTTGCAACTGCGTCACCAGACGGCTGCGAGCGTCCAGCTCTTCGGCCGCCGGCATTTGCTCAAGGCGCGCGCTCAGACGCTGTTCGTTGAGCTTCAGACTTTGCGCCTGATCGTTCAACGCCTGGACCTGGCTCAACTGCTGCTGATGGGTGGCTTGCAGGTGACGCACCTGCCAGACACCCCAACCACCGACGGCAACTCCGGCGGCGCCCAGCAGCAGCGCGACGATTGCCAGCCCATTGCCTCGACGCTGCACTTCAGCAGCGGGTGGAGTTTCAACCGGCGCTTCAAGCACCGGCAGCACGTCATCTTTAGGCAAGGCTGTTTCGCTCACGTATCCATCCTTTGCATTAGAGAACGGGTTCGGGATGCTCCCGCAACGCCGTCAGCAAAGCCGCGGCACTGGCGCCACGACAATCCACAACTGTTTGGGCCCCGGCGGCACGTGCCAGGTCGGCGACCCTGGGGCTTGGAACAAACAACGGCAACTGCGCAAGAGCAGGCCAGGCATCGCCCGCCAATTGGCGCAGGTGCTCAAAACCCTGTCCACTGCTGACCACCAGCCCGTTCAAGCGTTCCGCTACGATCCGGTCAGGCAGCACCGTCGACGGGTATTGAGGCAGACCGCGACGGTATAACTCCAGATACTCGACACTAGCACCAAGCTCGCGTAAACGCTCAGCCAGCAACTCGCGCCCGCCCTCCCCGCGCAGGATCAGCACCCGCGGATCTGGCCGGGCAACAGCCTCGCGCAACGAGGGAAGCTCAAGCAAGGCTTCGCTGTCATCGCCCTCGGCGGGGAAACTCACGTCCAGCCCGTTATCCGCGAGAATCTGCGCAGTCGCCGCGCCCACGCTGAACCAACGCGGGGACGGAGGCTGTGGCCAATACTGATTGAGCAGGTCAACGCCGATTCTGGCGGCCGGTTTACTGACCACGATCACCGCACAGTAACGATCCAACCCCTGAATCACCTCACGCATTGTGTCAGAGGCAGGGATCGGCTCGATCTCCAGAAGCGGCAAGCTGCTGCTGAAAATCCCCACTTGCGACAAAACGCTGGTCAGCGCCGTCGACTCATCCGCAGGGCGCGTCAGCAGCAGGCGCCAACCGGTCACTCGTGACCTGCCTCGCCATAGACTGCCTTCAAAATGTCGTCAGCGCCTTGGCTCAGCAGGTCTTCAGCCACTTGCACGCCCAAGGCTTCTGCATCGCCACGTGGCGCACGGGCCTCGGCGCTGAGCAGCAGGCCGCCGCTCGGATCGCCCACCAGGCCTCGCAACCAGATCTGCTCGCCTTCAAGCACGGCGTAGCAGGCGATCGGCACTTGGCAGCCGCCATTCAGATGTTTATTTAGGGAGCGTTCCGCGGTGATGCGGGTGGCGGTGTCCTGGTGATGCAATGGCTTCAGCAACGCGTGAATTTCACTGTCAGCGCTGCGGCATTCGATGCCGACCGCGCCTTGGCCACCGGCCGGCAGGCTTTCGTCGACACTGATCGCCGAGGTGATGCGATCTTCAAAGCCCAGGCGAATCAGGCCGGCCGCCGCGAGGATGATGGCGTCGTATTCGCCAGCATCGAGCTTGGCCAGGCGCGTATTGACATTGCCGCGCAGGAAGCGGATTTCAAGGTCCGGGCGGCGGGTCAGCAACTGAGCCTGACGGCGCAGGCTGGAAGTGCCGACGATGCTGCCTTGCGGCAACTGATCCAGGCTGGCGTAGGTATTGGAAACAAACGCATCACGCGGGTCTTCGCGCTCGCAGATGCAGAACAGACCAAGGCCTTCGGGGAAGTCCATCGGCACGTCTTTCATGGAGTGCACGGCGATGTCGGCTTCGTTTTCCAGCAGCGCAGTTTCCAGTTCCTTGACGAACAGACCCTTGCCGCCGATTTTCGACAGCGGCGAGTCGAGCAGCTTATCGCCACGACTGACCATCGGCACCAGCGTCACGAGCAGACCCGGATGGGCCTCTTCCAGACGGGTCTTGACGTATTCGGCCTGCCACAGGGCGAGAGCACTTTTGCGGGTGGCGATGCGGATTTCGCGAGAGGACATGGATCAATCCGTACTGAATAGATACGGCGGATAATAACAGCTCAGCCAAATCCACTTTGACTTGTATCAGAAACTGCGCGGCCTCCCTGGCCTCGGACATCCAGCAAACGGGGGTGTAGTTCGCCTGTGAACAGCGAAATTAAAGCTGTTGCATCATTTTGCGCACGCCGGCCACGTGGCGACGGCTGACGATCAGGGCGTCGCCATTGAGGCCTTTGAGGAAAAGCTGAAAATGCCCCAGCGGCGTGCGTTGCAGGCGTTCGATGCGTTCCCGGGCGACCAGAGCGTTGCGGTGGATGCGCACGAAACGATCGCCAAACTCATCTTCCAGCGCCTTGAGCGGCTCATCCAGCAGCACTTCGCCGCCTTCGTGGCGCAAGGTCACGTATTTATGGTCGGCGATAAAGTAAACCACCTGACCCAACGGGATCAGCTCGATTCCTTTACGGGTTCGTGCGCTGATATGGCTGCGCGGGCCGCTGCCGGTTTCGGCGGCGGGACGGGTCAAAGCCGCAAGCTGGACACGATTGGGCCGCTCGGCTTTTTTCAACGATTCATGCAATTGTTCTGTACGCACAGGTTTCACCAGATAGCCTACGGCGCTGGCCTGTAAGGCCTCCACGGCAAATTCATCGGGCCCTGTGCAAAACACCACGGCAGGCGGGGTTTCGCGTTCGCACAACCGGGCAGCCACTTGCAGGCCATCAAGGCCTGGCATGCCGATATCGAGCAACACGATATCCGGCTTGTGGCTGTCGATCAGTGCCAACGCTTCTTCGCCGTTCGTGGCGCTGGGCTCCAGGACACTGTATCCCTCGAGTTCGCCAACCATTCGGCTCAGGCGCTCGCGGGCTAGGGGTTCGTCATCAACGATCAGGACATTCATATTGCGCTGGATTCCTGCGTGAGTCTCGCACAAGGATAGCGTAGACAGGTGAAGTGACGTCCGTCACCGCGATCCACGCTAAGACTAGCGCGAGGGCCAAAAAGTGCCGCGAGACCGGCGGCTAAATTTTCATCTGTCGAGTGATTGGAGGCTCTGGCCCGCGTGAGCGAGGTATCGCCGTAGGGTTTGCCGATACACAATATGAACACCCCCTCTTCTTATAGTCAGCCGCAGCGCCGGGAAGTGCGCTGATCCTATTGTCCAACTGTAGACGGTTGCCGGGATGATATTGCTCAATTGAAAAATATCGTTGCGCAATTTCCCACAAGGCGTGTCCTGAGTATGGACCGCGCCCCGGGAAAAAAACCTGTCGACCAGCGTCAGCGACAGGATTGGCAACCCTGTTATTATCCGCGACAGCTTCCACCGTCATTTTTTCTCCAGCCGATACGAGCGAATTCATGAGCACTGACAAGACCAATCAGTCCTGGGGCGGCCGCTTCAGTGAACCCGTCGACGCCTTCGTCGCCCGCTTCACCGCCTCCGTCACTTTCGACCAGCGCCTGTATCGCCACGACATCATGGGCTCGATCGCCCACGCCACGATGCTGGCCAAGGTCGGCGTGCTGACCGATGCCGAGCGCGACAGCATCACCGATGGCCTGAAGACCATCCAGGGTGAAATCGAGGCCGGTCAGTTCGACTGGCGCATCGACCTCGAAGACGTGCACATGAACATCGAGGCGCGCCTGACCGACCGCATCGGCGTGACCGGTAAAAAGCTGCACACCGGTCGCAGCCGCAACGACCAGGTCGCTACCGACATCCGCCTGTGGCTGCGTGACGAGATCGACCTGATCCTTGCAGAAATAACCCGCCTGCAAAAAGGCTTGCTGGAGCAGGCCGAGCGCGAAGCCGGCAGCATCATGCCGGGTTTCACCCACCTGCAAACCGCACAGCCGGTGACCTTCGGGCACCACATGCTGGCTTGGTTCGAAATGCTCAGCCGCGACTACGAGCGCTTGGTGGACTGCCGCAAGCGCACTAACCGCATGCCCCTGGGCAGCGCCGCGCTGGCTGGCACCACTTACCCGATCGACCGCGAATACACCGCTCAACTGCTGGGCTTCGATGCGGTCGGCGGAAACTCGCTGGACAACGTTTCCGATCGCGACTTCGCCATTGAATTCTGCTCGGCCGCGAGCATCGCGATGATGCACTTGTCGCGCTTCTCCGAAGAGCTGGTGCTGTGGACCAGCGCGCAGTTCCAGTTCATCGATCTGCCGGACCGTTTCTGCACCGGCAGCTCGATCATGCCGCAAAAGAAAAACCCGGACGTGCCAGAGCTGGTGCGTGGCAAGACCGGCCGCGTCTTCGGCGCGCTGATGGGCCTGCTGACCTTGATGAAAGGCCAGCCATTGGCCTACAACAAGGATAACCAGGAAGACAAGGAACCGCTGTTCGACGCCGCCGACACCTTGCGCGACTCGCTGCGGGCCTTCGCCGACATGATCCCGGCGATCAAGCCCAAGCACGCGATGATGCGCGAAGCGGCGCTGCGTGGTTTCTCCACCGCGACCGACCTGGCTGACTACCTGGTACGCCGTGGCCTGCCGTTCCGTGACTGCCACGAAATCGTCGGCCATGCCGTGAAGTACGGCGTGGAAAGCGGTAAAGACCTGGCGGAAATGAGCCTGGAGGAGCTGCGCAAGTTCAGCGACCAGATCGATCAGGACGTGTTTGCCGTACTGACCCTGGAAGGCTCGGTGAACGCCCGTGACCATATCGGCGGCACTGCGCCGGCGCAGGTCAAGAAGGCTGTGGCTCGCGGTCAAGCCTTACTCGCCAGCCGCTAAAAGCTTCGCGGGCAAGCCTCGCTCCTACAGGTTTTGTATCGTTCGCGAAATTGCAGGACGACACAAATCCCGTAGGAGCGAGGCTTGCCCGCGAAGACTGACTTCAGAACGCTACAAAACCTACTTCTTGGACGCGATCATCGCCATAAACGCCGGCATCGCCGCCTCCTTGTCCGCCGCAATCCGCTGCACGTTCGGGCTCTGCTCCAGACGTTCCAGCAGCGCCTTGGCCGCCGGTATCTCAGCCAACAAATCGATATCGAACAGCTTCTTCCCTACCGCACAGGCCAACGGCACGCTATACAAGAAATACAGATCTGCAATGCTCAGACTGTCGCCCGCCACATAAGGGGCGAACTTGCCATGCCTGCCCAACGCGGCAAAGCCCGCCAACAGCTCGGCCTTGGTCTTGTCTTTGATCGCCTCCGGCACCTGCATGCCGAAAAACGCCGCGGGGTAACAGGCGCGACCCGGCAACTCGATATACAGCTCGATTTCCTTGGCCAGCGCCAACACCTGCGCCCGCTCAAACGGGTCGCTCGGCAACAGTGGAGTGCCTTTCTGGCTTTGTTCGATGTACTCGAGGATCACCGCAGTTTCGTTGATGAAACCTTGCTCGGTGCGCAAGACCGGCACCTTTCCGCGCGGGCTGATGGCCAACGCTTCCGAACTCGTGCCCGCGTAAAACGGTACTTCTTCGAACGGCACGCCCTTCTCCAGCAGCGCCAGCTTGACCATGTTGTAGTAGTTACTGACAGAGAATCCATAAAGCTTGAGCATCACATAGCCTCCAGGCCGTGCGGGGTTGGCAGTGCCTGTTTATAGAACGCCGAGGCGATTTCTGCCAGCAGCATCACAGCGCTGAATGCAGGTAAACTGGCCGCCTTAAACTTGAGGAGCCTGCCATGAGCGAGCCAACCGACATCGATAGCGACGAAGAAGAATTCACCGAAACCACCCTGATCGAAGCCATCGAAAACCAGATCGAAAGCGACAACCCGCCAGCGGCCAAGGCCACTTTCAACAAGCTGACCCTGGTGGGTTACGAGCGTGAAGAAATCCTCAACCTGATGGCCCACGTGTTGGCGGTGGAAATCGACGCGATCCTAGAAGAAGACCGCGCGTTCAATACCGAATGGTACGAAACAGCGTTGCGTGCGCTGCCAGAGCTGCCGCCGGAAAAGAAGTAACCCCGATTCCGTAGGAGCGAGGCTTGCCCGCGAAGGGTGCACTGAGGTTTTTCCAGACAAACCGTGTCATCGTTCTTCGCGGGCAAGCCTCGCTCCTACGCACCCCGCTGCCGCACCACCCACCGGGGAATGCTTCCCGAGGCGAAAAAACCCTGATGCAGGCACTGGACATGCCGCACGAGTGGGCTCACCTTAGGGGCGCTGTCGTCCAATTCCTAGAAAGTCTGGAGTCCTTATGTCGCTTACCCCTGAGTTGGTTGCCGAACTGGAAATCCTCGCCCTCTTCAACCTGGACAGTTCCCAGGAAGGTTTGAAAATTCATCAGACCGCTGCACCGAAAGCCATTGCTGCCGCTCAACGCCTGTACGAAAAAGAGCTGATCGACCAGCCTGATGGTGGTTATCTGACCAGTCTGGGTCGTGACGCCGCGCAAAATGTACAAACCGTTCTGACGATTCTGAGCGTCCAGGAAACAGCCTGAGTTTTACCGCATCGCCCACGGAAACCCCTGCTACGGGATTTCCGCGGGCACACTTTGTAACCTGCGGTCGTCGCACCATAGAAATCTGACGTCAAAAATACAAAATCAGCGCAAAAGTCCCAGGCCCGAGGCGCTAAACTGCCCCTCATCCGCAGACACCCACGTCCGAGCCTCGCGAGCCGGTTTGAGCTGACATGACCCGCACCCATGAAATCCGCCCCGATCTGGACGAGGGAATCGACCGTAAGGTTCTCAGCCAGCTGCGCGCACGTTTTCTGAAGCTCAACGAAGGCCGCATGGCCCGTGCCATGGAAGGGCTGTCGACCCGCCAGCAAACGGTGCTGACGCTACTGCCGCTGTTTTTCCACGTTAATCACCCGCTGTTGCCAGGCTATGTATCGGGCAGCACGCCCGCCGGGCTGTCGAATTTCGAGCCTGACGCCAACGCCCTTGCTGAAGCCCAGCGCCTGACCCGATCGTTCTCCTATAAGCCTCGCCATGGCAGTAACCCGCCGCGACCGATTCACGGGCTGTTCCTGATGGGCAGCCTGGGCACCCTGGCCCAGGCCGATCAGAGCGACATGGACGTGTGGGTCTGTCATAGACCGGACTTGAGCGAGACCGAACTCGCCGAGCTGCGTAAAAAGTGCCAATTGCTCGAGGTCTGGGCCGCCAGCCAGGGCGCCGAGGCGCATTTCTTTCTGATCGACCCGGCCCGCTTCGTGCTCGGCGAGCGCGATACGCAATTGAGCTCGGAAGACTGCGGCACGACCCAGCATTACCTGCTGCTGGATGAGTTCTACCGCACCGCGATCTGGCTGGCCGGTCGCACGCCGATCTGGTGGCTGGTGCCGGTCTACGAAGAAGCCGCCTACGACCGTTACACCCACACGCTGCTGTCCAAGCGTTTCATCCGCGCCGACGAGGCGCTGGACCTGGGGCATCTGGCCTATATCCCTCCAGGCGAATTCATCGGCGCCGGGCTCTGGCAGTTGTTCAAGGGCATCGAGTCGCCCTACAAGTCAGTGCTCAAACTTCTGCTGACCGAGGTTTACGCCAGCGAACACCCGAAGGTTCACTGCCTGAGCCTGCGTTTCAAGCAGGCGGTATTCGCCAATCAACTGGACCTGGACGAACTCGACCCCTACATGGTCGTTTACCGACGCATTGAGGAATACCTGACTGCGCGTGCTGAGCCGGAGCGCCTGGAACTGGTGCGCCGCGCGTTGTACCTGAAGGTCAACCGCAAGCTCACCGGCAGCAGTCGCACCCAAAGCTGGCAACGTTCACTGCTTGAGCGGCTGGCTCACGAATGGAATTGGGATCAGCGGCAACTGGCGCTGCTCGATAGCCGCAGCCAATGGAAAGTCCGTCAGGTCAGCACCGAACGCCGAGCCTTGGTCAACGAGCTCAACTACAGCTACCGCTTCCTGACCCAGTTCGCCCGCAACGAGCAAACCGTCAGCCTGATCAACAAACGCGACCTCAACGTGCTGGGTCGGCGGCTGTATGCAGCCTTTGAGCGCAAAGCGGACAAAGTCGAGTTCATCAACCCCGGCATCGCTCCGGACCTGGCCGAAGACACCCTGACCCTGGTGCAAGCGCCTAACAAAAAAGAACCCGGGCAAACCCAGTGGGGTTTGTATAACGGCAGCCTGACCGCTCACGAGTGGGAGCATTTCGCGCCGATCAAACGCAGCCGCCAACTGCTGGAACTGCTGACCTGGTGCCACCGCAACGGCGTGATCGACAGCAGCACCCGTCTCGCCTTGCACCCCGGCACCAGCGACTTGAGCGAATTTGAACTGTTCAACCTGCTCGGCAGCCTGCAACAAAGCATCGCCCTGCCGTTGGCAACGGTCGCCGAAGAGCCGTTGTTGCGTGCCAGTGTGCCGAGTGAAGTGCTCATTCTGGTGAACGTTGGCGTCGATCCGCTCAAGCACCATCGCGACCTGAATATCCTGATGACCACCGAACGCACCGACTCCCTGAGCTATGCCGGTGTCCGTGAAAACCTGGTGCTGACCCTGGACCAGGTCACGCTCAACAGCTGGAACGAAGTGTTGGTCAACCGCTACGACGGCCCTCACGCCCTGCTCGACTGCCTGCGTGATTACCTCAACAACCTGCCTGACGGACCACAACAACCGAGATTGAGGGTTCGTTGCTTCTGCCACAACCGCGCGCAATTCATCGCCCGGCGGGTCGAAGAGGTCCTCGATACCGCGCAGAACCTGCTGCTGAGCAAGCTCAATCATCGTTACCTGGTTCAGGTCCAGCAGCATTATCACGTTCTGGAACTGGTGCCCGGCCACGTCAATCACGTCGCCCTCGCCACGCTGCCAGCGCTGTTCGATTACCTGGGTGAAGAGCTGGCGAGTTACAGCCCGCTGCACCTGGACCCGATGGCACTGGAAGATCACGACCTGGCGCTGCTCCTGCCCATGGGCCAGCCCGAGTGCATTCAGGTGTTCTACCGCATCAACGAACAGCAGGCTGATCTGTACGTATTGGATGAGTTCAATGCCCTGTGGCAACAGCGTTTGCCCTATCACGACGAGCAAAGCCTGCTGGTGCCGCTGCAACGGTTCCTGCAATCGATCCAGTACCGACGCGACGCCTTGCTGCCGATGAACGCCGCCCAGCCACTCAATCTGGACACGTTGTATTACCAGCTATTGCCGTCCGGCCCCGGCCGGGCGCGTCGCGTCGAAGCCCGGCCGGCGCCGCAAACCCCGATCGATAAACCGTTCTACGACGTACAGGCGATCATCGGCAAAGCCGCGCCGGGACAGGTGCAGGTCACGTTGTATTGCAATCAACGGGAGTTTTCAGAGCTGGAATATGGCGACCAATTGTTCAGCGTGGTCGCCCAGGAGATCGTCGAGCAGCGCCGGGAAACCGAGCGCTATCGCTGCTACATCACCGACCTGGATTTGTCGGGCCTGCTCGGTGATGGTCAGAGTTCAAGCAATCTGTACTTGCGCTACAAGGCCGACCTGGAGCGCGCGTTGAATGAGGCGCTCGAGCAGGTCTAAGCGATTTATTCCGGAAAGTGGCCGCCCTCGGCCGGCTGCGATTCAACTTCCAGCAGGGTCAGTTTCAACGTCTTGCCACCCGGTGCCGGCCAGTCGATGTGCTGGCCAACCTTGAGGCCGAGCAGCGCGCTGCCAACTGGCGCCAGAATCGAAATCTTACCTTCGTCGGCGTTGGCATCCTTCGGGTAAACCAACGTCAGGTGATAGTCCTTGCCACTGCCTTCTTCGCGGCAATGCACACGGGAATTCATGGTGACGACATCGGCGGGCACTTCATCGTGACCGACCAGGGTATCGGCACGATCCAGTTCGGTTTGCAGCGCGATAACGCCCGGCAGCGTGTCATCCAGGCTGTCGATCAGACGCTCCAGACGTTGCACGTCCAGACGGGTAAGGGTGATGGAAGGTGCGGTCATGATAGAGGCAGACTCCTTTCTTCTGCACAGAAAAAGCAAAACCCCGCCAGAAAAAGGCGGGGTTTTCACGAGCCTCGATGGGTTGAGGCGTTTCTGGACACTATCACAGCTCAATAAATATACAAGTCAGGGCGACCAAGCCCCGATATGGACATTGCAAGCTGAGTCAGAGGAGACCTTGTGGGAGCGGGCTTGCTCGCGAATGCGGTTTGACAGTCAATCAGATGTCGACTGATACACCGCATTCGCGAGCAAGCCCGCTCCCACAAGGTTTTGGGTCAGGCGCAGGATTTGCGCCGGACTGCCTGGGCGCAGATGACCCGCCGGCGATCATCATCCGCCGAGCGCCATTCACGGATGTCTTCGACATGGCGAAAACACCCCAGGCAGACCTTCTGCTCGTCCAGCCGGCACACACCGCTGCACGGCGAAGGCACCGCCGGGCTGACATTGCTGTAGAGCGGCTTGGGCGGACGAACGGGTGCCGGCTGCGTCACGATCTCACAGGCCTTCGAAATCGAGTTCGACGCCAGCCTGCTGCTTGACGATGCGCTCAAGCATCTCGCCCAGCTGCTCTTCGCTCTTGTCGCACATCCAGCGCTCGCTCTCGGCGTCGTAATCGAAGTGGAAACCACCGGACACGGCCGCGAGCCACAGCTGACGCAGCGGTTCTTGGCGGCTGAAGATCAACTGGCTGCCGTTTTCGAACTTGACGGTGAGCACACCGGCGGAGCTCTCCAGATCGATATCCAGGTCACTCTCATCGAAAACATCCTCCAGCGTCTGCTGGGTGGCATCGACCAGATCGTGGAAACGGGCTTCGGTCAAACTCATTACGGCAACCTCAAAAAGTGTCTACTCATGCTCAAGCGCCGCAAGATACGGGCGAGCCCCGGTGATTGCAAAGGATAACGACCAAGCGTCGATATCGATATGGTAGCGCTGTACCTGTGGGAGCGGGCTTGCTCGCGAAGGGGCCAGCACATCCAACATGTTTGTTGACTGAACCACCGCATTCGCGAGCAAGCCCGCTCCCACAATGGACTGCACCTGGCTGGCCGGCCTCAGGCCAAGCCCCGCCGGACGGGAGCCCCGTCGCATAGGCAAGCTGCCGGGTGGCCGGTATACTCTGGCGCAATTAACGCATTTTCAAGGATTTCGCCATGAAGCGCCTGATCTCTTCCCTTGCTGCGCTCGCTTCGCTCGTCGCTTTTGCCAGCTTATTATCGGCCTGTGGTCAAAAAGGCCCGCTGTACCTGCCTGACGATTCCCAAGACCCTGCCGAGCAGGCCCAGTCCTCGCAAAAGCAGCCGTCCAAAGCACACAAGCACGACGTCTACCAATAAGGGAACGCCATGGACGCTTTTAACTACCGTGACGGTGAGCTGTTCGCGGAAGGTGTTGCCCTGTCCGCCATCGCCGAGCGCTTTGGCACACCGACCTACGTCTACTCCCGCGCCCACATCGAAGCCCAGTACCTGGCTTACGCCGATGCGCTGGCCGGCATGCCGCACATGGTCTGCTTTGCGGTCAAGGCCAACTCCAACCTGGGTGTATTGAATGTCCTGGCGCGATTGGGCGCCGGTTTTGACATCGTTTCCCGTGGCGAGCTGGAACGCGTACTGGCCGCTGGCGGCAGCGCCGACAAGATTGTGTTCTCCGGTGTCGGCAAGACCCGTGACGACATGCGTCGCGCCCTGGAAGTTGGCGTCCATTGCTTCAACGTCGAATCCACCGATGAGCTGGAGCGTCTACAAGTCGTCGCCGCCGAGTTGGGCGTTCGTGCGCCGATCTCGCTGCGCGTGAACCCGGATGTCGACGCTGGCACCCACCCGTACATTTCCACCGGTCTTAAAGAGAACAAATTCGGCATCGCCATCGCCGACGCCGAAGATGTGTACATCCGCGCTGCCCAACTGCCAAACCTGGAAGTGGTCGGTGTCGATTGCCACATCGGTTCGCAACTGACCACCCTGCCACCCTTCATCGACGCCCTCGACCGCCTGCTGGGCCTGGTCGACCGCCTCGGCGATTGCGGCATTTACCTGCGCCACATCGATCTCGGTGGTGGTTTGGGCGTGCGTTATCGCGATGAAGAGCCGCCATTGGCTGCCGACTACATCAAAGCCGTGCGCGAGCGCCTCGACGGTCGTGACCTGGCGCTAGTGTTTGAGCCGGGCCGCTTCATTGTGGCCAACGCCGGCGTGCTGCTGACTCAGGTCGAGTACCTCAAGCACACCGAACACAAAGACTTCGCCATCGTCGACGCGGCCATGAACGACCTGATCCGTCCGGCGCTGTACCAGGCCTGGATGGACGTCACCGCCGTGCGCCCTCGCGCTACTGCGGCTCGCGCCTACGACATCGTCGGCCCGATCTGCGAAACCGGCGACTTCCTGGCCAAGGATCGTGAATTGGCCCTGGAAGAAGGCGACCTGCTGGCCGTGCATTCGGCCGGTGCCTACGGGTTTGTCATGAGTTCCAACTACAACACCCGCGGCCGTGCCGCTGAAGTGTTGGTGGACGGTGATCAGGCATTTGAAGTGCGTCGCCGTGAGACGGTAGCCGAGTTGTTTGCTGGCGAAAGCCTGCTGCCGGAGTAAAACCATGCTGCTGCGTTTTACCAAGATGCACGGCCTGGGCAATGACTTCATGGTCCTCGACCTGGTCAGCCAACACGCGCACATTCTGCCCAAGCATGCCAAGCAATGGGGCGATCGGCACACTGGCATCGGTTTCGACCAGTTGCTGATCGTCGAAGCGCCGAGCAACCCGGACGTGGATTTCCGTTACCGGATCTTCAACTCCGACGGTTCCGAAGTGGAACAGTGCGGCAACGGTGCGCGCTGTTTTGCCCGCTTCGTGCTCGACAAGCGCCTGACCGCCAAACGGCAGATCCGCGTCGAGACCAAAAGCGGCATCATCGAACTGGATATTCGCAGCGACGGCCAGATCGGTGTCAACATGGGCGCACCACGCCTGGTGCCGGCCGAGATTCCATTCGAGGCGCCAGAACAGGCCCTGAGCTATAAGCTCGACATCGATGGCACCCCGGTCGAACTGGCCGCTGTGTCCATGGGCAATCCCCATGCCGTGCTCCGGGTCAGCGACATCAACAACGCACCGGTGCATGAACTGGGGCCGAAAATCGAACACCACCCGCGCTTCCCGGCGCGGGTCAACGTCGGTTTTCTCCAGGTCATCGACCGGAACCGTGCGCAGTTGCGCGTTTGGGAACGTGGTGCCGGGGAAACCCAGGCCTGCGGAACCGGCGCGTGCGCTGCCGCAGTGGCTGCGATCAGCCAGGGGTGGATGGATTCGCCGCTATTGATCGACTTGCCCGGCGGGCGTCTGTCCATTGAATGGGCAGGCCCTGGCCAACCGGTCATGATGACCGGCCCGGCAGTGCGCGTTTATGAAGGACAAGTGCGTCTTTGAGAGAGTTGAATCCATGAAAGATAAGCCCCAGGTTCCCGCCCAACAGCCCGACGAATCCTCTTCCGAAAGCCTTGAGGCGGCGGCGATTGCCGCGTACCTGGAGGCTCATCCGGATTTCTTCGTCGAGCACGAAGAACTGCTCCCGGCCTTGCGCATTCCGCACCAGCGCGGCGATACCGTCTCGCTGGTCGAGCGCCAGATGAAGATCCTGCGCGACCGCAACATTGAGTTGCGTCATCGCCTCTCGCACTTGATGGACGTGGCCCGGGACAACGACCGCCTCTTCGACAAGACCCGTCGCCTGATCCTCACGCTGATGGACGCCAACAGCCTGGAAGACGTGGTGATTAGCGTCGAAGACAGTCTGCGCCAGGACTTCCAGGTGCCTTTTGTCAGCCTGATCCTGTTGGGCGACAACCCGATGTCGGTGGGCCGATGGGTCACCCATGCCGACGCGCAAACGGCCATTGGCGGCTTGCTCTCGGAAGACAAAAGCGTCAGCGGCAGCCTGCGCGAGCACGAACTGGACTTCCTGTTCGGCGAAGAACAGCGCAAGCAGATCGGTTCCACCGCCGTCGTCGCCATCAGCTATCAAGGCATCCACGGCGTCCTGGCCATCGCCAGTCGCGACCCGCAGCACTATAAAAGCTCGGTCGGTACGCTGTTCCTGAGCTACATCGCCGAAGTCATGGGCCGCGTACTGCCTAGGGTCAACAGCTCCCTGCGCTCGGTACGCTGACCATGGAACGGCAACTGGACGCTTACTGCGAACACTTGCGCAGTGAGCGCCAGGTGTCGCCCCATACGCTGTACGCCTACCGCCGCGACCTCGACAAAGTGCTGGGCTGGTGCGTCAAACAGAACATCAGCAGCTGGGCCGCCCTGGATATTCAGCGTCTGCGCAGCCTGATCGCGCGCCTGCATTCACAGGGTCAATCGTCCCGCAGCCTGGCGCGGCTGCTGTCGGCAGTGCGTGGGCTCTATCATTACCTGAACCGCGAAGGCCTCTGCGATCACGACCCGGCCAACGGTCTGTCGCCGCCCAAGGGTGAAAGACGCCTGCCGAAAACCCTCGATACCGACCGCGCATTGCAGTTGCTTGAAGGCGCGGTGGAGGATGATTTCCTGGCACGTCGGGATCAGGCGATTCTGGAGCTGTTCTATTCCTCCGGTTTGCGGCTATCAGAGCTGACCGGACTCAATCTGGATCAGCTGGATCTCGCAGACGGCATGGTCCAGGTGCTTGGCAAGGGCAGCAAGACTCGACTGCTTCCGGTGGGCAAAAAAGCCCGCGAAGCCCTCGAACTGTGGCTGCCCTTGCGGGCGATGACCAACCCGGCGGACGACGCGGTGTTTGTCAGCCAGCAAGGCCGGCGCCTTGGCCCTCGGGCGATTCAGGTCCGGGTCAAGGCGGCCGGCGAGCGCGAACTGGGGCAGAACCTGCACCCGCACATGCTGCGGCACTCCTTTGCCAGCCACTTGCTCGAGTCCTCGCAGGACTTGCGCGCCGTACAAGAATTGCTCGGCCACTCAGACATCAAGACCACCCAGATCTACACCCACCTGGACTTCCAGCACCTGGCCACGGTTTACGACAGCGCCCATCCACGGGCCAAACGCATTAAGGGCGATGATTCATGACCATCCAATTGATCACCTTCGACCTCGACGACACCCTGTGGGACACCGCCCCGGTGATCGTCAGCGCCGAAGCCGTACTGCGTGAATGGCTGACCGAGCACGCACCGAATCTGGGCGCAGTGCCGGTGGAACACTTGTGGGCGATTCGTGAGCGGATCCTGAGCAGCGAACCGAGCCTCAAACACCGCATCAGTGCGCTGCGCCGCCGGGTGCTTTTCCATGCGCTGGAGGAAGCCGGCTATGACCACGGCGAAGCTTCGGACCTGGCCGACAAGAGTTTTGAAGTGTTTCTGCATGCCCGGCACCAGATCGAGGTATTCCCTGAAGTCGAACCGACGCTGGAGACGCTGGCCAAGCATTACGCCTTGGGCGTAGTCACCAATGGCAACGCTGATGTGCGCCGGTTGGGGCTGGCCGATTACTTCAAGTTTGCGTTGTGCGCCGAAGACATCGGCATCGCCAAGCCCGATGCGCGACTGTTCCATGAGGCATTGCAGCGTGGTGGTGCCACGGCGGAGACGGCGGTGCATATCGGCGATCATCCGGGGGATGACATTGCCGGAGCGCAGCAGGCGGGGTTGCGAGCGATCTGGTTTAACCCGGCGGGTAAGGCATGGGAAGCCGAGAAGGCCCCGGATGCGGAGATTGGAAGCCTGACCGAGTTGCCGGCGTTGTTGGCGCGGTGGAATGTGGCTTAGTAGTACCTTCAAGATCGCCTTCGCGGGCAAGCCTCGCTCCTACAGGTTTTGCGTCGCTCACATAATTGGCAAGCGACACAAATCCTGTAGGAGCGAGGCTTGCCCGCGAAGAACGATAACGCGGTCTACCTGACGGTCACCCATGAAAAAGCCCGCAGCGACGGCGGGCTTTTTTCAGCAAGCAAGGGCAGACGCTTAGATAGGCCGGCTGCCGTACTTGTTGTCAGGCTTCTTGGGAGGATCGGCGACCACATTGGCCTCCACTTCCTGCACCTTGCCGCCTTTGGCCAAAAACTCTTCCATGGCCCGCGCGAGAGCATCGCGTTCCTTGTTCTTGGCTTCAACGCTCGGCAGTTCATCGACCGATACCGCAGCCTTGGCTTTGCCTTTGGCAGTAGGGGCCGGCGTATCTTCGCCACCGTCGTCTTCAGCGACGTCTTCCGCCGCTGCTTCCAGACCTTCTTCGGTTTCGTCTTCGTCGCCTACTTCCAGGTCGTCGTTTTCCAGATCATCGTCGCTCATGTTCTACCTCATGACTTGCGAAAAGCAGATTAGTTATAGCCCAGCTTCACCGTCTGTCGACAGCCGCCGGAAAAATTCAATAACCACTGGTGACCAGCGGTTCATGCCTCTTCACCGTGCACGGTGGCGAGGACTTTACGGGCACCGCCAAAATCACGGTGCTCGCCCAGATAAACGCCTTGCCAGGTCCCCAGCGCCAGTCGGCCTGCCGAAATCGGCAAACTGAGCTGACAGCCAAGCACACTGGCCTTGAAGTGCGCCGGGAGGTCGTCCAGGCCTTCGTCGTTATGCTCATAGCCGTCTGCTCCTTGTGGGATCAGACGATTGAAAAATCGTTCGAAGTCGAGACGTACCGCCGGATCGGCGTTCTCGTTGATAGTCAACGACGCCGAGGTATGCTGCAGCAACAAGTGCAACAGACCGACCCGACACGCCTTGATTTCAGGCAGGCCGGCGAGTAACTCGTCCGTTACCAGATGAAAGCCCCGGGGCCGTGCCCGCAGGGTAATCAGAGTCTGTTGCCACATACAGTTCTCCGCTCGTTCGGGGCGCATTCTAGCGCGCTCTGGGAAAAAACAAAGGCCCTAATATTCCTTCAATCATGTAAGCCATTGGCCGCAGAAAAACGCTCGTCGTAAACGCCACTAAACGTGTACGAAAAAACCTTTCAGCAGTTCCTTCACTGACAAACTCCAGACAAAAAAATGCCCGGCAAGCCGGGCAAGTTTTTTATGCGCGTACTACAAGTTGTAGCCGCGTTCGTTGTGGAGTGCCAGGTCGATGCCGACAGCCTCTTCTTCTTCAGTGATACGCAGGCCCATGACAGCGTCCAGGACTTTGAGAATGATGTAGGTGACGATCGCGGTGTAGATCACCGTGAAGCCCACGCCTTTCAACTGAATCCAGACTTGTGCACCGATGTCGGTGACAGTGCCGAAGCCACCCAGGGCCGGTGCAGCGAAGACACCGGTCAGGATCGCACCGAGGATACCGCCGATACCGTGCACACCGAAGGCGTCCAGGGAATCGTCATAGCCGAGTTTGCGTTTCAGGGTGGTTGCACAGAAGAAGCACACCACGCCCGCTGCCAGGCCGATGACCAGAGCGCCCATCGGGCCCACGGTGCCAGCGGCCGGGGTGATGGCAACCAGACCGGCCACAACACCCGAAGCGATACCCAGCGCACTTGGTTTGCCGTGAGTGACCCACTCGGCGAACATCCAACCCAATGCAGCAGCGGCGGTTGCGATCTGGGTCACCAGCATCGCCATACCGGCAGTGCCGTTGGCCGCAGCAGCGGAACCGGCGTTGAAGCCGAACCAGCCGACCCATAGCATGGCGGCGCCCATCAGGGTGTAACCAAGGTTGTGCGGCGCCATCGGAGTGGTCGGGAAGCCTTTGCGCTTGCCCAGTACCAGGCAGGCAATCAGACCGGCCACACCGGCGTTGATGTGCACCACGGTGCCGCCGGCGAAGTCGAGCACGCCCCAGTCCCACATCAGGCCGCCGTTGCCGGACCAGACCATGTGCGCAATCGGTGCGTAAACCAGGGTGAACCACACGCCCATGAAGATCAGCATGGCGGAGAACTTCATCCGCTCGGCGAAGGCACCGACGATCAGCGCAGGGGTGATGATGGCGAAGGTCATCTGGAAGGTGATGAACACCGCCTCAGGGAACAACGCCGCAGGACCGGTCAGGCTCGATGGCGTGACACCGGCAAGGAATGCCTTGCCCATGCCGCCGAAGAACGAGTTGAAGTTGACGACGCCCTGTTCCATGCCGGTGGTATCGAACGCGATGCTGTAGCCATAAATGACCCACAGAATGCTGATCAGACCGGTAATGGCGAAGCACTGCATCATCACGGAAAGAATATTTTTCGACCGAACCATGCCGCCGTAGAACAGCGCGAGGCCGGGAATGGTCATGAACAGCACGAGGGCTGTCGAGGTCATCATCCAGGCGGTGTCGCCGGAGTTGAGGACTGGGGCCGCCACTTCGTCTGCCGCCATAGCCAGGCCGGGCATTACGAGGGACAACAGGGCTCCTAGCCCTGCGAATTTACGCAGAGTCATATTGTTTTCTCCTGGGGCGTTGGGTGTGTGGCGGCGTTTAAATCGCGTCGGTATCGGTTTCGCCGGTACGGATGCGAATCGCCTGTTCCAGATTGACCACGAAGATCTTGCCGTCACCGATCTTGCCGGTGTTGGCAGCCTTGGTTATCGCCTCGATAACCCGGTCCAGATCCTTGTCGTCAATGGCGACATCGATCTTCACCTTGGGCAGAAAATCGACCACGTATTCCGCGCCGCGATACAGCTCGGTGTGTCCCTTCTGCCGACCGAAGCCTTTGACTTCAGTAACGGTAATGCCCTGCACGCCGATCTCGGACAGCGACTCGCGCACGTCGTCCAACTTGAACGGCTTGATGATGGCAGTGACTAGCTTCATGAAAACTCTCTCCCGAATTGGTGGACTTGCCCCAGGAAAACAAACCCGACTCAAGTCTAAGCGCAGTGCCTGGCTTTGTAACGCATCGTCGGCCTTTGATTGCCCGTCCGACGCCTGCTAACCACTCCGCGCGAAACACTTCCCCCGTTCCGCTTGGCGCACTGCATTCGTCACAGCGACTGCATCAGTGCATGGGTCACTAGCGACTAAGCAGAAAGCTTGCCATCTCGCCAAAACCCACTGAATTCAATCCCTTGACCGCTTCTAACAGCCGCTTCACGCAAACGGCTCGACGGATACGCACAACAACAGTGCGCGGCCGTCCATCCACATGCGCGAAAAGCGTGCATCCCTGCGGTCGGAATTGACTATAGACACTGCGTGATACACTGCCCGCCATTGTTGACAGGACATTTCCCATGCTCGCACCCAAAGACTTCCTCGACGCCCTGAGCGGCACCGCCTCCCGCCTCTTCAGCGGCGAAACCCCGTTGCCGAAAAGCGAAATCGAAAGCCAGTTCAAGGCACTGTTGCAGAGCGGCTTCAGCAAGCTGGACCTGGTGAGCCGGGAAGAGTTTGATAGCCAGATGGTCGTGCTCGCACGGACCCGGGCACGGTTGGAGAGCCTTGAGGCGAAGGTTGCGGAGATGGAAGCGAAGCTGAGTCCGCCGGCCGAGTAACCCCACCGCGCCCACCGTGAAGCCCGATCCACTTTGAAACCCAATCCACTGTGGGAGCGAACCTGCTCGCGATAAGGTCGGAACGACCTTCAGATTTATCTGTAGGAGTTGCCAAGGGCTGCGATCTTTTGATCTTCCGCCCCGCCACAATCTCGGCAACATCCTACAAAGATCACCACCGCCGTCCGATAGCGCCGCGAAGCCCAGGTTCCTAAGCTCATTCTCAGCTGAATATTCAGCACTGGGTTTGGCGACCCGGAAGCTTAAGGCGCACGGCGACCATCTCTCGAGTCATGGCGGCTGTGCGTGGGAGACCTTCGGGTCTGCCGGGTTCCTTTTGCTCCGGTTCGCCAACCCGCGTACAGCTGCCACCCAATCGTTTGGCGACGATTGACGGCAGCCCCTTTAGCAAAAGGAGCTGTATCAATGAATAGCGATGACTCTTATCTAATTCCCCACGTCTTCATCCGCCACAAACTTCACCTCCACGCGCTTTTGATCGAAAACCAGCCTTGGTTCAGCGCCCGAGACCTCGGCCGTCTGCTTCGCCTTTTCCTCGACGAACGCGCCGTCCGAAAGCTCGATCCCGATCAACACCAATCCGCGCGAGTCGTCATCCACGGCACCCTCGAAAACACCCTGCTAATCAGCGAATCCGGCGTCTACGCCCTGCTCGCCTACCACTACTGCCCCGAATACCGAGGCCTACGCGAATGGCTGACCCACGACGTAGTGCCAGCCCTCAGAGATGCCCAACAACCGACGTCAACTGAACGCCCGATCCTGAGCCTGCTGAACTGGCCGGAGATGTCATTGAGTTTGCTGCACTGGAATAATCAGCCGTGGATTCGGTTGCAGGATGTTCCGCACATGCTGGCGGATGGTGAACGGCCGCAACGTACGGTCAATGCGCCTTGGTGGAAGCGTGCTTCGCGGATGCTGCAATCGCTTTAGGTGGCCAAAGCACGACCACGTTCGATTCGGCTTTACGCAGATCGTAAGTCAATTGCAAGTTAAGCCAGAACTCGGGCGTGGTGTTCAAGTAGCCAGATAGCTTCCTCGCTAGATCAGCACTGACACAACGCTGCTGCATCACGATTTCGTTAACCACTTTTAACGGTTCGTTCAACGAACTGGCGAAAGCTGACTCTGAAATGCCCAACGGTTCAAGAAATTCGTCCTGAAGGATTTCGCCAGGATGAACCGGCCGCATTCCATTACTGTTCATATTTCTCTCCGAAGTCAGTGATCAATTGATGATCATAAGCAGCCCTGCCAAACAGAGAAGAGCGCTCACACACTTTCACCGACGTCCGTCATTGATCTAGGCAAGGTCCTACAAAAACATCATCCCGCGACTGATTACGTTGGCACTCCACGCTCGCTTACGCTTCATCACCAGAAAGACACTCGCAACATCCAGTGAAAGTTTGTCGCCTCATTCGTAACGCCGAAGAACAACACCCCGACTACCCTTCAAAAACCGCAGGAAGCGGTTCCCGTAAAGATCAAGGAACGACCATGTCCCTCTCCATCGTCCACAGCCGCGCCCAGATTGGTGTCGATGCGCCCGCTGTAACCGTAGAAGTCCATCTGGCCAACGGTTTGCCGTCGCTGACGATGGTCGGTTTACCCGAAGCTGCCGTAAAGGAAAGCAAGGACCGGGTACGCAGCGCGATCATCAATTCAGGCCTGCAATTTCCGGCGCGGCGCATCACGCTGAATCTCGCGCCTGCGGACTTACCGAAGGATGGCGGACGGTTTGATCTGGCGATTGCGTTGGGGATTCTGTCCGCCAGCGTACAGGTACCGACGTTGACGCTGGATGACATTGAATGCTTGGGAGAATTGGCGCTGTCAGGCGCGGTACGTGCCGTGAGAGGTGTGTTGCCGGCTGCGTTAGCTGCACGCAAGGCCGGACGCTCGTTGATGGTGCCAAGGGCGAACGCCGAGGAAGCGTGCCTCGCGTCGGGGTTGAAGGTGTTTGCCGTGGATCACCTACTGGAAGCCGTTGCGCACTTCAATGGACATACGCCTGTCGAGCCCTACGTTTCCAACGGGTTGCTCTACGCAAGTAAACCCTATCCGGACCTGAATGAGGTGCAGGGACAACTTTCGGCCAAGCGCGCATTGCTAATTGCGGCGGCTGGGGCTCATAACTTGCTGTTTAGCGGACCGCCGGGGACTGGGAAAACGTTGTTGGCGAGTCGTTTGCCGGGTTTGCTTCCACCGCTCGCCGAAAACGAGGCGCTGGAAGTCGCAGCCATTCAATCCGTCACCAGTTGCGTGCCCTTGAGCCATTGGCCGCAACGACCGTTCCGCCAGCCCCATCACTCGGCTTCCGGCCCTGCATTGGTGGGTGGCGGATCGAAGCCACAACCCGGCGAAATCACCCTCGCCCACCACGGTGTGCTGTTCCTCGACGAACTTCCTGAATTCGATCGTAAGGTGTTGGAGGTTTTAAGGGAGCCGCTGGAATCCGGTCATATCGTGATTTCCCGCGCCAAGGATCGCGTGAGGTTTCCGGCACGCTTTCAATTGGTGGCCGCGATGAATCCATGCCCCTGTGGATATCTTGGCGAACCCAGCGGCAAATGCAGTTGTACGCCGGACATGGTTCAGCGCTACCGCAACAAATTGTCGGGGCCGCTGCTGGATCGGATCGACCTGCACCTGACCGTCGCGCGCGAAGCCACGGCGTTGAATCCTGCGCTCAAACCTGGTGATGACACTGCCACTGCTGCGGAGCTGGTCGCCGACGCCCGGGAGCGTCAAAACAAGCGCCAAGGCTGCGCCAATGCATTCCTCGATCTGCCAGGCCTGCGCAAACACTGCAACTTATCCGCAACCGATGAAGCCTGGCTGGAAACTGCTTGCGAACGTTTGACCTTGTCACTCCGGTCGGCCCACCGCCTGCTCAAGGTAGCCCGTACATTGGCAGACCTTGAACAGGTAAATGCAATTACACGCGAGCATTTGGCGGAAGCGCTGCAATACCGACCTGCCTCAGCGTAATCGATGACCATCACAGCAAATCATTCAGATAATATTCAGAGAGAGCGTCAGTAATACATGAAGTTACTAAGAAGTCATTGGATCAGATTCGTCTATTGCCTGATAAGCATTGCTATCGTATGGGCGGCGCTATTGCAGCAGGAAATTGTTGTCGGCTCTCCGACATCCCTGAACAACTTTTCCTACGTCGGCACGGTAATAACCATTGTAGCGCTCATCATTTCAATATCCGAAGTTCTACACAGTGTTCGTTACTCACGCAGCATCAGTGCAGAAGCCAACAGAATACTCAAGGACGCAAAAGCTGTAGAGGGCGCCTCAGCCGTCAGTGAATGCATTGCGACGCTCAATGAAGCAGCAGGTTATGTGGACACCGAAAACTATCCATTGGCGTTGAAGTGCTATCAGCATTTCAGGATTCTGTTTGCCAAAATACCCGGTACAGGTCAGGAGTTCGAAAGGATTGACAATATCCTTGGAGAAACTGAAATCACCATCAGAAAAGGGGTTTTCGCGACGGCAAACGCTCCGCTCGAAAAGCCGATCAGAAACCTTCTTCACCACAATCTTGAAAACATCAAAGAAAACCTCGAAAAGGTTAACCCGGCCAGAGGGCGTCAATATGCTACCGCCTAGATTTCTCGATTTCATCAAAGCCCTCACCACGAGAACGGAGAGAGGCGAATTCTCCTGGAGTTATGACGACAACAACTCGTTTGTGAAACTCAAGGAAAATGACTTTTCTCTTTCATTGCGTTACAGCTTCAACGCCGACGAGAAATATGCGGAGTACGTTATCTATTACATCGATGAGATCGGAAATAAGGAGCATCGGTTTTATACCAACCAAACCTGGAACGACTTCGATTTCATCCGGCGTCTGTTTGATGCGGCACAAGCGTCAGAAATGAGACTTCCTTTTTAGCCTTTTGATGAGCGGTGAACACAGACTTCCACTGCTCATCTCGCAAGGCCGCTTACTCTTTGGTCAAATCCACCAACGGCGCCTGCCTTACCTCAGTCGCCCGCCCACCCTGAATCTCATTCACCCGCTCCAACGCTTTATCCACAGCCCCTTTATCCGCCAACAAGCTGTAATGGATCTGGAACTGCTTCTGCTCTTTAACCCCAATCATCGGCACCAAACCAATCGGCCGCTGATACCGACGGTTGTAGGAAAAACTCGTCCCCGGCTCCAACCCGGTCACATACCCCTGCCCTTGCGTATCGGTGTTTTTCCACAACGAAAATACCGGCAACTGCTGAGTGTTAAAGCCGACCGAAACACCCAGACTGCCGGCCTTGTTATGCAACACGGTCAACGTGTCGCCCTTGGCATCGCCATACGGCACAACGTTGTAAACCGTCTCGTCATAGTCCTTGGTCGGTGCACGGTAAGTCTGCCAATCCGGCAAATCCCCTTTGGCCTTGTCGTTGAATGGCGACACCTGTTTAACCGGCGAAGCAAAACGCGCGCCCTGTTCCAGGAACGGGGTGCTGAAGTTGCTGTGGTAAAGCGCCTGATACTCCTTCGGATAGTCACCGTTATTGGTCAACGTATCGTTGAGGGCAAACGCCACGCTGCCGGGCTCCGTGACCAGCTCGGTCACGACCGAGAAATCGACTTTCTTGAACGCCTGCTCTTTAAGCTCGCCGCGCAGGCTGATGGCGTACGGCGGTTTTTCATCTATATGCAGGGTAACTTTGCTGGCCGGGATGTTGGCAGCACGGCCATGCAGAGTCAGCAGTTCACCGTTGTCCATACCGGGATGGCCGACCCATTCGTAGCCGCAGCGGGCGACCAGTTCGTTGAAGCCTTCGAGCCAGCCCAGTCCGCCGCGGCCGTTGAGTTCGATGAAGGACGGATTGACCACGTCCTTGACCGGCGAATCCCAACCCATGCGCACATCACCGACCGACGCCTGCAAGACGTTCATCCCGCGAGTCGGCACCACCGAGAGTTTCATCGTGCCGTTATCGATGTCGACGATGCTGACGCCCTCCTGCCGGCCGCCGTGCAAGGTGCGAAGGGTCACGGAGAACGGTTTGTCGGTTTTTACGCCGAGTTGCTGGCTGGTGATCTGCCAGTTCTGGGCAGCCTTGTCGGTGTCGAGCAGCACGTAATCCCAGGCCATGGCGTGGGAGGCAGTGGTCAGGGCGCCGAGGGCGACGACAAGTTTGAGCGGGGTCATGAGGAAAGCCTTTCTTGGAGGTGTGCATTTTTATAGCGCTGATGAAACGTTTCAGCCAGCTTAAAAAAGCGAACGTCCGAGCCTTACAAAATCAATTCACATTGACCTCATGCAACCTCCGCACACTTACGCTAGTCTCATACGGTTTTGGACCTCCTCTGATTGACGGCGACATCATTATGACATTAAGGTCGCCAGCTAATTGCAGGAGCAAGAACAGACACCTTTGTCTGTCATTTTTGCGCAACGGAACATATGGAGTTTGAATGCGCGGGGCACTATTACGCAGCGGTAAGAGCGGGTCATTCACAGCCCTCGGCGAAACAGGTCAACCGGTCTACCGGGCAGCCCTGCAACTGCGCGAAGCTATTCGCCGCAAGAACCCCGACATGGTCGATCACCTGGCCATCCCTCAAAGCGACGAACTCGGCAACCAGATCGATTGGTACAGCGGCCTCGACGGCGATGTAATCCCGTGGAGCAGCGCGACCGAAGAAGAACGCGCACCGGCCCGCCGCCAACTTGAAGCTCTAAAGACTGCGCTCGATGAATTGAGCCAGCGTTTCCTGGGCACAGATCCGGCCGAACAGCAGCAAGGCGACAAAGCCGTGTTCGGCAAGTTGCTCAAGCGTGTCATTCATTTCCCTGACGAAAACTTCGTCTACCTGGTGCAAGGCAAACCGGTGCTGACCTTCTGGGGTTTCGAGCATGCCGGTACCGGCAATCGCGATCCCCTGCACTGCCTTTATCAGGTTCCACCCGTTTTCACGCTGCCACCCGTGGTTGAAGAACCGGTTGTGGCGCCTGTCGTGGCGGTAGTGCCTCGTCCTTGGTGGCGTCGCTGGTGGTGGCTGTTGCTGCTACCGTTCTTGTTGCTGCTGTTGTGGCTGTTGCTCGGCTTGCGCGGTTGCGTGCCGATTCCGTTGGTGGCGGTGGACTTGCTGCCTGAGGGCATCGTGCCGGTGGAAAAACAGCTGGAAGAGCCGCAACTGACCGGCAACGTGACAACGCTGAATGGCGTTCCGGTAACCGGCACCGTCGCGGGCTCCACCACAGGCACTGCCGTGACCGGCACTCATGGCGTAGAAGCTCCAGCCGTCGCGGGTAATGAAGCTGACGCCACGACCGCCGACGTAACCCAAGACCCGGCCGCCGAATCACCAACCACGCCAACCGCGCCACCCGAAGCCAAAACCGAGGCGCCGTCTGCCGTCACTCCGCCCGACGCGCAAAAATCCGCCGCCGCAGCCGCAACCACAAAACCGGGTCCGGCCCTGAGCATTCCGCCTGACGCCGCCGACGGCGCTGCCAAGTTCCTCGACGGTCAGTACCGCGCCGGTGCCGGCATTCAGGATCGCCGGACCGGCAAGCCGCTGCGTCTGGAATACCAGTTAAAGGACGGTAAAGGCGAAGTCACTGTGCATCAGGCCGACGGCTCGAAATGCAGCGGCCCGGTCACCGCCACCATGAAGGGTGGCAGCCTCGCCATCGACAGCCAGGGCCAGGCCGTGTGCGGCGATGGCAGCACTTACGACATGCCCAAGGTCAACTGCCGCAAAGGGGCGACCACGGTCGCGGACTGCACCGGCGGTTACGGAAAAGATCAATTCCCCATGTCCATGCGGCAGATGGGCGAATAAGACTGGAATAACCCGACATGTTGCCTGAAGTCACACAATTCGAAGACACCGTCACGCTCGTCAGTGACACCGGTATCCAGTTCATGGATTTCGCTTTGCGCCTGGATCCTCGCAAGGAACCGGCGGGCGAGTTCGCGCCGATGATCAGCGGGCTGATCTGCCGTCTGATGTACAACGAAGAGAAAGACTTCTACTTCTACGAGCCTGAACCGGAGAAGGTCGAGAAGGCCAAACCGGCGTTCAGCGTCGACATGAAAAGCAGCCTCGATCTGCTGGACGGTGTCTGGCTGCCGACGCCGTTTTTCCGTTTCATGCCGCCGCACCGCTTTGACGAAGGCCCGACCAACTGGTCGCGGATGCGCCTGGTGAAACTGGCCACGCCAGACATCGACGGCAACACCCATCGCCTGACGATGGCGTTCGACAGCCGCGTCATGCCCAAGCGTGACGGCACCGCCTACCTGGCGCCGAACGAAGAAGACATCAGCTCCGGCGTGTCCTTCAAACTGGCGACCAAGGCCAGCGAAACCCGTTGGTTCCTGGCCCAGCCGTGGGTCAACGAATGGCTGCTGGAAGTGTTCAACGAGGGCAACGCCCATCGTTCGCGCGAAGAGCTCGACATCGACATCCGCGCCAACCATCACCTGGCGCACTACCTCAACCTGCTGAGTCTGTTGAGCACGCCGTCAGCGGCGGCGCAGTCGACGGCCAGGCCGAAGGTGGAAATCCCTGAGCTGAAAGTGGTCGCCAATGACAGCAATGGCCTGGTCAAACCGATTCCAGTGGACCTGGTGCTGGACGTCGGCAACTCGCGCACCTGCGGCATCCTGATCGAGAATCACGGCCAGGCAGGCTCCGGGCTGAAGCAGAATTACGTGCTGGAACTGCGCGACCTGATCACCCCCGAACACACCTATAACCTACCGTTCGAAAGCCGCGTCGAGTTCGCCCAGGCGTATTTCGGCAAGGACCACTGCTCGGTCAAGAGCGGCCGTCACGATGCGTTCCAGTGGGCGACGATCGCCCGCGTCGGCAATGAGGCCAGCCGTCTGGCCAGCCGCCGTCGCGGCACCGAAGGCTCGACAGGCCTGTCCAGCCCGAAACGTTACCTGTGGGACGAAAACGCCTACGGCCACGGCTGGCGTTTCAACTGCTCGTACATCAAGACCGACAACGAGCCGTACGCCACGGCCGCGCCGTTCTCGCACCTGATCAACGAAACCGGCGAGGCGCTTTACAGCCTCGAAGAAGACGATCGCCTGCCGGTGTTCATGCCACGTTACTCGCGCAGCTCGCTGATGACGTTCATGCTCGCCGAAGTGCTGGCCCAGGCGCTGTCGCAAATCAACAGCCCGGCCCAGCGCTCGCGCCAGGGTCACACCCGCGTACCGCGCCAGCTCAACAGCATCACCCTGACCGTGCCGCCGGGCATGCCCCAGGCGGAGCGCAGCATTCTCAACGAACGCATGCAGCAAGCCATCGGCCTGGTGTGGAAAAGCCTCGGCTGGCATGCCGGCGAGGAAGACCCGCATCAGGATCAGGCCGTCAGCCCGCGCACGCCGATCCCGAGCATCCGCGTGGAATGGGACGAAGCCTCCTGCGGCCAGTTGGTGTACCTGTACACCGAGGTCAACGAGAACTTCGCCGGTCACCCGGAAGAGTTTTTCGACACCATCGCCCGGCCGGACAAGACCGACCGTGAACGCATCACCCTGGCGACCATCGACATCGGCGGCGGCACCACCGACCTGGTCATCACCGACTATCGCCTCGACCGCGCCGGCAACACGGGCAGCGGCAGCAACGTGCACATCGTGCCCGAGCAGCGTTTTCGCGATGGTTTCAAAGTGGCTGGCGACGACATCCTGCTGGACGTGATTCAGGACTTCATCCTGCCGAGCTTCGAGAAGGCTTTGCAGAATGCCGGCGTCAGAGCCCCGGATTCGCTGATGTCACGGCTGTGCGGTGATGAATCGGTCAGCGCCCAGGACATGATCCTGCGCCAGCAATTGAACCTGCAGGTGTTCGCGCCGCTGGGCCTGGCGTTGCTCAAGGCTTACGAGCATTACGACCCGCAAGTTCCGCAGGAAGTCAGCCCGCAAAGTTACCGCCAGTTGCTCGGCGACAACGCGATCAGCCAGACCGTGCTCGACTATGTCAACGCCGCCGTGCGCCGCGATGTCGGTGGCCAGAGCGGTTTCGACCTGTACGAATCGCTGATCGGCTTCGACCTGCAAAAGCTCCACGCCGCGTTCCTCAACGATCAAATCAACATCACCAAGATCCTCGGCGCGCTCTGTGAAGTGGTCGCGCATTACCCGTGCGACGTCCTGCTGCTGACCGGCCGCCCTTCGCGTCTGCCCGGCATCCAGGCCTTTATTCGCAAGGTGCTGCCACTGCCACCGGGGCGCATTTTGGCGCTGCAAAACTACCGCACTGGCGGCTGGTATCCGTTCCACAAGAACGGCCGCATCGACGACCCGAAAAGTACCGCTTCGGTGGGCGCGATGCTGTGCCTGTTGTGCGCCAACCACAGCGTGCCGAACTTCTACTTCCGTTCTTCGGCGCTCAAGCCGTATTCGACGGTCAAGCACATCGGTGTCATCGACCTGAATAACGTGATCAAGGATGCCGACGTGCTGTACCGCGACATCCAGTCCGAAGACTACAAAATCAAGTTGCCGGAAATCGGCACGGGCGATGACGCCGACACGCCGCAGCTGGAAATGCGCGGCGATCTGCGCCTCGGTTTCCGCCAGTTGGCCGCCGATCGCTGGGCCGCTTCGCCGCTGTACACCTTGCGTTTCACCAAGGCCGGTCGGGAGAAGTTCTCCCGCGCGATCGGTGAGAACGGCAGCGCGCCGCTGCTCAAGGTGCGCTTCGAGGTCAAAGCGGCCGACAAGTACACGCGCAAGCAGGACCTGGTCAGCGACCGCCTCTCGGTCCGCGACATCGAATCCAACAGTAACAACGTCAACTTCAACCCGCGCAGCGACCTCGAGCTGGAACTCAACACCATGCTCGACGCCGGCCTGAGCGAGACCAAGTACTGGCTCGACAGTGGAAGTGTGAAACGCAAATGAATGACCTGACCCCCGATCAACATCAGCTCTCTGCCAGTTGGGCCGCTGTTTATGAAGGTGCCGGTCAGGCGCTGGAATGGATTGGCCAGACGCGCGGCAACGCGCCACGTCTGGACAGCGAAGCCGACAACCTGAACATCCGCCTGCACCGCGCCCGCAACCTGGCTCACAGCCTCGGTCGCGTGGCCTGCACGCCGATGACCATTGGCTTTTTCGGCTTGTCCCAGGCCGGCAAGTCCTACCTGATTTCGGCGCTTGCGGCCGGTCAGAACGGCAAACTGGAAACCGATTTCGGTGGCCAGCGCCTGGACTTCATCAAGCACATCAACCCGGTGGGTGGCGGTAAGGAAGCCACCGGCCTGGTGACACGCTTCAGCCGCCGCGCCACGCCGAGCCAGGATCCGCAATTCCCGGTCGAGCTGACGCTGTTCAAGGAAATCGAGCTGGCGAAGATTCTCGCCAACTCATGGTTCAAGGACTTCGACCTTGAGCGGATCTCCTACGAGATCGACGAAGAGCGCATCCAGCGCGTGCTGAAACCGTTTGAAGGCCGCGAGACCGGGCCGATGCAACCGGGCGTCAGCGCCGATGATCTGGTGTCGCTGTGGGATTACCTGCGGGACAACTTCCGCAACTCGGTGAAGAAGCTTGAGCACCTGTATTGGCCCACGGCGTTGCAACTGGCGCCACGCCTGAATTTCCAGGAACGCGCCGAGCTGTTTTCGATCCTGTGGGGTGAGCAAAGCGAACTGACGCGCGTGTACCAGCAACTGGCCGGCGCGCTGCACAAGCTGGGCCTGCCCGAGACTGTGTTCGCGCCATTAAAGGCCTTGGTGAGTTTCGAAAACGACACTTACAGCCAGCGCGACAGCATCATGAACGTCGACATCCTCGAGCGCTTCGGCAGCTCACTGGACTTGCCGATCGACGTGCGGCCCCTGGTCGACGGACGACTGCAAAACAGCCAGGGCATCCCGGTCGCGCAACTGGCGGCACTGACCGCCGAGATGACCTTCGGCCTGATCGAAGCCCCGGCGGACGACATCGTCAACCAGGTCGATCTGCTGGACTTCCCCGGTTATCGCGGGCGCAAGAAGCTGCACGAGATCGCCAACTCCAACGACCCGGAGTCCGCCACCAAGGACAATTCCGTCTCGCAGCTGATCCTGCGCGGCAAGGTTGCTTACCTGTTCGAACGCTACACCGACAACCAGGAAATGAACGCGCTGGTGGTCTGCACCGGCTCGACCAAACAGAGCGACGTCAACGACGTCGGCCCGGTGCTGACGCGCTGGATCGAGAAAACCCAGGGCGCCGACGCGGCCGCCCGCAGCAAACGCGACACCGGCCTGATCTGGGCGCTGACCATGCTCGACCTTCGCATCACCAACTCCCTGAGCCTGACGCCTGATCAGTACGACGAGAGCTGGAATGGCATGGTCAAGCTGACCATGCTCGAGCGCTTCGGCAGCCTGAGCTGGATGAACGACTGGGCCGGCACGCCGTTCCAGAACACCTTCCTGGTGCGCAAACCGCGCATGGATGCGGCGTTCATCGTCCAGGACGCCAGCGGCGCCGAAACAGGCCTCAATGCCAGCTACCAGGAACGCGTCGACGCTCTGGGCACAAGCTTTGCCGGCAACGAGCTGGTGTGCAAACACATCAACAATCCTGCCAACGCCTGGAAAGAAATGCTGCGCAACGATGACGGTGGCATCAGCCACTTCAGCGGCAGTTTCAAGGGCGTGGCCAACATCGAATTCAAACTGCAACGCATCCGCGAGCAGCTGAACGAATGCCTCGAAGGCCTGACCACTCACGGCCTGAGCACCTGGTATCACGCCGATGGCGACGGCGCCGCAGCCGCCAAGAAAGCCCAGGCACAGATGATTCTGTCGGGCCTGGGCCGTCGCCCTGCCGTGCTCGGCGAGTTGATCGAAGAACTCGACATGCCAAGCGAAGAGGTGCGCGACCTGTACCTCAGCGGTGTGTACGAAACCGATGACGCGCCCACCGCCAGCGATGAGCCGGCCGCCCCGACACCGAGCCAGAGCCTGTACGGCAACGACGCCGGTTTCGACTTCGATTTCGGCGACGACCTGAGTCACGAAGCGCCGGTCAGCAGCAAAACCAACACCCCGACGCCGGAACTGCAAAGCAACGAACACCGTTTTGCCAAAGCCGCGTTCAAGGCCTGGATTGCGCACCTGCGCGAGCTGACCACCCGACAAAGCCTGCTCAACCTGTTGGGGCTGGAAAAGGCCTTGATCGAAGCCGTGGTCGACGAACTGATCACCGCCGGTTACCGCCAGGACTTGCCGGGGCAACTGAGCCGTGCGGTGCTCAAGCGTGCGCAAAGCGGCGCACGGCGCGATCAACTGGTCGAGCGCCAAGTGCTGGAAGTGCAACGCGTGCTGCGCGATTTCGTGTCCTGGTTCGGCTACCTGCAGAAACCGGTCAACGAACGCCCGAACAGCCGCGCCGGTGCCAAGGCGCCGTTGTTCTCGTTCTACACCGACATCGGTCCGGGACAAGTGCCGGTGCTGCCGCCACAACCGGCAAACCAGGCGCAGCGGTATCTGGGCGACTGGCTCTCGGGCCTGGCCTACATCACACAGGACAACGCCGGCCATGGTGCCGGTCGCGAAATCACCCCTGAACAGAATGAACGGCTGGGCCATGTGCTCACAGCCTTCACAGCGAGATAAGCAATGCCAATTCGTGTCGACCTGCTCGCCTTAGAACCCAACGTGCCTGGCCAGGCGTGCCTCACTGTGAAGAAATGGCAGGGTGGCGAAGAACAGCTGGAGTTCTCCATTCAGCGCAACCAGGACGGTTTCTACCTCCAGGATCAGAAGGCCTGGAGCAACAATCCGTTCTGGTTCAAGGTCTCGCGCTTCAGCGTTACGGCCAGTGGCGAAGCCCTTGAGGCACAGGTCGGCCCGGAAGTGGTCGATCCGCTGCTCGAAGGCGGCGCCCACTCGCAATTCCAGATCGAACTGCGTGAGCAAAGCCTCGATCATAGCGATAAAGGCGTGGTTCGCCCCGGCGTGGGCCTGTTGCCGTCTACTGCGGGTGGCCAGACACGCTCGACTTATGGCGGCGCAGACCTGACAGCGCCAAGTGCGCCAGAACCGGAAGTTCCGGAGCTGCCGGAACTGGTCCTGCTCACCGCCGAGCCAGAAATCGAACTGGAATCGGTGCCCAACGAACCCGCCTACACCCCTCCTCCGCCCCCGGTGAAGAAAAGCAACAAAGGCCTTATCGGCCTCGCGCTCGTCGTGCTGTTGCTGGTGGCCGCAGCGGCCGGATTCTGGTTTTACAAACGCACTCCGGCACCCGCCCCTGCCATCGCAGCCGCCGCACCGGCCGGTGCCGACGTACAAGCCTGCACCCTGGACAGCATGAACAGCCTGCCCGAGCTGACCTTCGTCCAGACCTGCATCAAGGCTGCGCCCGACAGCGCCAAGTTGCTGCAGATCATCAACGAAGCCAAGGCCGGCAAACACTGCGGCGTTGCCCAGCGTCTGTACGCCAACCGTGCCCAGGCCGGCGACTCTTTGATTGCCAACGCCTATGCCCGCGAATACGACCCGAAATACCTGAAGGCCAGCGAGTGCTTCCCGGCCGCGGACAACGCCACCGCCGCCTATTGGTATGAAACGATCCTGACCCAGGACCCGAACAACGCCGAAGCCAAGCAGCGTTTCGAGGAGTTGCAGAAGTGATCCGTTCGCCCCTGAGTCGTTTCCTGCTGAGCAGCGCCGCGCTGTTGGCACTCTGCATCAGCCCGTTGTCCCAGGCCGATGACAAACCGCTGATCCAGGCCGGTAAAAAGACCTTGTTCCAGCGCGTGCTGACCACCCCGGGCTGCAAAATCAGCCCGACGGCGGGCGGTGCTGCGGGCGATGAGCAACCGGTGTTCAGCCGTTTCTATGTGTACGAACGTGCGCAAGCGGCCAACGCCGAATGGCTGAAAGTCGGCCCTGACAGCTATGGCAAAACCATTGGCTGGTTGCCGGCGAGTTGCACCACCGACTGGAAAATGCAGCTGACACTGGCCTTCACCAACCCGGCCAATCGCGACCGGCTGCTGTTCTTCAAAGAACGCGCCACCGTCGAAGGCATCCTCGATGCGCCGGACCCGGTAAGCAAAGTCGCGCCGCTGCGGGCCACGCTGAAAAAGGGCAAGCAAGCCCCGGGCGTGCTGGCTGAAGAACCTGAATACTTCGTCGACCTGCAAAAGCAGTTCTACCTGCTGCCGGTACTCAGCGGCGAAGAAGTCATGACCGAAGGCGGTTTCCGCACGCGCCTGCTTAATGTGGCGTCGGTCAGCAAGCCCGATGAGAAAGACGCCAAGGGTGGTGCTGCCAACAGCGCGGCCGGTGGCAAGGAAGCTGAGGACAAAGCGGCCAGCCAACTGAAGGAATTCAGCGCGGCGGTGGTGTTTGTCATCGACTCGACGATCTCGATGGACCCGTACATCGACCGCACCCGTGAGGCGATCCGCAAGGTCTACCAGCAGATCGAAGCGCAGAACCTCGGCAAGCAGGTCAAGTTCGGTCTGGTCGCGTTCCGCTCCAACACCCAAGCGGTGCCAGGCCTGGAATACACCACCAAGATGTACGCCGACCCGACTCAGGTGAAGGACAGTTCCGACTTCCTCGCCAAAGTCGCCGACCTCAAGCAAGCCAAGGTGTCGAGCAGCAGTTACGACGAAGACTCCTTCGCGGGTGTCATGCACAGCATCGACAAGGTCGACTGGAGCCAGTTCGGTGCGCGCTACGTGGTGTTGATCACCGACGCGGGCGCCATCGAAGGCGACGACAAACTGTCGAAAACCGGTTTGAGCGCTTCCCAGGTTCGCCTCGAAGCGGCCAACCCGGGCGTGGCGATCTACACGCTGCACCTGAAAACCCCGGCCGGGATCAAGGATCACGCCAAGGCCGAGGCGCAGTACCAGAATCTGTCGACTTACCCGGGCACCAACACCTCGCTGTACTACCCGGTGAACGCCGGCGACATTCAGGAGTTCGGCCGCAAGGTCGACGCACTGGCCACCGCGATTACCTCCCAGGTGAAAGCCGCCTACATGGGCGAAGACGCCATCGGTAGCGCGGTGAACGCCAAGCAGGACCCGGCCGAGAAGAAAATGCTCGAGGACGCGGCGCTGATCGGCCACGCCATGCAGCTCGCCTATCTGGGCGAAAAGACCAACAGCAAGGCGCCTCCGGTATTCAAGGCGTGGATCACTGACCGCGACTTGATCAAGCAGAACATCCCCACCACCGACGTGCGGGTGTTGCTGACCAAGTCCCAGCTCAGTGACTTGAGCGACGTGATGAAGCAGATCCTCGAGGCCGCCAACGAAGGCCTGATTTCGCCGACGGAAATGTTCGATCGCCTGCGCTCGGTGGCCGCAACCATGGGCGCCGACCCGAACCAGCTCAAGCAGAACAGCAACGCCAAACTGGCGGACATGGGCGTCCTCGGCGAGTACCTCGAAGACCTGCCGTACCAGAGCGAAGTGCTGAACCTGGACGAAGAAACCTGGAAGAGCTGGGATGGTCTGGCGCAGGAGAAATTCATCCGCACGCTCAATACCAAACTGCGGCACTACCAGCGTTACAACGCTGACGTCGACCGTTGGGTGGCGTTAGCCAAGGACAGCGATGCACGGGACAACGTGTACCCCGTGCCCCTGGAAATGATGCCTTAACGAGACGCCGATGCTCGATATCAAGAACCTGCTGGTGCGCCGTGGTGAAGGCGCGCTGGCCCATCACGTGCGCCTGCCGCACTTGCAGGTCGGTGCCGGGGAAATCCTCGCCATCACCGGCGAGAGCGGCAGTGGTAAAAGCACATTGCTTGAAGCCATCGGCCTGTTGCTGGCGCCGGTCGAGCTCGAGCGCTTTCGGCTGGGTGCAGCACACGATCAGGACATCGCCCATTTGCTGGCCAGCGACGACCAGCCAGCCTTGGCGGCCGTGCGTTCGCGTCATCTGGGGTTCATTTTGCAGAACGGCGGCTTGCTGCCATTTCTTAGCGTGCGCGACAACATCAGCCTGCCGCGCCGCTTGCTCGGTATGTCGGTAAAGAGCGCGCACATCGATCACGCGGTTGAGGTATTGCGTCTGCAAGGGTTGCTGGATAAACAGCCACAGGCGCTATCGATCGGTGAACGCCAGCGCGTTGCCTGCGTTCGTGCGATTGCCCATGAACCGCTGCTGCTGTTGGCCGACGAGCCGACCGCCGCGCTCGACCCGCACAGCGCCCGGCGTTTGTTCGAATTGCTGCTGAGTCTGGTATCGAGCATGGGCCTGAGTGCCCTGGTGGTTTCCCATGACTGGGCCTTGCTGAAGGATTTCGGCTTGCCGCGACTCGGCGCTATCAGCCGTCAGGGAGAAACACTGTTTGAACCGATGGACTGACCGACTGCGCCTGCTGGGCACGCTGGCCCTGCAAGACCTGTGGCATGACCGCAAGGTGTCCCTGTGCATCGCCGCGTCATTGGTGGCGGTGATCGCGCCGCTGTTGCTGCTGTTCGGCCTCAAACACGGCGTGGTCAGCCAGTTGCAGGACGAATTGCTGCGCGACCCGCGCAACCTTGAAGTAAAAATGCTCAGCAACGGCAACTACGACAGCGCCTGGATCGAGCGTGTGCGCCAGCGTCCCGAGACCGGTTTTGCCCTCGGCCAGACCCGCTCGCTCAACACCCAGGCGGACTTGCTGATCGGCATGCAACGGTTTGTCGAAGGCGCGGAAATCATCGCCACCGAACCCGGCGACCCGCAGCTGAACCTGCCGCAACTCAACCCAACCGGCGATCAAGTGATCCTCAGCGCCCGCGCCGCGCAACGCTTGCAGGCCAAGGTCGGCGACCGCGTGCAACTGCGCGTATTGCGCCGTCTGGAAGGCGTCAACGAGCGCGGAGAGATGACGCTGACGGTGCTGGCGGTGCTCGACGGTGCTCGGTTCGGCCGCGCGGCCGGATTCGTCGCCCCGCCGTTGTTGCTGAATCTGGAGCGCTTTCGCGATGGATATCAGGTCAGCGCATTCGGCATCGAAACCGGCAAACCTCTGGGCGATCTGCAACCGCTGTACGCCCGCGCCCGCCTCTACGCCCGTGACATCGACCAGGTTGCGCCGCTGGAACGCTGGCTCAACGAACAACACATCGAAACCTCGAGCCGACTGGCCGACATCGACAACGTCAAAGCCATCAATCATGTGCTGGGGTTGATCTTCGGGGTTATCGCTCTGGCGGCGTTGATCGGTTGTGTGGCGTCGATGGTCGGCGCTTTTCTGGCCAACATCGACCGCAAGCGCAAAAGCCTCGCGGTCTTGCGCCTGCTGGGTTTCAAACGCACGGCTGTAGGCGGTTTCGTGGTCCTGCAAGCGCTGGTGCTGAGCCTTGCCGGCTACCTCGGCGGATTGGGGTTTTACGCTGTTGGCAGCCATTTGTTCGACACCTTGCTCGGCAGCAGCCAGGCCACCGGCACCTTTGTCTGTCACATCACACTCTGGCACGGCCTCGCCGCCCTGCTCCTGACCTTTCTGGTCGCTGCACTGGTGGCCGTGATCGGCGCAGTGCGAGCGATCAACATCCAACCTGCGGAGAGTCTGCGTGAGCTATAAACGTTTGGGCTTGCTGTTGCCCCTGAGCCTCGGCTACCTGCTCGATGCTTCGGCGGCTGGCTGGGAAGAGAAGTATTACAACCCGATGCCCGAGGCCAGCGACGTCGTGTTGCCGATGCCGTGCGAAGGTTCGATGGTGTTTCGCAAGGTGTTCATTCCGGTTGCCGGACCGCTTGACGACTACCCGATCAACATCGGTCAGGACGGCGCGGAATACGGCTATGTCGAACAGACTCGACCGACCTTCATCGCGGGCAGTTTCACCGGCGCGAAAAACGATAAATCCCGCTACTACCTGATGGCCAAGTACGAGATGAGTCAGCTCCAATACACGGCATTGACCGACGCAACCTGCCCCACCGCCGCCACCAAAATGCGCCTGCCGCAAGTGTCCGTGAGCTGGGTGCAAGCCGTCGAAGCGTCGGACAAATACAACCTGTGGCTGCGCAAAAACGCCGCTGACAAGCTGCCCAAAGAAGACGGCGTGCTGGGCTTCCTGCGCCTGCCGACGGAAGTCGAGTGGGAGTTCGCGGCGCGCGGTGGCCTGGAGGTCGGCGCGGCGGAATTTCGCGACACGCGTTACCCGATGCCCGACGGCATCAACGCTTACGAGTGGTTCGCCGGGGCGCAATCGTCCAACGGCAAACTGCAATTGTCGGGTCTGCAAAAACCCAATCCATTGGGCCTGCACGACATGCTCGGCAACGTCGACGAGATGATGTTCGAGCCGTTTCGCCTGAACAAACTCGACCGCCAGCACGGTCAGGCCGGCGGCTACGTGGTCCGTGGCGGCAACTACCTGACCGCTCAGGCCGACCTGCGCACCGGGTTGCGCAAGGAAGAGCCGTACTACAACGCCGAAGGTCAGGTGAAAAACAAAACCACCGGTATGCGCCTGGTATTGGTCTCGCCAACCCTGACTTCCCGCGAGCGTGTCGCCAGCATTGAAAGCAGCTGGAAGAAACTCGGTACCGGCAGCAAGGAAACCGAATCCGCCGACAAAGGCACGGTTCAATCCCTGAACAGCCTGGCCTCGGGCGTGGAAGACAAGGCGCTCAAGGAAAAGCTTCAGGCGTTGGAAAACCAATTGCGCGCTAGCAATCAGCAGCAGGAAGAAACCCGCGACCAGGCGATCCGCGCCAGTCTCAACCTCGGTGCGTTCCTCTGCACCAAGATGCTCGACGACGGCCAGTACGTGGACTTCCTGCAAAAGAACTACAAGCTTAATTGCGAATCCGCGGACAAAGATGCCAGTTGCGACATGCGCAAAGGCAAACTCGACGAGCAGAAGGATCGCCTACACAAACTCAGCCGTTACTACGCCAGCAGCCTGGTGGAATCGGCGACCTTGTACGGCCAGCCGCTGCTGGATGCACAGGTGCCGGTGATGGAAGAAATCATCACCCGCAACAAACAGCTGCAAGAACTCAAACCCTATTTGCGCACCCACTGGGCCAATCAGAAGACCTTCCTGCAAAAGCAGAAGATCGACACTGAAGCCTGGCTGACCAGCTGCAAAACCGTCACTCAATAACTCACCTCAATAACTAACCTCAACAAAAACAGCCAACACCGGCACCAAGGAGTTTCACCATGTCGCGCAGCCTTTGGACTCGCTTCAAGCTTCAGATCGCTTTCGTCCTCACCGGCAGCCTGCTGTTGACCGGTTGCGCCAACACCGGCAGCTCGATGCTCGGTGGCAGCGAAGGCGCAGACCCACGCCTGACCCAGGGCAACGACGCACAGTTCTTCAGCAAGTCCGGCTACCAGGCCTGCGCGGTCGGCGCCGGTGTCGGCATCCTCGGTTGCGCACTGTCCAATAGCAGCAACAAAGCGGTCTGCGCCATCGCCGCCGGTATTACCGCGTGTGGCGTGGCCATGGGCGCGAACTACTACCTGGATCAGCGTCGTAGCGAATACTCCGACACCACCACCCGTCTGGCGAAGATGAACAGCGACGTCGAACAAGACACCCAGAACGTGATCGCCCGTACCGCGACCGCTCAGCAAGTGATCCAGGATGACCAGGCGCGCATCGCCCAGATCAAAAAAGACATCGCCAGCAAGAAGGTCGACAAGACCAAGGCTCAGGCGCAGATCGCCGAGATCGACCAGAACATCGCGCGTCTGCGTAAAGACCTCGGCAACATGCGCAACAAAGTCACCGAGTACACCAAAGTGGCAGACGCCGAGCGTGCACAAGGCGCCAGCACCGAGATCAAGCAGGTGGACGTGAGCATTATGAAAATGAACCAGAAAGTCGCCGCCCTGCAAAAGGAAGTCGACGGTCTTTACAACCAGCGCTCCGCAATCACCCTGGGCTAATGACATGACTCTACGACAGCTGGCGGTCCTCACCGCCGTCCTGGCCTTGAGCGGTTGCGCGACCAAGCCGGGCGAATGCGACGCGACCAATGGCGACAGCAGCATGCTGACCAAGATGAACTGCGACTACTCTGGTGGTTACAGCGATCAGGTCACGCAGAAGGAACAGGCCCTGACCGAGTCCCGTCAGGAAAACGCGATGTTCCGCCAGGTGTACGAGAACATTCAGGCCCAGCAGCTCAGCACCAAGACCGACCTGGCCAGCCAGCAGAAATCCCAGGCGGCGCTGAACCAGTCGCTGGGCCAGTTGCTGACCTCGCTCAAGGCCCGGCATGGCAATGAAAGCCAGGTGCAGAAGCAGATTGCCGGGCTTGAGCAGCAGCTCAAGGCCTCGCAGGCGGCGCCCGTGACCAAGGCCTCACCCGCGACGCTGGCCGCCAAGCAGGAACAACTGAAGGCCTTGCAGAAGAAAGTGAATCAGCTGCAATTCAGCCTCGGTTACGAAGAGTAACTTTTTGCCCCGCAGGCCTCCCGATGGAGGCCTGCACCCTTTTCAGGAATCGTCGTCATGCAGCGGGTCATCAGGGATGCGCAAGCCACACCGGAGGGGATGAGTGCGCTGCAAGCCAAAGTCGCCCTCATCCAGAAACACTTTCCGCCGACCGTCGCCAGCCTCTTCGCCATCCCGCGAATGGGCAGCGGCGAGGTGCTGGAATGGTGGACCGAACTGGGTGGCCAACCCACACCCTATGCCGACCTCAACGAGGACGCGCAACGACGATTGCTGGAAACCTATGAAGTGCGTCAGACGTCCCTTGGACAGCTGGCGGACGAACTGCAAAAACGCGGTCAGCCCACGGTAGCGGATGACCTGCACAGCCTGCTCGGCACGCCCGAGCTGGACAAACTCTACAGCCTCAACGGCGAGCCGCTGGTGGTGCGCTGGAACCAGCGTGCGCCCAAACCAATTGTGCCGCCGGTTGTTCCGGTGGTGCCGGTCGTGCCGCCGTCGCGCCGTGGCTGGTGGATCGCGGCGGCCTTGCTGGCGCTGCTGTTGCTGCTCCTGGCGCTCTGGGCTTACTGGTGGTTTATGCACCGTGAACCCGTCGTCGTGGTCCCACCTGTAGCGCCCGTGGTGACACCGGTCGAGAAACCGGTTGAGCCTGTTCCCGAGCCTGTCGTGGAGCCGGAACCTGTTCCGGAACCCGAGCCCGAACCCGCACCCGTGCCAGAACCGGTACCGGTACCCAAGCCCGTTCCGCCCCCAAAACCTGTGGTGGTCGCCCCGCCACCGGCACCGACGCTGGACAACTTCGCTTGCCGCAAAAAAGCGCCAAACGCAGAGATTCCGCAATTCGTGGTGGTGCTCGACACCTCGGGCTCGATGGACCTGAACATCAAGTCCGTGAAAGCCGACGAGGACTGGTTCTTCGGCAATGAGCTGAACAAGTACCTGGATGTGAACCGCACCACGCAGATTTTCGCCAAGCCCAGCCGCATGGACGTCGCCAAGGACTCGCTGGCCGGCATGATCAACGGGCTGGACCCGAAGATCGACACGCGCCTCATCACCTTCGCCGGCTGCGAAAGCACACCGGACCAGGGCGTGTTCAAGTTTGGCGACCGCCAGCGGCTGATCAACGGGATTCGAGGCCTGGTGCCCAACGACGGCACACCGCTGGCCGACAGCCTGGCCCACGCAGCAAACACCGTGGACGGGCGCAATAACGATGCCGTGATCGTGATGTTCGTCGACGGTGAGGACGGTTGCCAGAAAGACGTTTGCGCGGTCTCCCGCCAAATCGCCAGGGAACAACCGCGCCTGCGGGTCAACGTGGTGAAAATCGGAGCCGGTGGCCCGTCACGTTGCATCGCTGAAAACACCGGAGGCCGGGTTTACAGCAGCACCAACGCGGCTGAACTGGGCAAGCAGTTGAAACTGGCGAGCAAGGAAGTGTCGAGCAACGCCAAGTGTGACTGATCGCCTGATCAGAAATTGAGGTGAGCCCTTCGCGGTCCGACTTGCCCGCGAAAGCTATTTCAGCGAAGACTCAACGAAACCGGTCAACCTCATGACGCAAGTCCGCCGCCAGCTTCTCCAGCTCTTTGGCGGTAACGGCAAGGTTCGACACCACTTCCCGCTGCTCACTGTTCGCCAGCGCAATGCTTTGCAGGTTGCTGCTGAGCAACGTCGCGGTGCTGCTCTGCTCCTGAGTCGCGGTGGTGATCGCCGCAAATTGCTGCCCCGCCGAACGGCTCTGCTCATCGATCCGCGCCAGGGCCGAGGCCACATTGGCGTTGCGTGACAAGCCTTCCTGCATCAGCACATTGCCTTGCTCCATGGTGCTGATGGCGTTGCCGGTTTCCTGCTGGATGCTTTGAATCATCCCGGAAATTTCGTCAGTGGCCTGACGCGTACGCGAAGCCAGGTTGCGCACCTCGTCGGCAACCACCGCAAAACCACGACCCTGCTCACCGGCACGGGCCGCTTCGATGGCCGCGTTCAGCGCCAGCAGGTTGGTTTGATCGGCGATCGAAGTAATCACCCCGACGATGCCGCCGATTTCCTGGGAGCGCTGACCCAAGGTATTGATCACGGTGGCTGTGCTGTTCAGGGCGCCAGCGATTTGCTCCAGCGACGAGGACGCTTCGTCCATCGACGTACGACCGATTTGCGTTTGCTGTGCGTTTTCCTGCGCCAGGCGCTGGGTGTTGCCCATGTTGTCGGCGATGTTCAGAGAAGTCGCGCTGAACTCTTCCACGGCGCCGGCCATGCTGGTGATTTCGCCCGACTGCTGCTCCATCCCTTCATAGGCACCACCGGACAGGCCGGACAAGGCCTGGGCACGGCTATTGACCTCGCCGGAAGCCTTGCGGATGTGCTCGACCATGGTCGACAAGGCCTGGCTCATCTGGTTGAAGGCACGGGCCAGTTGACCGATTTCGTCATTGCTCGACACGCTCAGGCGCACGCTCAAATCACCAGCGCCCAATGCTTCTGCCTGACGCACCAGATCCCCCAACGGCGCGAGCTTGCTGCGCAGCAGCCAGACCGCCGAGCCGACCGCGATCAACATCGCCAGCAGACTGCCGATCGCCAATTGAATGCCGACACTCCAGGTCACGGCGCTGATTTCGGCTTGCGGCATGCTCGCCACCACCGACCACGGACCGCCTTCAAACGGCACCGCCACGCTGTAGAAGTCTTCGGACTTGTCGCTCCAGAAGTCACCCTTGCCCGGCGTTTTCGCCAGATCGACGATGGCCGGGACTGCCTGATCCAGCGCTTGCACGCCCGCGATCGGCACCAGCCATTTGCGCTGTTCATCGAGCAACGCCAGCGAGCCGGTCTGACCGATGCGGAAGCGCTTGAGATTCTCGAACTGCGCGTTCTGCGCGTCGGTGTAATCGAATCCTACGAACAGCACGGCAATCACCTTACCGCCGCTGTCACGTACAGGGGTGTACTGCGTCATGTAGGAGCGGTCGAAGAGCAAGGCGCGACCAACGTAGCTCTGCCCCGCCATCAATCGTGCATAGGCCGGATTAGCGTGATCCAGCAAGGTGCCGATGGCCCGGTTGCCATCCTGTTTGGTCAGGGATGTACTGACCCGAACGAAGTCTTCGCCGCTGCGCACAAACACCGTCGCAACGCCCGCGGTCATTTGCTTGAACTCGTCCACTTCCTTGAAGTTGTTGTTCAACACTTCGCTGCCCAGGTGCAGGCCAGGGGTCTGGGTGCCCGCCACGGCAACCGGCTCGTCCGGGTGCACGCTCAGACCCGCGCTGAAGCGCTTCTCGAACAGGCCAGCCAGACGCTGGGTGCTCTCACGCAACGTGCCGTGAAAGGTACTCAACTGATCGGCCAGCAACCGGGCTTCACTGGCCAGGTGCTCTTCGCGGGTGGCGAGGTTGGCGGTGTCCAGCGAACGCAGGGCGAACACGGTACTGCCAGTGATGACAATCGCCAGTATCACGGCAAGCGCAAGACCAAGCTGTGAGGCGATCCGGGCACGAGGTTGAGACATGACAGCTCCTGGCCAAGTGACCGGATCATCCTGATCACGACGCGCACTCGGCAAAATTCTAATAAGGGGAATTACGGCGAACCTGCACGAAGGTTCCACCTGCAGATTTTCGGCGGCACATCTGAATACTTGAGTAATTAGCCGGGATATGGCGCAAAGCCTCTATTGCACAGGCTCTATCGATTCAGCTCAAGCGCTCGACATCCGGTAAATCCATGGCTCGGACCTCGCCTTGCAGGAAATCGCTGAGGCGGCGCAAACGTTCACCTCCAGGACGGGTTTTCGGCCAGACAAGGTAATAATTCTCACCGCTGGCGACGGCCGTCGGCCACGGCAAACTCAGACGACCCTGCGCGACATCCTCCGCCACCATCAGCAAATCCCCCATGGACACGCCGTAGCCCCGCGCCGCAGCAATCATGCCCAGCTCCAGCGTGTCGAACACTTGCCCGCCCTTGAGCGACACCTGATCAGCCAGACCCATGCGTTGCAGCCATGTGCGCCAGTCACGCCGGTCCGGTGCGGGGTGCAGCAGCTCAGTGCTGGCCAGACGTGCGACATCCCACGGTTGATCGTCCATCAGGTTCGGCGCACCGACCGGAATCAGCTCTTCCGGGAACAGCCGCGTCGCCTCCCAGTCCGGGGGGAAATTCCCGGTGCTTAGGATGACGGCGCAGTCGAAGGGTTCGTGGTTGAAGTCCACGGTGTCGATGTCCATCCAGGCGCTCGTCAACTGCACTTCGTTGCCCGGTTGCAAGTGCCGGAAGCGGCTCAGGCGCGCCAACAGCCAGCGCATGGTCAACGTCGACGGGGCTTTCATGCGCAGGATGTCATCCTCGGCGCGCAAAGTATTGCAGGCGCGTTCAAGCGCGGTAAAACCTTCACGAATGCCGGGCAGGATCAGCCGCGCCGACTCGGTCAGTTGCAGGTTGCGCCCGCTGCGATGAAACAGTCGGCAGGCAAAATGCTCTTCGAGCGTACGAATGTGTCGACTGACCGCGCTTTGGGTGATCGACAATTCTTCCGCGGCGCGGGTAAACGAGCTATGCCGCGCCGCCGCTTCGAATGCGCGCAGGGCATACAAGGGAGGAAGACGACGGGACATTCGGAAAGCTCCTATAGCGCAGTTACGCCACGTTAGCAGAAACTTGTCAGCATGAGTCTGACTCATGCCACCCATCCTTTTTATCCCTTTGTGAAAACCCCGCAGAGCGCCGAGAATCGGCTCTCTCCTGTTCTCTCTGATAATCGAGGCGTGATGACCATGCAGCATCCAGCACGTACCGAACTCTGGGCCATCCTGCGGCTGGCGGGGCCGTTGATTGCCTCGCAGTTGGCGCACATGCTGATGGTCCTCACCGACACCTTGATGATGGCGCGCCTGAGTCCGGAAGCGCTGGCCGGTGGCGGTTTGGGCGCGGCGACCTATTCGTTTGTGTCGATCTTCTGCATCGGCGTGATCGCGGCGGTCGGCACCCTGGTGGCGATCCGTCAGGGCGCGGGCGACATCCTCGGCGCCGCGCGACTGACCCAGGCCGGGTTGTGGCTGGCGTGGTTGATGGCGTTGGTGGCGGGTCTGCTGCTGTGGAACCTAAAACCGGTGCTGCTGCTGTTTGGCCAGACCGAAACCAACGTCCACGCGGCCGGGCAGTTTCTGCTGATCCTGCCGTTCGCCCTGCCCGGCTACCTGAGTTTCATGGCCCTGCGCGGCTTCACCAGCGCCATCGGCCGGGCAACGCCGGTGATGGTCATCAGCGTCGGCGGCACCGTGGCCAACTTCCTGCTCAACTATGCGTTGATCACCGGATTGTTCGGTCTGCCGAAAATTGGCCTTGTGGGCATCGGTCTTGTTACCGCGATTGTCGCCAACCTGATGGCCGTGGCGCTGGCGCTGCACATCCGTCGGCATCCGGCCTACGACGCGTATCCACTGCGCCAGGGTCTGTCGCGACCTAACCGGCAGTATCTGAAAGAGCTGTGGCGCCTCGGCCTGCCCATCGGTGGCACCTACGCCGTGGAAGTCGGGTTGTTCGCGTTCGCCGCGCTGTGCATGGGCACCATGGGCAGCACGCAACTGGCGGCGCACCAGATCGCCCTGCAAATTGTTTCGGTGGCGTTCATGATCCCGGCAGGGCTTTCTTACGCGATCACCATGCGCATCGGCCAGCATTACGGCGCCGGGCGGTTGCTGGATGCACGCTTGGCCGGTCGGGTCGGGATCGCCTTTGGCGCGGCGTCGATGCTGGGCTTCGCCATGGTCTTCTGGTTCTTGCCGAATCAGTTGATCGGCTTGTTCCTGGACCACAACGACCCGGCGTTCCGAGACGTCATCAATCTGGCTGTGAGCCTGCTGGCGGTGGCGGCGTGGTTCGAGCTGTTCGACGGTACGCAAACCATCGCCATGGGCTGCATTCGCGGGCTCAAGGACGCCAAGACCACGTTCCTGGTCGGGCTGGGTTGCTATTGGCTGATCGGTGCGCCGGCCGCGTGGTGGATGGCGTTCAACCTCAACTGGGGGCCGACGGGCGTCTGGTGGGGATTGGCGCTGGGGTTGGCGTGCGCGGCGGTGAGCTTGACGCTGGCGTTTGAGTGGAAGATGAAGCGGATGATTCGGCGGGAGCCGTTGTCGCAGCGTTTCGAAATCGCCCAGACCGAGTGAGATCCCCCTGTGGGAGCGGGCTTGCTCGCGAAAGCGGTGTGTCAGTCACATCTACGTTAACTGACACCCCGCATTCGCGAGCAAGCCCGCTCCCACATTTTTGTCCGTGTTCAGACCACGATTTCCAGGGCGGGCTGCTGGCTGGAGCCAAAGGTCAGATATTCAACCAATTCCGCCAACGGCAACGGCTTGCTGATCAAATACCCCTGCACCTGATCGCACCCAAACCCGCGCAACAAATCCAGCTGCTCCGCCGTTTCCACGCCTTCGGCCACCACTTCAAGATTGAGGTTGTGCGCCAGGTTGATCATGGCATGGACCAGTTTGCGGTTTTCTTCGCGCTCCTCCATACCGCCGACAAAGCTCTTGTCGACCTTCAGCAAGGCAATCGGCAGGCTGTTGAGGTGTACGAAGGATGAGAACCCGGTGCCGAAGTCATCCAGCGAGAAGCGCACGCCCAGGCGCCCGAGGGCGTCCATGGTCTGTTTCACCAGATCGCTGCGGCGCATGACCGCGGTTTCGGTCAGCTCGAACTCCAGCCATTGTGCCTCGACGCCGCGCTCGGCGATCAGCCGGCTCAGGGTCGACAACAATTGGCTGTCCTGAAACTGCCGGAACGACAGGTTGATCGCCATATGCAGCGCCGGCAAACCACGTTCGCGCAGCGCCTGCATGTCCCGCAGGGCTCGGGAAATCACCCAGTAACCCAGCGGCACGATCAAACCGCTTTGCTCGGCCAGCGGCACGAACTCGCTGGGCGCCAGCAACCCGCGTTCGGCATGCCGCCAGCGCACCAGGGCTTCGAGGCCGACGATCTGGCCGTCCTCAAGGTTCATGCGTGGCTGGTAATGCAACTCCAGCTCGTCACGGCGCAAGGCCCGGCGCAGCTCGCTTTCGAGATCGGCCATGCTGCGGGCATTGCGGTTGATGCGTTCGTTGAAGATATGAAAGGTGCAGCCCTGAGTGCTCTTGGCTTGCTGCATGGCGATGTGCGCGTGCCACATCAGCGGGTCGGCGCCGGCCTGGGCCCGGGCGTGGGCGATGCCCAGGCTGGAACCGATCAACAGGCTTTCGCCGTCGACCCAGTAAGGCTCGGCCAGCGCTTCGGTGATGCGTTCGGCCATCCACTCGGCACGCTGGGGCGCGCGACGGGTGTCGATCAGCAGAGCGAATTCGTCACTGCCCAGCCGCGCCAGTTGATCGCCGGCCTCAAGCTGGCTTTTCAGCCGCGCGACCACTTGCAGGATCAAACGGTCACCGGCCTGGTGGCCGAGGGCATCGTTGGCGTGACGGAAGTTGTCGAGATCGAGGTGACCGAGGGCCAGGCCGCGGCCGTCGTTTTCCGCCAGACGCGCGGCCAGCAAGGTCTGGAAACCCTGGCGGTTGGCGATGCCGGTCAGCGGGTCTTGCTCGGCCAGGCGTTGCAGGGTGTTTTCCAGCAAGCCGCGTTCGCGCACATGGCGCAGGCAACGGCGCAGCATGCCGGGATCGAGATGATCGCGCACCAGCCAGTCGCTCACACCATCGGGTGGCGTCTGTGGCTCGTGCTCAAGCAGCAACACCGTCGGCAAGCTGCAACGGCCAGGTAGTGGCTGAAGCGCAGGGATCGTCAACAACACCGCGCTGCGGTTGTCATCGAACAGACTGCAGACCGACTCCCAGCTTGGCGCGCTGATGAGCACGGCCGAGCTCCCCATCGGAGCCAGACACTCGCGCAACAACGCTGCCCACGCTGGCTCTTCGGCCAGTAACAGCAAACGCAAGGGTTCGACAGGCGTAGACAAGCTAGCTCCCTAGACTCTGCAAAGATGTAGGCGGCGGGCATTATGCCGCGCCGGTAACCAATGACCAAATGACATCAGTTATCAAACGTGGTTTTGTGTCTGGAATACGAACATTAGCCGCAAATACACCGCGCATCCTGCTTGAAAGTATCAAAACCGGCAATTAGAGATAGCGTACTGCGTCACAAGTCGGAGAGAGCAGCACAATTCGCTGAGCCTGTTAAAATGCCGGCCCATTTCGCAAATGACTCCCTGATTTCGTATGTCCCGACTCAATCCCCGGCAGCAAGAAGCCGTGAGCTACGTCGGCGGCCCTCTTTTGGTGCTCGCCGGCGCAGGCTCCGGCAAGACCAGCGTGATCACCCGCAAAATTGCGCACCTGATCCAGAACTGCGGCATCCGCGCCCAGTACATCGTCGCCATGACCTTCACCAACAAGGCCGCGCGCGAGATGAAGGAACGGGTCGGCACCCTGCTCAAGGGCGGCGAAGGCCGTGGCCTGACGGTGTGTACCTTCCACAACCTGGGCTTGAACATCATCCGCAAGGAACATGTTCGCCTGGGCTATAAGCCGGGCTTTTCCATCTTTGACGAAACCGACGTCAAAGCCTTGATGACCGACATCATGCAGAAGGAATACTCGGGCGACGACGGCGTCGACGAGATCAAGAATATGATCGGCTCGTGGAAGAACGACCTGATCCTGCCGCCCGAAGCCCTGGAAAACGCGCGCAACCCCAAGGAACAGACCGCCGCCATCGTCTATACCCACTATCAGCGCACGCTCAAGGCGTTCAACGCGGTGGACTTCGACGACCTGATCCTGCAACCGGTGAAGCTGTTCCAGGAACACCCTGACATTCTCGAAAAGTGGCAGAACAAGGTCCGCTACTTGCTGGTGGACGAATACCAGGACACCAACGCCAGCCAGTATTTGCTGGTGAAATTGCTGATCGGCACGCGCAACCAGTTCACCGTGGTCGGTGACGACGACCAGTCGATTTATGCCTGGCGCGGCGCGCGGCCGGAAAACCTGATGCTGCTCAAGGACGATTACCCGTCCCTGAAAGTGGTGATGCTGGAGCAAAACTATCGCTCCACCAGCCGCATCCTGCGCTGCGCCAACGTGCTGATCTCGAACAACCCGCACGAATTCGAAAAACAGTTGTGGAGCGAGATGGGCCACGGCGACGAGATCCGCGTGATCCGCTGCCGCAACGAAGACGCCGAAGCCGAACGGGTGGCGGTGGAACTGCTGACCCTGCACTTGCGCACGGATCGGCCGTACAGCGATTTCGCGATTCTGTATCGCGGCAACTACCAGGCCAAGCTGATCGAGCTGAAGCTGCAGCACCACCAGATTCCGTATCGCCTGTCCGGCGGCAACAGCTTTTTCGGACGTCAGGAAGTGAAAGACCTGATGGCCTACTTCCGCCTGATCGTGAACCCGGACGACGACAACGCTTTCCTGCGGGTGATCAACGTCCCGCGCCGGGAAATCGGTTCGACCACGCTGGAGAAGCTTGGCAACTACGCCACCGGGCGAAAAATCTCGATGTACGCCGCCACCGACGAAATCGGTTTGGGCGAGCACCTGGATGCGCGCTTCACCGATCGCCTGTCGCGCTTCAAGCGCTTCATGGACAAGGTCCGCGAGCAGTGCGCCGGCGAAGACCCGATCTCGGCGCTGCGCAGCATGGTCATGGACATCGATTACGAGAACTGGCTGCGCACCAACAGTTCCAGCGACAAGGCCGCCGATTACCGCATGGGTAACGTCTGGTTCCTGATCGAGGCACTGAAGAACACGCTGGAGAAAGACGAAGAAGGCGAAATGACCGTCGAGGACGCCATCGGCAAACTCGTCCTGCGCGACATGCTGGAACGTCAGCAGGAAGAGGAAGACGGTGCCGAAGGTGTGCAGATGATGACCTTGCATGCTTCCAAGGGTCTGGAATTTCCTTACGTGTTCATCATGGGCATGGAAGAGGAAATTCTCCCGCACCGCTCCAGCATCGAAGCCGACACCATTGAAGAAGAACGCCGCCTGGCCTACGTGGGCATCACCCGCGCCCGTCAGACCCTGGCGTTCACCTTCGCCGCCAAGCGTAAGCAATACGGCGAGATCATCAATTGCGCGCCGAGCCGCTTCCTCGATGAACTGCCGCCGGACGACCTTGCGTGGGAAGGCAACGATGACACGCCGGTCGAAGTTAAAGCGGTTCGCGGTAATACCGCATTGGCGGATATACGCGCGATGTTAAAGCGCTAGAATTGCCTACTTTTTAACCAAACACTTTTTACAAGCTAGGCGCACCCGGCGCCAGTAGAGGAACGCTTCATGGAAGCACTGCACCAGAAAATTCGCGAACAAGGCATCGTGCTTTCCGATCAGGTCCTGAAGGTAGACGCCTTTTTGAACCACCAGATCGACCCGGCCCTGATGAAGCTGATCGGCGACGAGTTCGCTGCGCTGTTCAAGGACTCGGGCATCACCAAAATCGTCACCATCGAAGCCTCGGGCATTGCCCCGGCGATCATGACTGGCCTGAACCTTGGCGTGCCGGTGATTTTTGCTCGAAAGCACCAATCCCTGACCCTGACCGAAAACCTGCTGTCGGCGACCGTTTACTCGTTCACCAAGCAGACCGAAAGCACCGTGGCCATCTCCCCGCGCCACCTGACCAGCAGCGACCGCGTGCTGATCATCGATGACTTTCTGGCCAACGGTAAGGCGTCCCAGGCGCTGATCTCGATCATCAAACAGGCCGGTGCGACCGTGGCGGGTTTGGGGATCGTGATCGAGAAGTCGTTCCAGGGTGGTCGTGCGGAGCTTGATGCGCAGGGTTATCGGGTTGAGTCGTTGGCTCGGGTTCAGTCCCTGGCTGGCGGCGTTGTAACCTTCATCGAGTAACCCGCAACACCTCAAAACCAATGTGGGAGCGGGCTTGCTCGCGAAGGGGCCGTGTCAGTCACCTATGATGTCGACTGTCGCGACCCCTTCGCGAGCAAGCCCGCTCCCACATTTTGATTTCGGTTAACCGTTACTGCGCGGTGGCTTTAAGGCCCGTGAGCAGCAGCCGCTGAAACAAATCCTCCTTCAGCCCTTCCGGATTGGTCAGCTGCATCCGCTCCAGATGCTCGGGAAACTCCGACGCCTGCGGCGCATCCAGCGCAGCCTTGCCCAACTCCAGAATCTCCGTGAGCTTGAACTTGCTCTTCAACCAGTTCAGCGCCCGCAACAGATCCTTCTCCTGCGCCGTGAAATCACAGCCCAACGGATACTCCGGAAACAGCTGCGGATGCTGCGCCTGAATTGCCTGCAAGCGCTCCGGGCTGTTGTCGGCAAATCGCGGATCGATACGGAAATTCTTCGGCAACTTGCCAACGTTTTGCGCCTGCTCGATCAACCCCGACTGGAAGCGTGAGTCGCTGATGTTCAGCAACGCCTCGATCACTGCCGCGTCGGTCTTGCCCCGCAGATCGGCGATGCCGTACTCGGTGACCACGATGTCCCGCAAATGCCGCGGGATCGTGCAATGGCCGTACTCCCAGACGATGTTCGAACTCACCTCACCGCCCGATTCGCGCCAGCTGCGCAGGAGCAATACCGAACGTGCGCCTTCCAGCGCATGACCTTGGACAACGAAGTTGTACTGCCCGCCAACACCGCTGAGCACCCGCCCGTCTTCGAGCTGATCCGCCACACCGGCACCCAGCAAGGTCATGGTGAACACGGTGTTGATAAATCGCGCATCAAGGCGCTGCAGGCGCTTGAGCTCTTCCTGACCGTAAAGCTCGTTGATGTAGCTGATGCGGGTCATATTGAATTCGAGCCGCTTGCTTTGCGGTAGCTCGCGCAAGCGCTCGTAGAAACTGCGCGGCCCGAGGAAAAACCCGCCATGCACGCTGATGCCGTCAGTTTGCGCGGCCTCGTCCAGGGTGCCGGCATTGGCTTGTTGCTGGGTCGGCACGTCCGGGTAGACCTTGCGCCGCACGATCCCGGCATCGGCCAGCACCAGCAAGCCGTTAACAAACATTTCGCTGCAACCGTAAAGGCCCTTGGCGAAAGGTTCGATTCCGCCTTCGCGCTCGATCAACTGCGCCCATTGGCTGAGATTGATATCCGCCAGCAACGCCTTGTAACCGTCACTGTCGGCCTGGCGCGCCAACAACGCAGCGGTCAGGGCATCGCCCATGGCACCGATGCCGATCTGCAAGGTGCCGCCGTCGCGCACCAGCGTACTGGCGTGCAGGCCGATGAAGTGATCCTGGAAACCCACCGGCATGTTCGGCGTGGAGAACAGCGTGGTGTTGTCCTTCTCGTCGATCAGCAGGTCGAAGGCGTCGATGCCGATTTCGGCGTCTCCGGGCATATAGGGCAAGTCGTTGTGGACTTGCCCCACCAACAGAATCGTCTCCCCTGCCGCCCGGCGTTTGGCGATCATCGGAAACAGGTCGAGGGTGATGTCCGGGTTGCAGCTCAGGCTGAGGCGATCGGGATGCTCGCAATGGCTGGCCACCAGTTGCGCGACCAGGTTCAAACCGGCCGCGTTGATGTCCCGCGCGGCGTGGCTGTAGTTGCTGCTGACGTAATCCTGCTGGGCCGACGCGCTATGGAGCAGGCTGCCGGGCTGCATGAAGAATTGCTGAACATGGATATTCGCCGGCAGACTGTCTTTGTGCAGGCCGGCGAGGAAATCCAGCTCCGGATAATCGCCGAACACTCGCTCGATGAAGGGTTCGAGAAAGCGCTTTTGCAAACCGTCACCCAAGGACGGGCGGCCCAGGCACAGGGCGGTGTAGATCGTCAGCTGCCGTTCTGGCAGTTGCGCGATGCGCTGAAACAGCGCGTTGACGAAGTGGTTGGGTTTGCCCAGACCGAGGGGCAGGCCCATGTGAATATGCGCCGGCAACCGTGCCAACACATCATCGACCGCCTGCTCGATAGAACACAGCTGCACCATCTGATCCTCCCTAACATTCCGTGAATTGGGGTTGGACCGAGCTTGCCGGGCCTTTGCTGCAAAGAATAGTCCCCGAACACAAATCGCAGGCACAAAAAAGCCGCTCGCAAGCGGCTTTTTCGCTCAAGACGGAGGCTTATTTCAAGCCGGACATCTTCTGGATGGCGCCCTTGAGATCTGCATCAGAGCAGTCGGCGCAGGTACCTTTAGGCGGCATCGCGTTGACGCCGGAGATCGCCTTCGCCAGCAAGCCGTCAAGGCCGCCTTCTTTCTTGGCGCGGTCGCCCCAGGCTGTCGCATCACCGACTTTCGGCGCGCCCAACAGGCCGGTACCGTGGCAAGCGTTGCAATGTTTCGCAATCACAGAGTCAGGGGTTTTGGCATCACCGCCGCCCGCCGAAGCAGCGACTTCCATCCCCTTGCACTCTTTGCCCGTCACACAAACCTGGCCGACGGGCTCAAGGCGTTTTGCAATATCGTCGTTCGTCGCAGCTTGAGCGCTGACAGCCCATAGGGCCAATACGGTTGCTGGTGCAGCCAGCATTTTCATAATTAGGTTCACGCGTTCACCCTCAATGGTGGCTAGTCACGCCCACGGCCACGGTTCGCAGGCGGGCGCAAGTATAGCGGTAAGCCCGCCGCACTGAAACAACCCTAAAGTCGAAGGGGTCTTATGCGTGGCGGAAAAACAACTCGGGCACCTCCGCAATGCTGGCGGGACGCCTCTTTTCTTAGAAATTCGCTGGAGTAGCTGCGCTGATTAGTCGCGCCGGCGCATCGAACGGATTACGGAAACGGTGCGGCTTGGTACTTTCAAAGTAGTAGCTGTCGCCGGCTTCGAGCACAAAAGTTTCGAGACCGACCACCAGCTCCAGTCGCCCTTCCACCAAAATGCCGGTTTCCTCGCCCTCATGGGTGAGCATCTCGTCACCGGTGTCGGCGCCAGGCGGGTAGATTTCATTGAGGAATGCGATAGCCCGGCTCGGATGCGCCCGACCGACCAGCTTCATGGTCACTGCGCCATCGGAAATATCGATCAGCTCGTTGGCTTTATAGACGATCTGCGTCGGTTTTTCCTGCAGGATCTCTTCGGAAAAGAACTCGACCATGGACATGGGAATCCCGCCCAGTACCTTCCTCAGCGAACTGATCGAGGGACTGACGCTGTTCTTCTCGATCATGGAAATCGTGCTGTTGGTGACACCCGCGCGCTTGGCGAGCTCACGCTGAGAAAGACCTTTGAGCTTACGGATGGATTGCAGTCGTTCACCGACGTCCAAGCTTGCGCCTCCAAGATTCAGGTTGTAGAAATATTGAGCGTTATCATGGCGACAGCGTTCAGTATTTACAACACTTTGGCCTGAATCCTGTTCAGCCAGTAGACTTCCGGTACGGACCGCTGACCGCTAACCCTCGGAATAGAGCTTTGGCACGCGGCGCAGGTTGCAGAAGATCTGATAGGGAATCGTGTCAGCGGCTGCGGCCACTTCGCTGGCGAGGATGTTTTTGCCCCACAACTCGACGGTCGAACCCAGGCCGGCTTGCGGCACATCGGTCAGATCGATGCAAAGCATGTCCATCGACACCCGGCCAATCAACTGGCTGCGCTGCCCGGCGACCATCACCGGCGTGCCGGTCGGTGCGTGGCGCGGGTAACCATCGGCATAACCCATGGCCACCACGCCAACACGCATTGGCTTGGGGGTAATGAATTTGGCGCCGTAACCAATCGGCTCGCCGGCCGGCAGTTCACGCACGCAAATCACTTTCGATTCCAGGGTCATCACCGGTTGCAGACGGGAGGCCACGGCGTTGGCTTCTTCAAACGGCGTGGCGCCGTAGAGCATGATGCCCGGGCGCACCCAGTCACTCGGAATCTGCGGCCAACCCAGCACCGCCGGCGAATTGCGCAGGCTGACCTCGGCGGACAACCCCTGACGCGCCGCTTCAAACACCGCAACCTGTTCGGCGCTGGCCTGCTCATGCAACTCATCGGCACGGGCGAAGTGGCTCATCAAGACAATCTTCGCCACCTTGCCGCTGGCCAGCAGCCGTTGATAACCCGCCTGATAATCCTTTGGATGCAGGCCAACCCGGTGCATGCCCGAATCGAGTTTGAGCCAGACCGTGATCGGCTTGCTCAACGCGGCGTTCTCGATGGCTTCAAGCTGCCACAACGAATGCACCACGCACCAGAAATCATGCTCGACGATCAGCGACAGCTCATCGGTTTCGAAAAAACCTTCCAGCAACAATACCGGCGCACGAATGCCCGCCGCGCGCAGCTCCAACGCTTCTTCGATGCAGGCCACGGCAAACCCGTCCGCGTCGGCTTCCAGCGCCTGGGCGCAACGCACCGCGCCATGGCCGTAGGCATCGGCCTTGATCACCGCGAGGGCCTTGGCCCCGGTGAGTTCACGGGCGATCTGGAAGTTGTGGCGCAGGGCTTGAAGGTCGATCAGGGCACGGGCTGGACGCATGGCGGCAGGCTTCTAGGCGGTCATGGGAATAAAAACCGGCGCTGGCTGACGGCGTAAACCGCCAAACAGCACCGGGAGAGGGATCTTTCTGACAGGCTTACGGCAGAGCGGCAACAACCGACAGCTCAACCAGGATTTCCGGTTCGCACAGTTTCGATTCAACAGTCGCGCGGGCCGGGGCAACGCCTTTTGGCAGCCACTTGTCCCAGACTGCGTTCATGCCTTCGAAATGCGCGTCGATGTCTTTCAGAAAAATCGTCACCGACAGCAAACGGCTCTTGTCGGTGCCTGCCAGATCGAGCAAACGCTCGATATTGGCCAGGGTTTCACGGGTCTGCTGTTCAATCCCGGCACTCATGTCGTCGCCGACTTGCCCTGCCAGATAAACGGTGCCGCTGTGGACAACGATCTGGCTCATGCGCTCATTGGTGAGCTGGCGCTGGATTGACATGTTTTGCGGACTCCTGAAGTTTGGTGCCGTAACGGGAAATATCGAGGCCTTCGGCGCTGATCTGCGGCGATTTCTTCGCCATCAGGTCAGCCAGCAAACGGCCGGAACCGCACGCCATGGTCCAGCCGAGCGTGCCGTGGCCGGTGTTCAGGAACAGGTTGCTGAACGGCGTGGCGCCAACGATTGGCGTGCCGTCCGGGGTGGTCGGACGCAGACCGGTCCAGAAACTCGCCTGGGCCAGATCACCGCCCTGAGGATAAAGGTCGTTGACAATCATCTCCAGGGTTTCGCGCCGACGCGGGTTCAGGGACAGGTCAAAACCGGCTATCTCAGCCATGCCGCCGACGCGGATACGGTTGTCGAAACGGGTGATCGCGACCTTGTAGGTCTCGTCGAGAATGGTCGACGTCGGGGCCATCGCCGGGTTGGTGATCGGCACGGTCAGGGAGTAACCCTTGAGCGGATACACCGGGGCCTTGATGCCCAGCGGCTTGAGCAGTTGCGGCGAGTAGCTGCCGAGTGCCAGCACGTAGCGGTCAGCAGTTTCCAGCTTGCCGTCGATCCACACGCCGTTGATGCGATCACCGGCGTAGTCGAGCTTCTGAATGTCCTGACCGAAGCGGAATTCCACGCCCAGTTTCACGGCCATTTCGGCCAGTCGAACGGTGAACATCTGGCAGTCGCCGGTCTGGTCGTTCGGCAGGCGCAGGGCACCGGCGAGGATATCGGTCACGCTGGCCAGGGCCGGCTCAACGCGGGCAATGCCGGCGCGGTCGAGCAATTCGAACGGCACGCCGGACTCTTTCAGTACGGCGATGTCTTTCGCGGCGCCGTCGAGCTGAGCCTGGGTGCGGAACAGTTGTGTAGTACCAAGGCTGCGGCCTTCGTAGGCAATACCGGTTTCAGCGCGCAATTCGTCGAGGCAGTCACGGCTGTACTCGGACAGACGGACCATGCGCTCTTTGTTCACCGCGTAACGGCTGGCGGTGCAGTTGCGCAGCATCTGCGCCATCCACAGGTATTGGTCGATATCGGCAGTGGCTTTGATCGCCAGCGGCGCGTGGCGCTGCAACAGCCACTTGATGGCCTTGAGCGGTACGCCCGGCGCCGCCCACGGCGAGGCATAACCCGGCGAGACCTGCCCGGCGTTGGCGAAACTGGTCTCCATGGCAGCGGCCGGCTGACGGTCCACCACCACCACTTCGAACCCGGCACGCGCCAGATAATAAGCACTGGTGGTACCGATGACGCCGCTACCCAAGACCATAACGCGCATTTTCATATCCCTCATCGCGGCTCGCCGCTGACGTTCGTAGTTGTAGAGCATTGATGTGCGCAGTGTAAAAAAGATTAGGCAGTGCTTTTCACTATATAACTGCCTATATTTGGCGAGAATTCTCGGCAAAAACCCTTTTCACGGAGGCGCATCCCCTATGCGTACCAACACTCAAACGAAACGTGAGCTGGACAAGATCGACCGCAACATTCTGCGGATCCTGCAAGCGGACGGGCGCATCTCCTTCACCGAGCTGGGGGAAAAGGTCGGGCTCTCAACCACGCCGTGTACCGAGCGCGTCCGGCGGCTGGAGCGCGAAGGGATCATCATGGGCTACAACGCCCGGCTCAATCCGCAGCACCTCAAGGGTAGTCTCCTTGTATTCGTCGAGATCAGCCTCGACTACAAATCCGGCGATACTTTCGAAGAGTTCAGACGTGCGGTGCTGAAACTGCCCCACGTGCTGGAGTGCCATTTGGTGTCAGGGGATTTCGACTACCTGGTGAAGGCGCGGATCTCCGAGATGGCTTCGTACCGCAAATTGCTGGGCGATATCCTGCTCAAGCTGCCGCATGTGCGGGAGTCGAAGAGCTATATCGTGATGGAAGAGGTGAAAGAGAGTTTGAGCCTGCCGATCCCGGATTGAGACTTTTTGGCGCCTGTCCGGACGCCTTCGCGAGCAAGCCCGCTCCCACATTGGATTGGTGTCGTTCACAAATCCAATGTGGGAGCGGGCTTGCTCGCGAAGGCCGCAACTCGGTTCAACTGGCTAGACCAACACCTGCCGGGTAGAAGCCATGTACTCATGAATCTGCTTCTCGACCCGCGGATGAATCAGCTCCACCGGCCGCCGCCCATTCGGGCATGGCAAGGTCTTGGTGGTGCCAAACAACCGGCAAATCAGCGGTCGCTCGTCATACACCGTGCAGCCATTGGGCCCCAGGTGCACGCAGTTGAGTTCATCCATCGCCGAATCCTGCTCGGCCCGGGTCTTGCGCGGCAGGCGAGACATTTCTTCCGGTGAGGTGGTCACCGGCCCACAGCAGTCATGGCAGCCGGGCACGCACTCGAACGAGGGAATCTGCTGCCGAAGCGTGCGAATTTTCTGAGTGTTGCAACTCATCGAAGCGATGACCCAAAGCGGAATAGAGCGCGATTCTGACGCAAAAGTCGCGATCCAGACAGCAACAAGCGACCAGTGTTGCCCGTGCCGAAAGGTCCGGCTTATGCTCCGTCAAATTTTCTAGACACTGAATCAGGGACGCTCACATGAATGCCCGTGCCCAGCACACCGCCTCTTACTACGCCGCCAGCAGCCTGTCGCAGCCCGATCATCCGGTTGAGTGAAGAACTGGCGCACTCACTGCTGCCGCAGAACATGGCGGTCTGCGATCAACGGGTGGCGCTGGATTACTACCGACTCTCGGCGGATCGCCGCTTGCTGTTTGGCGGTGCCTGCCACTATTCAGGTCGCGATCCGAAGGACATCGGCGCGTACATGCGGCCGAAGATGCTGGAAGTCTTCCCGCAACTGGGCGGGGTGAAGATCGACTATCAATGGGGCGGGATGATCGGCATCGGCGCCAACCGCCTGCCGCAGATCGGGCGACTCAAGGACCAGCCGAATGTGTATTACGCCCAGGCGTATTCCGGGCATGGGTTGAATGCCACGCATTTGGCGGGCAAGTTGTTGGCCGAGGCGATCAGTGGGCAGCAGGGTGGTGGGTTTGATCTGTTTGCCAAGGTGCCGCATATGACGTTTCCGGGTGGCAGGTATCTGCGTTCGCCGTTGTTGGCGTTGGGGATGTTGTGGCATCGGCTTAAAGAGTTGGTCTGAGAGATTTGTGGCGTCAGTGACGACGCCTTCGCGAGCAAGCCCGCTCCCACATTAGATCGTCGTCGAACACAAAATCTGTGCTCGCTGAAGACCTAATGTGGGAGCGGGCTTGCTCGCGAATGGATCTAACGAACACCGCAAAACTTAGATCCGCCAGAAAGGCTTGAGCCCCTCCTCCCGCGCCTGCTCCCGACTCAACCCGACATCCCTGAGCTGCGGCGGCGTTAGCTCCAGCAACGCCTTGCGCGTGTGCAGACGATGCCAGAACAGGCCCCAGCGACTCAGGCCGGACGGTGCGTTGCGCATCACTGCCTCGCGTGCACCGTTTATTTGCCCTGCCGCCAGTTCCTGACTGTGTATCGTCAGCCGCACATCGCTCAAGCCGTTCATTTTGATTGCTCCTGTTTACTTGGGTAGCCAGAGCTTTCATGATGCGCGGACGGCGAAAAGCATTACAGATTCAAAGTATCTGTATTAACTCCATACAGATTTACCGATTTAGCGTCTGAATCCTATATTTTCGCCCGATCTGTATTGGTTAACCGAATCACCCACTCCGAGACTGCGCCATGACCCTTTACGTCAACCTCGCCGAATTACTCGGCATGCGTATCGAACAGGGTTTCTATCGCCCCGGTGACCGGCTGCCCTCGGTGCGGGCGTTGAGTGTCGAGCACGGGGTCAGCCTGAGCACGGTGCAGCAGGCCTATCGCGTGCTGGAAGACAGCGGGCTGGCGACACCCAAACCCAAGTCCGGCTACTTCGTACCGGTGGGTCGCGAACTGCCGGAGCTGCCGGCCATTGGCCGCCCGGCCCAGCGCCCGGTGGATATTTCGCAGTGGGATCAGGTGCTGGAACTGATCCGCGCCGTCCCCCGCAAGGATGTCGTGCAACTGGGTCGCGGCATGCCGGACATCGCCACGCCGACTATGAAACCGCTGCTGCGCAACCTGGCGCGAATCAGCCGTCGGCAGGACATGCCCGGCCTGTATTACGACAACATCTACGGCACCCTCGAACTGCGCGAACAGATCGCCCGCCTGATGCTCGATTCCGGTTGCCAATTGACGGCCCACGACCTGGTGGTGACCACCGGTTGCCACGAAGCGCTGTCCACCAGCATTCGCGCCATCTGCGAGCCGGGGGATATTGTGGCGGTGGACTCGCCGAGCTTTCACGGCGCCATGCAGACCCTCAAGGGCCTGGGCATGAAAGCCCTGGAAATCCCCACCGACCCGCTCACCGGGATCAGCCTCGATGCGCTCGAACTGGCCCTGGAGCAGTGGCCGATCAAGGCCATACAGTTGACCCCCAACTGCAATAACCCACTGGGCTACATCATGCCGGAGTCGCGCAAACGCGCGTTGTTGACGCTTGCACAGCGTTTCGATGTGGCGATTATCGAAGACGATGTGTATGGCGAGCTTTCCTACAGCTACCCGCGTCCACGCACGATCAAATCCTTCGACGAAGACGGCCGCGTCCTCCTGTGCAGTTCCTTTTCCAAGACCCTGGCGCCCGGTCTGCGTATCGGCTGGGTAGCGCCGGGCCGCTATCTGGAACGGGTGCTGCACATGAAATACATCAGCACTGGCTCCACTGCGCCGCAACCGCAGATTGCCATCGCCGAATTCCTCAAGGCCGGTCACTTCGAACCGCATTTGCGGCGGATGCGCACGCAATACCAGCGCAATCGCGACATGATGATCGACTGGGTCACACGCTACTTTCCCGCCGGCACCCGCGCCAGTCGCCCGCAAGGCAGCTTCATGTTGTGGGTTGAGCTGCCGGAAGGCTTCGACACCCTGAAACTGAATCGCGCCCTGCACGATCAAGGCGTACAGATTGCCGTCGGCAGCATCTTTTCCGCCTCGGGCAAGTACCGCAATTGCCTGCGGATGAACTACGCTGCCAAGCCAACACCGCTGATCGAAGAGGCCGTGCGAAAGGTCGGCGCCGCAGCGATCAAACTGCTGGCGGAAACGGATCGCATCACCGACTGACCTTTCTGAGGAAACCGGCGTCCATATGCCGACATCTGCCGCCAATCGGAACGATCCCACGTGAGAGTCAGACAGCCCCTGCTCGCTTTTCTGTTACTCGCCTCGTTCCTGGGCGGTTGCGCCAGCTTCGACGTTCAACGCGAACCGAGCCAGGCCCTGCCCGCCAGCGATTCGGCATTCGGCCGTTCAATTCAGGCCCAGGCCGCGCCCCATGAGGGCAAGTCCGGTTTTCGTTTGCTGTCCAATAGCGGCGAAGCCTTCATGGCCCGTGCCGAGCTGATCCGCAATGCCCAAAGCAGCCTCGACTTGCAGTACTACATCGTGCATGACGGCATCAGCACGCGGATGCTGGTGGACGAGTTGCTCAAGGCGGCGGACCGCGGCGTGCGGGTGAGAATCCTGCTCGATGACACCACCAGCGACGGCTTGGACTGGATCATCGCCACGCTTGCCGCGCACCCGCAGATCCAGATCCGCCTGTTCAACCCGCTGCATCTGGGCCGTGCCACGGGCGTGACGCGAACCATGGGCCGGTTGTTCAACCTGTCGCTGCAACACCGGCGCATGCACAACAAGTTGTGGCTGGCGGACAACAGCGCGGCCATCGTCGGCGGGCGCAACCTCGGAGACGAATACTTCGACGCCAAGCCCAACCTGAATTTCACCGACATCGACATGCTCGGCGTCGGACCGGTGGCCGAGCAGCTTGGCCACAGCTTCGACCAGTACTGGAACAGCGCACTGAGCAAACCGATCGATGAATTCCTGTCGAGCAAACCGACGCAAAAGGACCTGCAAAATACCCGCACGCGCCTGGAAGAATCGCTGGAAGAAACCCGCAAGCAGAATCACGCGCTGTATCAGCAGCTGATGACTTACACCACACAGCCACGCATGGACATCTGGCGCCGGGAGCTGATCTGGGCGTGGAACCAGGCGTTGTGGGATGCACCGAGCAAGGTGCTGTCAGACGGCGAGCCTGACACGCATTTGCTGCTGACCACGCAACTGGCGCCCGAGCTGACAGGCGTCAGCAAAGAACTGATCATGATCTCGGCTTACTTCGTGCCGGGGCAGCCGGGGCTGGTTTACCTTACCGGTCGGGCCGACGCCGGAGTCTCCGTCAGCTTGCTGACCAACTCGCTGGAAGCCACGGACGTGCCGGCCGTGCACGGCGGTTATGCGCCTTATCGCAGGGCGCTGCTGGAACATGGCGTGAAGCTGTACGAATTGCGCCGCCAGCCCGGCGAAGGTGGCGGCAGCGGGCCGCATATTTTCTACGGCAAATCCTTTCGTGGTTCCGATTCCAGCCTGCACAGCAAGGCGATGATCTTCGACCAGCAGAAATCCTTTATCGGCTCGTTCAACTTCGACCCGCGCTCGGTGCTGTGGAACACCGAGGTCGGGGTGTTGGTGGACAGCCCCGAACTCGCCGCGCATGTGCGCAAAGCAGCCATGGAGGGTATGGCGCCGCCCTTGAGTTATCAGGTCAATCTGGAGAACGACCGGATCGTCTGGGAGACGGAAGACGACGGCAAGATGCACACGCTGACCAAGGAACCCGGGAGCCTGTGGCGCCGGTTCAATTCCTGGTTCAGCACGGCGGTCGGCCTTGAGCGGATGCTCTGACAGACGATAAACATCCCTGTGGGAGCGGGCTTGCTCGCGAAAGCGGTGGGTCAGTCGACATCATCGTCGGATGACCCACCGCTTTCGCGAGCAAGCCCGCTCCCACATGGGGATGTGGCTGCCTGGCAATTCGGCGTCAGGCAGGTTCGGCAACTGCCCCAAACGCCCCCTGGCGCCTCAGCAAAATCACCAACCCGAACGCGCCCGCCGCCATCAACAACGGCAAGGCGTGACCGCTGATCCACTGGCTGCCCGCACCAGCGGCCAACGGTCCGATCAGGCAACCAATGCCCCACAGCTGCGCAATATGCGCATTGGCTCGCACCAGCGCATCGTCGCGATAGCGTTCGCCGATCAAGATCAGCGACAACGTGAACAATCCCCCGGCGCTGGCGCCAAACAGCACCCACAACGGCCAGATCAGCAGCGTGTCGATCAGCAACGGGATCGCCAGGCTCGAGAGCATCAGCACCACCGCGCAACCGGTGAACAACGTGCGTCGCGACAGGCGATCCGCCAGTGCGCCAATCGGCAGTTGCAGCAAGGCATCACCCACCACCACGGTGCTGACCATCGCCAGCGCGATTTCCGTGGTGAAGCCCTGACGCAGGCAATAAACCGGCAGCAAGGTCAGGATCATCGCTTCGAACGCGGCGAACAGCGCCACTCCCCAGGCAATCGCCGGCAGACCTCGGCAGAAGCCCCACAAGTCGCTGAAGGTCACGCTGCAGGCTTCGCTGGTCGGTGCGCCGCTGCGGCCCAGCAGCAGGAACGGCGCCGCCGTGAGCAAACCGACGCCGACCCAGAATCCGTAATCGTGTTCGGTGCCCAGAACGCCCAGCAGCAAAGGCCCGGCCAACTGACTCAGCGCATAGCTGCTGCCATACAGCGCCACCAATCGCCCGCGCCATTGTTCGACCACCAGTTGATTGATCCAGCTTTCACCGAGGATGAAGACCAGGGTCAGGATCACCCCGATCATCAGGCGCAACACCAACCAGACCGGATAACTCGGCAACAGCGCCAGCAAACCGATGGACACCGCCCCGGCCCACAGGCACAGGCGCATCAGATTGGCAGTGCCAAGGCGCGAGGCCAGATGGCTGGAGATCTTCGCCCCCAGCAGCACGCCAATGGCCGGCATTGCGGCCATTACGCCGATGGCAAACGAACCGTAACCCCAGCCTTCCAGGCGAAACGACACCAGCGGCATGCTGACACCCAGGGCCAGGCCGACACTCAAGACAGACGCCAACACGGCGAAATAAGTCGCCCAGCGCATTTCCCACGCTCCTGTGGATATTATTTTTCACAGACGACACAAAACAAATGTGGGAGCGGGCTTGCTCGCGAAGAGGACATCACATCCAACATCGTCATTGGCTGTTTTGGCGCCTTCGCGAGCAAGCCCGCTCCCACAAGGGATCTTCGTTGTGTGGTGCTTACAACTTGATCCAGGTCGCCTTCAGCTCGGTGTACTTGTCGAACGCGTGCAGCGACTTGTCGCGGCCGTTACCCGACTGCTTGAAGCCACCAAACGGGGCAGTCATGTCGCCGCCATCGTACTGATTGACCCAAACGCTACCGGCACGCAGCGCTTTGGCGGTCAGGTGAGCCTTGGAGATGTCCTTGGTCCACACCGCTGCGGCGAGGCCGTAAGGTGTGTCGTTGGCAATCGCAACGGCTTCTTCGGCGGTATCGAAAGCAATCACCGACAACACTGGGCCAAAGATTTCTTCCTGAGCGATTTTCATCGCGTTGTTCACACCGTCGAAAATCGTTGGTTCAACGTAGGTGCCACCGCTTTCCTGAAGCGTGCGCTTACCGCCAGCCACCAGTTTGGCGCCATCGGCGTGGCCGGATTCGATGTAGGACAGCACGGTGTTCATCTGCTGGGTATCCACCAGCGCGCCTACGTTGGTCGCCGGGTCCAGCGGGTTGCCCGGTTTCCAGGTCTTCAGCGCTTCGATCACCAGCGGCAGGAAGGTGTCCTTGATCGAACGTTCGACCAGCAGACGCGAACCGGCGGTGCAGACTTCACCCTGGTTGAAGGCGATGGCACCGGCCGCCGCCTCGGCTGCGGCTTGCAGGTCCGGGGCATCGGCGAACACGATGTTCGGGCTCTTGCCGCCGGCTTCGAGCCAGACGCGCTTCATGTTCGATTCGCCGGAGTAGATCAGCAATTGCTTGGCGATCTTGGTCGAACCGGTGAACACCAGGGTGTCGACATCGTTGTGCAGGGCCAAGGCCTTGCCGACGGTGTGACCGTAGCCTGGCAGGACGTTCAGCACGCCTTTCGGGATACCGGCTTCAACGGCCAGCGCGGCAATGCGGATAGCCGTCAGCGGCGATTTTTCGGACGGTTTGAGGATCACCGAGTTACCGGTGGACAGCGCCGGGCCGAGTTTCCAGCAGGCCATCATCAGCGGGAAGTTCCACGGCACGATCGCGCCGACGACGCCGATGGGTTCGCGAGTCACCAGACCCAGTTGGTCATGGGGAGTCGCGGCCACTTCGTCGTAGATCTTGTCGATGGCTTCACCGCTCCAGCTCAGGGCTTGCGCCGCGCCGGGAACGTCGATGTACAGGGAATCGCTGATTGGCTTGCCCATGTCCAGGGTTTCAAGCAGGGCCAGCTCTTCGGCGTGCTGTTTCAGCAGGCCGGCGAAACGAATCATGGTGGCTTTGCGTTTGGTCGGCGCCAGACGCGACCAGACGCCGGAATTGAAGGTGGCGCGGGCATTTTCAACAGCGCGCTGGGCATCGGCGGCGTCACAGCTGGCAATCTTGCCCAGCAGACGGCCATCGACCGGGCTGATGCACTCGAAGGTCTCGGCGGAGACAGCATCGGTGTATTCGCCATTGATGTAAGCACGGCCTTCGATCTTCAGATCGCGAGCCCGTTGTTCCCAATCGGCACGAGTCAGGGTGGTCATACGAGTGTCCTCCTCTTATTGAATACGAGCGCCCCGCGGTCTTCGCGGGTGCTGTCAGGAATTCTGCCCAGCCAGCCTGCTTTTCGGCCCAAGGCAACCGCCACCCTAAACCAGCGGCAGGTGAAGTTTCAATATATTTGACATAAGGCCGGCAAACGGCCTTGCGATGTTCATTTTAATAAACATAGACTTTGGGTCTTTTCAGGCATCGCGCCGCAATCACGGGGAATTACAACAATGAATATCCAGGATGTCGTCGACTTCAGCCAGGCCACCACCCAACCCGAACGCTACCGGCCCGACCCGGCAAAAGTCCTCAAGGGCGACCCCGAGCAGTCGGTCTACAACCATTACAACAGCCCTTGCGGCCAGTTGAATGCGGGTGTTTGGGAAGGCGCAGTCGGCCAGTGGCATGTGAACTTCACCGAGCATGAATACTGCGAGATCGTTCAGGGCGTTTCAGTGCTGCGCGACAACGACGGCAACAGCAAAACCGTGCGTGCGGGGGATCGTTTTGTGATCCCGGCCGGGTTCCGCGGCACTTGGGAAGTGCTGGAAACGTGCCGCAAGATCTACGTGGCGTTTGAACAGAAGGCCTGAGGATTTGCGCTGTCTGGGCTGACGCCTTCGCGAGCAAGCCCGCTCCCACACTGGATTTGTGAGCGGCGCAGATCAAATGTGGGAGCGGGCTTGCTCGCGAAGAGGCCCTGACAGCCAACGCAAAACCCTTAGGCAACAAAAAAGGCCCGTATCTCGCGATACGGGCCTTTTTCGTAAGAGGGAAAAATCAATTACTTGATTTTGCCTTCTTTGTAGATCACGTGCTTGCGAACAACCGGATCAAATTTCTTGATCTCGATTTTGTCCGGAGTAGTGCGCTTGTTCTTGTCGGTAGTGTAGAAGTGACCAGTACCGGCGCTCGAAATCAAACGAATCAATTCACGCATGATTAGCTCCCTTAGATCTTGCCAGCTTTGCGGATTTCGGCCAGCACGACAGTGATGCCACGCTTGTCGATGATACGCATGCCTTTGGCAGATACGCGCAGACGCACGAAACGTTTCTCTTCTTCAACCCAGAAGCGGTGATGCTGCAGGTTCGGCAGGAAACGACGACGGGTTTTGTTGTTTGCGTGGGAAATGTTATTCCCAGTCACCGGACCCTTACCGGTAACTTGACATACTCTCGACATGCCTCAGCCCTCTAAAACCACATGCCCAACCCGGCATGGGTTGGCCGCTTAATCTCTCAGTCATTTGGCGCCAGGCGCCGCGTTTCTTTAGAGGTCTTACCGGCTACACCTACAGTGAAGGAACCGGGCCCCTAGAAAAGAGCGCTGCTTTATACCAGATAGACTGAGGTGCAACAACATTCCGTGTGAACAGACTTGATAAAAACCCCGTTTTTCAGGCTGCGAGCGCCTTGGATAAAGGCTATCGTCGATAAAGACCGCTCGTCGCAGAACATCGGCCAACCGGCCAATTCAGGGTATCGCACAGGCAGTACGCACCGAAAACAAGCGCACATAGTCCCCTTAAAATGAAAAAGGGGATAGTCATTTGCAAAAGAGCCCACTAGGGTAAGCCTTTTCCAGACTGCACTTGCAGATGGGCCTTCGATCTGTAAAGGAATCCGACCATGCGCCTCGCTGCCCTACCGCTGCTGCTCGCCCCTCTTCTGCTGAGCCCATTGGCCCATGCCGCCGCCCTGAGCGTCTGTACCGAGGCAAGCCCGGAAGGGTTCGACGTGGTGCAATACAACTCGCTGACCACCACCAATGCCTCGGCCGACGTGCTGATGAACCGCCTGGTGGACTTCGACACCGCCAGCGGCAAAGTGGTCGCCAGCCTCGCGGACAGTTGGGAAGTCACCCCCGATGGCCTGACGTATGTGTTCAAACTGCACCCGCAGGTGAAATTCCACCGCACCGAGTACTTCAGCCCGACACGCGAGCTGACCGCCGAAGACGTGAAATTCAGCTTCGACCGCATGCTCGACCCGGCAAACCCTTGGCACAAAGTTGCCCAGAGCGGCTTCCCGCACGCCCAGTCGATGCAGTTGCCAGCGCTGATCAAGAAGATCGATGCACTGGACCCGTTGACCGTGCGTTTCACCCTCGATCACCCGGACTCGACCTTTCTCGCGACCCTGAGCATGGGCTTTGCCTCGATCTATTCCGCCGAATACGCCGACAAACTGCTGAAGGCCGGCACGCCCGAGAAGCTCAACAGCCAACCGATCGGCAGCGGCCCATTCGTCTTCACGCGCTTTCAGAAAGATGCCTCGATTCGCTACAAAGCCAACCCGGACTACTTCCGTGGCAAGCCTTCGGTGGACCCGCTGATCTTCGCCATCACACCGGATGCCAACGTGCGATTGCAGAAACTGCGCCGCAACGAGTGCCAGATCGCCCTGTCGCCCAAGCCACTGGACGTAAAGGCCGCGCTGAAAGAACCGACATTGAAAGTGGAAAAGACTGACGCCTTCATGACCGCGTTCGTCGGCATCAACAGCCAGCATCCACCGCTGGATAAACCTGAAGTACGTCAGGCAATCAACCTCGCGTTCGACAAGGCCAACTACGTCAAAGCCGTGTTCGAAGACACCGCCGAGCCCGCCAACGGCCCGTACCCGCCCAACACCTGGAGCTACGCCAAAGGCTTGCCGGGTTACCCGCATGACATCGAAAAGGCCCGGGCATTGATGGCCAAGGCCGGGCTGAAGGATGGCTTCCAGACCACCATCTGGACCCGACCTTCCGGCAGCCTGCTCAACCCGAACCCGAGCCTAAGCGCTCAAATGCTGCAATCCGACCTCGCAGAGATCGGTATTCAAGCCGAGATTCGGGTAATTGAATGGGGCGAACTGATTCGCCGCGCCAAGGCCGGTGAACATGACCTGCTGTTCATGGGCTGGGCCGGCGACAACGGTGACCCGGACAACTTCCTCACGCCGCAGTTTTCCTGCGCCGCGGTCAAATCCGGCACCAACTTCGCCCGTTACTGCAACCAGGACCTGGACAAGCTGATCAGCGCCGGCAAGACCACCGGCGAGCAGGGTGTGCGTACCAAGCTTTACGAACAGGCTCAGGCGCAGATCCAGCAACAGGCGCTGTGGCTGCCGCTGGCGCACCCAACCGCTTTCGCCCTGACGCGCAAGGACGTCGAGGGTTATGCAGTCAGCCCGTTCGGCCGCCAGGATTACTCGAAGGTCAACCTCAAATAACAGCCACACCACAAAAAACTGTGGGAGCGAGCTTGCTCGCGAGAAGGCGTCCTGTCAGTCAACCTATTCAGTGACTGAAAGAATGCAATCGCGAGCAAGCTCGCTCCCACAGGGATTTTGGCTACCCCGCTACATCCACCCATACTCAGCCATCGACAGCGGATCGCCGTCGCCGATGATGAAATGGTCGAGCACCCGCACATCAACCAGCTCGAGCGCCTCTTGCAGACGCTTGGTCAGCAGCCGATCGGCCTGACTGGGATCGGGATTGCCCGACGGGTGGTTATGGCAGAGGATCAATGCGGCGGCGTTGTGGGCCAATGCGCGCTTGACCACCTGTCGCGGGTACACGCTGGTGTTGTCGATGGAGCCGCGAAACAGCACCTCAAATGTCAGCACCCGGTGTTTGGAATCCAGAAACAGGCAGCCGAAGACCTCATGCGGCTCGTGACGCAGCATCGACTTGAGATAGTCACGCACCGCCAGCGGGCTCTCCATCACCGAATCACGCCGCAGCCGTTCTGCCAGATGCCGGCGGGCCATTTCCAGTACCGCCTGCAACTGCGCAAACTTTGCCGGTCCAAGCCCGAGCTCACCGCTGAAGGTCCGAAGGTCGGCCTCGAGCAACGTGCGCAGGCTGCCAAATTGCTGCAACAGGTGTCGCGCCAAATCCACCGCGCTTTTACCCGCCACGCCAGTTCGTAAAAAAATCGCCAGCAGTTCGGCGTCCGAAAGACTCCCAGAACCCAACTCAAGTAACCTCTCCCGCGGGCGCTCCGCCGCCGGCCAATCGCGAATGCTCATAGCACCTCCATGTGTGTTTGGGCGCCGCTGTTCCATTGCGGTCGCTGTGATATCGTAGCCCATCTTTTTTGCGAGCGATTTCACTCCTGGGGAGGGGGTATCGCCACGCAGTCATCAACGAAATGAAAGGCAGACCTATGCAGCGGCTGTATCGGAAACGCATCGTTCTGGGCGTCGGCGGCGGTATTGCTGCCTACAAGAGCGCCGACCTGGTTCGCCGCCTGATCGACCAAGGCGCCGAAGTGCGCGTGGTCATGACCCGTGGCGGCAGCGAGTTCATCACCCCGCTGACCATGCAGGCCTTGTCCGGCCACCCGGTTCATCTGGACCTGCTGGACCCGGCGGCTGAAGCTGCGATGGGCCACATCGAACTGGCCAAGTGGGCCGACATGGTGCTGATTGCCCCCGCTACTGCGGACCTGATCGCCCGTCTGGCCCAAGGCATTGCCGACGACCTGCTGACCACGCTGGTGCTGGCCACCGACGCCGTGGTCGCCGTTGCCCCGGCGATGAACCAGGCCATGTGGCGCGACCCGGCGACCCAAGCCAACCTGCAAACCCTCGAAAGCCGCGACATCAAAGCCTTCGGTCCGGCCTCCGGCAGCCAGGCCTGTGGGGACGTCGGCCTGGGCCGCATGCTCGAAGCCGTCGAACTCGCCCAATGCGCGGCGGACTGCTTCAAGCGTCAGGCATTGACCGGCAAACACGTGCTGATCACCGCTGGCCCAACCCAGGAAAACATCGACCCGGTGCGCTACATCACCAACCACAGCTCCGGAAAAATGGGCTTCGCCCTGGCCGAAGCCGCGGTGGAAGCTGGCGCCCGCGTGACACTGATCACCGGCCCGGTGCACCTGCCGACCCCGGATCGCGTTACCCGCATCGACGTGGTCAGCGCCCGCGACATGCTCGCTGCCTGCGAAGCCGCAATCCCCTGCGACCTGTTTATTGCCTCGGCAGCGGTCGCGGATTATCGCCCGGAAGTCGTTGCCCCACAGAAACTCAAGAAAGATCCCACGAACGGCGACGGCTTGTTGCTACAGATGGTGCGTAACCCGGACATTCTGGCCACCATCGCCACGCGCCCCGACCGTCCGTTCAGTGTCGGTTTCGCCGCCGAAACCGAACACCTGCTCGATTACGCTGCACGCAAGTTGAAAGACAAGAACCTCGATTTGATCGTCGCCAACGACGTCGCCAACCCGAGCATTGGCTTCAACAGCGAAGAAAACGCCTGCAGCGTGATCGATCGTGAGCTGCACGCCACACTTTTCGCCCAGACCAGCAAGAGCAAAATCGCTCGCCAGCTGATCACTTTTATCGCCGAACGTCTGAACCAGGTTTAATTTACATGCACGCTTTGCAAGCCAAGATCCTCGACCCCCGCATCGGTACCGAATTCCCGCTGCCGCAGTACGCCACGCCAGGCTCCGCTGGCCTCGACCTGCGCGCCATGCTGGAAAAAGACACCGTGATCAAGCCGGGCGAAACCCTGCTGATCCCGACCGGCCTGTCCGTCTACATTGGCGATCCAGGCCTGGCGGCGCTGATTCTGCCGCGCTCCGGTCTGGGCCATAAACACGGCATCGTGCTGGGCAATCTGGTCGGTTTGATCGACTCCGATTACCAGGGTCCGCTGATGGTTTCGTGCTGGAACCGTGGCCAGACCGACTTCAACATGGTCGTCGGTGAACGGCTGGCCCAGCTGGTACTTGTGCCAGTGGTTCAAGCGCACTTCGAGATGGTCGAAGAGTTCGTTGAAACCGAGCGCGGCGCTGGTGGCTTCGGGCATTCGGGCAGCCATTGATCGGATAGATGGCTAACTTGTGGTGAGGGGGCTTGACCCCGTTGGGCTGCGTAGCATCCCCAAAAACCTATAAGTTTTACGGATTTTTGTGAGTGCTACGCACTCAAGCGGGAGCAAGCTCCCTCGCCACAGGTATGGGGCCTGCTGAAATTTGCACAAAGCTCAGCTGGAAGTTTTACCGCCCAAAATCAAGGCATTGACCGGTCATTACCCCACAAACGCAGGTGGCATGGCCTTTACACACCACGAACTCTCAGTGGAAAACGCCGTCATACCCTTCAGTTTGCACCTGCCGACGAGTTCTTCGCAGACAGGTCCAGCCACCTTCGAGATGGAGCATTTCCAGTAATGAGCAGCCCAGCCCAAGTCGCACCCAAGTTCCCCGACAGCATCTTCCGCGCCTACGACATTCGCGGCACCGTCCCGGAATTCCTGAACGCTGAGACCGCTTATTGGCTCGGTCGCGCCATCGGTGCCCAGAGCCTGGCCCAGGACGAACCGAACGTTTCCGTTGGCCGCGACGGTCGACTCTCCGGCCCGGAACTGGTCGAGCAATTGATCAAGGGCCTGGCCGACAGCGGTTGCCACGTCAGCGACGTTGGCCTGGTGCCAACACCGGCGCTGTATTACGCCGCCAACGTACTGGCCGGCAAATCCGGTGTCATGTTGACCGGCAGCCACAACCCGTCGAACTACAACGGTTTCAAGATCGTGATCGCCGGCGACACCCTGGCCAACGAACAGATCCAGGCCCTGCACGACCGCCTCAAGACCAACAACCTGAGCAGCGGCAAGGGCGGCGTCACCCAGGTCGAGATTCTCGACCGCTACAACACCGAAATCGTCCAGGACATCAAACTGGCTCGTCGCCTGAAAGTCGTGGTCGACTGCGGCAACGGCGCGGCCGGCGTGATTGCCCCGCAACTGATCGAAGCGCTGAACTGCGAAGTCATCCCGCTGTTCTGCGAGGTCGACGGCAACTTCCCGAACCACCACCCGGATCCGGGCAAGCCTGAAAACCTCGTGGACCTGATCGCCAAGGTCAAGGAAACCAACGCTGACCTCGGCCTGGCTTTCGACGGCGACGGCGACCGTGTTGGCGTAGTAACCAACACCGGCAGCATCGTCTATCCGGACCGCCTGCTGATGCTGTTCGCCCGCGACGTACTGGCGCGTAACGCTGACGCGGAGATCATCTTCGACGTCAAATGCACCCGTCGCCTGACGCCACTGATCAAGGAATACGGCGGTCGTCCGTTAATGTGGAAGACCGGTCACTCGTTGATCAAAAAGAAAATGAAACAAACCGGCGCCCTGTTGGCCGGCGAAATGAGCGGGCACATCTTCTTCAAGGAACGCTGGTTCGGTTTTGACGACGGCATTTACAGCGCAGCGCGCCTGCTGGAGATCCTCAGCAAAGAAAAATCCACTGCGGAAGAGCTGTTTGCGACCTTCCCGAACGATATTTCTACGCCGGAAATCAATATCCATGTGACCGAAGAGAGCAAATTCAGCATCATTGATGCACTGCACGACGCGAAATGGGGCGAAGGCGCCAACCTGACCACCATTGACGGCGTGCGAGTCGACTACGCCAAAGGCTGGGGCCTGGTGCGCGCGTCCAACACCACACCGGTGCTGGTGCTGCGCTTCGAGGCCGATGACGAGGCTGAACTGCAGCGCATCAAGGATGTTTTCCACGTCCAACTGAAGCGTGTTGCACCTGATCTCCAACTACCGTTTTGACCTTCTGAAGCGCCCTTATTTGAAGTGCCGGAGCCCTGAATGACCCTCGAACGCGAAGCCGCCGCCAACACCGCCAAGGTCCTGTCCGAAGCGCTGCCTTACATTCGCCGCTACGTCGGCAAGACGCTGGTGATCAAATACGGCGGCAACGCGATGGAAAGCGAGGAGCTGAAAACCGGCTTCGCCCGCGACATCGTGCTGATGAAAGCTGTCGGCATTAACCCGGTGGTGGTTCACGGCGGCGGCCCGCAAATCGGCGACCTGCTCAAGCGTCTGTCGATCGAGAGCCACTTCATCGATGGCATGCGCGTGACTGACGCGCAAACCATGGACGTGGTGGAAATGGTCCTCGGCGGCCAGGTGAACAAAGACATCGTCAACCTGATCAATCGTCATGGCGGCAGCGCCATCGGCCTGACCGGTAAAGACGCCGAGCTGATTCGTGCGAAGAAGCTCACCGTGACCCGCCAGACGCCGGAGATGACCCAACCGGAAATCATCGACATCGGCCAGGTGGGTGAAGTAGTCGGCATCAACACCGATCTGCTGAATCTGCTGGTTAAAGGCGATTTTATTCCAGTGATCGCGCCGATCGGCGTTGGCGCCAACGGTGAGTCGTACAACATCAACGCCGACCTGGTGGCCGGTAAAGTCGCCGAAGCGCTGAAAGCTGAAAAGCTGATGCTGCTGACCAACATCGCCGGCCTGATGGACAAGTCGGGCACGGTCCTGACCGGCCTGACCACCCAGCAAGTCGACGATCTGATCGCCGACGGCACCATCTACGGCGGCATGCTGCCGAAGATCCGTTGCGCGCTGGAAGCGGTTCAGGGCGGCGTCGGCAGCTCGCTGATCATCGATGGCCGGGTTCCGAATGCAATTCTGCTAGAGATCTTCACCGATACCGGTGTGGGTACTTTGATCAGCAATCGCAAGCGTGACTGATTCAAGTACATCAAAAGATCGCAGCCTTCGGCAGCACCCACGGTTGTACGAATATTCCGTAGGAGCTGACGAAGTCTGCGATCTTTTTTATACGCGCAGGAAATGCCTGACCTGAATCAGCGAAACGTCTGACATCCCGTCAGCAATAGTCCGCATAGGATCTTCCCTGTATCCACAGGAGATCTCACCATGCAAAAAGATAACGTTCCTTACGGCAGCGACATTTCAGCAGGCCGTTACGCTTGCGCGGACTGCGGCCATGAATACTCGGGCTCGTCAAAGAAGTCGATGCCGCCCTGCCCCTATTTCGAAGAAGACACTCATACACGCAAAGGCTGGAAAGTGCTGACCGGCCAGGGCGACGCCGTGATTGATCCATATCCGGAAAAAACCGACAAACCCGTCGGGATCAAACAGGTCGAAACCTCCAACCCTGCCAGCAAAAAATAGCGTCGGAGGCACTGAGCCATGCAGATCTCGTTCACGATCGACGCCCAGGCTTTCGAGCAGGAGCAAAAGGAGCCGGTCAAAAAGACGTTGAGGATTTCCGACAACGAAATCGCCCACGCTCTTCAGCGAATCGCCAAGGCGAGTCTGACCGAATACTTGAAAATGCTGGTAGAAGGCGGCATGCCGAGTCGGGCCGATGAAGCGAAACAGGACCGATTGCTGTATCTGATTCAAAGCTACTTCGGGCAGACCTTGCCGACCGAGTCGCAGATATCGACGATTTTCCAGCTCACTCAGAGCCAGAGCAAAACCCTGCTGAAAAACACAGTTTCACGGTTTCGCAATCAGCTGGACGATATCTTGCAACACAGCATGCGAGCTGTGATTGAGTCTGCGGAGCATGCTCAGACCGTGTATCTGGTGGTAATCAGCTCTGATGTCATCCGTGATGAGTTGAACATGCTGATCACTCAAAACGAGCCAACATTCAAACCCATCACCAAACGCAAGGGCAGCGCCGGGCAGTTCGAAATCAGCGAGGATTCCCACGACCTGCTGTGCACAACGCTGGGGATCAATGCCGTTCAGTGACATTGTGGCGGTCAGTGGCTTGCTGCTGACCTTGACCACCTTCATGTTCAACCTTGCGTGGCCGAGGCTGCATGAAGCACTGGAGCTGGATGAAAGCCAATCTGGCCCGCTCGCCAGAACACGTAGCCGAAAAAAGGTAACGAACGTTTTGTTCGCCTGCGCCCTCCCTCTGACCAGCGCCTTCCTGGCGCTGTTTTACGTCAACTTGCCTGCCGCTGTGAAAATCATGGGCAGCAGCACGCTGGATCTTTGGGACTTTGACGTGGATCGCACACTTTACGTGATGGTTGTGTTTGCACTGATGGTGTTTGCGCTGTTCAACGCCCGGTTAACCCTGCGCCTGTGTGCGAAATGGTGCAGCCTGCGTTAATCGCCAGATGAAAAAAAGGCCCTGTAAAAACAGGGCCTTTACGTCAGACGCCGAACTGGGCGCGGTAGGCTTCAACCGCTGGCAAATGCGGCTTGAGCTGCGGATCGTCCGCCAGGAATTCCAGCACCTGGTTCAACGAAACAATGCTGATCACCGGAATGCCGAAGTCACGCTCCACTTCCTGGATTGCCGACAACTCACCGTTGCCACGCTCCTGACGGTTCAGGGCGATGAGCACGCCCGCAGCCTTGGCGCCGTCCTGGGAAGCGATGATTTGCATCACCTCACGGATTGCAGTGCCAGCGGTGATGACGTCGTCGATGATCAGCACATCGCCGGTCAACGGTGCGCCGACCAGACTGCCGCCTTCGCCGTGGGCCTTGGCTTCCTTGCGGTTGAAGCACCATGGCAGATCACGACCATGATGTTCGGCCAGGGCCACTGCAGTGGTTGCCGCCAAAGGGATACCTTTGTAGGCTGGACCGAAGAGTACGTCGAACGAAATACCGCTCTCGACGATGGCTGCCGCGTAGAAACGACCTAGCTGCGCAAGGGCCGAACCGGAGTTGAACAGGCCGGCATTAAAGAAGTAAGGACTGGTGCGCCCGGACTTCAGGGTGAACTCGCCGAAGCGCAAAACGCCGCGATCAATGGCAAAACGAATGAAATCGCGCTGATACGTTTGCATGAAAAAAACCCCAAATACCACGGATTTAGCTAATTAGGTTGACGCCGTGTATCATACACGCACGCGATTTTTGGGGCCATTTATGCGGATCATCAGTGTGAACGTCAATGGTATTCAGGCTGCAGTGGAGCGAGGTTTGCTCAGTTGGCTGCAAGCTCAGAATGCCGACGTCATCTGCCTGCAGGACACCCGCGCCTCCGCCTTTGAACTGGACGATCCAGCCTTCCAACTGGATGGCTACTTCCTTTATGCCTGCGAAGCCGAAGTTCCCGCCCAAGGTGGCGTGGCTTTGTATTCGCGGCTGCAACCGAAGGCAGTCATCAGCGGTCTCGGCTTCGAGACGGCCGACCGCTACGGGCGCTACCTGCAAGCCGATTTCGACAAGGTCAGCATCGCGACCTTGCTGCTTCCTTCGGGGCAGAACGGCGATGAAGACTTGAACCAGAAGTTCAAGCTAATGGACGATTTCGCCCGTTATCTGGATAAACAGCGACGCAAACGTCGCGAGTACATTTACTGTGGCTCGTTGTACGTGGCGCAACAGAAGCTGGATATCAAGAATTGGCGCGACAGCCAGCAATCCCCGGGCTTCCTGGCACCTGAACGTGCCTGGATGGACGAGATTGTCGGCAACATGGGTTATGTCGATGCCCTGCGCGAAGTCAGCCGTGAAGGTGACCAGTACAGCTGGTGGCCGGACAACGAACAGGCTGAAATGCTCAACCTCGGTTGGCGTTTCGACTATCAGTTGCTGACGCCGGGTCTGCGCCGCTTTGTTCGCAGCGCACGCCTGCCACGTCAGCCACGGTTCTCGCAGCATGCACCGCTGATCGTGGACTACGACTGGACGCTGACCATCTAAGCGTTTTTTCGCAGATACAAAAAAGCCGACATCGCTGTCGGCTTTTTTGTGGGCAATGACTCGACCCTGTAGGAGCGAGGCTTGCCCGCGAAAGCGATTTAACAGTCGACATTTATGCCGGATGTGACGGCCTCTTCGCGGGCAAGTCGGATCGCCGCACCGCTCGCTCCTACAGGGGACGCGGCGTTTATTTAATCAACCGCCACGTGAACGGATACCGATAATGCACCCCTTCATTGGCTTTGACGCCGGCAATGATCGTCAGCACCAGCGCACCAATCGCCACCAGACCAAACATGAAGAACCCGATGATCACCACCATCAGCAAGAAGCAGATGGCAGAAGCAATGGCGACGGTGATCTGAAAGTTCAGCGCCTCCTTGCCCTGGGCATCGACAAACGGGTCCATCTCGCGCTTCATCTGCCAGAGGATCAGCGGGCCGATCAACGTACCGAACGGAATCCAGATCCCCAGCAAGGCGGACAAGTGACAAAACATTGCCCACTGCCGAACTTCTTTGCTCGGGATGGGAAGTAGCTGCTGCTCGTCACTCATGGTGTCCTCCTTGCGTGGAACATCCGATCAGTCGGCCAGTGCGGCCTTCTGCAGTTCGAAGATTTCGGTCATGCCTTTCTTCGCCAGTTCCAGCATCGCGTTCAGCTCTTCCGGCTGGAACGGTGCGCCTTCGGCAGTGCCCTGAACTTCGATGAAGCCGCCAGTGCTGGTCATCACCACGTTCAGGTCAGTCTCGGCAGCCGAGTCTTCCAGGTAGTCGAGGTCGAGCACAGGCTCGCCCTGGTACATGCCCACCGAAACGGCAGCGATCATTTGCTTGAGTGGGTCGCCGCCTTTCAGGCCGCCGCGCTTCTTGATCACTTTCAAGGCATCGACCAGTGCAACCATGGCGCCGGTGATGGACGCAGTGCGGGTGCCACCGTCAGCCTGGATCACGTCGCAGTCGACGTACAGGGTGACGTCGCCCAGCTTGGACATGTCCAGCGAAGCACGCAGGGAACGACCGATCAGACGCTGGATTTCCAGAGTACGGCCACCTTGCTTGCCGCGGCTCGCTTCGCGCTGGTTACGCTCGCCAGTGGCGCGCGGCAGCATGCCGTATTCGGCGGTCAACCAGCCTTGGCCCTGACCTTTAAGGAAACGCGGCACGCCGTTCTCGACGCTGACGGTGCAGATGACTTTGGTATCACCGAACTCGACCAGTACAGATCCCTCGGCGTGTTTGGTGTAGTTGCGGGTAATGCGGATCGAGCGGAGCTGATCGGCAGCGCGACCACTTGGACGTTTCATAGGAATACCTGTACGGGGGACGGAAAACTGCCGAGCATTATAGAGCCGCGCGCCAAGACTGGGCACTTCTAAAAAATCCGCCCGACGATTGAAGGCGCTTACTAGAGCTTAGAACAGCGCTTTACCGACGGCCTGCAGCCCTTTGTCACACCGTGTGTTTGGGCGCATCCACCCCACTGCGCTACAATCCTGCGCCTTTGCTGCCTGTCGGCTTTAATTCACAGATATCGGGTCACGCGAAACCTCTGGTAACGCAAACCTGAATTGCGAGGTACCTCCATGGTGCACAGCATGACCGCCTTCGCCCGCGTTGAAAAAGCCGGCGCCCAAGGCACCCTGAGCTGGGAATTGCGCTCGGTCAACAGCCGCTACCTGGAACCCCATCTGCGCCTGCCGGAGTCGTTTCGCGACCTCGAAGGTGCGATCCGCGAAGCGCTGCGCCAGGGAATCTCCCGGGGCAAGCTCGAATGCACTCTGCGCTTTACCGAAGAAAACACCGAAAAACACCTGCAAGTGGACCGCGAGCGCGCCGCGCAATTGGTCGCTGCCGCCGAAACCATCGCCGGCCTGATCAAGAATCCGGCGGCGCTCAACCCGCTTGAAGTGCTGGCCTGGCCCGGCGTGCTGGTAGGCGACGCCACCGACCCGCAAGCCCTGAATGCTGAAGCACTGGCGCTGTTCAACGAAGGCCTGAAGGAACTCAAGGCCGGCCGCGAGCGTGAAGGCGCGGAGCTGGCCCGGTTGATCAATGATCGCCTGACCTCCATTGAAGAAGACGTGGTGACCCTGCGTGAGCTGGTGCCGCAGATGCTTGCCACTCAGCGCCAGAAAGTCCTCGACCGCTTTGCCGACATGAAAGCCGAGATGGACCCGCAGCGGCTGGAACAGGAAATGGTCATGCTCGCGCAAAAAAGCGACGTCGCCGAAGAACTGGATCGCTTGAGCACTCACATCATTGAAGTTCGCCGGGTGCTCAAATCCGGCGGCGCTGCCGGTCGGCGCCTGGACTTCCTGATGCAGGAGCTCAACCGCGAAGCCAACACACTGGGCTCCAAAGCCTTCGACCCGCGCAGCACCCAGGCGGCGGTCAACCTCAAGGTGTTGATCGAGCAGATGCGCGAACAAGTGCAGAATATTGAGTAAGGCAAACCTGACATGACCCACAGCACCGGCACCCTGTACATCATTTCCGCCCCTTCGGGCGCGGGCAAGAGCAGCCTGGTCAAGGCCCTGACCGACGCTGACCAGGAGATCCGCGTCTCGGTCTCCCACACCACCCGCGCCATGCGCCCAGGTGAAGTGAACGGCGTGAACTATCACTTCGTCGAACGCGGCGAGTTCGTGAAAATGATCGAGCACGGGGATTTCCTCGAGCGCGCCGAAGTGTTCGGCAACCTCTACGGCACTTCGCAAAGCCACTTGCAGCAGACCCTGGACGAAGGCCACGACCTGATTCTGGAAATCGACTGGCAGGGCGCCGAGCAAGTGCGCAAGTTGATGCCCCAGGCCCGCTCGATCTTCATTCTGCCGCCGTCGTTGCAAGCGTTGCATCAGCGCCTGAACAATCGCGGCCAGGACAGTGACGAGGTCATTGAAGGCCGGATGCGCGAAGCCGTCAGCGAAATGAGCCACTACGTCGACTACGACTACCTGATCATCAACGACGATTTCGCCAACGCCCTGAAGGATTTGCAGGCGATTTTCCGTGCCAATCAGCTGCATCAGAAGCGTCAGCAGCAGCGTAACGGAAAACTTTTGGCTGAATTGCTCGGCTAATCAGCACTTCCCAAAACCGTTGCAAGGGCTTTACATTGGCACTTGCAGCGCGTTGAAGGGCTTGGTCAAAAAATCAGCGCTTCCCTAATCGCTGGTGATTTTTTAAACTGTTGAGTCCGCTCGCCCACCCGGGCAGCGCGCATATTGCATTCGCTCCGAGGAATACCATGGCCCGCGTAACCGTTGAAGACTGCCTGAACCACGTGGAAAACCGTTTTGAACTGGTCATGCTGTCCACCAAGCGTGCCCGTCAACTGGCCACCGGCGGCAAAGAGCCACTGGTTCAGTGGGAAAACGACAAGCCTACCGTTGTAGCCTTGCGTGAAATCGCTGAAGGCCTGATGAGCTACGAGTTCATCGCCAATGCTGAAATCGTCGAAGACGAACCGCTGTTCGCAGCGTTCGAGGACGAGTCCAACGAGGCCGTGTAAGCCATGCCTGGTCGACGTAGCACGGCGCGGGGTCACAGCGAACGGCAGGATTTATCATGCCGAGCATAGACGCCCTCGCCGATCGCTTATCGACCTACCTCGGCAAGGACCAGGTCAATCTGGTCCGCCGAGCGTACTTCTACGCCGAACAAGCCCACGATGGCCAACGCCGCCGTAGCGGCGAGGCGTACGTCACGCACCCACTCGCGGTTGCGAATATTCTTGCCGAAATGCACATGGACCATCAGAGCCTGATGGCTGCGATGCTGCATGACGTGATCGAAGACACCGGTATTGCCAAGGAAGCGCTGCAAGCGCAGTTCGGCGAAACCGTGGCCGAACTGGTCGACGGGGTCAGCAAACTGACCCAGATGAACTTCGAGACCAAAGCTGAAGCCCAGGCCGAAAACTTCCAGAAAATGGCCATGGCCATGGCCCGCGACATTCGCGTGATCCTGGTCAAGCTCGCCGACCGCCTGCACAACATGCGCACGCTGGAAGTCCTGTCCGGTGAAAAACGCCGGCGGATCGCCAAGGAAACCCTGGAAATCTATGCGCCCATTGCCAACCGGCTGGGCATGCACGCCATCCGCATAGAATTCGAAGACCTCGGCTTCAAGGCGATGCACCCGATGCGTTCCGCGCGGATCAACCAGGCGGTCAAGCGCGCCCGGGGCAACCGCAAGGAAATCGTCAACAAGATCGAAGAGTCGCTGAGCCATTGCCTGGCGATCGACGAGATCCAGGGCGAAGTCAGCGGTCGTCAGAAACACCTCTACGGCATCTACAAGAAAATGCGCGGCAAGCGTCGGGCCTTCAATGAAATCATGGACGTGTATGCGTTCCGGATCATCGTCGACAAGGTCGATACCTGCTACCGCGTGTTGGGTGCTGTGCATAATTTGTACAAGCCGCTGCCGGGGCGCTTCAAGGACTACATCGCGATCCCCAAGGCCAACGGCTACCAGTCGCTGCATACCACGCTGTTCGGCATGCACGGTGTTCCGATCGAGATCCAGATCCGCACCCGTGAAATGGAAGAGATGGCCAACAACGGCATCGCCGCCCATTGGCTTTACAAATCAAGCGGCGACGAGCAGCCAAAAGGCACTCATGCCCGTGCTCGCCAGTGGGTCAAAGGCGTGCTGGAAATGCAGCAACGGGCCGGCAACTCGCTGGAATTCATCGAGAGTGTGAAGATCGACCTGTTCCCGGACGAGGTCTACGTGTTCACGCCCAAAGGCCGGATCATGGAGCTGCCCAAGGGCTCCACGGCGGTCGACTTCGCTTACGCGGTGCACACCGACGTGGGCAACAGCTGCATCGCCTGCCGGATCAATCGTCGTCTTGCACCGCTGTCCGAACCGCTGCAAAGCGGCTCCACAGTCGAAATCGTCAGCGCTCCCGGTGCGCGGCCAAACCCGGCGTGGCTCAACTTCGTGGTCACCGGCAAGGCGCGGACTCATATCCGCCACGCGCTGAAACTGCAACGCCGTTCCGAATCCATCAGCCTCGGCGAACGCCTGCTGAACAAGGTGCTCAACGGTTTCGACAGCTCGCTGGAAAAAGTACCGGCCGACCGCGTCAAGGCGATGCTCGCCGAATATCGTCTCGAACTGATCGAAGACTTGCTGGAAGACATCGGCCTGGGCAATCGCATGGCCTACGTGGTCGCGCGCCGCCTGCTCGGTGAAGGCGAACAGTTGCCAAGTCCGGAAGGCCCGCTGGCAATTCGCGGCACCGAAGGCCTGGTCCTCAGCTACGCCAAGTGCTGCACACCGATTCCGGGCGACCCGATTGTCGGTCACTTGTCGGCCGGCAAAGGCATGGTCGTGCACCTGGACAACTGCCGCAACATCAGCGAAATCCGTCACAACCCGGAAAAATGCATCCAGCTCTCGTGGGCCAAGGATGTCACCGGCGAATTCAACGTCGAGCTGCGCGTCGAACTGGAACACCAGCGCGGCCTGATCGCCCTGCTGGCCAGCAGCGTCAACGCGGCCGACGGCAATATCGAGAAAATCAGCATGGATGAACGCGATGGTCGCATCAGCGTGGTCCAACTGGTGGTCAGCGTGCACGACCGCGTGCACTTGGCCCGCGTAATCAAGAAACTGCGCGCCCTGACCGGGGTGATTCGCATCACCCGCATGCGTGCGTAAGCCACCACCCATTACAAGGAGTCATTCATGACCAAAACAGTTATCACCAGCGACAAGGCCCCGGCCGCCATCGGTACTTACTCCCAGGCGATCAAGGCTGGCAACACCGTTTACATGTCGGGTCAAATTCCTCTGGACCCAAAAACCATGGAACTGGTTGAAGGCTTCGAAGCCCAGACCGTCCAGGTGTTCGAGAACCTCAAAGCCGTCGCCGAAGCTGCCGGTGGTTCGTTCAAGGACATCGTCAAACTGAACATCTTCCTCACCGACCTGAGCCACTTCGCCAAGGTCAACGAGATCATGGGCAAGTACTTTGACCAGCCATACCCTGCCCGCGCCGCCATCGGCGTAGCCGCCCTGCCAAAGGGTTCGCAGGTTGAAATGGATGCCATTCTGGTCATCGAGTAATGCGTCCGGCGCAGCCTTCATAGGCTGCGTCGTCTTCGTTCTGAAAGGATTCCACCATGCGCCAAGCGCTAGCTCTCTCGCTGGTCGCCCTACTCTTGGGCGGTTGTGCCAGCAACCCTGCCGACCGTGACATCAGTGGCACCTGGATCAATCAGGTGGCGATCGACGCTGCATCCAAAGGCGGCCCCCTGCGTGAAGCGCTCCAGGCTTATGGCCCGAACCTGGAATGGGACGTCAACACCAAGGCCGCTCAGGCCCGCTACACCAACGGTTTTGAAAATGTCGAAGGCAAACTGCTGGGCGAAGAGTCCGCGGCCTGGAAAGTCGACTTTTATGGCAGCTCCGCCAGCGAGTTGAAGCGTGACGGCAAGCAACTGAGCCAGGCCGCCAGCGAGAACGAGCCGGAGCAGGTCTTTGACCGTGCGCTGATTCCGGTGCCGGATGGCGCACCGATTGGCGCGAGCTTCGAACGCGCGCTGTACACCGCCTACATGGGCGGCAGCTGGAAAATCGTCAGCGGTCCGGGCGAAGGCAATACCGTGCAATTCCAGGCTGATGGCCAGGTTGCCGGCCTACCGGGCGCCGATCGTTATGCCCTGTGCCTGGCGGGCGATTGCGCGTCGATGAGCGGTGGCAATGACAATATGTGGCTGCAAGTGAACGGCCAGGGCAATACCTGGATCTTTGCGCGCAAGGGCAAGGAGCTGGAGATTGTGCAGGCGGTGAACACTGCTCAGGCGGATGAAATGCCTCAGTTCACGCCGGGTGATCGCAAGTGGTTGCTGGAAAAGCAGTGACCCGGCTCTAACAGCAAAGAAGAAACCCTGTGGGAGCGGGCTTGCTCGCGAAAGCGGTGTGACAGACAACAGAAGTGTTGAATGTTATGGCCCCTTCGCGAGCAAGCCCGCTCCCACATTTGGTTTGGGGTGTATGGGAGTCAGCAGCGGCCTTCAAGGATCGCGGCGTAGCCTTCGCGATAGCTTGGGTACTTCGGCGCCCAGCCCAAGGCCTTCGCACGGGCATTGCTGCACTGCTTGCTGCCCGTACGCCGCACGCTCTCATCTTCAGACCATTCGGTCACGCCCAGGTACTCACGCAGCCAGCCCACCACTTCGGCCAGCGGCGCAGGCGCGTCGTCGACGCCGATGTAGACGTCATCCAGCGCCACCCCGCGTCGATCCGCTTCAAGCAGGTAAGCCAAAAGCCCCGCCGCGTCGTCGGCGTGAATGCGGTTGCCGTACAGCGGCGGGTCAACGGCCACGCGATAACCCCGACGTACCTGAGTCAGCAGCCATTCGCGGCCGGGGCCGTAAATGCCGGTCAAGCGCACGATGCTCGCCGGGATGCCGCTTTGCAGTGCCACTTGCTCAGCCTCCAGCATCAATCGACCCGAATAGCCTTCTGCAAGGGCCGGCGAAGTCTCGTCGACCCACTCGCCATTCTGCTGGCCATAGACGCTGCTGCTGGAAACGAACAGCAAGCGATCGGGCACCTGCCCATAGTCGTCCAGCCACTCCAGCACATGCTTCAAACCCTGGACATAGGCTGCCCGGTAACCGGCTTCATCGTGATCGGTGGCGGCCGCGCAATACACCAGGTAGTCCACCGCACCGACGGGCCAGGTCTGCGGGCAGTCTTCATTAAACAAGTCGCCAGCGACGCCAATGACTCCCTCGGGCAGACGCGAGACATCACGCCTCAGGCCATGGACCTCCCACCCGGAGGCTACCAATTGCGTGGCCAGGCGACTGCCGACATCACCACAACCGGCGATCAAAACAGAAGGCGCAGACATCAGAAAACTCCCATCAGAAAGGCACAGACTAGCGCCGGCACAGGACGAGCGGCTAGCAATGAAGGAAAAAAAGATACTCTATTACTTCTGTTAACAAGAATTACTTGCAATAATGCACGCCACTTTTGTTCTCGGCCTCACGAGGCCTGGAAGAACATTTACCGTCTTTTCCTTTCAGGTCCGGCCAGCATGACACGCAATCAATTCCCCGCTTCGCCAACCAAACGACCTCGCGCCTGGAGCGCAGTGGCCGCCCTGCTGCTCAGCCTGATGCTGGCACCGACCGCCGCTTTCGCTGACGCACAAGCACCCGCCACTCCCGCCGCCGCTGCACCAGCCCCGGCTGATCATGCTGCCCCCGCCGTGGCGCCAGTTGCAACCGACCCGGCCCAGGCAGTAGACGCCAAAGACGTTCCAGAAGTCCTCGAAGCCGACAACACCCTGGGCATGGCCCACGATCTGTCGCCATGGGGCATGTACCAGAACGCCGACATTATCGTGAAAATCGTGATGATCGGTCTGGCCATCGCTTCGATCATCACCTGGACCATCTGGATCGCCAAGGGCTTCGAGCTGATGGGCGCCAAGCGTCGTCTGCGCACCGAAATCGTCCACCTGAAAAAAGCCACCACCCTTAAAGAAGCCAGTGTGACAGCCACCAGGCAAGGCACCCTCGCCAATTTGCTGGTGCATGACGCCCTGGAAGAGATGCGTTTGTCGGTCAACAGCCGCGAGAAAGAAGGCATCAAGGAACGTGTGGCCTTCCGTCTCGAGCGTCTGGTGGCGGCCTGCGGTCGCAACATGAGCAGCGGCACCGGCGTCCTCGCCACCATCGGTTCCACCGCGCCGTTCGTGGGCCTGTTCGGCACCGTGTGGGGCATCATGAACAGCTTCATCGGCATCGCCAAGACCCAGACCACCAACCTCGCCGTCGTGGCGCCCGGCATCGCCGAAGCCTTGCTGGCCACCGCGCTGGGTCTGGTTGCCGCGATTCCTGCGGTCGTGATCTACAACGTCTTCGCCCGCTCCATCGCCGGTTACAAAGCGCAAGTGTCCGATGCCTCGGCCGAAGTCCTGCTGCTGGTCAGCCGTGACCTCGATCACCTGCCGACCACCGAGCGCTCCGCGCAACCCCACATGGTCAAAGTAGGGTAATCAGCCATGGGCTTGCATTTGAAAGAAGGCGCAGACGACGATCTGGCCGAGAACCACGAAATCAACGTCACGCCGTTCATCGACGTGATGCTGGTGCTGTTGATCATCTTCATGGTGGCGGCTCCGCTGGCCACCGTGGACATCAAGGTCGACCTGCCGGCTTCCAGCGCCAAACCGGCGCCGCGGCCGGAGAAACCGGTGTTCCTCAGCGTCAAGGCTGACCAGCGCCTGTTCCTCGGTGAAGACGAAGTGAAGGCCGAAGCACTCGGCGCCACCCTCGACGCCAGGACCCAAGGCAAGAAAGACACGACGATCTTCTTCCAGGCCGATAAAGGCGTGGATTACGGCGACCTGATGAGCGTGATGGATAACCTGCGCTCCGCCGGTTACCTGAAGGTCGGTCTGGTCGGGCTCGAGACGGCAGTCAAGAAATGATCACGACGCGCCATAAGCTGACGCGTTACAGCGGGAGCCTGGCCGTGGTGCTTGGCGTCCATGCGCTGGCCATTGCGCTGGCGATGAACTGGACCGCGCGCCCACCCATTGAGCTGCCTCCGCAGGCGATGATGGTCGAGTTGGCACCGGTTCCCGCCCCGCCACCGCCGGCACCGCCGAAGGTGATAACGCCGCCACAGCCACCGGCCCCGGTGGAAGAACTGCCGATCCCGAAACTGGCTGAAGTGCCGAAGGCCGAGATCGTGGTGCCGAAACCGGTCAAGCCCAAGCCGAAGCCTCAACCGCCCAAGCCTGTGGAGAAAAAACCGGAGCCGCCGAAGGAGAAGCCGTCCGAGGAGAAGCCTAGCGACGCGCAACCAACCCAGGCACCGACGGAGAAATCCGCGCAACCGGCACCGGGTCCATCGCCGGCGCAACAGGCTGCCAAGGCCAGTTGGGAAGGCACTTTGCTTGCGCACTTGGGCAAGTACAAAAAGTACCCGGCGAGCGCACAGAATCGGGGCAAGCAAGGCACCAACCGTCTGCGCTTCATCGTTGATGGCGAAGGTAATGTGTTGTCGTACGAACTGGTGGGCCGTTCAGGCACTGCCGATCTGGACCGGGCCACCCTGGAAATGATCCGCCTCGCCCAACCGCTGCCCAAGCCGCCGGCCGACATGCTGACCAATGGCACCATCGAAATCACGGCGCCGTTCCTTTACTCGCTGGAAAAACGCCGCCGCTAAAAGCAACACTGAACCAATGTGGGAGCGGGCTTGCTCGCGAAAGCGGAACAACAGACAACGAAGATGTTGGATGTTATGGCCTCTTCGCGAGCAAGCCCGCTCCCACAGGGTTATCTGCCAGCCAGAAGACCCCAGCAATGAAGGCACCGAGGTGCCTTTTGCGTATCTGCCTGCGGCAAAACGGCATTACCCGGTGTCACTCAGCACACTCAGTCTGATAACGTGCGTCTATCGATTGCAGCCGGTATGCTTGGCTCGCAACTTCATGGACGCTTGCTATGACTCTTACAGAATTACGCTACATCGTTACCCTCGCCCAAGAGCAGCACTTCGGCCACGCGGCCGAGCGTTGCCATGTCAGCCAGCCGACCCTGTCGGTAGGCGTGAAAAAGCTTGAAGACGAACTCGGTGTGCTGATTTTCGAGCGCAGCAAGAGTGCCGTGCGCCTGACCCCGGTCGGTGAAGGCATCGTTGCCCAGGCACAGAAAGTCCTGGAACAGGCCCAAGGCATTCGCGAATTGGCCCAGGCTGGCAAGAACCAGCTGACCGCGCCGCTGAAAGTCGGCGCGATCTACACCGTCGGCCCGTACCTGTTCCCGCACCTGATTCCGCAACTGCACCGGGTCGCCCCGCAGATGCCGTTGTACATCGAAGAAAACTTCACCCACGTGCTGCGCGACAAACTGCGCAACGGCGAGCTCGACGCGATTATCATCGCCCTGCCGTTCAATGAAGCCGACGTCCTGACCCTGCAGCTCTACGACGAGCCGTTCTACGTCCTGATGCCGGCCCAGCACCCGTGGACGCAAAAAGAATCCATCGACGCCAGCCTGCTCAACGACAAGAGCCTGCTGCTGCTCGGCGAAGGCCACTGCTTCCGCGATCAAGTGCTGGAAGCCTGCCCGACCCTGGCCAAAGGCAATGACGGCGCCAAGCACACCACGGTGGAATCCAGCTCCCTGGAAACCATCCGCCACATGGTCGCGTCCGGCCTCGGTATCTCGATCCTGCCGCTGTCGGCAGTCGACAGCCATCACTACGCCCCCGGCATTATCGAGGTGCGCCCGCTGTCGCCACCGGTGCCGTTCCGCACCGTGGCCATCGCCTGGCGCGCGAGTTTCCCGCGTCCGAAAGCGATCGAGATCCTCGCTGACTCCATTCGCCTGTGCTCGGTGGCCAAGCCGCAAGCACCGGTGGTTGCGGCCTAAGTCGCTGCCATGACCGAGTTGTCGCAAGTGTCGGTGACGGCACTCAAGGGTGTCGGTGAAGCCATGGCCGAGAAATTGGCCAAGGTCGGCCTGGAGAATCTCCAGGACGTGCTGTTCCACCTGCCGCTGCGTTATCAGGACCGCACTCGCGTGGTCCCGATCGGCCATTTGCGACCGGGGCAAGACGCTGTGATCGAAGGCACCGTCAGCGGCGCCGACGTGGTCATGGGCCGTCGCCGCAGTCTCGTTGTGCGTCTGCAGGACGGCACTGGCGGGCTCAGCCTGCGCTTCTACCATTTCAGCAACGCCCAGAAAGAAGGCCTAAAACGCGGCACGCGGATTCGCTGCTACGGCGAAGCGCGGCCCGGTGCGTCGGGGCTGGAAATCTATCACCCGGAATACCGCGCCATCACCGGCGACGAGCCGCCGCCAGTGGATGAAACCCTGACCCCGGTCTACCCGCTCACCGAAGGCCTGACCCAGCAGCGTTTGCGCCAACTGTGCATGCAAACACTGACGATGCTCGGCCCGACCAGCCTGCCCGACTGGCTGCCGACCGAACTGGCCCGGGACTATCAACTCGCGCCACTGGCCGATGCGATCCGCTACCTGCATCGCCCGCCCGCCGACGCCGACGTCGACGAACTCGCCCTCGGTCATCATTGGGCGCAACACCGTCTGGCCTTCGAAGAACTGCTGACTCATCAACTGTCCCAGCAGCGCCTGCGCGAGAGCATGCGTTCCTTGCGCGCACCCGCCATGCCGAAAGCCACCAGGCTGCCGGCGCAATACCTGGCCAATCTCGGCTTTACGCCAACCGGCGCACAGCAACGGGTCGGCAACGAAATCGCCTACGACCTGAGCCAGCACGAACCGATGCTGCGCCTGATCCAGGGCGACGTCGGCGCGGGCAAAACCGTGGTCGCCGCCCTCGCCGCGCTTCAGGCGCTGGAGGCCGGTTATCAAGTCGCGCTGATGGCGCCCACCGAAATCCTCGCCGAACAGCACTTCATCACCTTCAAGCGCTGGCTCGAACCGCTGGGCATCGAAGTCGCGTGGCTGGCCGGCAAGCTCAAAGGCAAGAACCGCGTGGCGGCGCTGGAGCAGATCGCCAACGGCGCACCGATGGTGGTCGGTACGCACGCGCTGTTCCAGGACGAAGTGCAGTTCAAGAACCTAGCGCTGGCGATCATCGACGAACAGCACCGTTTCGGTGTGCAGCAGCGGTTGGCATTGCGGCAGAAAGGCGTCGGCGGGCGGATGTGTCCGCATCAGCTGATCATGACCGCCACGCCGATTCCGCGGACGCTGGCCATGAGCGCCTACGCCGACCTCGACACCTCGATCCTCGACGAACTGCCGCCCGGCCGAACCCCGGTCAACACTGTATTGGTCACCGATACACGGCGCGTGGAAGTCATCGAACGCGTACGCGGTGCCTGTGCCGAAGGGCGCCAAGCCTATTGGGTGTGCACGCTGATTGAAGAATCGGAAGAGCTGACCTGTCAGGCCGCCGAAACCACTTACGAAGATTTGACCGCTGCACTCGGCGAATTGAAGGTCGGCCTGATCCACGGCCGCATGAAGCCCGCCGAAAAAGCCGCCGTCATGGCCGAGTTCAAAGCCGGCAACCTGCAACTGCTGGTCGCCACCACCGTGATCGAAGTCGGCGTCGACGTCCCGAACGCCAGCCTGATGATCATCGAAAACCCCGAACGCCTCGGCCTCGCGCAGTTGCACCAGCTACGCGGCCGCGTCGGTCGAGGCAGCGCCGCCAGCCATTGCGTGCTGCTCTACCATCCGCCGCTGTCGCAGATCGGCCGTCAGCGCCTGGGCATCATGCGCGAAACCAACGACGGTTTTGTCATCGCCGAAAAAGACCTCGAACTGCGCGGCCCCGGCGAAATGCTCGGCACACGCCAGACCGGCCTGCTGCAATTCAAGGTCGCCGACCTGATGCGCGATGCCGACCTGTTGCCCGCCGTGCGTGACGCCGCCCAAGCCTTGCTGGAGCGCTGGCCGGACCATGTCAGCCCGCTGCTTGACCGCTGGCTGCGCCATGGGCAGCAATACGGCCAAGTGTGAGCACCGTCGCAGTTTGTGGACGATGCTTTTAAACAAGCTGGTTATACTCCCGCAATTGTTTGAATTCGGATACAGACCATGACAGAAGCTGCCCTCGCCCCCGACACCCTGCACGCTCCGTCTGTTATTCGGCTGCTGCTGGGCAAATTGGGCATTGCCTACGAAGAAGTACTCGACCACCACGGCCTCAACGCCTCGCGCAAAGTGCAGGCGGTGCTGGTGGACGACGCGGTCGGTGCCCTGATGGTGCTGTTCCCGCAAAGCCAGTTGCTGGACCTCAATCGCCTCGCCGAATTAACCGGTCGCCGCCTCACCGCCGTGCCCACCGAGCGTTTGGTAAAAATGCTCGGCAAACACAACCTTAGCCTGCTGCCCGGCCTGCCGGCGCTGACCAGTTCGCCGTGCCTCTACGAAGAAAGCCTGCTGCGCGTACCGAAGTTGCTGATCAACTCGGGCGAGCCGGGCCTGCTGCTGGAAATCACCAGCGAAGACTTCAAGACCATGCTGACCAAGGCCAGCGCCGCCAATTTCGGCGAGAACCTGACCAGCATCCGCCCGAACCTCGACCGCCCCGACGATGACCGCGAGGAAATCACCCAGGCCGTCCAGGCGTTCACCGCGCGGCGCATCCAGCAACGCCTGGAAGCGACCATCGAAATTCCACCGCTGGCCGAGACCGCGCAGAAAATCATCAAGTTGCGCGTGGACCCCAACGCCACCATCGACGACATCACCGGCGTGGTCGAAACCGACCCGGCGCTGGCCGCCCAAGTCGTCAGCTGGGCCGCGTCGCCGTACTACGCGTCGCCGGGCAAGATTCGTTCAGTGGAAGATGCGATCGTGCGCGTGCTGGGTTTCGACCTGGTGATCAACCTCGCGCTGGGCCTGGCCCTGGGCAAAACCCTGAGCCTGCCCAAAGACCATCCGCAACACACCACGCCGTACTGGCAGCAATCGATCTACACCGCCGCCGTCATCGAAGGCCTGACCCGCGCCATGCCCCGCGCCCAGCGCCCGGAAGCCGGCCTGACCTACCTCGCCGGCCTGCTGCACAACTTCGGTTACCTGCTGCTGGCCCACGTCTTCCCGCCGCACTTCTCGCTGATCTGCCGCCATTTGGAAGTCAACCCGCACCTATGCCACAGCTACGTCGAGCAACACCTGCTCGGCATCAGCCGCGAACAGATCGGCTCCTGGCTGATGCGCTACTGGGACATGCCCGACGAACTCGCCACCGCGCTGCGCTTTCAGCACGATCCGAGCTATGACGGTGCCTACGCTGAATACCCGAACCTCGTCTGCCTGGCCGTACGCCTGCTGCGCAGCCGCGGCATCGGCTCCGGCCCGGATGAAGACATCCCGGATGCGCTGCTGGAACGCGTAGGCCTGACCCGCGACAAAGCCAACGACGTCGTCAGTAAAGTACTTGAGGCTGAAGTCCTGCTGCGCGAACTCGCTTCGCAGTTCAGCCAGGCCTAAAAGCTTCGCGGGCAAGCCTCGCTCCTACAAGGGATCACCAAAACCCTGTAGGAGCGAGGCTTGCCCGCGAAGAATCCCCCGCCGATCCACCTGAATCACCACAGCCCCTTGTGGGAGCGAGCCTGCTCGCGATGAATCCAACGCGGTATCTCTGAATCACCACAATCCCTGTGGTGAGGGGATTTATCCCCGTTCGACTGCGCAGCAGTCGCAATCCAGCCAACGCAGAGTGTCAGATGCAGCGAGGTCTCAGGCTTTAGGGCCGCTTCGCAGCCCAACGGGGGCAAGCCCCCTCGCCACAGGGTTAACCATCAACCTCAAGTCTTGGCTTTAGCCTTGCGCGGCTTCAAATACTTGGTCAACCCCTGAAACCAGATCACCAACGCCGGATTCCCCTTGATCTGAATCGACTTGTCCTGAATCCCCGTCATAAACGCCAACTGCTTGTTCTTCGCCTGCATCGTGGCAAAGCCATACGCCGCATCCTTGAACGCAATCGCAAACGCCGACTCGGCATACACGCCCGACTTGCTGGTAATGCGCTGATCCTTCACAAAGAAATGCCGCGCCACTTTCCCGTCCAGGGTCTGTAGCTGGAACACCAATTCCTTGTCACCCAACTGCTGCTGAAACGCAGGATTAGTCCGACTGGCCTTACCCATCAACAAACCCAGCATCCACAGAAGAAAACGAAATTTCATGCGCACAGCCTCAAGAGAAAAGTGAACGGCCGGCGCAGTGTAGCGGCTTCAAGCGAGAACGCCACTGTTGTGCAGCGATAGAAGAAGATGCCGTGGTTTTTGACGCTGATGACTACCAAGTCATTGACGAAACGAGGGTGTTTAAAAGCGTGAAGATTTTGATCTTTCTACGCTCGACTCCATCGGATATTTCCTTCAACACGTGGTGCTGTTCGTGAACTAGGCAGTCTTGGGTTTCGTCGATAGGCTTTGTTCGTCGCCGCAAAATCGGTGACACGGACGTGCAAGTCCGGGATCGGCACACAATCGGTTATGGCTATTCATCGAGCGTTTTCTTATGCTCGCGAATTGTTATGGCGGCTGTGTGTGGGAGGCCTTCGGGTCTGCCGGTTTGCCGATTCCGGTCTTGCACACCTATACACAGCTGCCACCTAATTCGAAGCGCAAGCGAAACGGTGATTAGCTCCTAATATCGGTACTACTCATATGATCAAGCCAACACCCAATCCACCACAAAACGAAGCCACCTCCCCCTACGAATCCCTCGATTCGAAGAAACTCCACGAAGCCGCCGAACGCGCGCTCGACCACCATTTCGCCCCACCACCCGGCGATAAACCCAAGCCTCGCAAAGGCAACCTCTTCGCCGTCTCCCCCGACATCGACACCGAAGCCCTCCTGGCCAACGCCTCGGAAGACCTGCTATCCATCAGCGCCATCGCCGCCAACCTGGCCGACGACGTGGACGGTGCACGATGTAGTGGTCTAATGAAACCGGACACCCATTTAGGCGAGAATGCTCGCCAGATCGAGGTGTCAGATGACCAAACAACGCCGTTCCTTTTCTGCTGAATTCAAACGCGAGGCTGCCGAACTCGTGCTC
>NZ_SISB01000015.1 GCF_004310295.1 Pseudomonas sp. BGI-2 | reverse complement strand
GCGTAATCATCGAGTGCTGCGCGAGCATATTCGTAGCCCACAGGTGCATGTTCCTTCCTCGCCGACAACTGACTTCCAGCGATATCAGTATGGAAGAGAAAGGAACGGACTACCTATATCGCGAGCAAGCTCGCTCCCACATGGGTTCTACCGTGAATACAAAACCTGAGCCCCCCCACAGATCAACTGTGGGAGCGGGCTTGCTCGCGAAGGCCGCAACTCGGTCCTAAGCCAGGCGCAACCTGACTTCAACACCACCCTCGACATTGCCAATGCTCAACGACCCGCCATGCAACTTGACCACCTCTTCCACGAAGTTAAGCCCCAGCCCGGTGCTCTTGCGCCCACTGTCCGGACGCGGCAGCGAATAAAAACGCTCACTTAAACGCGGCAACGCATAGTCCGGAATCGCTTCGGCCTGGTTGAACAGTCTGAACTCGATCTGTTCCCCGACACGCTCGGCACTGAACCGCAGCACACCCTTAGCAGGCGTGAAATCCAAAGCGTTCTCCAGTAGATTCCCCAACGCCTGACGCAACAGAAACGGCTCGCCAAGCAGATTCATATCCGACGCAATTAGCTGTTCCACGCGCAACTTTTTTCCTTCGATCCGCGCGGCCTGGGCGTTCAGCAACTCATTCACCAGACCTGCCAACGGCACCGCCACCCGCTCTTCCAGCCCTTGGCGCTGTTCAACCTGGGCGAGGTTCAGCAACCGTTCAATCAACTGCTGCATCCGCACACTTTCGCTGTCGATGTTGCTGACGAAACGTTGTTGCTGAGCCAACGGCATTTCACCTTGCAGCAACTCCGCCGCACCACGAATCGCCGCCAGTGGGCTTTTCAATTCATGGGTCAGGGTGTGCACATAACGCTCGACGTAGGCTTTGCCTTCCAGCTGCGTTCGCATCTGTTCCACCGCCGTCGCCAGTTGCTCCAGCTCCCCGCCACGATAATGCGGCACCTCGACGCGCCGGCCTTCACTCACCGCCTGCGCATAAGCCGTCAACCGCCGTAGCGCCGCGCTCAACCACCACGACAACAACGCGCCGAACAGCAGACCCAAGCCGATCAGCCCCGCGCCATAGGCGAGCAATCGACGTTCGGTGCGATCAACGTAAGGCTGCAACGAACTGTTGGGCTTGGCCACGGTGACCACGCCGATAATTTGGCCGTTGTCGCGAATCGGCGCGCCGACGTGCATCACTGAGGAGCTCGCATCGTTCGGATCGCTGCGGGTGGAACGCGCGCCGTATTCACCGCGCAACGTCAGGTAGACGTCGTTCCAGCGCGAGTAATCCTGCCCCACCGCTGCGCCACTGGAGTCCAGCGCCACGGTGCCTTTGGCGTCGGTGACGTAGATGCGGTGGTTGACCTGGTTCTTCGGCAAGCCCCAGATACTCGCCTTTGGCTGCCGCTCGCCGTAAGCCTTGAGCAGTTCGGGCCAGCGGTTCTGGTTGAGGGTGCCGGCCTTGAAGTCGTCGCGCAGGATCTCGGCCATCAGGTTGGCGGTGTCGACCAGAGTTTCTTCAGTGGACTGACGCACCCCGGGGCGGATTTCTTCCATCACGGTGTTGAGCACGAAGTAACCGGTCAGGCCGATGAACAGCACGTAGACCAGGAAGATCCGGATCCCCAACGGCATCAGTTGTGCCCCGGGCTGTAGCTGTAGCCGAGGCCGCGATGGGTCTGGATTGGCTCGGCGTCGGCCTTCACCAGACGCAATTTGGCGCGCACGCTTTTGATGTGGCTGTCGATGCTGCGCTCGTAACCGGCATCGGCGGCGACACCCAGCGCATCAAGCAACTGCTCGCGACTGAAGACCCGTTCGGGTTGTTCCAGCAGACATTGCAGCAGACGGAATTCGTGCCGCGTGAGGCTCAATGGCTGATTGCGGTAGCTGATCTGCACGCGTTCGCTGTCGATCCGAAACAACGTCGATGAGACTTCGGCCACCGGTCGCGGCGCCATGCGCTTGAGAATCGCCCGGACCCGCGCCGCGACTTCCCGCGGGCTGAACGGCTTGACCACGTAGTCGTCGGCGCCGATTTCCAGGCCCACCACGCGGTCGATTTCCGCATCACGGGCGCTGAGGAAGATCACCGGCACTTCACTGAAACGCCGCAGCTGCTTGCAGGTCTCAAAGCCGCTGATGTCCGGCAGGCCAATGTCGAGAATGATCAGGTCGGCCGGGGTCTGGCGCTGGTGCTCCAGCGCCGCCGCGCCGAGGCTCAACCAAGTGGTGGTGAACCCCTCGCCCTGCAACGCGAATATCAGGGTGTCGGCAATCGCCGCTTCGTCTTCGACTATCAGGATATGAGGCATGGCGTCCGAGCCCGGCAGTTAAGTGGGCGAACGGTGCCCCAAGCCTCACATTCCGTCAATCAGCAGTCGGGTTTGTCGGCCGTGAAACGCCGCGCCGGGTTTACCGCCGCGTTGAATTCACGCAAGGCCTTGGCACCGATCAACAACGGGTAATTGAAGCTGCTGCGGTCGGTGAGGTTGACCTCCACGGTGCGCTTGACGTTGCCCAGGCACAGTTCCAGATCGACCACCGGACGCTTGGTGGGCTCGATGGCCTCCTTGTCATCCTCGTCTTCTTCGGAGCGGGTCTTGATCTTGCTGATCCGCGCGACCTTGTGCTCGTAGACCTTGTTGCTCGCATCTTTGGTGGCGAGGCGGAAACGCACCCACTCGTCGCCGTCACGGGTGAAAGTTTCGATGTCCTTGGCCGACAGCGACGCCGTCAGGGCGCCGGTGTCCATTTTGGCTTTAAGGACTTCGCCGCCGATTTCCGGCAGCGCAATGTATTCGTAACGCCCGTACAGCGTCGGCTCAGCGGCCAGGACCGGCAGGGCCACGAGGGAAAGCAGTGCAAGGAGGGATTTCACGTGATGGGCATCCATAAGAAGTGGGCTGCGGGATTTTAGACCGTCAGTGAGCAATTCGTTCGTTCTTGAAATCTTTCGCGAGCAGGCTCGCTCCCACAGGGATCTCTGTCGTTCACAGATAATAGGTTCAACACACAAATCCTGTAGGAGCGAGCCTGCTCGCGATGGGGCCGGCATGATCACGGCAGGACCAGCATACCCACGCGAAGGTGAAACATTCGTCACCGCCGATTTGGCCTGTCGCCCGAAGCTGCTTATCATTGCGCGCCCAAATGCTTTCAAGAGTTACTTATGCGCCGCCTGCTCACCGGCTGTTTCGTTACCCTGCTGCTGTTGCTCAACACCTTGGTCCTGTTCGGGCCGCTGATGGTGTTTGCCCTGCTCAAACTGATCCTGCCCGGACGCTTTCGCGACTACGACTCGTGGGTGGTGATGTGGATCGCCGAAACCTGGGCCGAAATCGACAAGCTGATTTTCCGGTTGTGCATCCCCACCCAATGGGACATCCGTGGCGGCGATGACTTGCGCCGCGACACGGCGTACCTGGTGATCAGCAACCATCAATCCTGGGTCGATATCCCGGCGCTGATCCAGACACTCAACCGCCGTACACCGTTCTTCAAGTTCTTCCTCAAGAAAGAACTGATCTGGGTACCGTTTCTGGGCCTGGCATGGTGGGCCTTGGACTATCCGTTCATGAAGCGCTACACCAAGGCATTCCTGGCGAAACACCCTGAGTTGGCCGGGAAGGATCTGGACATCACCAAAGCGGCGTGCGAGCTGTACAAGCGTCAGCCGGTGACCGTGGTCAATTACCTGGAAGGCACCCGATACACCGCGGCGAAAAGCGCTCAGCAGCAGTCACCGTTCACTCACCTGCTCAAGCCCAAGGCCGGCGGCGTGGCGTTTGTATTGGCGGCAATGGGCGAACAGCTGGACGCCGTGCTCGATGTGACGGTGGTGTATCCGCAGCAGAAGATTCCGGGGTTTTGGGACTTGATCAGCGGCAACGTGCCGAAGGTCATTATCGATATCAAGACCCGCGAACTCGACCCGGCGCTGTGGCAAGGCGATTACGAAAACGATCCGGTGTTTCGCGAAACGATCCAGAACTGGGTCAACCAGCTCTGGATCGAGAAGGATCAACGCATCGACGCTTTACGCGCCGGGTATCGCTAGATCAACTACCGGTGCCGGCGCCCCAGATCCCGCCCAGGCTTTCCAGCAGCGAACCGCCAACGCCCTGCTGACCGAGGTACTGCAGAAGCACCGGGGCAAACTGGCCGATCATGCCGCTGTCCATCCCCAATGCGCTGAAAGCATTGTTCAGATCGTTAGTGTTCTTTACGGCGCCCAACGCGTTTTCCAGACCGGCCGATTTACCGGACGATCCGAGCAATCCAGCGAGGGCACCCAGTTGACCGCCGCCGGACAGCTTGTCGATACCCGGTACGCTTTTCGCCAATTCCGAATAGTCAGTCGAGCTCAACTGATTCTTGGCCAGCCCCAACATCGCCGCAGTGCCACCGACGGCTTGCTCGGGTTTTACATTCAACTGCGACGTCAGGGCGCCGAGCAGACCGGCAGTTTCCTGCGTCGGTGCGGCGGCAGTGGCTGCGTTACCGCCCTGCATGCTCGAGGCCGCTTTGGTCACATCTTCCAGGCTGAAACCGGCGAAGACCGGGCTGGCCGCGAGGGTCATCAGCGAAGCCAGTGCAAAACCGCGTGAAATCTTCATCCAGACATCCTCTTGCGCCATGAAAACCGCCCGTGAGCGGACGGGAAAACTGCCGGTTTGACCGGGGTTTGGGGGCGTCGTTCCTTATAGCCGTAGGCATTTTTACCACCGAATCGAAGTACATGTGCGCTATTAAAAATATTCTCATTACATCGAACTTATCTAAATACCTGTCAGATCTGACAGTTGCGACTCATCCGCAGCGTAACTTAAGCTTAATTCGTGACAACGGTAACTGGGTATTGGCCGCTACATAGCCGCTAACACCTCCTCGTTTCGAACACGTAGGAAGCATTAATATATCGAACAGACAAATAGGCACGGTTAAATGGTTCAGTGATACAGAGGGCTTTGGATTCATCACACCAAAAGACGGAGGCGATGATCTTTTCGTACATTTCAAAGCGATAGAATCAGGCGGTTACAACAGTTTCAATGAGGGACAAACCGTAAGTTTTGTTGCGGAAAAGGGGAGAACGGGAATGCAGGCTGTGCAGGTACGCGCTGAGTAAATACTCTACCAACTCCGTTTCGGCTCATTTCTATCGTTCCACTTCATTCGCAAACATGGACGCGGCGATCCAATGATCGCCGCGCATTGCTATTAGCCCAAGCACAGTTATTCAAATATCCTCTAAAAAACAAATAATGAAATAAAAAACGATCTAAAGAACTGTCAGATCTGACAGTTGGCGACAGATTTATATCTCCATAGCATTAGCACTCCAACCATGTAACGGAGTACAACCCAATGTTTAAGAAACTAGCTTTCGGCGTTCTTACCACCTTGGCTCTGACGAGCACTGCCTATGCTGATACCTGCCCGTCCGCCGCGTCGTTTTATAAAGAAAATGGCGAATTCAAAGTGGCGGGACCGAATGGCCTGCTGACAGTTGACGTTGATCCAACCAGTGTTAGTGGAGATGATATTAAAAAACTGATATTTAGCGGCGCGCGTCTCAAAGACAAGGACAACAGCAATGCTAGAGTCGTCTGCCAATATTTAAGTACTCTATCTAAGGCAGATACAAGCGCATCGCTAGTCTTGGCAACAGGCAAGCCCACCCAACCTGATGGTGGTAACTGGAAGGGCGATGACTGTGATCCCAAGGCCGGAGACCTGAACAAGTGCGCATTCAAATAACATCTGAATGCCCTGATATTCAATGAAAAAAGGCAACCCCAAAGGGTTGCCTTTTTTTCACCAGTGATTTTTACGCCGCACTAAACAACTTATGCGGATCAATTACAAACTTCTTCGGCACGCCCGCATCGAACTCGCCATAACCACGTGGCGCGTCATCCAGGCTGATGACTTCCACACCGACGATGTCGGCAATGTGGATACGGTCCCACATGATCGCCTGCATCAGCTGGCGGTTGTACTTCATCACTGGGGTCTGGCCGGTGTGGAAGCTGTGGGATTTGGCCCAGCCCAGACCGAAGCGGATGCTCAGGCTGCCCATTTTTGCGGCGGCGTCGACTGCACCTGGATCTTCAGTCACGTACAGGCCTGGGATACCGATCTTGCCGGCAACCCGAACCACGCCCATCAGCGAGTTGAGCACAGTGGCCGGAGCCTCGTGTTTCACGCCGTCATGGCCGTGACCGCGCGCTTCGAAGCCTACGGCGTCGACGGCGCAATCCACTTCTGGCTCGCCCAGCAGTGCAGCGATCTGTTCGTGCAGCGGGGTGTCCAGGGACAGGTCGGCGATTTCGAAACCCTGCGCCTTGGCGTGCGCCAGGCGGACGGTGTTGACGTCACCGATGATCACCACTGCCGCGCCCAACAGGCGAGCGGAAGCGGCAGCCGCCAGACCGACCGGGCCGGCACCGGCGATGTACACGGTGCTGCCTGGACCAACGCCGGCCGTCACTGCGCCGTGGTAACCGGTGGGCAGGATGTCGGAGAGGCAGGTCAGGTCACGGATTTTTTCCATGGCCTTATCACGGTCAGGGAGTTTCAGCAGGTTGAAGTCGGCGTACGGCACCATCGCGTATTCAGCCTGGCCGCCGGTCCAGTCGCCCATGTCGACGTAACCGTAAGCACCGCCGGGACGCGCCGGGTTAACGCTCAGGCACACACCGGTGTGCATTTCCTTGCAGGAACGGCAGCGCCCGCAAGCCACGTTGAACGGTACGGAAACCAGGTCGCCGATTTGCAGGTTTTCGACGTCGCTGCCCTTCTCGATCACTTCACCGGTAATTTCGTGACCCAGTACCAGGCCGGTCTGGGCGGTGGTACGACCGCGCACCATGTGCTGGTCCGAACCACAGATGTTGGTGGAAACCACGCGCAGGATGACAGCATGGTTAATCTTCCTGCCGCGCGGGTCCTGCATTTTGGGATAGTCGATTTTCTGTATTTCGACCTTGCCATTGCCGAGATACACCACACCACGATTGCCAGACATGCTTTCACCTCGCTGTTGTTTTTATGTAGCGGTCGCGTCGCCAGACAGCGGCGGCGCGTTGATTGCTCGGGTTATTGCCTGTGTCTTTTTGCGTTGTTTGTCAGGGCCTCTTCGCGGGCAAGCCTCGCTCCTACAGAGGTACTCGATCACCTGTAGGAGCGAGGCTTGCCCGCGAAGGCGATCTAAAGAACGACCGTGCGATTGGCGTTCAAAAACACTCGTCTTTCAATGTGATAACCAACAGCCCGTGCCAGCGTCAGCCCTTCAATATCCCGCCCCTTGGCGATCAGGTCTTCGGGGTAATGACTGTGATCCACGGCCTCTACGCCCTGGGCGATGATCGGGCCTTCGTCCAGGTCGTTATTGATGTAATGCGCCGTCGCGCCGACCAGCTTCACGCCCTTGTTGTAGGCCTGGTGATAGGGCTTGGCGCCCTTGAAACCCGGCAGCAGGGAGTGATGGATGTTGATCGCCTTGCCGTCGAGTTTGCGGCACAGCTCTGGCGACAGGACTTGCATGTATCGGGCAAGGATCACCAGTTCGGCGCCGGACTCTTCAATCACTTGCCAGACCTGACGCTCCTGCGACGGTTTGTCGTTCGGGTCCAGCGGGAAGTGGTAGTACGGAATCTGGTGCCATTCCGCCAACGGCTTGAGGTCCGGGTGGTTGGAAACCACGGCGGCCACGTCCATCGACAACTGGCCGATGCGCTGGCGGTAGAGCAAATCGTTGAGGCAGTGATCGGCCTTGGAAACCATGATCACCACTTTTGGCCGGTAGTTCGGCGCAGTCAGTTCGAAGATCATGCCGAAGGCTTGGCCGCGCTCTTCCAGGCCTGCGCGGAAGGCTTGTTCGTCGAAGCCATCAGGCTGGCGGAATTCCACACGAATAAAGAAACGGCCCGAGAGCCGGTCGTCGAAGGAGTGGTGCTCGGTGACGTAGCAGCCCTGCTCGAACAAAAAGCGGGTCACCGCGTCCACGGTGCCGAGAACGCTTGGGCAGTCGGCGGTCAGAATCCATGTGTCTGGGGCGCGGCTCATAGTCGTGTTTCTCCTCTGATCGTTCCCACGCTCTGCGTGGGAATGCCGCCATGGACGCTCTGCGTCCGCCTTTATGTGACGCGGAGCGTCACGGGATGCATTCCCACGCAGAGCGTGGGAACGATCATTACGCCTGAACGCTTAGGCCGTATTCGGCAGCCGCATCCTGCAACCACAACCACCAATAATCCGAGAAGCTGCGACGAATCAGCAGTTCCCAGGTGTCTTCGGCGGTATGGCGGATCACCAGTTGCGACTTGGCAAACACGGTGCCCACGGCCTTACCCACCGGGAAACTGTTGGGGTGCACGTCGTAGCTGGTGGACTTCATCAGCACCTGGCGCACGTTCGGGCCGCTCAGTTCGAGGATCTGCTGGCCGCCGCTGACGTTGGTGATCGCGATGTGCAGATCGCCCAGCGCTTCGCGCAGCTTTTGCTCGGCGGCGAATTCTTCACCGGTCGGCACGATCAGCAGCCATTCATCCGGCCCCATCCATTGCAGGCTGGTTTCGCCTTTGACGACGACGGTCAGCGCACCCGGCAATTCGATACCGAGGGCCTTGTGCACGCCAGCGGCGAAGGCAGCATCGTGGCCATCGCCACGGATGGTCAGGTGGCCGAGGAGTTTTTTCTCACGCACGGTCACTCCGGCGCTTTTGCGGCCCTTGCCCACCAGGCTGGCGAGGTCGGCGTGATGCAGCGACGACTCGGCCTTGGCCCCGGTGGTTGGGCGTTGTTGGTAAACATTGGCTGTGGTCATAAAGCACCTTTCCTGAATTCTTGCATTTCACCTGTGGGAGCGAGGCTTGCCCGCGAAGGGAGCCACGCGGTCTGGCTGATGCACCGCGTTATCGTTCTTCGCGGGCAAGCCTCGCTCCTACAGGGGCGGTGGTGTTAAATGTTCTGGCGATCGCCTTTCGGATCGAAGAACACCGAAGAAACGATTTCCGCCTCGATCACGCTGCCATCCGCCAGCGGTGCGAACACGCGCTCACCGATGCGCTTCAAACCGCCCTTCACCACACCCATGGCAAACGAATAGCCGAGGGAGTTGTGCAGGTAGCTGGATGTCACGTGGCCGACCATCGTCATCGGAATCGCTTGCTTGGTGTTGAACACCAGTTGCGCGCCTTCCGGCAGCCATTTGGTCGGATCGATCGGCTTCAGGCCGACCAACTGTTTGCGCTGATCACGCACGCAGTCTTCACGGTTCATGCCACGCTGGCCGATCCATGAGAAAGGTTTAGTGCGACCGACGCACCAGCCCATGTTCAGGTCGTCCGGAGTCATCGAGCTGTCAGTGTCCTGCCCGACGATGATGAAGCCCTTCTCGGCCCGCAGAACGTGCATGGTTTCAGTGCCATATGGCGTCAGGTTGTACTGCTTGCCAGCATCAACAATTTTTTCCAGCACGCCCATCGCATAGTCGGCTTGCACGTTGACTTCGTACGACAGCTCACCGGTAAACGAAATCCGGAACACCCGCGCCGGCACACCGCCGACCAGGCCTTCTTTCCAGGTCATGAACGGGAACGCTTCGTTGGTCAGATCGATGTCGGTGACTGCGCTGAGCAGCTTGCGGCTGTTCGGCCCGGACAAGGTCATGGTTGCCCAGTGGTCAGTCACGGAAGTGAAGTACACCTTCAGGTCTGGCCATTCGGTCTGGGAGTAGATTTCCAGCCATTGCAGCACGCGTGCCGCGCCGCCTGTGGTGGTGGTCATGACGAAATGGTTGTCGGCGAGGCAAGCGGTGACGCCGTCGTCGAAGACCATGCCATCTTCTTTGCACATCAGGCCATAACGCGCCTTGCCCACGTCGAGCTTGGTCCAGGCGTTGGTGTAGATGCGGTTGAGGAACTCACGCGCATCCGGGCCCTGAATGTCGATCTTGCCCAGGGTCGAAGCGTCCAGCAGGCCGACGCTGTCGCGCACGGCTTTGCATTCGCGTTTCACGGCGGTATGCAGGTCTTCACCGGTTTTCGGGAAGTACCAAGGACGTTTCCACTGACCGACGTCTTCAAACTCGGCGCCGTTCTTCACGTGCCAGTGATGCAGCGCGGTGAAACGAACCGGCTCGAATATGTGCCCACAGTGACGGCCGGCCACGGCGCCGAAGGTCACCGGCGTGTAGTTCGGACGGAACATGGTAGTGCCCATCTGCGGGATGGTCACGTTCAGCGAACGGGCGGCGATGGCCAGACCGTTGACGTTGCCGAGCTTGCCCTGGTCAGTACCAAAGCCCAGTGCGGTGTAGCGTTTGACGTGTTCGACCGACTCGAAGCCTTCGCGGGTCGCCAGTTCGATGCCGGCCGCAGTGACGTCGTTCTGCAGATCAACGAATTGCTTCGGTCCGCGTGTCGTGCCTTTTTCGTGCGGCACCTGGAACAGCGCCAGAGTCGGTTCTTCCAAACGGCTCAGGGCTTTCGGCAAAGTGCCTTCGACCACGCTGAAACCGGCTTCGCTGGCCGCGCGAGCGCCGCCTTCAAAACCATCGGCCAGGGAATCGCCGAGACCGTAGACGCCATTGATGCCGCCGACGCACACGCGTTTCTGCGGTGCTTCGCCCGGTACGAAACCGAGGATGTCTTCACGCCAGGTCGGCTTGCCGCCCAGGTGCGAGGCCAGGTGAACCACCGGGCTGTAACCGCCGGAACTGGCAATCAGGTCGCAATCAAGCCACTCACCAGGACTGGTCACAGCGTGCGCTTTGACATCGATCGCGGCAACGCGAGCAGCGGTCACGCGCTTGCTGCCACGGGTTTCGATTACAGCGCTACCGGTCAGGATGCGGATGCCTTTGGCGCGCGCTTCTTCAACCAGCGCACCGCGCGGGTTGCTGCGGGCATCGGCGATGGCCACGACTTGCAGGCTGGCGTCGAGCCAATCCAGAGCAACACGGTAAGCGTGGTCGTTGTTGGTCGACAGCACGAGCTTTTTGCCCGGTGCCACGCCATAACGACGCACGTAAGTCGACACAGCGCCAGCGAGCATGTTGCCCGGCACGTCGTTGTTGCCATAAACCAGTGGACGCTCGTGAGCGCCGGTCGCCAGCACCACACGCTTGGCGCGAACACGGTGGATGCGCTGACGCACCTGGCCAATCGGTGCGCGGTCGCCGAGGTGATCGGTCAGGCGCTCGTGAATGGTCAGGAAGTTATGGTCGTGGTAACCGTTAACCGTGGCGCGCGGCAACAGCAGCACGTCCGGGGTGTCTTTGAGTTCGGCGATGACGCTGGCGACCCATTCGGTAGCCGGTTTGCCGTCGAGACTTTCGCGGGAGTCGAGCAGGCTGCCGCCGAACTCTTCCTGCTCATCGGCGAGGATGACGCGGGCACCGCTGCGAGCTGCTGCCAGTGCGGCGGCCAGGCCTGCGGGGCCACCGCCGACGATCAGCACGTCGCAGTGCTGGTTCATGTAGTCGTAGGTGTCCGGATCGTTCTCGGTCGGCGAGCGGCCAAGACCGGCGGCCTTTCGAATGTACTTTTCGTAAGTCATCCAGAACGATTGCGGGTACATGAAGGTTTTGTAGTAGAAGCCCGGCGGCATCAGCTTGCCGCCGACCTTGCCGAGAATCCCCATCATGTCGTTGTTCACGCTCGGCCAGCCGTTGGTGCTGGTGGCGACCAAACCTTGATACAGCGCTTGTTGCGTGGCGCGTACGTTCGGGATCTGCGTGGCTTCGGTCGCGCCGATCTGCAGCACGGCGTTCGGCTCTTCAGCACCGGCGGCAAAGATGCCGCGCGGACGGGAGTACTTGAAGCTGCGGCCGATAATGTCGACACCGTTGGCCAGCAAGGCGGCGGCCAGGGAATCACCTTCAAAGCCTTTGTAGGTCTGGCCGTTGAAGGTGAAGCTCAGCACTTTGTTGCGGTCGATCCGTCCGCCGTTGGACAGGCGATTGATCTGGCTCATACCTTCTCTCCCAGAGCCGTCGTGGCCGCTTTCGGGCTATCGGTCTTGTCGGTGAACTGCGGCTTGGCGCCGATCTTGTAGGTTTCGAGAATCTCGTAGGTCACGGTGTCACGGGTGGCGTTGAAGTACTGACGGCAACCGGCGACGTGATCCCACAATTCGTGGTGCAGACCGCGAGGGTTATCGCGGAAGAACATGTAGTCGCCCCACTCCTCGTCGGTGCAGGTCGTCGGGTCCAGTGGGCGCGGGATGTGCGCCTGGCCGGATGCATGGAATTCCTCTTCGGAGCGCAGCTCGCCGCAGTGAGGACAGAAGATATGCAACATGGGGATTTCTCCTGTTAGTGGGCAACCGCAGCAGCGCCGTGTTCGTCGATCAACGCACCGTTGTGGAAACGGTCGATGGAGAAAGGTGCAGCCAATGGGTGCATTTCACCCTTGGCCAGACTCGCGGCAAACACGTTGCCCGAGCCAGGTGTTGCCTTGAAGCCACCGGTGCCCCAACCGCAGTTGAAGAACATGTTCGGCACAGGTGTTTTCGAAATGATCGGGCACGCATCCGGCGTGGTGTCGACGATGCCGCCCCACTGACGGTTCATGCGTACGCGGGACAAGACCGGGAACATCTCGACGATGGCCTGAACGGTGTGCTCGATCACCGGGTACGAACCACGCTGGCCGTAGCCGTTGTAGCCGTCGATGCCGGCGCCGATCACCAGGTCGCCCTTGTCGGACTGGCTGATGTAACCGTGTACGGCGTTGGACATGATCACGCTGTCGATAATCGGTTTGATCGGTTCGGACACCAGCGCTTGCAGCGGATGGGATTCGATCGGCAGACGGAAACCGGCAAGTTTGGCCATGTGCCCAGAGTTACCGGCGGTCACTACACCGACGCGTTTGGCGCCGATGAAGCCTTTGTTGGTTTCAACGCCGATGCACACGCCGTTTTCCTTGCGGAAACCGATCACTTCGGTCTGTTGAATCAAATCCACGCCCAGTGCGTCGGCGGCACGGGCAAAGCCCCACGCCACGGCATCGTGACGGGCCACGCCGCCGCGACGCTGGACGGTTGCACCCATCACCGGGTAGCGCGTGTTCTTCGAGCAGTCGAGGTACGGAATCTCGTCGGCCACTTGTTTGGCGTCGAGCAATTCGCCGTCCACGCCGTTGAGGCGGTTGGCGCTGACCCGACGCTCGGAATCACGAATGTCCTGCAGGGTGTGGCACAGGTTGTAAACGCCGCGCTGGGAGAACATCACGTTGTAGTTCAGGTCCTGGGACAGGCCTTCCCACAATTTCATCGCGTGTTCGTACAGGTGCGCCGACTCATCCCACAGGTAGTTGGAGCGAACGATGGTGGTGTTGCGCGCGGTGTTACCGCCGCCCAGCCAGCCTTTCTCGACCACGGCCACGTTGGTGATGCCGTGCTCTTTGGCCAGGTAGTAGGCGGTCGCCAGACCATGCCCGCCACCGCCGACGATGACCACGTCATAGACCTTTTTAGGGGTCGGCGTGCGCCACATTTTCTGCCAGTTTTCGTGATGGCTGAGGGAGTGTTTGAAGAGGCCGAAGCCCGAGTAGCGTTGCATAGTCATTTACTCCAAAACCGCGCTCAGCGATAAACCGGGAAGTCCGCGCACAGGGCCGAAACTTGCTGGGCGACGTTCGCTTCAACATCGGCGTCGCCGAGGTTGTCGAGGATGTCGCAGATCCAGCCGGCCAGCGTGACGCACTGGGTCACCTTGAAGCCGCGAGTGGTCACCGCCGGGGTGCCGATGCGCAGACCGGAGGTGACGAACGGCGACTGTGGATCGTTCGGCACAGCGTTCTTGTTCACGGTGATGTGGGCGCGACCGAGTGCTGCATCCGCCTCTTTACCGGTGAGGCCCTGACGGATCAGGCTGACCAGGAACAGGTGGTTGTCTGTGCCGCCGGACACTACATCGTAGCCGCGTTTTATAAAGATGCTGGCCATGGCCTGGGCGTTGTCGATCACTTGTTGCTGATAGGCCTTGAAACCAGGCTCCAACGCTTCCTTGAAGCACACCGCCTTACCGGCGATCACGTGCATCAACGGGCCGCCCTGACCACCGGGGAATACGGCAGCGTTGAATTTCTTTTCCAACTCTTCATTGGCCTTGGCCAGGATCAGACCGCCACGAGGACCGCGAAGGGTTTTGTGAGTAGTGGTAGTGACCACATCAGCGTACGGCAGCGGGTTCGGGTACAGCCCGGCAGCGACCAGACCGGCCACGTGAGCCATGTCGACAAAGAGATAAGCGCCGACTTTGTCAGCGATCTGACGGAAGCGCGGGAAGTCCAGGGTCTTCGAGTAAGCGGAGAACCCGGCGATGATCATTTTCGGCTTGTGCTCGACCGCCATGCGCTCGACTTCGTCGTAATCGATCAGGCCGGTGACGGTGTCGATGCCGTACTGCACAGCGTTATAGAGCTTGCCGGAGAAGCTGACCTTGGCGCCGTGGGTCAAGTGACCGCCGTGGGCCAGGCTCATGCCCAACACGGTGTCGCCCGCCTGCAGCAGCGCAAGGAATACCGCGGCGTTGGCCTGGCTGCCGGAGTGCGGCTGAACGTTGGCGTAATCGGCGCCGAACAGCTGCTTGGCGCGTTCGATGGCCAGCGCTTCAACCTTGTCGACGTGCTCGCAGCCGCCGTAGTAGCGCTTGCCCGGATAGCCTTCGGCGTATTTGTTGGTCAGGCCACTGCCTTGCGCTTCCATGACGCGTTTGCTGGTGTAGTTTTCGGACGCGATCAGCTCGATGTGATCTTCCTGGCGTTGCTCCTCGGCATTCATCGCCGCCAGCAGTGCATCGTCGTAACCCTGGATCTGGTCTTGCTTGCTGAACATCGCGTCTCTCCCAGCGGCGGCGGTGCGCCATTCGTCTCGGTGAGGCACGTACCTTTCGGCAGTGCCCTTTGGATGCGATGGTATGACCGGCGCAGACAGGTCAAATGCCTATGGACGCCACGCAAAGGTGCGTTTACGACATGGGCTGAAATGGCTGTTCAGACACAGCCCTCTAATCAGCGAAGAACCCTGTGGGAGCGGGCTTGCTCGCGAATGCAGTGTGCCAGTCGACAACAATGCTGAATGACACACTGCATTCGCGAGCAAGCCCGCTCCCACAGGGTTATGCGAGAACTTCGCGCAAGGCCAGCAGCAGCAGGAAATGCGCGGGATAGAGCGCGTACGCCCAGCGACGCATCGGTGGTGGCGGTTTCAGTCGGCCGGCATGTCGCAACAGCAGCAAGCCAGCCAGTGGCGCGATCAGACAAGTGGTGATGCCGAGGATGGCCGCACGGTTACCAAATCGAGCGGAGTCATACAGCACCTCCCATTGGTTGGCGGCCAGACAGACCAGTCCGGGCAGCAGACTGAAGTACCAGGGCCGCTTGATCACCAGCAACATCACCAGCGGTAACAATACGCCGAAGAAACCGAACATCAGTCGCTCCGGGAACAGCGCCGCCAGCGTTAGGGCGCCGACCGCGAGTAGTCGCGATTGCAGCGTTTCCTGCTGCCAGCCACGCGCTACCAATAGCCCCAGAACCAGCGTGGGCAGCACGTTCAAGGTGTTGGGATCAGGAATGTACATCCGGTAGGGAATTTCGCTGATAGCGCTAAACAGCAGCAACCAACCCAGATAACGCCACTGGCCGTCAGTCGTCACCGCGCGGGGCCGCGCCAGGTTTGCGGCCATCGCCAGACAGAACCACGGAAAGGCCAGCCTGCCCGGAACATACAGAATATCGACGGAATAACCGACATATCGCAGGTGATCGAGCACCATACTCAACAGCGCCAGCCACTTGAGCAGGTCCAGTGCCCCATCCCTTTGCGTCATGTGCATAATTGCCCGGCGTCTTTGTATTTTTCTGACAGCATCATCGCGTGTGCTCTCCTGACGATCTTGGGTAAAGTGCGCACCATCATTGACCACGAAGCTCTTCACCATAAGAGTTTCGACCACGGAAGCCGGCCATGACCGATAAGAGCCAACAATTCGCCAGCGACAACTATTCCGGTATCTGCCCTGAAGCCTGGGCTGCCATGGAACAGGCCAACCACGGCCACCAACGCGCCTATGGCGACGACGAGTGGACCGCACGCGCGTCCGACGATTTCCGCAAACTGTTCGAAACCGATTGCGAAGTATTCTTCGCCTTCAACGGCACCGCCGCCAACTCCCTGGCCCTGTCGTCGCTGTGTCAGAGTTACCACAGCGTGATCTGCTCGGAAACCGCCCATGTCGAAACCGACGAATGCGGCGCACCGGAATTCTTTTCCAACGGCTCCAAGCTGCTCGTCGCCCGCACTGAAAACGGCAAGCTGACCCCGGAATCGATCCGCGAAATCGCGCTCAAGCGCCAGGACATCCACTACCCGAAACCGCGCGTAGTCACCCTGACCCAGGCCACCGAAGTCGGCAGCGTCTACACCCCGGAAGAAATCCGCGCCATCAGCGCCACGTGCAAGGAACTGGGCCTGAACCTGCACATGGACGGCGCGCGGTTTTCCAATGCGTGTGCGTTCCTCGGCTGCTCGCCAGCGGACCTGACCTGGAAGGCCGGCGTCGACGTGTTGTGCTTCGGCGGCACGAAAAACGGCATGGCAGTGGGTGAGGCGATTCTGTTCTTCAACCACGCACTCGCCGAAGACTTCGACTACCGCTGCAAACAGGCTGGGCAACTGGCCTCGAAGATGCGTTTCCTCTCGGCACCTTGGGTCGGGATTCTGGAAAACGGCGCCTGGCTCAAATACGCCAAACACGCCAACCACTGCGCGCAGTTGCTGGCTGAACTGGTGAGCGATATTCCAGGCGTGGAACTGATGTTCCCAGTGCAGGCCAACGGCGTGTTCCTGCAACTCTCGGAACCGGCGATCGCCGCACTGACGGCCAAGGGCTGGCGCTTCTACACCTTCATCGGCAACGGCGGCGCACGCTTCATGTGCTCGTGGGACACCGAAGAAGAACGCGTACGGGAACTGGCGGCGGATATTCGCGAGGTCATGTCCCGCTAATCTCCCACATGATCGTTCCCACGCTCCGCGTGGGAATGCCTCTCGGGACGCTCCGCGTTCCAGCTTCACCACCGGCGCAATGCCGAACGCCGTTTTGACGCAGAGCGTCACGGGCTGCATTCCCACGCGGAGCGTGGGAACGATCTTTATCCTGCCCTTGGTGCTGATCATTCCTACGTTCCACTCGGAAGCTACCGTCTAGCCACCCTGCAACAAACCCCGCAACCTGATCGTTCCCACGCTCCGCGTGGGAATGCAGCCCGGGACGCTCCGCGTTCCATCCCGCCGCACTACAAGATTCAAGGACGAATCCCATGGGTCGAAGCCGCTACACCATCACCGAACCCGACAAACCCCACTTCCTCACCTGCACCCTCATGGAATGGCTCCCGCTGTTCATCCGCCCTTACATCGTCGATCACCTGCTAAATTGCTGGCGCTATCAGCAAATCCATCAAGATCTAAAGCTGTATGGCTATGTGGTCCTGGAGAACCATCTCCACTTCGTTGCCGAGGCTCCAGACCTAAGCAAATGCCTCAGCCAATTCAAATCCTTCACCGCCCGACAAATCCTCGACGACCTGCAAAGCAAAGGCGCCGAACGCGCGTTGCAGCGTCTGCGTTTCAGCAAACGCGCGCACAAGCAGGACCGGGTGTATCAGCTATGGCAGGAAGGTTCGCATGCGGAAATGGTGTACAGCGAAGCGGTGATGCGCCAGAAGCTGGATTACATCCACTACAACCCCGTAAAACGCGGTTATGTGGATTTGCCGGAGCACTGGAGGTATTCAAGCGCCCGAAATTACGCGGGCATGGAAGGACTGATCGAGATTCAGCGCTGGTATTGAGGCGTCTCTCCCAACTGATCGTTCCCACGCAGAGCGTGGGAACGATCAGTTTCGGGGAGTTAGTCTACATTGACTGCGAGCTGCTTCGATCCGCTCAGACAATAATAATCAGGAGCGCACGCATGTCCTTACAAGGCAAAACCCTGTTCATCACCGGCGCCAGTCGCGGAATTGGTCGCGAGATCGCACTGCGGGCCGCGCGGGATGGGGCCAACATTGTGATTGCTGCCAAGAGCGCCGAACCTCATCCCAAACTGCCGGGTACGATTTTCAGCGTGGCGAAGGAAGTCGAAGCCGCGGGCGGCAAGGCGTTGGCCTTGCAGGTAGATGTGCGTGATGAAGTCGCGGTGCGTGAGGCGCTGGCCCAGGCCCATGAACATTTCGGCGCCATTGATGCACTGATCAACAACGCCGGGGCAATCAAGTTGACCGGAGTCCAGCACATCGAACTCAAGCGCTTCGACCTGATGCACCAGATCAACACCCGCGCCGTGCTGCTGTGCAGTCAGGCCGCCCTGCCCTACCTGAAAAAAACCAGCGGCCACATCCTCAACCTGTCTCCGCCGCTGAACCTGGCCACCAAGTGGTTCGCCCAGTACAGCCCGTACACCGTGACCAAGTACGGCATGAGCATGCTGACCTTGGGCATGAGCGAGGAATTCAAGAACTACGGCATCAGCGTCAATTCATTGTGGCCGCAGACGATGATTGCGACCGCCGCCATCGAATTTCAACTCGGGTCACGCGAGTCCTTCAAGCATGCGCGCACGCCTGCGATCATGGCGGATGCCGCTCACCTCATTCTGGACAGCAGCGCTCGCAGCATTACCGGTCGCTTGCTGATCGATGAGGAAATTCTGGGTGAACACGGAGTGACGGATTTTGAACAGTATCGATTTGCACCGGATACAACCGACACACTGATGCCGGATCTGTTTGTCGACTAAACGAAAGCGATCCCATCCCGATATCGGGATGGGATAACAAAGGCTTAAAACTCGATCCGCACATCACCCTTCGGCACGCTGCAGCACGAAAGAATAAACCCCTCGGCCTCATCTTCCTCGGTGATCCCGCCGTTGTGATCCATTTCGACCTCGCCACCCAGCTTCATCACCTTGCACGTCCCGCAGATCCCCATCCCGCAAGCCTTCGGAATCAACAGACCCAACTTGGCCGCCGCCGCATGCACGGTTTCACCCGGCGCTACACGAATGCTCTTGCCGGACGCGGTGAATTCCACCTGATGCAGGTCCGCCACATCGATGTCCGGTGCGTCTGCTGCTATTTCGGCCTGCTCCACCGCATCGGCACGGGCTTCCGGTGGTGTAGCACCGAAGGATTCCTCGTGATAACGCGACATGTCAAAGCCGACCGCTTCCAGCATGCGCTTGACCGCGGTCATGTACGGCGTCGGCCCGCAGCAGAAAACTTCGCGCTCAAGGAAGTCCGGCGCCATCAATTCGAGCATCTTGTGGTTCAGGTAACCGCGATACCCGGCCCACGGCTCGCCCAGACCATGCTTCTCGCAGATCAGGTGCAGGCTGAAGTTATCGATCCGCGACGCCATGTGTTCCAGTTCGCGGTGATAAATGATGTCTTTCGGCGAACGGGCGCTGTGGATAAACACCATGTCGACGTTGCCGTTGGTGTCATAGAACCAGCGAGCCATCGACATGACGGGCGTGATACCGACGCCACCGCTGAGGTACAGCACCTTCGGCGCAGTGAAGTCCATGGCGTTGAACAGCCCGACCGGCCCGTGCACGGCCAGCTCCTGGCCTTCATGCAGGGTGTCGTGCAGCCAATTGGAGACCTTGCCGCCCGGTACGCGCTTGATCGTCACCGAAAAGCTGTACGGCACCGATGGCGAGCTGGAAATGGTGTAGGAGCGCATGATCGGCACGCCTTCGATCTCCAGCTCCAGGGTGACAAACTGCCCCGGTTTAAAGAAGAACAAAATCGGCTGGTCAGCCATAAAGCAGAAGGTGCGCACATCCCAGGTTTCCTGGATGACTTTGACGCAACGGACGATGTGCCGACCATTGGCCCAGGTCTGGGTGGTTACCGGATTCAGGAAGCTGTTGGACATGCTGTTCTCCACCGCCGATGCTCGGCCTTATGTTGGCAATTCTGCGTAACGCGCGAACCACCCATTTACCTATCTGCGACATTCACATACTTATCGCGACCAGCCCATAACTACCGGGGGTTGCGCGTCGGGAACAGATTGGGCCATGTCGCCCATGGATAAGGTTCTGGCGTGCGCCGGCCCCACACTCGGTCCCACACAAAGACGTTTTCTTTACACCCTTGCGTAGCAAACCGTATCAGCCACTATTTCGCCGGCCACACAGAATGGCCTTGAGGATCAAATCGATGGACGTCACCGCAAAAATCAGTCTGGGCGATCCGCTGGAACCCGCACGCAAGGCCACCGCGCAAATGCTTCAAGAGCGCGAACGCACTTTCTCGCTGCCGCAGCCGTTTTACTCTGACGAGCGGCTGTTCGATATCGACATGCAGGAAATCTTCTCGAAAGAGTGGTTGATCGCCGGCATGACCTGCGAGATCCCGTCCAAGGGCAACTACCTGACCTTGCAAGTCGGCAAGAACCCGATCATCGTGATTCGCGGCGCCGAAGGTGTGGTGCATGCGTTCCACAACGTCTGCCGTCACCGCGGTTCGCGGCTGTGCACCAGCGAAAAAGGCAAGGTCGCCAAACTGGTTTGCCACTACCACCAGTGGACCTACGAACTGGACGGTCGCCTGCTGTTCGCCGGCACCGAAATGGGTGCCGACTTCGACATGAAGGACTATGGCCTCAAACCGGTGAACGTGAAGACGGCCGGCGGCTACATCTTCATCAGCCTGTCGGAAAACCCGCCAGCCATTGATGACTTCCTGTCGACGCTGAACCATTACATGGAACCGTACGACATGGAGAACACCAAGGTGGCGATCACCACCACCTTGATGGAAAAGGCCAACTGGAAACTGGTGCTGGAAAACAACCGCGAGTGCTACCACTGCAACGCATCGCACCCGGAACTGTTGAAAACCCTGCTGGAATGGGACGACGTCACCGACCCGCGTGCCGACCAGGCCTTCAAGGACCACGTCGCCGCCTCCGCCGCGTCCTGGGAAGCCGAAAAGATTCCTTACGCCCACGCCAGTTTCGGCCTGCGTAACCGCATCGTGCGCATGCCGCTGCTCAAGGGCACCGTGTCGATGACCCTCGACGGCAAACAGGGCTGCGCCAAACTCATGGGCCGCATCAAGAACCCGGACCTGGGCTCAATGCGCATCCTGCACCTGCCACACTCGTGGAACCACTGCATGGGTGATCACATCATCGTCTTCACCGTGTGGCCGATCAGCGCGCAGGAAACCATGGTCACCACCAAGTGGATCGTCCACAAGGACGCGGTTGAAGGCGTGGACTACGACGTGGACCGTATGCGTCAGGTCTGGGACGCCACCAACGACCAGGACCGTCGTCTGGCTGAAGAGAACCAGCGCGGGATCAACTCCACGGCGTACCAGCCAGGTCCGTATTCCAAGACCTATGAGTTCGGCGTGGTGAACTTCGTGGATTGGTACAGCGAGCGTCTGCTGAACAACCTTGGGGCTGAACCTGCGCCTTATCTCAAAGGCGTGCCGGTTCAAGGCTGACCGACCCCGCTGAGACAAAAAACCGCGAACAAGTTTCGCGGTTTTTTATTGTTCAAATTTCGATCAATCGCTTTAGAGCTGCCACGGGTGTGGGGCTGTAGAGGTTCGCGAACAAGTTATCCACACCTTCACCCACAGCAAATGGGGACAACTCGTTTTACAGCGAAAACTTTCTACACAGAAACCGAAGAAAATCCGTGACTTATCCAGAAGCAGGGTTTTGAACTGCGATTGGTTGTTTTTTGATCGGAAGCCTGTAGGGCACGAATTACGTGGCTTGCAAAGGATGGCGAACACCTTATCCACAGAAGCGCCAACAGACTTTGGGGGCAACTTCGATGGATCTGTGGAAAACCGTTGAAGGCCGCGATATACCGGGGTTTATGCGAGGTTTATCGAACTAAAACGATGATTTGATCGTTTTTTGATCACTCGCCTGATAAGCCCGTTTTATATGGCCTGTAGCGGTCAGCGAACATCTTATCCACAGATGCGCTAACAGAGATTGGGGGCAAGTATTAGCTTGCGTGAAAAGTTATCCTCAGGAAAAAGTGTGAAAAAACCGCAAGTTAGGCTGGTTGTTTTTTGTACGAAGGGTTGCAGGGCTTGATTTGCATGCTGTGTAGCGATGGGCGAACACGTTATCCACAGAAGCGCTAACAGGGATTGTGGATAAACACATCACCCCTGTGGGAGCGGGCTTGCTCGCGAAGGCGGACTGACATCCAACATTGATGTCGACTGAACCGCCGCATTCGCGAGCAAGCCCGCTCCCACAGGGATTGGGTTCGTGCCTTAAGGCCGATACACCAGATAGGCCTCACCCGTGACCCGAATCATCGGGTGCGGTGTGATCTGGCAGGTATCGACGACACGGAAGCCATGTCGCTCGTAGAACCGGCGGGCGCCGGTGTTCACGGCGTAGTCGATCAGGCTCAAGCCATTGAGCCCAAGCTGGTTGGCACGGTCGTAGGCGTAGGCGAGGAATTGCTTGCCCAGCCCCTGATTTCGCCAGCCTTCATGCAGCGCCAGGCTGGAAATATAGAGGGTGTCGGGAATTTCCATCGTGGCATAGGGCGCCAGGACCGGATCGGTCACAGGGGCCGCCAGCGGATCGTGACGCATCACGTAGCTGTGCATCATGCCGATGACATTTCCCCCTGCCTCGGCAATGAGGCAGTTCTGCCAGGAAAAATCCACGTCTTCACGGGCGTAGCGACTGGCGCCCACTTCCAGCAAATCCTGGCCGGGCTGCGCTAGCTGGCTCCAGATGTAATCCGCAGCGCCTTCTGATGAAATCTGAAACAAACGAGCAATCTCCCGCGCATCCGCGCGCAGGGCCGAACGAAATTCAACTGCCATTTTGCTGACTCCACAGGACCGTTAGCGAACTACGCCTTCCTCAATCAACAACTTGAGAATCGCCTCAGCCCCAGCCTCCGCACTCAACCCCTTAAGCACCTGCCCGCCCCCGCCGCTGGCCTTGGCCGTCGCGGCTTTCATCCGGTCCGCGCCGCTCTTGGCCTTGATCACCTTCAAGCGTTTAGGCCGTGGCTTGGCCGGTTGCAGGGTGGCGAGCGCCAGCAGTTCATCGTCGATCACTTCGACTTCATCCGCCTGCAACACCCCGCGTCGGGCCGGGCCGTAAGCGCTCTGCCGAGGTTTCGGCGCAGCGTTATCCACAGTGGCGAGAAACGGTAACCGCACCTTCAGACGACGGCGTTGACCACGTGGCAAGGCTTGCAGCACCAGCGCCGAACCGCCGTCGATGGATTCAACTTGAGCCAGCCCTATGACCAGCGGCCAGCCCAGATTTTCCGCCAGCAGAAACGGCAACATGCCCGAGCCTTCGCCGGTTTCCGCCTGGCTGCCGGTCAGCACGACCTGAGCCCCGGCGTCACGCAAATACGCGGTCAATGCCGGCAGTGCATCGGCGCCTGAAGGTTGTTCAAGCACATGCAACTGTTCCAGGCCCATGCCCAGGTACGCGCGCAATGCAGGTTCTGCGACGTCGCCGGCATGCAGCACTTGCAAGTTATCCCCAGCCAATTGCAGACCCAGTTCCACTGCTCGCGCATCCTGCTCAGCGCGACGTGGCCGGCCGGAAGTCGGGTGGGCGCCGATGGACACCAGGCTGATGATTTTTGTGCTCATGACCCTTTCCTTTCCTTAAGCCGCATCGCGCTTGGCTTCATTGCGGTAAGCCTCTACCGCGTCGATCAAGGCTTGAAGAATTTCGGCGCTTTCACCGATCACTGACAGGTCGGCCCGTTTGATCATGTCGCAGCCAGGATCGAGGTTGATCGCCACCACCTTGTCGCAGGCACCGATGCCTTGCAGGTGCTGGATCGCCCCGGAAATCCCCACCGCCACGTAGACCCTTGCGGTAACCCAGGTGCCGGACGCACCGACCTGACGGTCGCGCGCCATGAAGCCATCGTCCACTGCCACCCGGGACGCGCCTTCGGTAGCGCCCAACGCTTCGGCCGTCCTGTGGAAAAGTCCCCAGTCCTTGACCCCGTTGCCGCCGGAGAAGATGAATTCGGCTTCGGCCATCGGAATCGCCGCCGGATCCACCGCCACGGAGCCTAAATCTTCGATGCGCGAGAGACTGCGGGCAACCGTTGTGGATAACTCCACCGGCAAGGCTTCGTGACGGGTTTCGCTGACCGGTTCGGCGCATTCGACGGCGGCCAGAATCAAGCGAGCGACCGGGCGCGCAAGGTCTTGCAAACCAGCACCGGCGCGGCCGATGCACTCCTGATCCTTGACCTGCCAGACCCGCGTGGCCGGGCGTTCGCCCAGTGCAGCGGCAAAGCGTCGACCCAGTTCGCCACCGCCACTGCGGCTGTCCGGCAGCAACCAGTGACGAGGGCTGAACTGGTTATCCACAGCCCGCAGGCCCTGGACCCTTTGTTCCGGTGCATAACCGCTGAATTCGTCGCCTTCCAATACCAGCAAGCGGTCGACGCCCGCCGTAGCGAATGCGTTTTCCTTGTGTTCGCCGAAGACCACGGCCAACACGGCACCGTCGTTGCCGGCCAACTGATGAGCCAGACCGAGCAAGTCGCGGTCGTGGCTGCTCAAGCGGCCGCCGACCATGTCCGGCACCACGCTGATGTAAAACGCAGGTGCAGGCACTTGATGCAGCGGCAATTGCACTTCAACCGCGGCCGAGCGTTTGCTCGCCCCGCCCTGTTGAGCGCCGCTGCGGTCGATCCGTTTGATGCCGTTGGGACCGATAAAACCGATGCCATGGGGATTCTTGCGGATGATGCCATTAGGTCCCATCCAGCTGTGCTGCGCCGGTTGCATGGCTGCGTGCAGCGGGTGCAGACGGTTGCGGGCGATCCATTCGGCGCGTGGGTCGCGGCGGATAATGTCGCTCATCAGTGGGCCTCCGCAGGTTCACGTTGGGCCGGTGTGGTCGGCCTAGGCGCAGCGTCTTCGAGCAACGCGTCCGCCACCAGTTCAGCGATGTCCTTGATCAGCGGTCGCGGTTCGACCACGCCTTCGAGCATCGCAGTGCATTGTGGACAACCCACGGCCACCAGTTCGGCGCCGGTTTCGCGGATGTCATCCATGCGCATGTCGGGGATCCGTTGTTTCCCTGGAATGTCGGTAATCGGCGCACCGCCGCCACCGCCGCAGCAGCGCGAGCGGAAACCGGAGCGTTGCATTTCCTTGATCTCGATCCCGAGGGCGCGCAGTACTTCACGCGGTGCCTCGTATTCGCCGTTGTAACGGCCGAGGTAGCACGGGTCGTGATAGGTCACGCTGCTGCCTTTGTGCTGGCCGAGGTTCAGGGCGCCAGCGCCGATGATTTCGGCCATGTAGGTGCTGTGGTGCTGCACGAGGTAGTGGCCGTCGAAGGCGCCGTACTCGTTTTTCAACACGTGGAAGCTGTGCGGGTCGCAGGTGACGATACGGTTGAAGCTGTACTTGGCCAGGGTCTGGATGTTGCGTTTAGCCAACAACTGGAACGTCGCTTCATCGCCCAGACGTCGGGCCACGTCACCGCTGTCGCGCTCTTCAAGACCGAGCACCGCGAAGTCGACCTTGGCCGCTTTCAGCACTTTGACGAAGGCGCGCAAGGTGCGCTGGTTGCGCATGTCGAAGGCGCCGTCGCCGACCCAGAACAGCACGTCGACCGATTTCTTCTCGCTGAGCAGGTTCAGGTTCAAGTCCGCCGCCCAGTTCATCCGCCCGCCCGGCGCGAAACCGCCAGGGTTGTCGGTGGCGATCAGGTTTTCGAGGACTTCGGCACCTTTGTTCGGGGTCGCGCCTTTTTCCAGAGTCAGGTGACGACGCATGTCGACGATGGCATCGACGTGCTCGATCATCATCGGGCACTCCTCGACGCAGGCACGGCAGGTGGTGCAGGACCACAAGGTTTCAGCGTCCACCAGACCGTTGACGATGGGTTGATGCGGGTTGCCGGCGTGTTCGCCGATGGCTTTGCCCCCGCCCTCCAGAGATGGATAGGGGCTGCCAGCGAACTTGGCATCGGTGCCACCGGCGAGGCCGACCACCATGTCCTGAATCAGTTTTTTCGGGTTCAGCGGCTGGCCGGCGGCGAACGCCGGGCACGCGGCTTCGCACTTACCGCACTGCACGCAGGCGTCGAAGCCGAGCAGTTGGTTCCAGGTGAAATCCTTGGGTTTTTCCACGCCCAGTGGCGCGGTCGGATCGTTCAAGTCCAGCGGTTTCAAACCGGTGGAACGGCCGCCACCAAAACGCTCGGCGCGACGGTGCCAAGCCAAGTGCAGGGCACCGGCGAAGGCGTGCTTCATCGGCCCACCCCAGGTCATGCCGAAGAACAGTTCGCTAACGCCCCACAGCACACCGACGCCGAGGATCGCAGCCAGCACCCAGCCACCGAAGTTTTCCGGAAGGATGCCCGCCACCGGCAGGGTCAACAGGAAGAAGCTCGCAGAGAACGCCAACAGGCTTTTCGGCAGGCGCATCCATGGCCCTTTGGACAGGCGAGCCGGTGGGTTGCGACGGCGCAGAAACATGAAAATCGCACCGACGAACATCACCGCCGAGGCAATCAACAGGGCAACACCGAGAATGCGACTGTGCAGGCCGAAACCGTGGACCAGTATCGCCAGCACCATTGACGCCACCGCACCACCCGCCGTGGCGACGTGAGTGTTGGCGATGTATTTGTCCCGCGCGACAACATGGTGCAAGTCGACCATGTAACGCTTGGGCATGGCGAACAGGCCGCCGATCAGGTCGACTTTCGAAGCTCGACCTCGGCGCCACATAGCCACCCGCCGCAACGCGCCCAGGACAGCAAGTCCGGTGGCTGCGAACAACAGGATTGGAAGAAGGGTGTTCAACATGGTGGAGCTCCCAAAGACCTCGGGTCTTGCAGGCCTAACTAGCTGGATGCCTTGCTCGAATTCCTGTAGGAGCGAGGCTTGCCCGCGAAGGCGATGGATCAGCCGACATCAATGTTGAATGTCAGGACGCCTTCGCGGGCAAGCCTCGCTCCTACAGGGTTATCCACAAGCTCTTAGAAATCCTTGCACAACCGCAGCGCGTCGTAGATCGCCGCGTGGGTGTTGCGCTGGGCCACGCAGTCGCCGATGCGGAACAGCAAGTAACCGTCACCCGCCTGGCTCAGCGAAGGCTGCGGCTTGATCGCGAACAAGGCTTCGATGTCCATCTGGCCTTTGTTGCGCGACGCTTCCTTCAGGGCGTAGTAGATTTCTTCGTCCGGACGCACGCCGTTTTCGACGACCACCTGGTCCACCACCCGCTCCTCTTTGGCGCCGGTGTATTCGTTTTCCAGCACCGCCACCAGCTTGTCGCCTTCGCGGTAGACCTTCTCCAGCATCATGTCCCCGGTCATGATCACTTCTTTGGGGTACATGCTGCGGTAGTAAGTCGGGAACGACGTGCCGCCAATCGCCACGCCCGGTTTGATGTCGTCGGTGACGATCTCGACCTGGCTGCCCTTGTCGGCGAGGAAGTCGGCGGTCGACATCCCGGTGAATTCGCAAATGGTGTCGTAGACCAGCACGTTCTTGCCCGGTGCGACCTTGCCATCGAGGATGTCCCAGCTGCTGACCACCAGGCCTTCAGCCGCGCCCCAATGTTCGTTCTGCTCCAGGAATGGATGACCGCCGACGGCGAGCACCACCACGTCCGGACGCAAGTCCAGAATAGTTGCCGCATCGGCCGCCACGCCCAGGCGCAGGTCGACTTTCAAACGGGCCAGCTCAAGCTGGAACCAGCGAGTGATGCCGGCAATCTGGTCACGCTGTGGAGCTTTCGAGGCGGTCGTGATCTGGCCACCGATGAATTCTTTCTTCTCGAACAGGGTCACGTCGTGGCCGCGTTCGGCCGACACGCGAGCGGCTTCCATCCCGGCAGGACCGGCACCGACCACCACCACTTTGCGCTTCACACCGGTCGATTTCTCGATGATGTGCGGCACGCCCATGTATTCACGGGAGGTCGCGGCGTTCTGGATGCACAAGACGTCCAGGCCCTGGTACTGACGGTCGATGCAGTAGTTGGCGCCGACGCATTGTTTGATCTGGTCGATCTGACCCATTTTGATCTTGGCGATCAGGTGCGGGTCGGCGATGTGGGCGCGGGTCATGCCGACCATGTCCACGTAGCCGCCTTCCAGAATACGGGTCGCCTGGTTCGGGTCCTTGATGTTCTGCGCGTGCAAAACAGGGGCCTTGACCACTTCTTTGATACCGGCAGCCAGGTGCAGGAACGGCTCCGGTGGATAACTCATGTTCGGGATAACGTTGGCCAGGGTGTTATGGGTGTCGCAACCCGAACCCACCACGCCGATGAAGTCGATCATGCCGGTGTCGTCGTAGTACTTGGCGATCTGCTTCATGTCCTCGTGGGACAAGCCGTCCGGGTGGAATTCGTCACCGCACAGACGGATGCCGACGCAGAAATCCGGGCCGACTTCAGCCCGCACAGCCTTGATCACTTCCAGGCCGAAACGCATGCGGTTCTCGAAACTGCCGCCCCACTCGTCGGTGCGTTTGTTGACCCGCGGACTCCAGAACTGGTCGATCATGTGTTGGTGCACGGCGGACAATTCGACGCCGTCCAGGCCACCGGCCTTGGCGCGGCCAGCCGCAGTGGCGTAGTTGCCGATTACCCGCCAGATTTCTTCCGGCTCGATGGTTTTGCAGGTCGCACGGTGCACCGGCTCACGGATGCCCGACGGCGACAACAGGGTTGGCCAATGCTCGCCGTCCCAACGGGAACGACGGCCCATGTGGGTAATCTGGATCATGATCTTGGCGCCATGCTTGTGCATGGCATCGGCCAGGTTCTGGAAGTGCGGAATGATCCGGTCGTCGGCCAGGTTGACCGACTTCCACCAGCCTTGCGGGCTGTCGATGGCCACGCTGGAGGAACCGCCGCAAATCGCCAGGCCGATCCCGCCCTTGGCTTTCTCTTCGTAATACTTGACGTACCGGTCGGTGGTCATGCCGCCGTCGGTGGCGTAGACCTCGGCGTGCGCGGTGCTGAGCACGCGGTTACGGATGGTCAGTTTGCCGATCTGGATCGGCTGGAACATTGCTTCGAAAGCCATGGCGGGGTCCTCGACTTACAACGGCTTGACGGTGAACAAACCGTCGTCGTGGCCTTCTTCGGAGCCACCGTAGACTTGTTCGGCAACCGTGCGAATTTTGCTGCCGCGGGCTTGCAGAATCTGGTCCATGGCACCGGCAAACCAGCCGGTGAACATGTAGTCGACCTTACGTCCGACCTTGCCGTACACGTAGACGAACGCCGAGTGTTCGAGCTTGACGCTGGCAGTGCCTTTGTCGAGGTCGATGTCCTGGATCTTGAACAGGCCCCAGCCGCGTTGCGACAGGCGCTTCATGTAGTGTTCGAACACCGCAACGCCTTCCAGGCCGTGGCATTCAGCTTCTTTTTCACACCAGTGCCAGGCGGATTTGTAGCCGGCCTTGTAGAGGATTTCGGCGTAGGCGTCGGCGCCCAGCACTTCCTCGATGCCCATGTGGTTGTTGACGAAGAAGTGACGCGGCACATACAGCATTGGCAGGGCATCGGAGGTCCAGATACCGGTTTCGCTGTCGACTTCAATTGGCAATTGCGGGGCGATCTTGGCCATGGAAACTTAACTCCAGAAAATTTTTTGTGTTGCCCCCGGCGCGGACGGCCTGGGGAAAGGATTCAGAGGTGCTGTGGCTTACTCGCCCCAGACGTCCTTGAGGACGTTGACCCAGTTCTCGCCCATGATCTTGCGGACCACGCGCTCGGGATGGCCGCGCTTGAGCAGGGTTTCGGTCAGGTTCGGGAACTCGCCGACGGTGCGGATGCCCAGCGGGTTGATGATCTTGCCGAAGCTGGTCAGGCGGCGGGCGTAGCCCTTGTCATGGGTCAGGTATTCGAAGAAGTCCTGGCCATGGCCCTGGGTGAAGTCCGTGCCAATGCCGATCGCGTCTTCGCCGACGATGTTCATGGTGTATTCAATGGCTTCGGCGTAATCGTCGATGGTCGAATCGATGCCCTTGGCCAGGAACGGCGCGAACATGGTCACACCGACGAAGCCGCCGTGATCGGCGATGAACTTCAGTTCTTCATCGGATTTGTTGCGCGGGTGAATTTTCAGACCCGACGGCAGGCAATGGGAGTAGCAGACCGGCTTCTTGGATTCAAGGATGACCTCTTCGGAGGTTTTCGAACCCACGTGGGACAGGTCGCACATGACGCCGACGCGGTTCATCTCTGCGACGATTTCACGACCGAAACCCGACAGGCCGCCATCGCGCTCGTAGCAGCCGGTACCGACCAGGTTTTGGGTGTTGTAGCACATCTGCACAATACCGACGCCGAGCTGCTTGAACACCTCGACGTAGCCGATCTGGTCTTCGAAGGCGTGAGCATTCTGGAAGCCGAACAGGATCCCGGTCTTGCCCTGCTCCTTGGCCTTGCGAATATCGGCGGTGGTGCGCACTGGAATCACCAGGTCGCTGTTTTCGCGGATCAGCTTCTGGCTGGCGGCGATATTGTTGACGGTGGCCTGGAAGCCCTCCCACACCGACACGGTGCAGTTGGCTGCGGTCAGACCGCCCTTGCGCATGTCTTCGAACAGCTCACGGTTCCACTTGGCAATAATCAGCCCGTCGATAACGATGCTGTCGGCGTGCAATTCGGCTGGGCTCATCAGGCTGTCCCCTATTAGCGATTCGTGCGCCGAATCGTGTGCCGGCGCTTTGGGGCCAGCATATGCCTGAGGGACGGGGTAGCCGGGTGCAAAAACGACAGGGGGTTTGCCGAAAGCGTCAATCTGCGACAAAGGGTCGTTGATGGACGCAATCACCCACCTGTTCAAGGGCCGCGGCTTGGGCCAGAATTCGCTGCATTACTGAATAGGCACTAAAAAAAAGGGGCTGCGTCGCAATGAGAACGATCTTCCTGGCTTTGGCACTGATAGCGACCGGCGTACACGCGGCTGAAGAGGCCGACGACAACCCCTGCGACAAAGTCGAAAACGACGTCCAGACCCTGGAATGCTCCGCCTACAGCAGGACCACCGCCGAAGACCTGCTCAAAGACAACTACCAAAGTCTGAACGAGCGCATGCAAACGGCCTACGGCAAGAATCAGGCGCAACTGGCCGACATCACCGCCAAGCTCAAGGCTGCGCAACAACAGTGGCTGAAAACCCGGGATGCGGATTGCGCGGTTGAGGCGTTTCCGGCGACCAGTGGTAGCAAGGCGTTCACGATTGCGCAGAATGATTGCGTGGCGCGGATGAGTGATGAGCGGTCGGAGTTTTTGGAGTCGATTGGGCAGGAGTGATCCTGAATTTCTGTCGGAAGCTGGCACCCTCGCCGGCTTTCGATTCTCAAGAGATGCTGTTTCCTACAAACCTTGCTGACTAAACCTACAGCACTCCCTACACCTCGCAGCAGACCCTATTGCCCGGGCAACATCCCGACATGCTTCGTTAATTGGCCGAGAGAGAAATATAAGTAACGATTGGAAAATCTTATAAAAGACTTATATTCTCCCATGAACAGCATTCACTGGACTCGAAAAGCCGTTAAGCAGCTTCTGAAATTGCATTCCGCTCACCAGATCCAGGTTCGTGATGCAGTCACTGTGCTGACTGACATGCCTGACATCGGCAATGTCAAAGCACTGGTCGGTCATGACTACGCCTATCGACTTCGAGTGGGTAACTATCGAGTCATGTTCGACTGGGATGGCGCAATCAAAGTGGTCAGTATTCAAGAGGTCAAAAAACGCGATGAACGCACCTACTGACGTTCAAATCATCAATGACGCAGACGGAAACCCGGCATTCGTGGTTATCCCTTACGCGCAATACGTGGCACAAAAAATTGAGCCCGACCTGATCCCACACGAAGTGGTCAGCCGTATCGTCGATGGCGCTACACCGATTCGCGCCTGGCGCGAACACTTGAACCTTACACAAGATGAGGTGGCCAAACGTATGGGCATTTCTCAACCGGCTTTTGCCCAGCAAGAGACCGTCGCGAAGCCACGCAAGGCCACTCGCGAGAAAATTGCCGCGGCGTTTGGTATCACGGCCAATCAACTTGAGCTGTAGGCTGCACACAACCATTGGTGAAAGGAATCGACATGAAAATCTGCGGCATCGAAATCAAAGGCAGCGAAGCGATCATTGCCGTGGCCGCCCTGGACGGGCAGACGCTTGGCCACGTCGCCCTGACCACCAAGAAAATCGCTTTGGACGATGACGACGAAGCCGCCAACGTCAAAGTGTTTGCTGCTCAGGTGGCGTCGTTCGTGCGTGAGAATTCCATCGACCGGATCGCGATCAAGAAGCGCAGCAAGAAAGGTGAGTTCGCCGGTGGGCCGACCACGTTCAAGATCGAGGGCGTTTTTCAGTTGCTGGAGAGTTGTGAGGTGACGTTGCTGTCGCCGCAGACGATCAATGCGCAGAACAAGAAATTCGACTTTGCACTGCCAGAGACGCTGAACAAGTATCAGCATGAGGCATTTAAAGCGGCCTGCTCCGCACTGATGAAAAAGTAAGTGGCACAGACCCTGTAGGAGCGAGGCTTGCCCGCGAAGAGGCCGGCACATCCAAAATCAGTGTCGACTGATACGCCGCCTTCGCGGGCAAACCTCGCTCCTACAGGGTCCGGTTTCACCGCTGGACGTTCAGGCCTTCTGGCTTTGTCGGCGATCTTCCCGCGGGCACCGCGCAAACCGCGCCCGATAGCTGCGGGTGAAATACGACGGCGATTCAAACCCGCACGCGATGCTCACTTCCAGCACACTCATGTCCGTCTGCCGCAGCAACTGCCGCGCTTTCTCCAGCCGTAAGCGCAGGTAGAAATTGCTCGGCGTGTCGTTCAGGTGCAGGCGAAACAATCGCTCCAACTGCCGCCGCGTCACCTTGATCGATTCGGCTAACGCCAATGTGCTCAACGGTGGTTCGCTGTGCTGCTCCATCTCGCCAATCACCTGCACCAATTTCTTATTGCTGATGCCATAACGCGTGGCGACTTCCATGCGCTGGTGGTCTTTGCGCGGGCGGATGCGCCCCAGTACGAACTGTTCGCTGACCTGGATCGCCAGTTCCGGGCCGTGAGCCTGGCTGATGAGGTCGAGCATCAGGTCGATGGACGCCGTGCCGCCGGCGGAGGTAATGCGCCGGCGGTCGATCTCGAACAGTTCCTGGGTGACGCTGAGCTGTGGATAGGACTCCTTGAACGCGTCGATGGCTTCCCAGTGCAGGGTCAGTCGATGGCCGTCGAGCAGGCCGGCTTCGGCGAGGACGAAGCTGCCGGTGTCGATAGCGCCGAGGGTCACGCCTTCGTTGTCGAGTCGGCGCAGCCAATGCTCCAGCGCCGGAGTGGCGAATTTGAGGGGTTCGAAGCCGGCGACCACCAAAAGGGTCGCGCCTTTCTTCAACGGTTCCAGCGCCGCATCGGCGTTGACCGACATGCCATTGCTGGCCAGCACCGCCCCGCCGTCAACGCTCAGCACATGCCAGCGATACAGCTCGCCGCGAAAGCGATTGGCGACCCGCAGCGGCTCGATCGCCGAGATGAAACCGATGGCCGAGAAACCCGGCATCAACAAAAAGTAGAAATCCTGGGACATGGAGCGCACTCGGTTGACGGGTAGCGTGTGGACGTTGATACGCCAGTTGTCGATGGCATTCAAGAGGACAGGTCGCTGCAGTGCAAGAGCTGGTCGCCGTAGTGCGCTTTCACAGGGGCTATGCTGCGTAACTTGAGCATCACCGGCGCACGAAGACGCCCGGACCCACAATAACGACCTGCCGAGGAACCCGACATGAAACGACTGATCAGCAGCTGTGTTCTTGCACTCAGCGGTACCGCTTTCTTGAGCGCCAGCGTCATGGCGGCCGAACCTGCTTCATGCCAGAACGTGCGCATGGGCGTAGTGAACTGGACCGACGTGATCGCCACCAGCGCCATGACCCAGGTCCTGCTCGACGGCCTCGGCTACAACACCAAACAAACCAGCGCTTCCCAGCAAATCATCTTCGCCGGGATCCGCGACCAGCGCCTGGACCTGTTCCTGGGCTACTGGAACCCGCTGATGACCCAGACCATCACGCCGTTCGTCGATGGCAATCAGGTCAAAGTGCTTGAAGCGCCAAGCCTGAAAGACGCTCGCGCCACCCTCGCCGTACCGACTTACCTCGCCGACAAGGGCCTGAAAACCTTCGCCGACATCGCCAAGTTCGAAAAAGAACTGGGCGGCAAGATTTACGGCATCGAGCCAGGCTCGGGCGCCAACACCCAGATCAAGGCGATGATCGCCAAGAACCAGTTTGGCCTCGGCAAATTCCAGCTGGTCGAGTCCAGCGAAGCCGGCATGCTCGCGGCGGTGGATCGCGCGGTGCGCCGCAAAGAGGCCGTGGTGTTCTTCGGCTGGGCGCCGCATCCGATGAACGTCAACGTGCAGATGACTTATCTCACTGGCAGCGAAGACGCGCTCGGCCCGAACGAAGGCATGGCCACAGTCTGGACCGTCACCTCGCCGAACTACGCGCAGCAATGCCCGAACATTGGCAAATTGCTGAGCAACCTGACCTACACCGCCGAAGACGAGAGCCGGATGATGCAGCCGCTGCTCGATCACAAAGACGCTTTCGAGTCGGCCAAGCAATGGCTGAAAGATCACCCGCAAGACAAGCAACGCTGGCTCGAAGGCGTGACCACCTTCGATGGCAAACCGGCGGCTGACAATCTGAAACTGACCAGCAAATAAACCCCGATTGAACCACCGACTCGCAGCCCTACGGGGCTGCGAACGGAACCATCACGCCTGCAAGGAACCCGCCTCATGAACCACGACGTCATCATCACCTGCGCACTTACCGGTGCTGGCGACACGACCGCCAGAAGCCCACACGTGCCGGTCACCCCGAAACAAATCGCCGCCGCCGCGATAGAAGCCGCAAAAGCGGGCGCTACGGTTGTTCACTGCCATGTGCGCAACCCGGAAACCGGCAAGTTCAGCCGTGATGTGGCGCTTTACCGCGAAGTGATGGAGCGCATCCGCGAGGCCGACGTCGACATCATCGTCAACCTCACTGCTGGCATGGGCGGCGACCTGGAAATCGGCGCGGGCGAGAACCCGATGGAGTTCGGCCCGAACACCGACCTGGTCGGCCCGCTGACCCGTCTGGCCCACGTTGAAGAACTGCTGCCGGAAATCTGCACCCTCGATTGCGGCACCCTGAACTTCGGCGACGGCGACACCATTTACGTGTCCACCCCGGCCCAGCTACGCGCTGGCGCCAAACGCATTCAAGAGCTGGGCGTGAAGGCCGAACTGGAAATCTTCGACACCGGTCACCTGTGGTTCGCCAAACAGCTGATCAAGGAAGGCCTGCTCGACGACCCACTGTTCCAGCTCTGCCTGGGCATCCCGTGGGGCGCGCCGGCCGACACCACCACCATGAAAGCCATGGTCGACAACCTGCCTGCCAATGCGGTCTGGGCTGGCTTCGGCATCGGACGCATGCAAATGCCGATGGCGGCACAAGCCGTGCTGCTCGGCGGCAACGTGCGGGTCGGTCTGGAAGACAACATCTGGTTGGACAAGGGCGTACTGGCGACCAACGGCCAACTGGTCGAACGCGCCTCGGAAATCCTCAGCCGCCTCGGCGCCCGCGTTCTGACGCCGGCTGAAGGCCGGGCAAAAATGGGCCTGACCAAGCGCGGTTAAACCCACACACAAAACCTGTAGGAGCGAGGCTTGCCCGCGAAGGGGCCGGTACATCCGCCACATTGTCTGTGGCTGAAATACCGTCTTCGCGAGCAAGCTTCGCTCCTACAGGGATCACCGAATTTCCTTAGGACGACGCCATGAGCTTTATCACCGAAATCAAAACCTTCGCAGCGTTGGGCAGCGGTGTCATCGGCAGCGGCTGGGTATCTCGCGCCCTCGCCCACGGCCTCGACGTTGTCGCCTGGGACCCGGCGCCCGGTGCAGAAGCCGCGCTGCGCAAACGCGTCGCCAATGCCTGGGGTGCGCTGGAGAAACAAGGCTTGGCGCCTGGCGCCTCGCAGGATCGGCTGCGCTTTGTCGCGACGATTGAAGAGTGCGTTCGCGACGCGGATTTCATTCAGGAAAGCGCCCCGGAACGCCTCGATCTGAAACTGGAACTGCACAGCAAAATCAGCGCAGCGGCCAAGCCCAATGCCTTGATCGGTTCCAGCACCTCGGGCCTGTTACCGAGCGAGTTTTACGAGAGTTCGACGCACCCGGAACGCTGCGTGGTCGGGCACCCGTTCAACCCGGTTTACCTGCTGCCGCTGGTGGAAGTGGTCGGTGGCAAAAACACGGCGCCTGAAGCGGTTCAAGCGGCGATGAAAGTGTATGAATCCCTGGGCATGCGTCCGCTGCATGTGCGCAAGGAAGTGCCGGGCTTTATCGCCGACCGTTTGCTCGAAGCGCTGTGGCGTGAGGCGCTGCACCTGGTTAAGGACGGTGTGGCGACCACTGGCGAAATTGACGATGCGATCCGCTTTGGCGCGGGACTGCGCTGGTCGTTCATGGGCACGTTCCTGACCTACACCCTGGCGGGTGGCGATGCGGGGATGCGGCACTTCATGGCGCAGTTCGGCCCGGCGTTGCAGTTGCCGTGGACGTACTTGCCAGCACCGGAACTGACCGACAAATTGATCGATGATGTGGTGGACGGGACCAGTGATCAGCTGGGCAAACACAGCATTTCGGCCCTGGAGCGCTATCGTGATGATTGTTTGCTGGCGGTGCTGGAGGCGGTAAAAACCACCAAAGAGAAACACGGCATGGCGTTTAGCGAGTAACGAGCCAGCAGGCCTGCCCCCTTCGCGAGCAAGCCCGCTCCCACATTGGTTCTGCGTTGTGACATAGACAGTGTTCACACCACTAATCCCTTGTGGGAGCGGGCTTGCTCGCGAAAGCGGCCGCCCAGTCACCACACATCTTGGATCACCCATCATGCCCACCCTCACCACCTACCAAACCAAAATCATCCCCGACTGGGTCGACTACAACGGCCACCTGCGCGATGCCTTCTACCTGCTGATCTTCAGCTACGCCACCGATGCGCTGATGGATCGGCTAGGCATGGACAGCAACGACCGCGAAGCCAGCGGCAATTCGCTATTCACCCTCGAACTGCACCTCAATTACCTGCACGAAGTGAAGCTCGACGCCGACGTCGAAGTGCACACTCAAATCATTGGCCACGACAGCAAACGCCTGCACCTCTATCACAGCCTGCATCTGGTGGGCGATGACAAGGAACTGGCGGGCAACGAACAAATGCTGCTGCACGTCGACCTTGACGGGCCGCGATCCGCGCCCTTCAGCGAAGACATCTTGAGCAAGCTGCAAGCCATCGTCACCGAGCAGACCGACCTGCCCGCCCCCGCCTGCATTGGCCGAGTGATCGCATTGCCCCCTAAAAAATAACAAGGAGATCGCCATTGAACACCGCCGCTTTTGCCGACTTCCGTACCTACCCGTTGATCAGCGCGTTGACCGCCGTGCACACCCTGGCGGATCGCATTCAAGTGAAGTGGGCCGACGGTCGAGTCAGTCCCTTTCATCATCAATGGCTGCGGGACAACTGCCCGTGCCCGCAATGCGTCTACACGGTGACCCGCGAGCAAGTGCTGGAAATCGTCGATGTCGCAGAAGATTTGGTGCCGAGAGAGGCGACCGTCGATGCCGATGGTTGCCTCAGTGTCGAATGGCAGGACGGCCACCTCAGCCGCTTCGATCCGGGCTGGTTACGAGCCCACGCTTATGACGACGAGTCCCGGGCCGAACGCCGCGCCGCCAAACCCGGAAGCCAGCTGTGGAACAGCCATCTGAAGCTGCCGGTATTCGAATACCACGCACTGATGAACGACAACGAAGCACTGCTGCAATGGCTGCTTGCGGTGCGTGATATCGGCCTGACTCAAGTGCGCGGCGTGCCCACCGAACCCGGTTCACTGAAGCTGATCGCCCAGCGGATTTCCTTCATCCGCGAGAGCAATTTCGGCGTGTTGTTCAACGTACAATCCAAGTCCGATGCCGACAGCAACGCCTACACCGCTTTCAACCTGCCGTTGCACAGCGACTTGCCAACTCGAGAGTTGCAACCGGGGCTGCAATTTTTGCATTGCCTGGTCAATGACGCCGACGGTGGCGAAAGTATTTTCGTCGACGGCTTTGCCATCGCCCAGGCGTTACGCGAGGAGGATCCCGAGTCGTTCAAAGCCCTGTGTGAAATTCCCGTGGAGTTCCGCAACAAGGACCGCCACAGCGACTACCGCTGCCTGGCGCCGATCATCGCCCTGGACGCGTTGGGGCAGGTGTCGGAGATCCGCATGGCGAACTTTCTGCGTGGGCCGTTTGATGCGTCGATCGAGGACATGCCCAAGCTTTACCACGCTTACAGACGTTTTATTGCCATGACCCGCGAAACGCGATTCCGGGTGATGACGCGGCTAAAACCCGGCGAAATGTGGTGTTTCGACAACCGCCGCACCCTCCACGCCCGCAACGCCTTCGACCCCGCCAGCGGCGCCCGGCATTTTCAGGGTTGCTATGTCGACCGGGATGAATTGTTGTCGCGCATTCTCGTGTTGCAGCGCTAGACCGCGTCATCGTTCATCGCGAGCAGGCTCGCTCCCACAGGTATTGCGTCGTTCGCCCAATCCGCGACCGCCCCCAAACCTGTAGGAGCGAGGCTTGCCCGCGAAGGCGTCAGTCTGGACACCTCAAATCTCCCGGATTCACAGGCAAAAAAAACCCCGATCAAGCCGTGACAAGATCGGAGCTGAGGAGGGTACTGTTGAGGAGCCGTTGCGCGAGGGTGACCAAACCTTCGTGAAGCCAGCTGAATCCAGTGTGCCCACTCTCACCTCTGGCAAGTTAGCCGAAAACGACCTGTTCATAGGTATCGCGGCCATTGCGACAAATCGTCCTTGCCGACGCCCACGGCCCCTACGAGAATCGAGCCACGACACCGTTCCCTGAAGAAGGATTGCGTCATGATGTACGCCGATTTGATTGACCAGGAAGACCTGTTGGGCCAGCTGAAATCGCTGGGTTTTCAAGTACCGAGCGGCTCCACAGCCGAGCAGGCTTGCGAGTGTGCAGTGCGAGGCTTGAACGATGAACGGGCGATGACGCTGCGGACCATGGTCAAGCAGATGTACACCAGTAGCGCGACCATCCTGCCGGCCGTTCGTCAGGCCATCGACAAGCAATTGTTGCCAGCGTTGGCGCAATATCAGCAGAGCCGTAGCGCCTGATAAACCGCTTTCGCGAGCAAGCCCGCTCCCACAGGTGACCGAGTTCTCTCAGGTGAGCGCGGTCGAATGTGGGAGCGGGCTTGCTCGCGAAGCAGGCGCCTCGGTTTAGAGCCTTACACTGGCGAACGTCGACTCGTTGCGCGCCTGACTCAGCGCCGACAACGGCCCGGACAACGGCGACAGCACCAACGCTTGTGGCAGCGGCATCATCGCCACTTGTTGCGTGGTGTTGGAACCTACGCGCTCGTCACGCGGTGGAATGCCGAAGTATTCGCGGTAGCACTTGGAGAAGTGCGGTGTGGAAACGAAGCCACACACCGACGCCACTTCGATGATCGACATCGGCGTTTGCTTGAGCAACTGCCGAGCACGGATCAGGCGCAGTTTGAGGTAGTAACGCGACGGCGAGCAGTGCAGATACTTCTGGAACAGCCGCTCGAGTTGACGACGCGAAACAGCGACATACACCGCCAGTTCGTCGAGGTCGATCGGCTCTTCCAGGTTGGCTTCCATCAGCGCAACGATTTCCTGCAACTTCGGCTGGTTGGTGCCGAGCATGTGCTTGAGCGGCACACGCTGGTGATCCTGTTCGTTGCGGATGCGCTCGTAGACGAACATTTCCGAGATCGCGGCCGACAGTTCACGGCCGTGATCGCGGCTGATCAGGTGCAGCATCATGTCCAGCGGCGCGGTGCCGCCGGAACTGGTGAAACGGTTACGGTCGAGGGTGAACAGGCGTGTGCTCATGGCCACACGCGGAAACGCTTCCTGCATTGAGGCCAGGCATTCCCAGTGCACGCTGCAATCAAAACCGTCCAGCAGGCCGGCGCACGCCAGAGCCCAGCTGCCGGTGCAGACCGCACCGAGACGGCGGGACTGCCGCGCCTGGCTTTGCAGCCACGAAACGTGTTCACGGGTAACAGTGCGCTGGATGCCAATACCGCCGCAGACAATGATGATGTCCAGGGCGGGAGCTTTGTGCATGGAGCAGTCGGGAGTGATCTGCAGGCCGTCACTGGCCCAAACCTGACCGCCGTCGACGCTGAGTGTGGACCAGCGATACAGCTCGCGGCCGGACAATTGGTTGGCCATGCGCAGGGGTTCTACTGCGGAGGCCAGAGAAATAAGCGTGAAATTGTCCAGCAGCAAAAAGCCGATGGATTGAGGCGCACGGTTCTGGGGTTGGGCCCCGGAGTTGAACGTCGTCATCGCGGTATCTCCTCACACAAAGCGGGTGATGGCCTCAGGCGGAGGCTCTTGTTATTGCCATCGTTCTCGCGTGGGAGACGGGCTTTGTAATGACAGAGCAATTGCCATGCCTAAAGTTGAATGGTCATTCAATAACTCCTGAAAACGACGTCGCAGTGCGTCTATATAAGCCGCGCCGTGAGTAGGGGTTATAGGTGCCATTATCGGCGGGAGACGCTCCGCCCCGTTGGGCGTGAGCAAATCGGTAGCACTTGTGGGAACAGGGCTACGGCGACCGGATGGAGAGTGTCACCGCAAGCACAGGTGACAGGCGGTACTGGCCAACTTGGATCCCTGATCTAGGTGAGGTCGCTTATCTGTAAGCGACGCGCTAAAACGTGGCGCGTTTCGATTCAGGTGTTCACTTAGCGCGCAGTTTTGATTGGTCTGACGCCTTCGCGAGCAAGCCCGCTCCCACAGGTGACCGAGTTCTCTCAGGGAAATGCGGTCGAATGTGGGAGCGGGCTTGCTCGCGAAACAGGCGACTCGGTCTTACTGAATCAACACTCAACCGCGCTAACCGCCAACCCACCGCGCGATGTCTCTTTATATTTGTCATGCATATCGGCGCCAGTATCACGCATCGTGCGGATCACCCGATCCAGCGAGATAAAGTGCTGACCATCGCCACGCAGCGCCATCTGCGCCGCGTTGATGGCTTTCACCGCGGCAATCGCGTTGCGCTCGATGCACGGCACTTGCACCAGCCCGCCCACCGGGTCGCAGGTCAGGCCGAGGTTGTGTTCCAGACCGATTTCCGCCGCGTTGCACAGTTGCTCCGGTGTGGCGCCGAGAATCTCCGCCAACCCGGCCGCCGCCATCGCGCAGGCCGAACCGACTTCACCCTGGCAACCGACTTCGGCACCGGAAATCGAAGCGTTCTTCTTGCACAGAATCCCTACCGCCGCCGCACTGAGGAAATAGTCGACCACGTTGGCGTCGGTCACCACCTCACTGAACTTCATAAAGTAGTGCAACACCGCCGGAATGATTCCCGCCGCGCCATTGGTCGGCGCCGTGACCATGCGCCCGCCAGCGGCGTTTTCTTCGTTGACCGCCAGAGCGAACAGGTTGACCCACTCCATGGCACTCAGCGTTGAGCCGATTACGTTAGGTTTCCCCAGCTCTTGCAGGCTGCGATGCAACTTGGCTGCGCGACGACGCACATTAAGTCCGCCGGGCAGGATGCCTTCGTGCTTGAGGCCTTGTTCGACGCAATCCTGCATGGCGCGCCAGAGTTTCATCAGGCCGGCGCGAATTTCCTCTTCGCTGCGCCAGACCTTCTCGTTGGCCATCATCAATTCGGCAACGCGCAGGTTGTGCTGCTTACAGAGGCTGAGCAGCTCGACGGCGCTGGAGAAATCGTACGGCAGCACCGTGCGATCCAGATCGACCACGCCGCTGGAGGCCTGCGCCTCATCGACGACAAAACCGCCGCCGATGGAATAGTAGGTGTCGCGATGCAGTTCGCCGTGATCGCCTTCGACAATCAGGGTCATGGCGTTGGGATGGAATGGCAGGTTTTCGTCGATCAGGCGCATGTCCCGGGCCCAAATGAACGGGACCGACAAGTGACCGTCGAGCAACAGCGTGTGAGTTTCGCGCAGGGTTTCGATGCGGATGCCGATTTGCGACGGATCGATCGCATCCGGCCACTCGCCCATCAGGCCCATGATCACCGCGTTGTCGCTGCCGTGACCAACGCCGGTGGCCGACAACGAACCATAAAGCTGAACTTCGACGCGACGCACTTGTTCCAAAAGACCCTGCTCACGCAAACCTTGCACGAACAACGCGGCGGCCCGCATAGGTCCCACGGTGTGCGAACTGGAAGGTCCAATGCCGATTTTGAACAGGTCGAAAACGCTGATTGCCATGACTGCCGAACTCCTGGGTGTGCCAACTCCGGACGCAAAAGCGCCCAGTGACGGAGCTGCTACGCTCAAGCTGCAATCCGTCGGGATGGCCGCATCATCGGGCTTTTACCATGTCGTTCGACGTCTGACACCGACCCACTCATGCCCACCAACGTCGCAGGCCATCAGCGCTACGTTTTCACGGTTTCTTTACGGTTCAAACGGGCAGAAAGGGCTGAAAATAGCTGTAAACGACGTCACCGACACTGGATGCGACCATCCCTGTACTGGTTACGACGCCCCCTGTAGGCGTCAGATTTTCACTGGTACATGATCGTATCGACTCGATTGCAAGGCGCCGTGGTAGAGCTGTCTCCAAAACGCCATCCAACCGCAACCTATAAGTGCGGTGGTCCAGTCGGAACACTGCCAAAAAAAACACCAAGGAGTCCATCCATGAAAGGTTCCCCGTCGTTGTTGTTGGCCGCCATGCTGAGTCTGCCGTTTCTGGCTCAAGCCGCCGAGCCGGCTCAATGCAGCACCGTAAACTTCTCCGATGTCGGCTGGACTGACATTACCGTCACCACCGCCACCACCAGCGTCGTCCTCGATGCCCTCGGCTACAAGACCAAAACCACGATGATTTCCGTACCGGTGACCTACAAGTCCCTGGCCGACGGCAAGAACATGGACGTGTTCCTGGGTAACTGGATGCCGACCATGGAAAACGACATCAAGGCCTACCGCGATGCCGGCACCGTGGACACCCTGCGTGCCAACCTGGAAAACGCAAAATACACACTCGCCGTCCCGGAAGAGTTGTATAACAAAGGTCTTAAAGATTTCGCCGACATCGCCAAGTTCAAGAAAGAACTCGACGGCAAGATCTACGGCATCGAACCGGGTAACGACGGCAACCGTCTGATCCAGAGCATGATCGACAAGGACGCCTTCGGCTTGAAAGCCGCCGGCTTCAAGGTGGTCGAGTCCAGCGAGGCAGGCATGCTCTCGCAAGTCGATCGCGCCCAGCGCCGCAACACCGCCGTGGTGTTCCTGGGCTGGGAACCACACCCGATGAACACGCGCTTCAAGATGAAGTACCTGACCGGCGGCGACGAGTATTTCGGCCCGAACTTCGGCCAGGCAACCATCTACACCAACACCCGCAAGGGCTATGCGCAGGAATGCAGCAACGTGGGTCAGCTGTTGAAAAACCTGCAGTTCACTCTGGACATGGAAAGCACCCTGATGGGCAACGTCCTGGACGACAAAATGAAGCCTGACGCGGCCGCCAAGGCCTGGCTGAAAAAGAATCCACAGGTGCTCGATACCTGGCTCGCTGGCGTGACCACCATTGACGGTAAACCAGGCCTGGAGGCCGTGAAAGCCAAGCTCGCGCAGCCTTGAATTAAGAAGCATCGCTTACGCCGGACGGCTTCGGCCGTCCGGGCTGTTTATTTCCTTGCATGCGGACGTTCACTACCATGCTGATTGATCAGAAAATACCTCTAGGCCAGTACATCGCGGGCTTCGTTGAATGGTTGACGCAACACGGCGCCAACACTTTCGACGCAATCGCCGTGTCACTGGAAACGATGATCCACGGCGTGACTTTTGCGCTGACCTGGTTCAACCCGCTGGCATTGATCGGCCTCATCGCGCTACTGGCACACTTCATTCAACGAAAGTGGGGGCTGACCGTTTTCGTTATCGCCTCCTTCCTGCTGATCCTCAATCTGGGGTACTGGCAGGAAACCATGGAAACCCTTGCCCAGGTGTTGTTCGCCACCCTGGTCTGCGTGGTCATCGGCGTGCCGCTGGGCATCGTCGCTGCACACAAACCGATGTTCTACACACTGATGCGTCCGGTGCTCGATCTGATGCAGACCGTGCCGACATTCGTGTACCTCATTCCTACCCTGACCCTCTTCGGTCTGGGTGTGGTCCCGGGCCTGATTTCTACGGTGGTGTTCGCGATTGCCGCACCTATCCGCCTGACTTACCTGGGTATTCGCGATGTTCCGCAGGAACTGATGGACGCCGGCAAAGCCTTCGGCTGCTCGCGCCGCCAACTGCTCGCACGCATCGAACTGCCCTACGCCATGCCAAGCATCGCGGCCGGTATTACCCAGTGCATCATGCTGTCGTTGTCGATGGTGGTGATCGCGGCACTGGTGGGCGCCGACGGCTTGGGCAAACCCGTGGTCAACGCACTGAACACTGCTGATATCGCCCTGGGCTTCGAAGCGGGCCTGGCGATCGTACTGCTGGCGATCATGCTCGACCGTATCTGCAAACAACCCGACGCTAAAGTAGGGGGTGACGCATGAGCATTATTCGCTTCGAAGACGTCGACGTAATCTTCTCCAAAGACCCGCGTGAGGCGCTCAAGCTTCTCGACCAGGGCATGACCCGCGACCAGATCCTGAAAAAGACCGGGCAGATTGTTGGCGTTGAAAAAGCCAGCCTGGACGTCGAAAAAGGTGAAATCTGCGTATTGATGGGCTTGTCCGGCTCCGGTAAATCCAGCCTGCTGCGCTGCATCAACGGCCTCAACACCGTCAGCCGCGGCAAGCTGTTCGTCGAGCACGAAGGCAAGCAGATCGATATCGCCTCCTGCACCCCGGCAGAACTGAAAATGATGCGCACCAAGCGTATCGCGATGGTGTTCCAGAAATTCGCCCTGATGCCTTGGCTGACAGTGCGCGAGAACATCAGTTTCGGTCTGGAGATGCAGGGTCGCCCGGAAAAAGAACGGCGCAAACTGGTGGACGACAAGCTTGAGCTGGTGGGCCTGACCCAGTGGCGCAACAAGAAACCTGACGAACTCTCCGGTGGTATGCAGCAACGTGTGGGCCTGGCCCGTGCGCTGGCGATGGACGCGGACATTCTGCTGATGGACGAACCGTTCTCGGCCCTCGACCCGCTGATCCGCCAGGGCCTGCAAGACGAACTGCTGGAGCTGCAGAGCAAGCTGAACAAAACCATCGTGTTCGTGAGCCACGACCTCGATGAAGCACTGAAGCTCGGCAGCCGTATCGCGATCATGAAAGACGGTCGGATCGTCCAGTACAGCAAGCCGGAAGAGATCGTATTGAACCCTGCGGACGACTACGTGCGGACGTTCGTCGCCCATACCAACCCGCTGAACGTGTTGTGCGGTCGCAGCCTGATGCGCACCCTGGACAACTGCAAACGCATCAACGGTTCGGTATGCCTCGATCCGGGCGGCGACTCCTGGCTGGACCTGGCCGAAGGCAACACCATCAAAGGCGCACGCCAGAACGGCGCGAGCCTGGACCTGCAGAACTGGATTCCAGGGCAAGCGGTTGAAGGCTTGGGTCGTCGACCAACGCTGGTGGATTCGAACATCGGCATGCGCGACGCGCTGCAGATTCGATATCAGACGGGTAATAAGCTGGTGCTGCACGACAACAACAAGGTGGTCGGGATTCTGGGTGACAGCGAGCTGTATCACGCGTTGCTTGGCAAGAATCTGGGGTAAGGCAGCAGACACAAAAACGCCGCGAGAGGATCGCGGCGTTTTTGTTTAGGGGATATCGAGTCAAACAGTATTGCGGCTGATGGCCCCTTCGCGGGCAAGCCTCGCTCCTACAAGTTCAACGGAAATCCTGTAGGAGCGAGGCTTGCCCGCGAAGGATGCGACGCGGTGCATCTGATGCACCGCGCCCTTCAACATTAGCTATAGACCCGGCCAAGGAGCTGCCGATGGCTTTCAAACTGATCGAGCACGTCACGGGTGATCTGATCCTGAGTGAAGCCCATCAAGTCGTAATCCTGGCTGCCGTTGTGCAAGTACACCTCGGCGCGGTAGTAACGTGCACGTGGTTCATCAGCGCTTTCAGCCGAGACCGTGTCGCTCGCCGCCGCCAGATAACCGTCCAGGCTCACTTCGTAGACAAAAGGGTTGCCCTCTTCCATCTCGATCCGCAGGCCCATGCAACGCTTGGCCTTGCCCAGCAACGTTTGCACGTCCAGGCCTTGAGTACGCAGTTGCACCGCAGCCTCTTCCAGCGCCGGGCTGACTTGCTTGTCCATGAAACGCTGAACGATCGACTGATTCGGCTGCAAGTCCAGCTCGGTCAAACGCTCGCTAAAACCACGACGACCGCGCGCTGCGAGTTCCGCTTGCTCCTGTTCGATCTGCACGTCTTGGCGCATCGCCTTGTGCAAGCCGAACATGAAGAACACCAGTACCACCGAGAACGGCAGACCGGCCAGCACCACCATGGTTTGCATGGCTTCGAAGTTGCCGGCAAACAGCAGGCCGATGGTTACCAGGGTAATTACCGCCGACCAGAAGATCCGCAGCCAGTGCGGCGCATCTTCGTCAACGTTGCCGCCCTTGCACGAAAGGTTGGCCATCATCACCGCGCCGGAATCCGCCGGGGTCAGGAACAGCACAAAACCAACAAAGATCGACACGCCGATCACAATCTTCGACGCCGGGTAATGCTCCAGCAATTGGTAAATCGCCATGGACGGCTGTTCCAGCGCCGTCTTCCCGAGCTCCACCGCCCCATGGTTCATCACCAGGTCCAGGGCCGAGTTACCGAAGATCGACAGCCATGCCAGAGTGAAACCCAGCGGAATCAGCAGCACGCCGGCCACCAGTTCACGCACCGTGCGACCACGGGAAATACGCGCGATGAACATGCCTACAAATGGCGCCCAGGAAATCCACCACGCCCAGTAGAACAGGGTCCACAGGCCCAACCAGCGGTCGGATTTCTCACTGTCGCCTTCGTACACATAGAGGTCGAAGGTCTTCAGCACCACGCTGTTCAGGTAGTCGCCGACGTTTTGCACGAAGCCGTTGAGCAGGTGCAGGGTTGGGCCGAACAGCAGCACAAATATCAGCAGGCCGCTGAACAGCACAATGTTCAGGTTGGACAGACGACGGATACCGTTTTCCACGCCAGACACGGCAGCGATGGTCGCCACGGTGCTCATTACGATGATCACGATCAGCAGGTTGGTGTTGTTGTGCTCCATGCCGAACAGGTTTTCAAGGCCCGACGACACTTGCAGCGAACCAATCCCCAGGTTCGTCACCAGACCCAGCAGGGTCACGAACATGCCGAAGCCGTCCACCGCATGACCGGCCGCGCCTTTGACCCAACGCTCGCCGACCAGCGGATACAACGCCGAACGCAACGCCAGCGGCTGGTTATGACGGTAAGCAAAGTACGCCACGGCCAAACCGACCAGGGCGTAGATCGCCCAGCCATGCAGGCCCCAGTGCAGGAACGTCAGCTGTACGGCCTGACGTGCGGCAAGGTTGCTGCCGGCCACGCCTTCCGGCGGATTGAAGTAGTGGTCCAGCGGCTCGGAAGCACCGAAGTACAGCAGCGAGATGCCGATACCCGACGAGAACAGCATCCCCGCCCAGGCGCCGTAGCTGAAGTCCGGGGTGTCGTCCTTGCTGCCCAGCTTGAGTTTGCCGTAGGACGAAAACGCCAGGCCGAGCACGAAGACCAGGTAAGCGGCGATCACCACCATGTAGTACCAGCCGAAGCTGCGGGACAACCAGGCCTGGGCAATACCAAGCAATCTGCCGGCCTCTTGCGGGGCGATGATCAGAATGGCGGTCAACAGCAGGATCAACGCGGTAGAGGTGTAGAACACCCAACCGTTGACCGTCACCTTCTCGGGTGGGGTCTTTATAAGAGAGGCAGAACTCATGGCACAGATGCTCCAGGCAGTGCGAGAGAAGAACACAAGGCAACGCAGTACCCGACTAATCGGCTAGTTGGCAGCAGACAGGCGGGTGATATAAAGACACCCCGAAAAAAGCCCGAAACCCGGGAGCGCCAGTGCGCGCGGGTTTCGAGCGTTTTCGGATGTCGTTTTTCCGCCAACTACGTGTAGGAAAAACCTGTAGGCAGCGACGAATTGTCGCAGATCTTATTCTTTGTTGATTGAACGTTCAATCAAAACAAAATAGACTGGCCCTTAATCCGATAGACGTTTTACGTCCACCGGAGGGCCTAAGGAGATGTGCAAGATGCCCAAGGTCGGTATGCAACCCATCCGCCGCCAGCAGTTGATCGAAGCCACATTGCAGGCGGTAGATCAGGTCGGAATGGGGGACGCCAGCATTGCGCTGATCGCCCGTTTGGCCGGTGTCTCGAATGGCATCATCAGTCACTATTTTCAGGACAAGAACGGCCTGATCGCTGCCACGGCGCAGTACCTGATGAGTGTCCTCAGCGAGAACGTCACCGCGCGCCGTCAGGCGCTGGCAGATGACAGCCCACGGGCACATCTGCAGGTGATTATCGAAGGCAACTTCGACGCCAGCCAGGTCAATGGCCCAGCAATGAAAACCTGGCTGGCCTTCTGGGCTACCAGCATGCACCACCCGTCATTGCACAGGTTGCAGCGGATTAACGATCACCGCCTGTATTCCAACCTGTGCTGCCAGTTCCGCCGTGTATTGCCGCTCGATGACGCGCGCAGTGCAGCCCGGGGTCTGGCAGCCCTCATTGACGGTTTGTGGTTGCGCGGCGCGCTGTCGGGAGATGCTTTCGACACTGAGCAAGCGCACCAGATCGCTTACGAATACATGGATTTTCAACTGGCCAAGCAGGTGAGTTAGAGCACACATAACCGCTCAACCCCTGAACTGCCACTGACCAGCGTTGCCCAAAGCTATAGGGCACGCCCGGTGGCCAACGCCAACCACTTATGCACTTGCGAGGACTTTATGGCCCGTTTCGAACTGCAAAAACTCTACATCGATGGCGGCTACTCCGACGCCAGCAGCGACGCCACTTTCGAAGCCATCAACCCGGCTAACGGTGAAGTCCTCGCAAAAGTACAACGTGCGACCCAGTCAGACGTTGAGCGCGCTGTCGTCAGCGCTGAAAAGGGCCAGAAAATCTGGGCCGCGATGACCGCCATGGAGCGTTCGCGCATCCTGCGCCGTGCCGTGGACATCCTGCGCGAGCGCAACGATGAACTGGCCGCCCTGGAAACCCTGGACACCGGTAAATCGTTCTCCGAAACCAAGTATGTCGACATCGTCACCGGTGCTGATGTACTGGAATACTACGCAGGCCTGGTCCCAGCCATCGAAGGCGAGCAGATCCCGCTACGCACCACGTCGTTCGTTTACACCCGTCGCGAGCCGCTGGGCGTCGTGGCCGGTATCGGCGCATGGAACTACCCGATCCAGATCGCCCTGTGGAAATCCGCACCAGCCCTGGCGGCCGGTAACGCGATGATCTTCAAGCCAAGCGAAGTCACGTCCCTGACCACGCTGAAACTGGCCGAGATCTACACCGAAGCCGGCGTTCCGGCTGGCGTGTTCAACGTGCTGACCGGCAGCGGCCGTGAAGTCGGCACTTGGTTGACCGAACACCCACGCATCGAAAAAATCTCTTTCACCGGTGGCACCGACACCGGCAAGAAGGTCATGGCCAGCGCTTCCGCTTCGTCGCTGAAAGACGTGACCATGGAACTGGGCGGCAAATCCCCGCTGATCATCTTCGACGACGCCGACCTCGATCGCGCGGCCGACACCGCGATGATGGCCAACTTCTACAGCTCCGGTCAGGTCTGCACCAACGGCACTCGCGTGTTCGTACCGACGCACCTGAAAGCCGCTTTCGAAGCCAAGATCGCTGAGCGCGTTGCGCGCATCCGCATCGGCAACCCGGAAGACGAAAACACCAACTTCGGCCCGCTGGTCAGCTTTGCCCACATGGAAAGCGTGTTGGGTTACATCGCCAAAGGTAAGGAAGAAGGCGCTCGCGTCCTGTGCGGCGGTACTCGCCTGACCGACGGCGACTTCGCCAAAGGCGCATTCGTGGCACCGACCGTGTTCACCGACTGCACCGACGAGATGACCATCGTTCGCGAAGAAATCTTCGGCCCGGTCATGGCCATCCTGACCTACGACACCGAAGAAGAAGTGATCCGTCGTGCCAACGACACCGACTTCGGCCTGGCGGCTGGCATCGTCACCAAAGACTTGAACCGCGCTCACCGCGTGATTCATCAACTGGAAGCCGGTATCTGCTGGATCAACGCCTGGGGCGAGTCCGACGCGAAGATGCCGGTCGGTGGCTACAAGCAGTCGGGTGTGGGCCGTGAGAACGGCATCAGCTCGCTGAACAACTTCACACGCATCAAATCGGTACAGGTCGAACTGGGCGATTACGCCTCGGTTTTCTAAGCAGGCATCTGCTTCGCCTGCGAGGCCGCCTTCGCGGGCAAGCCTCGCTCCTACAGGATCGGGGTTTGCCGCGGTTTTGTGCACGACGCAAAACCTGTAGGAGTGAGCGGGCGGCGTTCCGACTTGCCCGCGAACGAGTGCGCAGCACTCGCCATGGCCATGACCTGACCACTTTCAAAGAGGGTGCATTTAATGTCCCAAGAATTCGATTACATCATCATTGGTGCCGGCTCGGCCGGTAACACCCTGGCGACCCGTCTGACTGAAGACGAAGGCGTCACCGTCCTGCTGCTCGAAGCGGGTGGCCCGGACTACCGTTTGGACTTCCGTACGCAAATGCCGGCTGCCCTGGCGTTTCCGCTGCAAGGTCGTCGCTACAACTGGGCCTACGAAACCGATCCAGAGCCACACATGGACGGTCGCCGGATGGAATGCGGTCGCGGCAAGGGCCTGGGTGGTTCTTCGCTGATCAACGGCATGTGCTACATCCGCGGCAACGCGATGGACTACGACAACTGGTCGAAACTGCCAGGTCTGGAAGACTGGGACTACCTGAACTGCCTGCCGTACTTCCGCAAGGCTGAAACTCGGGACATCGGCGCGAACGACTACCACGGTGGCGACGGCCCGGTCAGCGTGACCACCCCGAAAGCCGGCAACAACCCGCTGTTCCACGCGATGGTTGAAGCAGGCGTGCAAGCCGGTTACCCGCGCACCGAAGACTTGAACGGTTACCAGCAAGAAGGCTTCGGCCCGATGGACCGCACCGTGACGCCGAACGGCCGTCGCGCCAGCACCGCTCGCGGTTACCTGGACGTCGCCAAGAAGCGTTCGACCCTGACCATCGTCACTCACGCCCTGACCGACAAGATCCTGTTCGAAGGCAAGCGTGCAGTCGGCGTGCGTTACTTGATCGGCGCCGCTGAAGAGCGCGTTGAAGCCCGCGCCCGCAAAGAAGTGCTGCTGTGTTCCGGCGCCATCGCGTCGCCGCAGATTCTGCAACGCTCCGGTGTCGGCCCGGCCGAACTGCTGAACAAACTCGACATCCCGGTGGTCCATGACCTGCCAGGCGTCGGCGAAAACCTGCAGGATCACCTCGAGTTGTACCTGCAATACGCCTGCACCCAACCGGTCTCGCTGTACCCGTCGCTGCTCTGGTACAACCAGCCAGCCATCGGTGCCGAGTGGCTGTTCAACGGCACCGGCATCGGCGCCAGCAACCAGTTCGAAGCCGGCGGTTTTATCCGTACCCGCGAAGAATTCGATTGGCCGAACATTCAGTACCACTTTCTGCCGGTTGCGATTAACTACAACGGCAGCAATGGCGTGAAAGAGCACGGTTTCCAGGCGCACATGGGTTCCATGCGTTCGCCGAGTCGCGGTCGTATTCAGGCCAAGTCCAAGTATCCGCGCGAGTACCCGAGCATCCTGTTCAACTACATGGCCACCGAGCAGGACTGGCAGGAATTCCGCGACGGCATCCGCCTGACCCGTGAAATCATGCAACAGCCTGCACTGGACGCTTTCCGTGGCCGCGAAATCAGCCCCGGCATCGACGTGCAAACCGATGAGCAGCTGGACAAGTTCATCCGCGAACACGCCGAAACCGCGTTCCACCCGTCCTGCTCGTGCAAGATGGGCACCGACGAAATGGCCGTGGTCGATGGCGAAGGTCGTGTGCATGGCATGCAAGCCTTGCGTGTGGTCGATGCCTCGATCATGCCGATCATCACCACCGGCAACCTGAATGCGCCAACGATCATGATCGCCGAGAAAATCGCCGACAAGATCCGTGGTCGCCAGCCGTTGCCGCGCAGCACCGCCGACTACTTCGTGGCCGGTGATGCACCGGTGCGTGGCAAGCCGTTGCGGGATGTGAGCCTGGCTGCTCAGTAAGACCGTTACACCAAGGTGCGGCCTTCGCGGGCAAGTCGAATCGTCGCACCGCTCGCTCCTACATGGGATCGTGTTTCCTTGTAGGAGCGAGGCTTGCCCGCGAAGGGGTCCTCCCAACCAACACACAACCTCCTGATACACCCTGGTAATCCATTCCTACACCGCTCCGCCCTTGATCCTACCCCCACGCAGGCCTAATCTAGCGCCACGCAAACGTTTCACCCCCTCGCAACATCGATACACCGCCACTCCATACCAAGGAGGTTCCCGAATGTTCGATTTCCACCCCCAGCTCAAGCAGCGCTTCGCTGCCTTGCGCACGGGCGCTGAATTCTTTTCGCTGCGTTATGTGCGCGAGTCCGGCCAATACCTCTCGGTGCGCAAGAATGTCGCCGAACCTCCGAGCCTGAGCCGCGACGAAGGCGCGATGCTGACCGTTCGGGTCAACGGCGTCGAAGCCTACGCCGCGACCAACGACCTGTCCCAATCAGGCCTGCAAGCCGCCCTGGAGCGTGCCGAGCAACAAGCTCGCCGACTCAAGCCCCACGCCCTGCTCGACCTGCTCGACCTGCGCGGCCAAGCCGTCTCCAGCGACCGCGCCGATTACTTCTCGCCGAACTTCGACCAGCCCTTCCCGTCCCTGAGCGATTGCTATCAACTGCTCGGCGCCGAATCCGCCGCCGTACCCAAGGACGAGCGGCTGGTGAACTGGCAGGTGAGCATCGGCATCACCCACGTCGAGCAGATCTACCTCAACAGCGTCGGCGCCGAACTGCGTCAGGCTCAACGTTTCGTCTACCCGGGCCTGGATGTCACCGCCTATGACGGCAGCGACAGCCAGACCCGCACCCTGGGCCGTGAAAACTTCGGCCAGCAAGGCGGCTTCGATGTGATCAGCCGCTGCGGCCTGGTGGGTGCCGGCCCGCTAGTCGCTGATCAAGCGCTGCAATTGCTGCTGGCGCCGAACACCCCGCAAGGCCCGCGCGACCTGCTGTTGATGCCGGACCAAATGATGCTGCAGATCCACGAATCCATCGGTCACCCGTTGGAACTGGACCGCATCTTGGGCGACGAACGCAATTACGCTGGCACCAGTTTCGTCAAGGCAGAAGACTTCGGCCGCCTGCAATACGGCTCCAAACTGCTCAACGTGACCTTCGACCCGGACATCCCCGAGCAGCTCGCCAGCTACGGCCATGACGACGACGGCACGGCTGCAAGCAAGCAATTCCTGATTAAAGAAGGCCTGCTGCTGCGTCCATTGGGCGGCGCGCTGTCGCAATTTCGAGCCGGCATGGACGGTGTCGCCAACAGCCGCGCCTGTGGCTGGAACCGTCCGCCGATAGACCGCATGGCCAACTTGAACATCGAGCCCGGCGATCAGCCGCTGGAACAACTGATCGGCAACATCGAGCACGGCATCATGATGTCGACCAACCGCTCGTGGTCCATCGACGATGCGCGCAACAAATTCCAGTTCGGTTGCGAATGGGCGCAGTTGATCGAAAACGGCGAACTCAAAGGCGTGGTGAAAAACCCGAACTACCGGGCGATTTCCGCACAGTTCTGGAAAAGCCTCAGCGCCGTCGGCGATGCGAACACCGTCAAGGTCCTGGGCACGCCGAACTGCGGCAAGGGCGAACCGAATCAGGTCATTCGCGTCGGGCATGCCTCGCCGGCCTGTGTGTTCAGCAACGTAGATGTATTTGGGGGAGACGCCTGATGAGTACTTCAAACAATCAGGCCGAGTCGTTCAAGGCTTTGGTCAACTGGCTGCGCGATGCGATTCGCAAGCCGGAACAATTCACCCTCAGCTACGCCGCCGAATCGTCGGCCTTCGTGCGCTTCAACCACGCCAAGGTTCGTCAGGCCGGTCAGGTGCAGCAGGCGAGTGTCGGTTTCAAACTGATCAACGAGGGGCGCCACGCCGACCTCAACATCACCCTGGCCGGTGATGCGGAAGTCGACGTTCAGCGACTGGCCGAAGGTCTGCAACAGCTGCGCGAAACCTTGCCATTGCTGCCGCAGGATCCGTACCTGCTGCTCAACCACAACGACTGGCAGAGCAAGAACGTGCAGGAACATCCGCTGCCGGACACCGAACAGGTGGTGGCCGAAATCACCCAGGCGGCCGAAGGGCTGGATCTGGTGGGCTTCTATGCCGCCGGGCCGATCAGCCGTGGTTTCGCCAGTTCCTCGGGCGCGTTCGGTTGGCATCAGGCCAACAGCTTCAATTTCGATTTCAGCTTGTTCCACGAAAACGGCCAAGCGGTGAAGGCCAGCTACGCCGGGCACGACTGGAACAGCGAAGGGTTTGCCAAACGCTTTGCGCAGGCACGCGAGCAATTGGCATTCCTGGGCAGACCGCAACGCACCCTGGCGCCGGGTCAGTACCGCGCCTACCTGGCGCCTGCAGCCCTGGGCGAAATCATGGACATGCTGGGCTGGGGCGGTTTCTCGGCACAGTCGATTGCCAGCAAAAACAGTCCGCTGCAGAAGCTTTACGCGGGCGACAGTGCGTTCAGCCCGTTGGTGTCGGTCGATGAAAAGGTCAGCGGTTCGTTGAGCCCCGCATTCTCCGGCGAAGGTTATCCGCGCAGCGATTTGGGGTTGATCGTCAACGGCAAGGCCGGCGCGCAGATGGTCAGTTCACGCAGTGCGGCCGAGTACGGCCTGACCGCCAACGGCGCCAGCGGCGGTGAAATGCCAAGCGCAGTGAACATGGCGGCGGGCGCGATGCCTGACGCAGAGATTCTCAAGCAACTGGGCACTGGTTTGTACATCAGCAACCTCTGGTACCTGAACTATTCGGACCAACCGGCGGCGCGCCTGACCGGCATGACGCGGTTTGCGACCTTCTGGGTCGAGAACGGCGAGATTCAGGCGCCGGTCAGCACCATGCGGTTTGATGACAGTGCTTACAGCTTGCTGGGATCGCAGCTGGAAGCGTTGACCCAGGAACGCGAATTGATGTTGTCGGCCAGCACGTACAGCCAGCGAGCGACTGCCTCCGCGTTGTTGCCGGGGGCGCTCGTCAGCCGACTCACGTTGACCCTGTAAAAGCTTTGCGGGCAAGCCTCGCTCCTACGGGATCGGGGGTTGTCGCAGGTTTTTCGGCCGATGCTGAACCTGTAGGAGCGAGGCTTGCCCGCGAAGAAGTCACCACGGACTCCCTGATTCACACTGACAAGAGGTCCCATGCCCAACCGCCTGCCTCTCGACGCTGTCACCGCCCGCTGGGTGCCGTGGGTCGTCGCCATCGCTTTCTTCATGCAATCCCTCGACGGCACCATTCTCAACACCGCCCTGCCCGCCATGGCCCGAGATCTCGCCGAAGATCCGCTGCGCATGCAGGGCGTGATCATCGCCTACATGCTCACCGTCGCATTATTGATCCCCGCCTCCGGCTGGATCGCCGACCGTTTCGGCACCAAGAAAATTTTCTTCGGCGCCATTCTGCTGTTCAGCCTCGGCTCATTGCTCTGCGCGTTGTCGAGCACCCTGAACATGCTGATCGGCGCGCGGGTGATCCAAGGCCTGGGCGGCGCGCTGATGCTGCCGGTCGGGCGATTAGTGGTGTTACGCGCTTATCCGCGCTCGGAACTGGTGCGGATCATGGGCTTCATCACCATTCCCGGCCTGCTCGGCCCGTTGATCGGCCCGACCATGGGCGGCTGGATGGTCGAATACCTGACCTGGCACTGGATTTTCCTGATCAACCTGCCGGTGGGCGCTGTCGGTTGCTACGCCGTGTGGAAGTTCATCCCCGACCTGCGGGGCAGCGAACGCACGCGTTTCGACAGCCTCGGTTTCTTGCTGTTCGGTGCGGCGATGGTGCTGATCACCATCGCCATGGAAGGCCTCGGCGAACTGCACCTGCCGCACTTGCGGGTGATGTTGCTGCTGTTCGGCGGCATGGCGTGTCTGGCGGCGTATTGGTTGCGCGCCGGGCACATCGATAATCCGCTGTTCGCGCCTTCGCTGTTCAAGACCCGGACGTTTGCCGTGGGCATCCTCGGCAACCTGTTCGCCCGCCTGGGCAGCGGCGCCTTGCCGTTCCTCGTGCCGTTGCTGCTGCAAGTGGCGCTGGGTTACTCGCCGTCCCAGGCCGGGATGAGCATGTTGCCGCTGGCGGCTGCGGCCATGGTCGCCAAGTCGGTGGCGCGGCCGCTGATCGAGCGCCTGGGTTATCGCATCGTGCTCACCGGCAACACCCTGGCGCTGGGACTCATGCTCGCGAGCATGGGCCTGGTCAGCGAGCAGACGCCTTACTGGCTGCTGCTGGGGATGCTGGCGATTCTCGGCGCGATCAACTCCTTGCAGTTCACCGCAATGAACACCGTGACCCTGATCGACCTCGACGACGCCAGCGCCAGCAGCGGCAACAGCCTGCTGTCGGTGGTCGCGCAATTGTCCCTGAGCCTCGGCGTTGCCTGCGCCGGCGCCTTGCTCGGCGGCTTTACCGCAGAGATCGGCAACGACGGTGTGGACACAATTCTAGGGGCTTTCCAGCTGACGTTTGTCACGGTCGGAATCATGGCGATGCTGGCCGCGACGATCTTCTCGCAGCTCTCAAAGGAAGACGGACGGCGCGTCAAACGTCCGGAACAGCACATCGAACATTGAACAAGGCACTTGTGGCGAGGGGATTTATCTGTGGCGAGGGGATTCATCCCCGTTGGATTGCGCAGCAATCCTGAGAAGGTTGATCTGACCCACCGAGGCGCCAGATTAAAAGGGGGCGCTGCGCACCCCAACGGGGATGAATCCCCTCGCCACAGTAAATCCCCATCGCCACAGGTTTGCGTTCGTCCAGAAGTTGCAGGTAGAGCGCGCGGGACTGATACACTGCGCGACATTTTGTTTTGCAGGCCAGTCCCGTGACCACCATCGCCACCGCTTTTAATACTTTGCCGCTGTCCGCCGCCATGCTGGCTAACCTCGACTCCCTCGGTTATGCCCAGATGACGCCGATCCAGGCGCAAAGCTTGCCGGTGATCCTCAAGGGGATGGATCTGATCGCCCAGGCCAAGACCGGCAGCGGCAAGACCGCCGCCTTCGGTATCGGCCTGCTGAACCCGATCAATCCGCGCTTCTTCGGTTGCCAGGCGCTGGTCATTTGCCCGACGCGCGAGCTGGCTGACCAGGTTGCCAAGGAAATCCGTCGCCTGGCCCGTTCCGAAGACAACATCAAGGTCCTGACCCTGTGTGGCGGCGTGTCCTTCGGCCCGCAGATCGGCTCTCTGGAGCATGGCGCGCACATCATCGTCGGCACCCCGGGCCGCCTTCAGCAACATTTGCGCAAAGGTTCACTGGTGCTCCATGGCCTGAACACGCTGATCCTCGACGAAGCCGACCGCATGCTCGACATGGGTTTCTACGATTCCATCGAAGAGATCATTGCCCAGACCCCGGAACGCCGCCAGACCCTGCTGTTCTCCGCCACGTACCCGACGGGTATCAAGCAACTGGCGGCGAAATTCATGCGCACCCCTCAGATCGTGAAGGCCGAGGCGTTCCATGACGACACGCAGATCGAGCAGCGTTTCTACGAAATTTCTCCGGAAGAGCGCATGGACGCCGTGGTCAAAGTCCTCGCGCATCATCGTCCGGCCTCCTGTGTAGCCTTCTGCTTCACCAAGCAGCAGGTTCAGGAAACCGTCGATCACCTGACCTCCAAAGGTATCTCCGCCGTCGGCCTGCACGGCGATCTGGAACAGCGTGACCGTGACCAGGTGCTGGCCATGTTTGCCAACCGCAGCACTTCGGTGTTGGTTGCTACCGACGTCGCCGCGCGCGGTCTGGACATCGATGCGCTGGACATGGTGATCAACGTCGAGCTGGCCCGTGATTCGGAAATCCACATCCACCGTGTTGGCCGTACCGGTCGTGCTGGTGAGAAAGGGATTGCGATCAGTCTGGTCGCGCCGTCCGAAGCGCATCGCGCCCAAGCCATCGAGCAACTGCAGAAGTCGCCGTTGAGCTGGGATCAGCTGGATAACCTCAAGTCTCAGGGCGGCGGTCCGCTGCTGCCGGTGATGAGCACGCTGGTCATTGGCGCTGGCCGTAAAGACAAGGTGCGTCCGGGCGACATTCTGGGCGCACTGACGGGCGATGCCGGTATTCCAGGTGCCCAGGTCGGCAAGATTGCGATTTTCGACTTCCAGGCGTACGTGGCCGTGGAACGCGGGATCGCCAAGCAAGCCTTGCAGCGCCTGAACGACGGCAAGATCAAGGGCCGCTCGTTGCGCGTTCGCATCCTCTGACCCTGATCGTTCCCACGCTCTGCGTGGGAATGCATCCCGTGACGCTCCGCGTCACATAACGGCGGACGCAGAGCGTCCATGGCGGCATTCCCACGCAGAGCGTGGGAACGATCATTGTGTGAGGACACCGTTTTGCGCTCTACCGAAGTCGTGATCATTGGCGCTGGCGCCGCAGGGTTGATGTGTGCGCTGACCGCCGCCGGGCGAGGGCGCAAGGTGATGTTGCTCGACCATGCGAACAAGGCCGGCAAGAAAATCCTGATGTCGGGCGGTGGCCGCTGCAATTTCACCAACATGTACACCGAACCTGGCAATTTTCTCTCGCAGAACGAACACTTCTGCAAATCCGCACTGGCGCGCTACACCCAGTGGGATTTCATCGGCATGGTCGCCAAGCACGGCGTGCCGTACCACGAGAAGAAACTCGGCCAGTTGTTCTGCGATAACAAATCCAGCGACATCCTGGAGATGCTGCTCAATGAGTGCGATCAGGTCGGCGTGAGCCTGCACCTGGACACGTCAATCCAGACCATTGAGAAACTCGAAAGCGGTTATCTTCTGGACACTACGCTGGGCCAGATCACCTGTGAATCGCTGGTGATCGCCACGGGCGGTCTGTCGATCCCGACCCTGGGCGCCACCGGCTTCGGTTATCAGGTCGCCAAGCAATTCGGCCACGACTTGCTGCCGACCCGCGCCGGCCTGGTGCCATTCACCATCACCGATCAGCTTAAGGAGCTTTGCACCGAGCTGTCCGGCACGTCGGTTGATTGCCTGGTGAGCTGCAACGACCAGAGCTTTCGCGAGAACATCCTGTTCACCCATCGCGGCCTCAGCGGACCGGCGATTTTGCAGATCTCCTCGTTCTGGGAATCCGGCGACACGGTTGAGATCAACCTGATGCCGGACCACGACGTGCCGACCTGGTTGCAACAGCAGCAAGCCGAGCGTCCGAACAGCGAGTTGAAAACCCTGCTCGGTGAAGTCTTCACCAAGAAGATGGCCAGCCTGCTGGCGGACAACTGGTTCGTCTCCAAACCGATGAAGCAGTACACCCACGCCGAAATCGCCGACATCGCCGAGAAACTGGCGAGCTGGAAAGTGGTTCCTGCCGGGACTGAAGGCTATCGCACTGCCGAAGTGACCTTGGGTGGCGTCGATACTCACGAAGTGTCGTCCAAGACCATGGAATCGCTGAAAAGCCCGGGGTTGTACTTCATCGGCGAAGTGCTCGACGTGACCGGACACCTAGGCGGCTTCAACTTCCAGTGGGCCTGGGCCTCCGGCTACGCCGCCGCGCAATACGTCTGATATACCGCGTCATCGTTCTTCGCGGGCAAGTCGGATCGCCGCACCGCTCGCTCCTACAGGTCATACGCCAATTTTGAAATGACGCAAAACTTGTAGGAGCGAGCGGTGCGGCGATCCGACTTGCCCGCGAAGGCGTCCTAACAGGCAACATCGATGTTGCATGTGCCGGCCTCATCGCGAGCAGGCTCGCTCCCGCATAGGTGATGTGGTGTTGGTTAAAGGAACAGATTTTGCTGTCAGATGTGATCGGCGCCATTGCGTCGGCGTCATTACTGGCTCAATTTAGCGGCATTGCCTCGGAAGGCCTTCGCACTTCATGTCATCGACCTCATTTCGTCAGTCTCTGCGCCGTCTCTGGGCGCTGGATAAATTCAGCTACAGCGTGCGGGTGTTCATCGCTCTGACCGGCAGCATGGCCGTCTGTTGGTACCAGGATGAAATGGGGCTGCTGATCCCGTTGTTCCTGGGCATCATCGCCAGCGCTCTGGCCGAGACCGACGACAGTTGGCAGGGTCGTCTCAACGCGCTGGCCGTGACGCTGGTGTGTTTTCTGGTCGCCGCGCTGTCGGTCGAACTGCTGTTCCCTTATCCCGTCTTTTTCATCATCGCCTTCGCCCTCGCCGCCTTCTGCCTGACCATGCTCGGCGCATTGGGCGAACGCTATGGTGCGATTGCCTCGGCGACGTTGATTCTGTCGGTCTACACCATGATCGGCGTGGACCAGCGCGGCGGCGCGGTCACCGACTTCTGGCACGAACCGGTGCTGCTGGTGGCCGGCGCCGCCTGGTACGGTTTGCTCTCGGTGCTGTGGCAGGCAATGTTTTCCAACCAGCCGGTGCAGCAGAGCCTGGCGCGGTTGTTCCGTGAGTTGGGTTATTACTTGAAACTCAAGGCGTCGCTGTTCGAGCCGATCCGACAGATGGACGTGGAAGCGCGCCGACTGGAACTGGCCCAGCAAAACGGTCGGGTGGTGGCGGCGCTCAACGCGGCCAAGGAAATCATCCTGCACCGGGTCGGCAACGGTCGGCCGGGCTCGAAAGTCAGCCGTTACCTCAAGCTGTACTTCCTCGCTCAAGACATCCACGAGCGCGCCAGCTCTTCGCACTACCCTTACAACGCGCTGGCCGAGGCGTTCTTCCACAGCGACGTGCTGTTCCGCTGTCAGCGCCTGCTGCGCCAGCAAGGCAAGGCCTGCCGGGCGCTGGCCGAATCAATCCAGATGCGCCAGCCGTTCATCTATGACGCCAGCTTCGCCGAAGCGTTGAGCGACCTGCACGCCGCCATCGAACACCTGCGTACCCAGAGCAACCCGGCCTGGCGCGGCTTGCTGCGTTCCTTGCGGGCACTGGCGGCCAACCTCGGCACGCTCGACCGATTGCTCAGTGACGCCAGCAACCCCGACGCCCTGGCCGACGCCACCGACAGCAGCCTGCTCGACCGCTCCCCGCGCAGTCTCAAGGATGTGTGGATTCGCTTGCGCACGCAGCTGACCCCGACGTCGCTGCTGTTCCGTCATGCACTGCGTCTGCCCCTGGCGCTGAGCATCGGCTACGGCATGGTGCATTTGATTCACCCGTCGCAAGGTTACTGGATCATCCTCACCACGCTTTTCGTCTGCCAGCCGAACTACGGCGCCACCCGGCGCAAACTCGGGCAGAGGATCATCGGCACCGCAATTGGCCTGACGGTGGCCTGGGCGCTGTTCGACCTGTTCCCCAACCCCTTGGTCCAGTCGTGCTTCGCGATCGCTGCCGGGGTGGTGTTCTTTATCAACCGCACCACCCGCTACACCTTGGCCACTGCCGCGATCACCTTGATGGTGCTGTTCTGCTTCAATCAGGTCGGGGATGGTTATGGGCTGTTCCTGCCGCGACTGTTCGACACCTTGCTCGGCAGCCTGATCGCCGGGCTCGCGGTGTTCCTGTTCCTGCCGGACTGGCAGGGCCGACGCCTGAACAAAGTGCTGGCGAACACCCTGACCTGCAACAGCATTTACCTGCGCCAGATCATGCAGCAATACGCCGCCGGCAAAAGCGACGACCTGGCATATCGCCTGGCCCGACGCAACGCGCACAACGCTGACGCGGCACTGTCGACGACGCTGGCCAACATGCTCATGGAACCGGGGCATTTTCGTAAGGAAGCGGATGTCGGGTTTCGGTTCCTGGTGCTGTCGCACACCTTGCTCAGTTATCTGTCCGGATTGGGTGCGCACCGTGAAACCCAACTACCGCCGGATGTTCGCGAGCACTTGATCGACGGCGCGGGTGTGAGCCTGGCGGCCAGCATCGATGAAATAGCCCAAGGGCTGGCGAGCAAACAGCCGATTGCGATTCAGAGCGATGCGGAAGAGGCGCTGGCCAATACGCTTGAGCAGATGCCGGATGAAATCGATGAAGGGCAGCGGTTGGTGCAAACGCAGTTGGCGTTGATCTGTCGGCAGTTGGGGCCGTTGCGGACGTTGGCGGCGCATCTCATCAAGGACACCAGCGAGGCCTGAGATCTGTGGTGGCTGGGCGGGCCTCTTCGCGGGCAAGCCTCGCTCCTACAGGACTTACGCGATCTCTGTAGGAGCGAGGCTTGCCCGCGAAGGCGCCATCAGCCTCACCACAAAAACCAATCCTCACATCCCATGCTGCTTCATCAACCGCTCATAGCTCCCATCAGCCTTCATCTCGGCAATCTCGCGATCGAAGTTGGCGACGATTTGCTTATGCTGCGGATTTTTCAGGCTAACCAAGATATGCAGGCTGTTCTCGCTCAACGCCTTGGGCAGGAACTCCACGGCATTGCGCACCTTGGAGGATTCCCGCGCAAGGTAATAACGGGCGACGTACTCGTCTTCAAGCGTCAACTTGACCCGGTCCGCCGCGACCATCCGCACGGCCATGGCGAAGTTATGCACGGGGACTTTCTGCAACGACACGTCTTCATCGAATTCCGATGAGTAGGCGTAACCGCGCACCACCGCAATCGGATAGGTGTGCAGTTGCTGCAGATTACTGAACTCGATCGGCGCGTCCTTGCGCTTGAGAAAGCGCACGCGGTTGAGCAGATATTCGCCGGAGAACTGGCCCAGTTTGGTGCGTTCGTCGGTGTACCAGGCGTTGACCAGCACGTCGTAACGACCTTCACCCAACCCGAGCAACGCTCGCGCCCAAGGCACCTGTTCGAAATCACTGGCGTAACCGGCCCGGGCCAGCGCGGTGCTGACAATGTCGGTGGCCAAGCCTCCGTTGACCAGCGTGGCGTCGGTAAAGGGTGGCCAGGCGTCGGCGACCAGACGCAGCCTTTCCGCTGCCGCGCTCTGGGCCAGCAACAGCAATCCAATCAAAGCAAACGCTCGATGCAATCGCGGCATGCTAGAAAATCCTTAGCGGGCGGGCTGCCCGGCGTATTTTTCTGCCAAAACTCCAAGACCCGTGTACCGACACTCAGGTACTCAACATTAGCTCATTGGAGCCACTGCACAGCGCTTCATCGCAGATTACACAAAGAAGACAGTTCCGCGCGAAATGAATGGTGGCATTTTGGCCTTTGTCACAAATTTCTTCGCCATAAAGACATATTTCGCCGGGGCGCTTAGTATCGGAACGACGTTGCTCAAGGAAAGTGAAAATGACAATCGATTGGGTCTGCAAACACCACAGCGATCTGGGTAAAGAGCAGCTGTACGCCATTCTGCAGCTGCGCGCGGAGGTGTTCGTCGTCGAACAGAAATGCGCATATCAGGATGTCGATGGCCAGGATCTGGAAGGTGACACTTGCCATTTGATGGCGTGGGAAGGGGATCGGCTGGTGGCTTATCTGCGTTTGCTCGACCCTGAGCTACAGGGCGGCGACGTGGTGATTGGGCGGGTGATTATTGCGCCCGGAGCGCGTGGCACCGGGCTTGGGCATGAGTTGATGGCGCAGGCGTTGAAGCAAGCTGAGAAACGCTGGCCTGAGGTGCCGATCTATCTCTCGGCGCAATCCCATTTGCAGGGGTATTACGGGCGTTACGGGTTTGTTGTGACGGGCGAGGAATATCTTGAGGATGACATTCCGCATATCGGGATGCGTCGCTCCTAAGGGCCTCTTCGCGGGCAAGCCTCGCTCCTACGGGATTCGCGTGATCTGTAGGAGCGAGGCTTGCCCGCGAAGACGTCAGCCGCAACACCGTAAATCTTACGGATATTCCAGCACCGCTTTAATCTGCCGCAAATTGCGCTCGATCCACCCCCGATCAATCGCCCCCCACTCGCGAATCCGATAGCGCCCCGCATGGTTGCGCGCGCCCTCTTCCTGCTCGAATTCGCAAATAATGTCCAGGTCTGCCAACGCCGCAATCGTGTCCTGCGCCGTGCGCCGGGGCATGCCGGTCACTTCGGTCAGCGCCGGGACGCTGATCGCCAACCCTCTGTCGATCAGGTACGCCACGTATAAGCGGCGGTAGAAACTGCTCTTGGTCTTGCTCACGTCCACCTGTGCGCTCCTTGTTCTTTTTATTGCATATCCCGCCACGTCAGGTACACCCGCAGATCAAACTCCACCTGGTGATACCCCGGCAACATGTGTTCGCAGAGCTTGTAGAACGCCTTGTTGTGATCCGACTCTTTAAAGTGTGCCAGTTCATGCACCACGATCATTTTCAGAAACTCGGAGGGCGCCTCCTTGAACAACGAGGCCACGCGGATTTCCTTCTTGGACTTGAGCTTGCCGCCCTGCACCCGCGAGATCGTCGTGTGCAGGCCTAGGGCGCGATGGGTCAGGTCCAGGCGGTTGTCGAATAAAACCTTGTCGATGGCCGGAGCGTTGCGCAGGTATTCCTGCTTGAGGTCCAGCGCAAAGGTGTACAGCGCCTTGTCGCTCTGCACGGCGTGCTTTTCCGGGTAGCGCTTGCTCAGGTAGTCGCCCAGCCGACCGTCGGCGATCAACTGGCGAACCTGGTCCTGCAACGCAGCGGGATAGGCCTGGAGGTATTTCAACGCGGTCATTAGAGGCGGCAACACGAATCACGAAAAGGTCGCCAGTGTAGCGAATTCAGCGGGTCAGCGCGCTCCAGTCAAACGGCGCGACAAAGTCGCCGGCGTCCTCGGCCATCATCGGTCGCCCCACCAGAAAACCTTGCACATACTGGCAACCATTGGCTTGCAGCCATTCATATTGCGCAACGGTTTCCACCCCTTCGGCAATCACCAGCATCCCGTATTGCTTGCACAGGTCGATCACATTGCGCACCAGCGCCGCATCCCGTTCGGACGCCGGCAAGCGGGCGATCAGATGCCGATCGAACTTGAGTGTATCCAGCTCAAGATCGCGCAAGTGAGACAGCGAGCACGGCCCGGAGCCGAAATCATCCAGCGCCACCCGCACCCCGAGGTTGCGCAGCAAGCGTAGTGTCTTGCGGGTTTCTTCGGGGTTTTGCATCAACGCTTCTTCCGTCACTTCGACTTCCAGATAACGCGGTTGCAAGCCGTGACGTTCCAGCACTTGGCGCAATTCAGTGACCAGGTTAGGCATGCCGAACTGAGTGCTGCTCAAACTGACGCCCAGCACCAGATCCTCGGCAAACAAGGTTTCCCAGGCTTTGCGCTGGCCGGCGCCGCGATGGTAAATCCAGCTGCCCAGACGACTGATCAGCCGCGCCTCTTCCAGCAATGGCAAAAACAGCCCCGGCGGTACATCACCGACGCTCGGGTGCTGCCAGCGCAACAGCGCTTCAAAACCACGAATCTGCCCGCTGCTGATCGCCACCTGCGGCTGATACACGAGGGTGAAATCACGGTTTTCAATGGCCGTGCGCACGCTCTCTTCGAGCATCAGCCGCGAACGCGCCCGGCCATTCATATCGTGATCGTAGAAACGGTATTGCTGCCGGCCGGCACGTTTGGCTTCGTACATCGCAATGTCCGATGCACGTAGCAACCCGTCGAGATTCGCACCGCAATCCGGGTAAGCAGCGATGCCGATGCTGGCGCCCAACGCGATGTCCAGGCCATCAATCTGCTGACAGATCGACACCCGCTCAATGAGCTTCTCGGCAATCTTCGCCGCTTGCTCGGGGAACTCCAGGTCCAGCAGCGCCGTGAATTCGTCGCCGCCCATGCGCGCCAGAATGTCGAAGGGCCGCAGACAGGCTTTCAATTGCTCGGACACCCAGCGCAGCACCCGGTCGCCGGCATCGTGACCGAGGGAGTCGTTGACGCGTTTGAAGCCGTCGAGGTCCAGGTACAGCAACACCCAGGCGCCATCGGAGCGTTCGCCGCGCAGCAGCAGATTTTCAACCGTCTGGTAAAAGCCGCGGCGGTTGAGCAGCCCGGTCAGCGGATCCGTCACTGCCTGGAACTCCAGTTGCTGATGCAGATGACGCACCACCGACATGTCCAGCACCGTCACCACCATCGCATGCTGTTCGCTGGGCAATGGCGCGCACGACAGCGCCACCGGCACTTGTTGGCCGGGCGCCGTTCGCAGCAGCGCGTCGTGCAGGCGCAGAGTTTCGCCGCGTTTGTAGCCGGTATAAAAATCGGAGTCCGCCCAGACCGGGATATGCGGCTTTTGCAGGAAATCCAGAAACTCCCTGCCTTGCAGGTCTTGAACCGTGGCATTGAGCAACCGCGACATCGCCGGGTTGGCGAAGCGGATCAGACCGTCCTCACCCACCACCAGGATGCCTTCGGCGGTATTGTCCAGCACCGAGGCATTAAACGCGCGAGCGACCTCCAGATCGTGGCTCAGGCGCTGCAACGCACGGCGATTGCGCTGATGCTCGAGCAACGCCTGAACCTTGGGCTTGAGAATTTGCGGGTCGAACGGCTTGAACAGGTAATCCACGGCACCACTGGCGTAGCCCTTGATCACAGCGTCCTGGGACTGTTCGTTGGCGGTGAGGAAAATAATCGGCGTGAGGCGGGTTCGCTGACTGCCGCGCATCAAGCGCGCGACTTCAAAACCGTCCATGCCCGGCATCTGTACATCCAGCAGCACCAGGTCGACATCGTGTTCGAGTAAAAGACTGAGCGCTTCAAAACCGGAAGCCGCGGTAATCACCTGCCAATCCTGGCGCTGGAGCAACGCGCGCATGCTGATCAGGTTTTCAGGGTAATCATCGACGATTAAAAGGATCGAGCTGCCTTCAGCTGGCGTGGGTTGCGCGCATTCCATGCTGCTTCTCTTATTCGGGGCGTCAGGCCGGTTTCTCGTAAAAACCGGACAAATACTGAGACTTCACTCTAGACCGGGATCCGCAAAAGCAGAAGCTATCAGCGCGCCATCATTTAACCATCACGTACATTTGCCGACTAACGGTCGCTTCTACAGCCCCCTGAAACCGGGAAAGATGGCCTTTTAACAGGATTTTGACGCCATCCGTTTGTCATTTACACATTAACAAATTGAACTTCTGCGCTTATAAAGATTGCCCCCAAGGCGCGTGCCAGAGCTTCTGGCACGCGCGTGCAGTAAAAAATTCGTGGAAGCTTTTGTCTATGATCGATCTCGCAACCTGGAACCTGAGCGTTCCTGTCGGCAATCCGCCGTACACCGTTGACACGCCAAAACTGGTGAACGGCTTCAAGGATCAATACTTCCACTCCAACACCGGCACACTGTTTTTCTGGGCACCGGTCACCGGCTCCAAAACTGAAAACGCAAAATACCCCCGCACCGAACTGCGCGAAACCTACAGCAACGGCACCCTGAAAAACTGGCTCTACCCGGACGCTGACAACTCCCTGCGCGCCACCCTCGCGGTCAACCAGGTACCGAGCTCAGGCAAAATCGTCATCGGCCAGATCCACGCCTATGAAAGCCAGAAACCCATGGTGAAACTCGAGTATCAATACAAAACCAGCACGCAGTCGGGCAATATCGTCGCCAAGGTTCGTATGCGCCCTGATGACGACGAAGGTCGGATCATCACCATCGCCACCGGGGTGAAACTCGACCGGGAGTTTTCCTACCTCATCCACCTGAGCCCGGGCGGAGCGCTGGGCATCAGTGCGGCGGGCTACCAGTGGGACACCGACATCAGCGCGACCTGGCGCGACAAGCCGCTGTACTTCAAGGCCGGGGTGTACGTGCAAGACCACACCGGGTACACCAGCGAAGGCGGGAAAGTGACGTTCAGCACGCTGGATATTGATCACGATAAGTAGCGAGAGCACGCCCGATCGTTCCCACGCTCCCGCGTGGTAACGCATCCCGGGACGCTCCGCGTCCCAACCCTCCCAAGAACACAACATCCCCTGTAGCAGCTGTCGAGCCTGCGAGGCTGCGTCCGAGGACAAAGTCCTCGCAAGCCCGATGAACCTGGTCTACCTGAATAAATGCGTTGTCTGATTTACGACTGCTGCGCAGCCGAACGCAGCCTCGCAAGCTCGACAGCTGCTACAAACCAGTCATCTAAGCGTCTGAAAAACTCGTAGGACGCCTCTGACCGTGGCGAAGGAGCTTGCTCCCGCTGGACGGCGAAGCATCTCAAAATCCTGCCATCAATTTCTGATGACTCCCCACAGCGCCCTGTTTTACTGCGGTCGCGCCGTAAACCACAACCACCCCACCTACCTAAAAAGCAAGGCGGCGTCCTACAGGTCGGTTGCGGGAGCATGAATTGCTGCCTAAAGTTGGCCTGTCGCTGACACCGTTGGCGATAGGGTTTCGCAGCCCTAACGATACGTGTAGTAACCTAGCGCCTCGAAAAGACGGGCGCCTCAGCACTCGTCCTCCTTTTTTATGGTGGCTGTGTGTGGGAGACCTTCGGGTCTGCCGGGTTCCTCGTATCCTCGGTCTGCGAACCCGCACACAGCTACCACCCAATTCGTTTCGCAGCGAACGGCAGTAGCTCTTCTTTTAGATTCGAGGAGCTTTACTTATGTCAATGAACAACCCGCCCCGCCGCTTCACCCCCATGTCCCAACTCGCCACCGACCACCCCGTCCTGCTCATCGACAGCGACGCCCCGCTACGCGAACTTCACAACTGCGTCAGCGAACGCCTCAACGCCGTCCTCAAATACCTGAACCTCATGGCCTGCACCAGCCTGCCGGACTATGCGGAACACGACATCAACACCGTCACCAACATCGCCCGAATCATGGTTCAGGACATTGCCGATGTATTCGGGGTGATTGAACAGCGTGGGTTTGATACACCTAAAACCAAGTAGCCGATTTTCAAGCAATAAAAACCCGCATTTATGCGGGTTTTTATGGAACGAAGGTGGAACAAAGGGGCGGATTATTGGGACTTGAGACCGGTTAATGGGCAATCCCTTTTATTTCCTTTTTTTCACAATCGAAGCACCAACTGGAGTGTCGAGTTCGGCTGAATATTGTAATCCGACAATGTACGTCCGTCTTCAAGTTGCTTACCGGAAAAAATTCAAACGCTGCTGGCCCGGCGGAATGCCTTCTTTATCTTGATAATGGGCCTTTATATTTTCGATAGAATCGGACCGCTCAACCTCCAACGTTACCGTCTTGACTACATTTGTTGCGGAGCCTTGGACTTGCTGAACTATAATTTGCATACACCCTCTCTTAAAAATAATCAGGAAACAAATCGAACAAATAAAATTTGGAACGACTTGATTAATTCGTCTCTTTTTTTTGGATTGCGAAGCTAAACAATAGCCAGCAGCCCGCATTAAATCACCTGTAATAAATGACAGTTATTCATACAGTTTCGAAATAACAGATATCGCCAAACATACCATTGCACAGACCAAGAGAACGCATCTACTTTGAGACCAAACGACCAAATAAACCTACTCCACTTTCACCAACTTTAATCGTGCTCGCTTATAGCAAAACCATATTAAAAACTGTCAACTCTTACAGGTGACCCCACCTACTCATCAAGCTAATCTGGCCTACGCAACACATGAAATAGAATCGGACACACAAACAACTTCAGCCACCCTATAACTTCTGAAGGTATCTGCCATGCGCAAGCATACAAAAATCATCATTTTCTTTATTAGTATATTTATCTCAATAGCCGGTGCAGGCGTCACCTTAGCCGGGCAGTGCGACGATGATTGGTATCAGAGTTCGGCAAGCAAATACTGCTCCTTGAAGACGCAACCAATACCGACCGCACCTCCTAGCGACCGTTACAGTGATTTTAACTGCGACATTCATGTCTCCTGCCTCTCTGGCGGAACACATCCAGAACAAGAAAATAGTTGGAACACCAGGGAAGTAAATAACAGAACAGAAATAACCAGATCGTCCCCTTTCAACTTCGTCAATTGCAATGGAGTTTTGAGAACCGGCGCCTGTCCTTAATACGCAATACAACCAGGAGAAAAATCGAAAAATAAAGCCACTCGTGTCAAAATCGCAACAAAGCGCCTTTCAACAATATCTGGAGAATAAAAATATGGCCGGCCCCAACGGAGAGTTTTGCGACAATGCTAAAGGTGTCTGTATAGAAATCACATACGCCAATGAAAGCACTGGAAAAATGAAGGGAATACTAAAGGAAAACGGGTATCACTACACAGTGAATGGTTGGTACCAGCACGTCAACCCTAGTCTTACCCGTATAGAGTTCACAACTGAGAACTCGGGAGTAAAGGACACTTGGCTCGGAAACGCAGGTAGACCATGCACTGAAATTTGGGCCATAAGATCATATAAAATCGAAGACGGCTCTTCAGCAGCCGAGGAATACACGCTCACAAAAAAATAAACGTTTTTAGCGAAGGAAAATTTCTTGCCATGCTTCTTTCAGCCAATAAAAAAACCCGCATCACTGCGGGTTTTTTATAAACGAGAAAGGCTTAGTTAACCTTAGCGTTCAACTCACCCTTCAAATACCGCTGATACATCGCTTCCAACGAGATCGGCTTAATCTTCGAAGCATTACCCGCAGTACCGAAAGCTTCGTAGCGAGCAATACAAACATCCCGCATCGCCGTCACTGTCGCACCAAAGAACTTACGCGGATCAAACTCGCTAGGATTGGTCGCCATCAACCGACGCATCGCACCCGTCGAAGCCAAACGCAAGTCAGTATCAATGTTGACCTTACGCACACCGTACTTGATGCCTTCCACAATCTCTTCAACCGGCACGCCGTAGGTTTCTTTGATGTCGCCGCCGTACTGGTTGATGATCGCCAGCCACTCTTGCGGAACCGAAGACGAACCGTGCATTACCAGGTGGGTGTTCGGAATGCGTTTGTGGATTTCTTTGATGCGGTCGATGGCCAGCACGTCGCCGGTAGGTGGCTTGGTGAACTTGTAGGCGCCGTGGCTGGTGCCGATGGCGATGGCCAGGGCGTCGACCTGGGTGCGTTTGACGAAGTCAGCGGCTTCTTCCGGGTCGGTCAGCATTTGGCTGTGGTCCAGAACGCCTTCAGCGCCGATGCCGTCTTCTTCACCGGCCATGCCGGTTTCCAGCGAACCCAGGCAGCCCAGCTCGCCTTCTACCGAGACGCCACAGGCGTGAGCCAGGGCCACGGTTTGTTGGGTGACACGGACGTTGTAGTCGTAGTCGGTCGGGGTCTTGCCGTCTTCGCCCAGGGAGCCGTCCATCATGACCGAGCTGAAGCCCAGTTGGATGGAGCGCTGGCAGACGTCAGGGCTGGTGCCGTGGTCCTGGTGCATGCACACCGGGATGTGCGGGAATTCTTCGATGGCGGCCAGGATCAGGTGACGCAGGAACGGTGCGCCGGCGTATTTGCGAGCACCGGCCGAGGCCTGGACGATCACCGGGGAGTCAGTCTTGTCAGCGGCTTCCATGATGGCGCGCATCTGCTCAAGGTTGTTGACGTTGAAGGCTGGAACGCCGTAGCCGAACTCGGCTGCGTGGTCCAGCATCTGGCGCATGCTGATAAGTGCCATTGTGTGTGTCTCTCCCGGTTTGGGTCGTTAATCGTGCCAGCCTGCCGTAGCGGCGGCGGCTATTCAAGTTATTGCAGATCGGGGGTTGGCCCGGGCTGCGAATTCGGGTGTTGCATCGATCTCTGTAGGAGCGAAGCTTGCTCGCGAAAGCGGTTTAACGGGCAACACATGTGTTGAATGTGATGACGTCTTCGCGAGCAAGCTTCGCTCCTACAGGTTTCGCTAAAACCTTCAATTACTGCGCTTTACAACCGCGGCCAATCAAATCATTGGTGGCGACCCAGTAAACCAGGCCTTCCTCACCTTTTACGTGAAACGCCAGCATGTCGTTGCTGTACAGCGAACCTTCGGCGCCCGGTTCAAGCTTCAGGCGATAGACCTGATCGGCCCCGCCGAGGCGCACGTCGACTTCCTTGCGGCTGTCGTCGGTGTAGCGCCAGAGCACTTTGGCCTGGCTGTCGCAGGTCCAGGTGGTCCAGTTGTCCGTGGATTCGGCAGGCTTGAACAGGTTGAAATTCGAGCAACCGGCCAGCAATGCCAACGCCATAACGGCGATAAAACCTTTCATCCATGTTCCTCGACTGACGGCGTACGCCGCCAACCCTGAGTAATGTGTCAGACCCGTCAAGGGCAACCATGTTCCTTGGCCGGGGTCTGCGTCTCGTATTTCTCCAGGCCATCAGGCCCGGAACGCTTGTTGATCACCGGGTTGGTTTCCGCTTGCCAGTCGGCCTGGTAACAGCCTTTTTCCACTGACTGCGGCGCAGGTTCCGGCTTGGCTTTCGGGTTACTCCCGCAAGCCACCAGCATACCCGCAGCGATCAACAGCGCTAACGGCTTGACCATAAGAACACTCCTTTGCGTGGTCAAATGGACGACCTCAGGCCTTGGCCCGGCTTTCCAGGACTTCAACGGCTGGCAAAACCTTGCCTTCCACGAACTCAAGGAACGCGCCGCCGCCGGTAGAAATGTAGGAGATCTGATCGGCAACGCCATATTTATCGATGGCCGCCAGGGTGTCGCCGCCGCCAGCGATCGAAAACGCCGAGCTGTCCGCGATGGCCTGGGCCAGGACTTTGGTGCCGTTACCGAACTGGTCGAATTCAAACACGCCCACCGGGCCGTTCCACAGGATGGTCTTGGACGACTTCAGCAGCTCGGCGAAATTCGCCGCGGTCTGTGGGCCGATGTCCAGAATCATGTCGTCTGCGGCCACATCAGCGATCAGCTTGACGGTAGCGGTGGCGCTTTCAGCGAATTCCTTGGCAACGACGACGTCGACCGGCAGCGGTACGCTGACCTTGGCGGCGATGGCGCGAGCGGTGTCCAGCAGATCCGGCTCGTACAGGGACTTGCCGACCGGGTGACCGGCAGCGGCCAGGAAGGTGTTGGCAATGCCGCCGCCGACGATCAGCTGGTTGCAGATCTGGCTCAGGCTGTTGAGCACGTCGAGTTTGGTCGACACCTTGGAGCCGGCAACGATGGCAGCCATCGGCTGGGCCGGGGCGCCGAGGGCTTTGCCCAGTGCGTCCAGCTCAGCAGCCAGCAGCGGACCAGCGGCAGCGACTTTGGCGAACTTGGCCACGCCGTGGGTCGAACCCTCGGCGCGGTGAGCGGTGCCGAAGGCGTCCATCACGAACACGTCGCACAGGGCGGCGTATTGCTGGGCCAGTTCGTCAGCGTTCTTTTTCTCGCCTTTGTTGAAGCGTACGTTTTCAAACAGAACGATGTCGCCGGCTTTCACGTCGACGCCGCCCAGGTAATCGGCAACCAGCGGCACTTCGCGGCCCAGGGCCTTGCTCAGGTAGTCAGCGACTGGCTTGAGGCTGTTCTCGGCCGAGAATTCGCCTTCGGTCGGACGGCCAAGGTGCGAGCAGACCATCACGGCCGCGCCTTTTTCCAGGGCCAGCTTGATGGTCGGCAGCGAAGCCAGGATTCGCGCATCGCTGGTGACTACACCGTCCTTGACTGGGACGTTGAGGTCTTCGCGGATCAGTACGCGCTTACCTTGCAGATCGAGGTCGGTCATCTTCAACACGGTCATGGGTCGCATTTCCTACTGTTTTGGAGAGCAGTGTTTTGGAGAGCCAGCTGATTGCAGATAGTGTTCCGCAACATCCAGCATTCGGTTGGCAAAACCCCATTCGTTGTCGAACCAGGCCAGGATGTTCACCAGCCGTGGGCCGGAAACTCGGGTCTGACTGGCATCGACGATGGCCGAATGTGGGTCATGATTGAAATCACAACTGGCGTGAGGCAACTCGGTGTAGGCCAGAAGGCCTTTGAGCGGGCCAGTGGTGGCGGCCTCGCGCAAAATCCGATTGACCTCGGTGGCGTCGGTGTCGCTGACGGTCTGCATCGTAATGTCGAGGCAAGACACGTTAACCGTCGGCACCCGCACGGCTTTGGCCTGAATTCGCCCGGCAAGTTCCGGCAACAGGCGTTCGATACCACGCGCCAGACCAGTGGACACCGGAATCACTGACTGGAACGCCGAACGCGTGCGGCGCAGGTCTTCGTGATGATAGGCATCGATGACCGGCTGATCGTTCATTGCCGAGTGGATGGTGGTGATCGACACGTATTCCAGACCAATGGCCTGATCCAGCAGGCGCAACAGCGGCACGCCGCAGTTGGTGGTGCAGGACGCATTGGACACCAGCAGCTCGTCGCCGGTCAGGCAATCCTGGTTCACGCCGTAGACGATGGTGGCGTCGACATCCGCCTCGCTGGCCATCGGCTGGGAAAACAACACACGCGGCGCACCGGCATCAAGGAACCGCTGGCCATCGGCACGCGAGTGGTAAGCGCCGGAGCACTCCAGCACCAGATCGACGCCCAGGGACGCCCAATCGATGCCTTCGGGGGTGGCACTGCGCAGGACCTTCACGCAGTCACCATTAATATGCAGACAATCGCCGTCGACCTTCACTTCACCGGGAAAACGCCCGTGCGTGGAGTCGAAGCGTGTCAGGTATTCGATGCTGGCCATGTCAGCCAGATCGTTGATCGCGACAATTTCAAACCCTGCCTTGTCGCCTCGCTCAAACAACGCACGCAAGACGCAACGACCAATCCGGCCGTAGCCGTTGAGTGCAACTTTGTAAGGACGCGGTTGAGGCATTGGGTTCTCGATTACCGTGGTGAATCCGTTATTGCAGCGTTGCCTGGACCAACGCCTTCGCGAGCAAGCCCGCTCCCACATGAGAATGCGATCTCATGTGGGAGCGGGCTTGCTCGCGAAAGCGGCAGTCCAGACGACACATTTTCTGGATCAGTCTTCCAGCAGCTCTTCAGCCTGACCCAGGATGTTTTCCAGGGTGAAACCGAACTCTTCGAACAAGGCTGGCGCAGGCGCCGACTCGCCGAAGGTGGTCATGCCGATCACGCGACCTTCCAGGCCCACGTACTTGTACCAGTAGTCCGCGTGAGCGGCTTCGATAGCGATACGGGCGCTGACCTGCAACGGCAGAACTGCCTGCTTGTAGCCGGCGTCTTGCGCATCGAACACGCTGGTGCACGGCATCGAAACAACGCGCACTTTGCGACCTTGCTCGGTCAGCTTGTCGTAAGCCTGAACCGCCAGGCCAACTTCGGAACCGGTGGAGATCAGGATCAGCTCAGGCTCGCCTGCGCAGTCCTTCAACACGTAACCGCCACGGGCGATGTCGGCGATCTGCAGCGCGCTGCGTTCCTGATGTTGCAGGTTCTGACGCGAGAAGATCAGCGCCGAAGGGCCGTCCTTGCGCTCGATGGCCTCTTTCCAGCAAACGGCCGATTCAACGGCATCGGCTGGACGCCAGGTGTCGAGGTTCGGCGTGCTGCGCAGGCTGGTCAGTTGCTCGATCGGCTGGTGAGTCGGGCCGTCTTCGCCCAGACCGATGGAGTCGTGGGTGTAGACGAACACCACGCGCTTCTTCATCAGCGAAGCCATGCGCACGGCGTTGCGCGCGTATTCCATGAACATCAGGAAGGTCGCGCCGTAAGGCACCAGACCGCCGTGCAGAGCCACGCCGTTCATGATCGCGCTCATGCCGAATTCGCGAACGCCGTAGTACATGTAGTTGCCGCTGGCGTCTTCAGCCGAAACACCTTTGCAACCTTTCCACAGGGTCAGGTTGGAACCGGCCAGGTCAGCGGAGCCGCCCAGCAGTTCAGGCAACAGCGGGCCGTAGGCATTCAGTGCGTTCTGGCTGGCTTTACGGCTGGCGATGGTTTCGCCTTTGGCGGCGACTTCAGCAATATAAGCAGAGGCTTTTTCAGCGAAGTCTTCCGGCAGGTCGCCGCTCAAGCGACGGACCAGTTCGTTGGCCAGCTCAGGGAACGCAGCGGAATAGGCAGCGAAACGCTGATCCCATTCGGCTTCGGCCGCGCGACCGGTTTCCTTGGCGTCCCACTCGGCATAGATGTCGGCCGGGATTTCGAACGGACCGTGGTTCCATTTCAGCGCAGCACGGGTCAGAGCGATTTCCGCGTCACCCAGTGGGGCGCCGTGGCAGTCTTCCTTGCCTTGCTTGTTCGGCGAACCGAAACCGATGGTGGTCTTGCAGCAGATCAGGGTTGGCTGATCGCTTTTGCGCGCGGTTTCGATCGCAGTCTTGATCTCTTCCGGATCGTGACCGTCGACGTTGCGGATCACCTGCCAGTTGTAAGCTTCGAAACGCTTCGGGGTGTCGTCGGTGAACCAGCCTTCGACTTCGCCGTCGATGGAGATGCCGTTGTCATCGTAGAAGGCGATCAGTTTGCCCAGGCCCAAAGTACCGGCCAGGGAGCCGACTTCGTGGGAAATGCCTTCCATCATGCAGCCATCACCCAGGAACACGTAGGTGTGGTGGTCGACAACGTTGTGGCCAGGACGGTTGAACTGCGCCGCCAGGACTTTTTCAGCCAGGGCGAAACCTACGGCGTTGGCCAAGCCTTGGCCCAATGGACCGGTGGTGGTTTCAACGCCCGGGGTGTAGCCGAATTCCGGGTGGCCCGGGGTACGGCTGTGCAGTTGGCGGAAGCTTTTCAGGTCATCGATCGACAGGTCGTAGCCGGTCAGGTGCAGCAGCGAGTAGATCAACATCGAGCCGTGACCGTTGGACAGCACGAAGCGGTCACGGTCGGCGAACGATGGATTGCTCGGGTTGTGCTTCAGGTAGTCACGCCAAAGTACTTCGGCGATATCCGCCATACCCATAGGGGCACCGGGATGGCCGCTGTTGGCTTTTTGCACGGCATCCATGCTGAGGGCACGAATGGCGTTGGCACGCTCACGACGGCTGGGCATCGCTGTTCTCCTGCGGGTTCTGAATCAAGAGTGAATAAAACGAAACGGAAAAAAGGCGAGCATTTTCCCTCACCGACACGCCTCGGGGCAATGACAGATAGTCATCTGAAGGCGTTTTTCCAGTGGATAAAGTCGCATTCGCCTGGTGAAACCTTTCCGCTGACGATTTGTAGAGTGACCCTTTCCATGAGAAGTGCCATCTATCGAGCAATATCAAAACTTTTTGATATTGCTCTTGCAGTGATTTCTGCCCGTCACTAGACTGCTGGCCTTATGAATTTACGCGTGCCTTCCATTCAACATGACGATTGCGATGAGCTGGCGGCCCTGTGCAAGGCCGGCGGCGATCCTCTGCGGCTGAATGTATTGCGCGCACTGGCCAACGATTCGTTTGGCGTACTGGAACTGGCGCAGATCTTCGGGATGGGTCAGTCGGGCATGAGTCACCACCTCAAGGTATTGGCCCAGGCCGACCTGGTGGCGACTCGCCGTGAAGGCAACGCGATTTTCTACCGTCGCGCCCTGCCCCACACCGACCTGCTGGGCGGCAAGCTGCACGCAGCCTTGCTCGAAGAAGTGGACAACCTGACCCTGCCGGCCGATGTGCAGTCGCGGATCGCTCAGGTCCATGGGCAACGAGCCGCCGCCAGCCAGGACTTTTTCTCACGGGTGGCGGAAAAGTTTCGCGCCCAGCAGGACTTGATCGCCGGCCTGCCGCAATACCGCGAAAGCGTGGTGGCATTGCTCGACAAGCTGAGTTTCAGTGAAGGCGCCACGGCCATAGAAGTCGGCCCCGGCGACGGTGAATTTCTGCCGGAACTGGCGCGCCGCTTCACCCAGGTCACGGCGCTGGACAACAGCTCGGCGATGCTCGAACTGGCGCGTCAGGTCTGCGAACGCGAGACGCTGGCTAACGTCAGCCTGCAACTGGCCGATGCATTGAATGGTGTGAGCCTCAAGGCCGATTGCGTTGTATTGAACATGGTGCTGCACCATTTTGCCGCACCGGCCGAAGCGCTCAAGCACATGGCCGATTTACTGCAACCGAGCGGTAGCCTGCTTGTGACAGAGTTATGTAGCCATAACCAGAGTTGGGCCAGGGAGGCCTGCGGTGATCTTTGGTTGGGGTTTGAACAGGACGATTTGGCCCGTTGGGCCACCGCTGCGGGACTCGCTCCCGGGGAAAGCCTCTATGTAGGCTTACGTAATGGTTTCCAGATCCAGGTTCGCCACTTTCAGCGACCGACTGGCGACACTCACCATCGGTAAATTCAGGAAAAAATCGAGATGAGCGAATACTCCCTCTTCACCTCCGAGTCCGTGTCCGAAGGGCATCCGGACAAAATCGCCGACCAGATTTCCGATGCGGTGCTAGACGCCATCATTGCTGAAGACAAATTCGCCCGTGTAGCGGTCGAGACGCTGGTTAAAACCGGCGTGGCAATCATCGCGGGTGAAGTCACCACGTCGGCCTGGGTCGATCTGGAAGAGATCGTGCGTAACGTCATTCTGGACATCGGCTACAACAGCTCCGATGTCGGCTTCGACGGCGCCACTTGCGGCGTGATGAACATCATCGGCAAGCAGTCCCCTGACATCAACCAGGGTGTCGACCGTGCCAAGCCTGAAGATCAAGGCGCCGGCGACCAGGGCCTGATGTTCGGTTATGCCAGCAACGAAACCGACGTGCTGATGCCAGCGCCGATCACCTTCTCGCACCAGTTGGTTCAGCGTCAGGCCGAAGCCCGTAAATCCGGCCTGCTGCCTTGGCTGCGCCCGGACGCCAAGTCGCAAGTGACTTGCCGTTACGAAGGCGGCAAGGTTGTCGGTATCGACGCCGTTGTACTGTCGACCCAGCACAACCCTGACGTGTCCTACAAAGACCTGCGCGAAGGCGTGATGGAGCTGATCGTCAAGCACGTACTGCCTGCCGAACTGCTGAGCAAAGACACCCAATTCCACATCAACCCGACCGGCCAGTTCATCATCGGCGGCCCGGTGGGCGACTGCGGTCTGACCGGTCGCAAGATCATCGTCGACAGCTACGGCGGCATGGCTCGTCACGGCGGCGGCGCGTTCTCCGGTAAAGATCCATCGAAGGTTGACCGCTCGGCTGCCTACGCGGGTCGTTACGTGGCCAAAAACATCGTCGCTGCCGGCCTGGCCGAGCGTTGCGAGATTCAGGTTTCCTACGCGATCGGTGTTGCCCAGCCGACTTCGATCTCGCTGAACACCTTCGGCACCGGCAAAATCAGCGACGACAAGATCGTCAAACTGGTTCGCGAAGTGTTCGACCTGCGTCCATACGCGATCACCACTATGCTCGACCTGCTGCACCCGATGTACCAGGAAACTGCTGCGTACGGCCACTTCGGTCGCACCCCGGCCACCAAGACTGTGGGCGAAGATACTTTCACCACCTTCACCTGGGAAAAGACCGACCGCGCCGACGACCTGCGTACTGCAGCCGGCCTGTAAGACTTTCCTGGCGGTACCAAAAGCCCCGCACGGTTCGCCGTGCGGGGCTTTTTATTGTCTTGCGCTTTACACCGAGTCGCCCCCTTCGCGAGCAAGCCCGCTCCCACACTGGATCTTCAGTGAAGACAAATTTTGTGTAGACACAGATCCCATGTGGGAGCGGGCTTGCTCGCGAAGAGGCCAGCCCAGGCACCACTAGAAACACCAGGCAAAACACCCACTCTTCCCCCCAGAAAAAACTGACTAACCTTCAAGCATCTCCCTGAGCAAGGACGCTCACGATGCTTCTGCGCCTGTTTTCCGCTTTGTTCCTGACCTTGTTTTGCCTGAGCTCAATTGCCAACGACTGCCCCGACTGGTCACCCGCCCGCGCCCTGGACGAAATCACGGCCCTGCAACAACAAATAGATTTCTGGGACGACAACTACCACCGCAATGGACGCTCACTGGTCGCCGACGAAATCTATGATCAATCCCGCGCGCGATTGAGCGAATGGCGTGAGTGTTTTGACTTGAGTCTTGCGCCCGAACCCTTGCGCACCGCGGGCGGCAAGATTGCCCACCCCATCGCCCACACGGGCCTGGAAAAACTGCGTGACGGTCGTGCGGTCGAGCATTGGCTGCGCGAGCGTAATGACCTCTGGATACAACCCAAGGTCGACGGCGTGGCCGTGACATTGATCTATCGCAACGGCGCACTGCATCAGGCAATCAGTCGAGGTGACGGGGTAAACGGCCAGGACTGGACCGCTTCGGCCCGACTGATCGAAGCCATCCCCCGACAACTGCCGCAACCCTTGGATTTACTGGTGCAAGGCGAACTCTATTGGCGCCTGACCGATCATGTGCAAGCCAAGGCAGGCAGCCTCAACGCCCGCTCCACGGTGGCTGGATTGATGGCTCGCAAAGAGCTGAACGCCGAACAGGCCGGTGGAATCGGGTTGTTTGTCTGGGATTGGCCGCAAGGTCCGGCAAGCCTGCCCGCCCGGGCGGCGGCTCTCGATGAAATGGGCTTCCCGAGTACTGCGCCTTACAGTCAGCCCATCAAGGTTTTTGCCGACGCTGAACAATGGCGCGATCACTGGTATCGCACACCCTTGCCCTTTGCCAGCGATGGCGTTGTTTTGCGTCAGAGCCAGCGTCCACCGGCCGAGCGCTGGCAGGCGCGGCCGTCCTTCTGGAGCGTTGCCTGGAAGTATCCGTTCGCCCAGGCACTGGCCGAAGTACGCAAGGTTCACTTCAAAATCGGGCGGACGGGCCGGATTACACCGGTGCTGGACCTGACGCCCGTGACGCTTGATGACCGACAGATCAAACGCGTGAGCGTCAACTCTCTGCGACGTTGGGAGGAACTGGATATCCGCCCCGGGGATCAGGTGTCCATCAGCCTGGCGGGACTGACCATTCCAAGGCTCGACGGCGTCGTGCTGCGCAGTACCGAACGCGCTGAATTCGACGTGCCATTGGCAGCAGACTTTCATCAGTTGAGTTGCTGGCAACCGACATCAGGATGCAAGAGCCAATTCCTCGCGCGCCTGACCTGGCTCAGCAGCAAGCAGGGACTGGCCTTGCCCCATCTCGGCCCTGGCACCTGGGAGAAACTTTTCGAAACAGGCCGCCTAAACAGCCTGCTGGATTGGTTGACCCTCGATGCTCAAGAGCTTGCTAACATTGATGGCTTCGGTGAGCGCAGCACGGCTCGCCTTTTAAACAGTTTCAACATCGCCCGGCAACGCCCGTTTGCTCACTGGCTCAAAGCCTTGGGGTTGCCGCCGACCGGCCAGGCACGGCTTGCCGATTCATGGCAGGAACTGGCGGATCGAAACACCGAACAATGGCAGGCAGAAGCAGGTATCGGCCCGGGACGCGCGGCGCAATTGAGCGCATTTTTCCGCGACCCGCACGTCCTGGCACTGAGTCAAACATTACGCATGGCCGGGATTGACGGTTTTTAAACGCCGACGACACACGGCAACCCGGGAACCCAAAGGGGCCGACAGGCTCAAACGCCCATCGCCACATCGACCCGATTGTCTTTGCACATGGAGCTTTTATGAAATTTCTTTCACCGCTCGCCTTGTTGACCCTTTGCAGCGTGATGGCCGCTCCCCTGATGGCCGCCGAAAAAGCCCCTGAACTGACCGGCTGCGCCGCGAAGAAACAGGGGATCATCAATCAGATCGAACTGGCCAAATCCCACGGCAACGCCGATCAGCAGGCCGGCCTCGAAACGGCCCTGAGCGAAGTCACCGCCCATTGCACCGATGCCTCGCTGAAGAAGGAACGGGAAAACAAGGTGCTCGACGCCAAGCATGAAGTCAGCAAGCATCAGGCCGACCTGGACAAAGCCATGAAGAAAGGCGATCCGGAGAAGATCGACAAGCGCAAAAACAAACTCGCTGAGTCCCGCAAGGAATTGCAGGACGCACTCGACGAACTGGATAAATAAGCCCCTGAGCTAAGCGAGGGAGCTTTTGTGGCGAAGGGGCTTGCCCCCGTTCGGCTGCGCAGCCGTCGTCATCGTGCAACTCGAGTCTTCAGTTTTATCGAACCGCCGGGTTTTGGGGCCGCTTCGCAGCCCAACGGGGCGATGCGGCGTTCCGACAAGCCCCCTCGCCACAGGAATGCGTTGCCAATCAATGATCCCGAAACTCTTTATGGCAGGCACTACACGCGTCTTCGACTTTCTGCACTGCCGGGCTCAGGTTACTGGCCTTGTAAGGCTGAACCTTGCTGGCAATCACCAAATCACCGGTGGCGGCTTCAAGGGTGCGGACCATTTCCTGGAAACGTGCCTGCTGCTGCCACACATTGTCCTTGGCGCTGGTGTGATCTTCTTCGCGCACCTGCGGAAAATGTTTCCACGGCTCACGGGACAAGGCGTCGAGCTTCACAGCGCCTTCCTCGAATTTCGGACCGTCGAACGGGATACGACCACGCAACATACCGCCCAGATCTTCGCCGGTCTTGAGCATCTGTTTGAAGATCGCCTTGCGCTGGCCCAACGGCGAATTCGGGTCGACTCCACCGCACGCAGACAACGTCAGGCAGGCCAGCAATACAACAGAAAGTCTTTTAAGAGTCATGGGGGCTTCAGGTCACGGGAAACGGCGGCCAGTATCCTCGCGTCATCGGCAAAGACCAATAGCCCTATTATCAATACGGGTTGTTTGAGCGCATGGAGCACTCAGGCAACCGGCAAAGGAATTACTCCATGAACAGCCGTTTCAAGGCATGGCGACACCACCTCGTGTGGACTCTTCCAATGGTGGCCGTGCTCGCTGGCTGCACCGGCGGCGATAAGAACACCCCTAAAACCCACGCGTTGGCGACCTACTCCAGCGCCACTTGGGAAGCGCTGCCGGCAGTGTCCGACAGCGATCTGGTCGCCGGCTTCGGCTCGTGGCGCAGCGCCTGCACCCGACTCAAGGCCGACCCGGTCTGGGGTTCGACCTGTGCGGCCTCCGCCAATGTGCCGCAAACCGCCAACGACATCCGCGGCTTCCTCAAGCAGAACCTCGACGTCTACGGCCTGCGCGCCGCCAATGACAATCCCAACGGTTTGATCACCGGCTATTACGAACCGGTCTACCCCGGCAGCCTGACCCAGACCGAAGTGGCGAGCATTCCGGTATACGGCGTGCCCGAGGACATGATCATTGTCTCTCTGGACAGCATCTATCCGGAACTCAAGGGCAAACGCCTGCGCGGACGACTCGAAGGTCGCGTACTCAAGCCTTACGACGATGCGGCAACGATTGAGACCAAAGGGGTCAAGGCGCCGGTGGTGGCCTGGTTGACCGACCCGATGAACCTGCAATTCCTGCAAATCCAGGGTTCGGGCCGCATCCAGCTCGACGACGGCCGTCAACTGCGCATCGCGTATGCCGACCAGAATGGCCATCCGTATCGGCCGATCGGGCGCTGGCTGGTGGAGCAAGGCGAGCTGAAGAAAGAAGACGTGACCATGGGCGCCATCAGCACCTGGGCCAAGGCCAATCCGTCGCGCATTCCGGAACTGCTGGGCAGCAACCCGAGTTATGTGTTCTTCACCCGTAACCCGGACAGCAACGAAGGCCCACGCGGCTCGCTGAACGTTCCGCTGACGGCCGGTTACAGCGCGGCAGTGGATCGCAAAGTGATTCCGCTGGGCAGTCTGTTGTGGTTATCGACGACTAAGCCGGACGGCACCGCTCTCGTACGGCCGGTGGCAGCGCAAGACACGGGCGGCGCGATTGCCGGCGAAGTGCGTGCGGATTTGTTCTGGGGCACTGGCGAGGCGGCCGGGCAATTGGCCGGGGATATGAAACAGCAGGGGCAGATCTGGATGCTATGGCCTAAAGGCGCGGCGTTGCCGCAAGTGCCTCAAGTTGCCGATGCGGTTAAAGCCAAACCCTGAAATCTGCACTGGCAGTCAGATAGCTTTCGCGGGCAAGCCTCGCTCCTACAGGGATGACCGTCGAACACACATTGTGTGTTCGCCGCAGATCCCCGTAGGAGCGAGGCTTGCCCGCGAAGAGGCCAGAGTAAACACCGCAAATCCGTCAGACTGAAACCACAAAGAAACTGACAATCAACCCCATCCCCACAAACCACACCAACGACCGCAAAATATGCCAGTCCGCCAGGTAACAAATGATGTAGAGCAGCCGACTGGTGATAAACAAAACCGACAGCACATTGATCGTCACTAGCTCGGCATTGCCGGCCAGATGCGCAACGATCACCGCCGCCGCGAACGCCGGGGTCACTTCAAAACTGTTCAGTTGCGCCGCATGTGCGCGTCTACCCAAACCATTCAGCGACTCGAGAAAGTCACGGGGATCATGGTTGTCTTTCAGCCTGTACCCGCCAACGGCCTTGGCGATGCCCGTGCAGATATACGGCAGGAAGATCGCGATCAAAATGCACCACAGAGCAACCGTCATAAAGCAGTCCTTTCTTCAGTTTTAGAATGTTGAGCAGCCGTCAGAACTTCATCACCAAAATACCGACCAGCACCAGCCCACAGGCTAAGAGCCTTGGCCTGCCGAAAGGTTCTTTCAGGTACCGCATACCGAACAGCACCACCAGGATCACGCTGATCTCGCGCAACGCCGCCGCTTCTGCAATCGACCCAAGCTGCATGGCCCACAGCACCAAAGCGTAGCTGAACAACACGCAGAACCCGACCGCCAGCCCCAGTCGCCACTGTTCACGCCAGAACAGTCACTCGGTGATTCCGGCGGCGATTACCCTGGTGCTGTGGGGGATTTTCGCGTTTGCCCTGTGCCCGATTTTGCAATTGCTGATCATCGATCAGGCGCATGAAGCCCCCAACCTCGGCTCGACGCTGAACCAGAGCGCCTTTAACCTCGGCAACGCGGCGGGGGCGTGGATCGGCGGGCTGGTGGTTGCCAGCGGTGCCGATCTGGCGGACCTGCCATGGACCGGCGCGCTGGTCATTGGCCTGACAGTGCTGACCGCGCTGTTCTACATCTATCTGCAACGTCGCGGGGTGGCTGCGGTCAATGTGTCCGGCTGAACAATTGCTTCGCCCATGACATCGCTTTCGCGGGCAAGCCTCGCTCCTACAAGGAATCGCGCAAATCCTGTAGGAGCGAGGCTTGCCCGCGAAGAAACTGACTCGGTGCAACTGCCTGAAACCCCATTTCTCACCTGCCATTCAAGGACCCCGGATGCTCGAACTTGTCGCTGCCTTTATCTGCCTCACCACACTCCTCACCTATGTCAATTTCCGCTTCATCGGCCTGCCCCCGACCATCGGGGTCATGGTCACTGCGCTGATGTTTTCCCTGCTGCTGCAAGGCCTGAGCTTCCTCGGCTACCCCGGCCTCGAAGAACGCATTCAGCAGCTGATCGGCCAGATCGACTTCGGCGATCTGCTGATGAACTGGATGCTGTCCTTTCTGCTGTTCGCCGGCGCCTTGCACGTCAACCTGAATGACTTGCGCAGTTACCGCTGGCCCATCGGCTTATTGGCGACGTTCGGCGTTTTGATCGCCACCGCGGTGATCGGCAGCCTCGCCTATTACATTTTTGCCCTGTTCGGCTGGCACGTGAGCTTCCTCTATTGCCTGCTGTTCGGCGCGCTGATTTCCCCCACCGACCCGATCGCGGTCCTCGGCGTGCTACGGACCGCCAATGCCTCCCAGCCGTTGAAAACCACCATCGTCGGCGAGTCGCTGTTCAACGACGGCACGGCCGTGGTGGTCTTCACCGTGTTGCTGGGCATCGCGCAACTCGGCGAAACCCCGACTGTCGACGCCACGGCCATGCTGTTCGCCCACGAAGCGATTGGCGGCGTGCTGTTTGGAGGGCTGATCGGCTATCTGGTGTACCTGATGATCAAGAGCATCGAGCAGCATCAGATCGAGGTCACGCTGACCCTGGCGCTGGTGATCGGCGGCTCGGCCATGGCGTCGGAGCTGCATGTTTCCGCACCGATCGCGATGGTCGTTGCCGGTCTGATCATCGGCAACCTGGGCCGCAACCTGGCGATGAACGACATGACGCGCAAGTACCTGGACGGTTTCTGGGAACTGCTCGATGACATGCTCAACGCCCTGCTGTTCGCCCTGATCGGCATGGAGTTGTTGTTGCTGCCGTTCAACTGGTTACACGTGCTCGCGGCGAGTTTGCTGGCAGTGGCGATTCTGCTCTCGCGCCTGCTGACAGTGGCGCCGGCCATCGTGCTGCTGCGGCGTTGGCGCACGGTCCCGCGCGGGACGATCCGGATTCTGACCTGGGGTGGTTTGCGCGGTGGTGTTTCGGTGGCGCTGGCGTTGGCCCTGCCGCTGGGCCCGGAGCGTGACTTGCTGCTGAGCATCACCTACATCGTGGTGCTGTCGTCGATCCTGTTGCAGGGTTTGAGTATCGGAAAACTGGTCAAGCACGTGACCCGGGATGAGCCTGCGCCAACGGCACAGGCTGAGCATCACTGATTACTTTTTGCTCTTCTGCGGATCGGGCTCCATGTCCTGATCCGCAGTCTTCTTCGGCGGCCCGCTCTCGCTGCGGATCTGCGCATGGCTGATCAGCGCAAAGATGAAGCTGCCACCGATGATGTTCCCAGCCAGCGTCGGCCCGGCGAACACCAGCCAGAAATCCTTCCACGGCAATTCGCCGGCAAACACCAGGTACGAGACCTCGGCCGAACCGACCACGATGTGGGTGAAATCCCCCAGCGCCATGAGGTAGGTGATGAGGATGATGATCCACATCTTGGCGCTCTCCATCGACGGGATCATCCAGACCATGGTCGCAATCATCCAGCCCGACACGATGCCTTTGGCGAACATCTGGCTGGCGTCGTTTTCCATGATCTTGCGCCCGATATCGAGGAAAGCCAGGTCGGTCTTGCTGTCGAAAATCGGTAGATTCAGCATCACGTAGGCCACCAGCAGCGTGCCGCAGAGATTGCCCACCAGCACCACCGACCACAGGCGCAGCAACCGGCCGAAATTGTTCAGTGTGGGTTTGGTCATGATCGGCAGCACGGCCGTCAGGGTGTTCTCGGTGAACAACTGCTGACGGGCGAGGATCACCGCGAGAAAGCCTGCGCAGTAGCCGAAACTGGCGATGACTTTGAAGCCCTCTCCGTCCGGCAGTCGGGAATTGAGCAGTCCCATGGCCATCAGCGACAGGCCCATGGTCAGGCCGGCGGCCAGCGCCGACCACCACAAGGCGGCGACACTGCGCTCGAGTTCCTGATCGCCCTGGGTACGGATGATTTCGTGCAGCACCGCCGCCCGCGGTGGCTGGTTCTTGTCGACCTCGTGCCGTTCTTCCGGCGACAGGTTTGGGGTCTTGCCTTCTTTCTTGGCGTCCATAAAGCTCCGGAACCGGTGGTGTGTCATGTAGGTACGACACGCGCGGTTCGGAGCTGTTCACTGACCGTCCAAACGAAACCGGCTCTGTAGGAGCGAGCGATGCGGCGTTCCGACTTGCCCGCGAAGGGTTCGGTGGTGACGCAAATGACGCCTTCGCGAGCAAGCTTCGCTCCTACGGGGCTCGCATTACTCGCTGGCGACGTCATCCTTGAATTGGTCTTTGACGTACTTGATCTCAGTCTGGCCATGCGGCGCCGGCAAACCGTCTTCACCCAAATTCACGAAGACAATCTTCTCCACCGTCAGGATGCTTTTACGGGTGATCTTGTTGCGCACTTCGCACTTCAGGGTGATGGAAGTGCGACCGAACTCGGTGGCGGTGATGCCCAGTTCGATGATGTCGCCCTGGCGTGAGGCACTGACAAAATTGATTTCGGAAATGTACTTGGTGACCACACGCTGATTGCCCAACTGGACGATGGCGTAGATCGCCGCTTCTTCGTCGAGCCAGCGCAACAGGCTGCCGCCGAACAGCGTGCCGTTGGGGTTGAGGTCTTCGGGTTTTACCCATTTGCGGGTGTGGAAATTCATATTCACTCCTGAGCGTCTTGCCGAATGATGGGGGGCATCATGGCAGAGCCCGACCCAGGGCTCTATCACGCATCGACTATGGCCTCGATTACCGTTCAGACATTGACCAACAGAAACGCTTTGGAAGTATCGCTGACGCGGCTATAATCGCCACCGTTTCAAAACGGTAACGTTCCATTGCTACCGTTTTCCCGCCACCTGTCCGAGGGGCGCTGCAGCAGGTTCGACCTGTCAGGCTCGGATGGGGCGTTGCTTGACCGTTATCGGTCAGACACTAAACGCACAACGGCGCCCATTCGCATACATTACGAATGGAGGCTCATCATGAGCGCTGTTATCACGCCTGCAGATTTTAACGATTACAAAGTGGCCGACATGTCCCTGGCTGCCTGGGGCCGTCGCGAAACCATCATCGCCGAATCCGAAATGCCAGCCCTGATGGGTCTGCGCCGCAAGTACGCCGGTGAGCAGCCACTCAAAGGCGCCAAGATTCTCGGCTGCATCCACATGACCATTCAGACTGCTGTGCTGATCGAAACCCTGGTTGCCCTGGGTGCCGAAGTACGCTGGTCGTCCTGCAACATTTTCTCGACTCAAGACCAGGCCGCTGCTGCTATCGCCGCTGCCGGCATCGCGGTTTACGCCTGGAAAGGCGAAACCGAAGAAGAGTACGAGTGGTGCCTGGAGCAAACCATCCTCAAGGATGGCGCGCCTTGGGATGCCAACATGATCCTCGACGACGGCGGCGACCTGACCGAGCTGCTGCACAAGAAATACCCGGCGATCCTGGACCGCGTCCACGGCGTCACCGAAGAAACCACCACGGGCGTTCACCGCCTGCTGGACATGCTGGCCAAGGGCGAGCTGAAAATCCCGGCCATCAACGTCAACGACTCGGTGACCAAGAGCAAGAACGACAACAAGTACGGCTGCCGTCACAGCCTGAACGATGCGATCAAGCGCGGCACCGACCACCTGCTGTCCGGCAAGCAAGCGCTGGTCATCGGTTACGGCGACGTGGGCAAGGGCTCCGCTCAGTCCCTGCGTCAGGAAGGCATGATCGTTAAAGTCTCCGAAGTCGACCCGATCTGCGCCATGCAAGCCTGCATGGACGGTTACGAGCTGGTTTCGCCGTTCATCGACGGTATCAACAACGGTACTGAAGCAAGCATCGACAAAGCGCTGCTGGGCAAGATCGACCTGATCGTGACCACCACCGGCAACGTCAATGTTTGCGACGCGAACATGCTCAAAGCCCTGAAGAAGCGCGCTGTTGTCTGCAACATCGGCCACTTCGACAACGAAATCGACACTGCTTTCATGCGCAAGAACTGGGCATGGGAAGAAGTGAAGCCACAGGTTCACAAGATCCACCGTACCGGCGCTGGCGCATTCGATGCCCAGAACGACGACTACCTGATCCTGCTGGCCGAAGGCCGTCTGGTTAACCTGGGTAACGCAACCGGCCACCCAAGCCGCATCATGGACGGTTCGTTCGCCAACCAGGTTCTGGCGCAGATCTTCCTGTTCGGCCAGAAGTACGCCGACCTGTCGCCAGCCCAAAAAGCCGAGCGCCTGACGGTTGAAGTACTGCCGAAGAAGCTCGACGAAGAAGTGGCCCTGGAAATGGTCCGCGGTTTCGGCGGCGTTGTGACTCAACTGACCAAGACCCAGGCCGACTACATCGGCGTGACCGTCGAAGGTCCGTTCAAGCCGCACGCTTACCGCTACTGATTGGACCTGCTGTCCGCTCCCCATGGGAGCGGACTTATGCAGTATCCACGCTCCCCTGTAGAAGCGAAGCTTGCTCGCGAACGCATCACCGCGTTGCTCCTGAAGCACCGCGTCGTTGCTTTCGCGAGCAAGCTTCGCTCCTACAGATAAGCGCGGCGACTGCAAGGCTTACGCGTTTTCAAGGGTATTCCCATGTCCCAAGACCGTCGCTACAGCTTCGAGTTCTTCCCTACGAAGACCGACGCTGGGCATGAAAAACTGCTCGCTACTGCTCGTCAGCTGGCTACGTACAACCCCGATTTCTTCTCCTGCACCTACGGCGCTGGCGGTTCGACCCGTGATCGCACGCTCAACACCGTGTTGCAGCTCGAAAGCGAAGTCAAAGTCCCGGCCGCACCGCATTTGTCCTGCGTTGGCGACAGCAAGGACGACCTGCGCGGTCTGCTGACTCAATACAAGGCTGCCGGCATCAAGCGCATCGTTGCCCTGCGCGGTGACCTGCCTTCAGGTATGGGCATGGCCAGCGGCGAATTGCGCCACGCCAACGACCTGGTTCAATTCATTCGTGAAGAAACCGGCGATCATTTCCACATCGAAGTCGCTGCTTATCCAGAGATGCATCCGCAAGCGCGCAATTTCGAAGACGATCTGAACAACTTCGTGCGCAAGGCCAACGCTGGCGCCAACAGTGCGATCACCCAGTACTTCTTCAACGCTGACAGCTACTTCTACTTCGTCGAGCGTGTACGGGCGATGGGCGTGAACATCCCGATCGTGCCGGGGATCATGCCGATCACCAACTACAGCAAGCTCGCGCGTTTCTCCGACGCTTGCGGTGCGGAAATCCCGCGCTGGATCCGCAAACAGCTGGAAGCCTACGGCGACGACACCCAGAGCATTCAAGGCTTTGGTGAGCAAGTCATCACCGAAATGTGCGAACGGCTGCTGCAAGGTGGCGCACCGGGGCTGCACTTCTACACACTGAATCAAGCTGAAGCGAGCCTGGCGGTTTGGAACAACCTGAAGCTGCCACGCTAGAAGCAAGATCAAAAGATCGCAGCCTCGTTTCACTCGACAGCTCCTACAGGGGATTGCGTACTCTGTATGAGCTGCGAGTGAAACGAGGCTGCGATCTTTTGCATTCAGCGCACTTTTATTGTGCAGCAACACACGGAGATAGAGCTTGTGGATCCGGTTTCTGGCTCTTTGTGAATTCTCGTCGTAATCTCAAGCCATGCCTTTGATCGCCCAGTTACTGACCGTGTTTCTTTTCACTTGCCTGAGCTTCGCCGCCCGGGGCGAGAAGCTGCGCATTGTCACCGAGCCGTGGGCGCCTTATGTCTATGAGCAAGACGGCAAATCCCTGGGCCTGGATTACGAAACCACGGACATCGTCTTCAAACGCCTGGGGATCGAAGTGGACTGGCAGTTCCTGCCGTGGAAACGCTGCCTGTCGATGCTTGAAACGGGCCAGGCGGATGGCGCGCTGGACATCTTTCACAGCGATGAACGCGACGCAACGCTCCTGTATCCCGCCGAACCGCTGTCGGAAGTCGAATTCGTGATGTTCTACGCCAATGAGCGGCCCCATCCGTTTCGCACCCTGGACGACCTGAAAGGCCTGACCGTCGGCACCTCCCCGGGCTATCTCTACAGCAAGGATTTCAGCGAATCGGCCCTGTTCACCCGGGAGCCGGCGCCGACCCATGAAGCCAACTTCGGCAAACTGGTGCGCGGGCGGATCGACCTGCTGATCACCGACCGCCGGGTGGGTCAGCACTTGCTCGACGAATTGGGCATCCGCGACAAGATTACCGAGAACCCGACCGTCATCAGCCACCAGAGCCAGTTCCTGGCGGTGCGCCGCAACGCGGGCATGGACTTGTTGGTGCAGCGCTTCGGCGCCGAGCTCAAACGCTTCAAGCGCGAGCCTGCGTACGCAGAACTGAGCGCCCGTTATGGTGCCGAGCCGGCAGCCGAGGTGAAAACCACCCGAGCCACCGCCGCCAGCGGAAAAACCGTTGAGCAGCAGGAAAGCGGCGCGCAGTGATTGCTCTGTTATACTCCGGCCTTCCCGCCAGGCTCACGCCCGGACGCTCGGACTTGTTCAAGGCATCTCGACACCGCTACAGCGCAGCTTTTCAGCCCGCGCGAGCACTCCAGACGAGCTTTCAAGGCCCAGCAGGACCGGACGGGATTGCGTTCTTCTTAAACGCCATTCGCGCCAGGCAAGACTCCCATTGGGCCAAGCCCTAACTAAAACAGGATTACTCATGTCCTTTGCTTCCCTCGGTCTCTCCGAGGCTTTAGTCCGCGCCATCGAGGCAGCGGGCTATACCGAGCCTACTCCGGTGCAACAGCGGGCCATTCCCGCCGTGTTGCAAGGTCGCGACCTGATGGTCGCGGCTCAGACAGGTACTGGTAAAACCGGCGGCTTCGCCCTTCCGATTCTGGAGCGGTTGTTCCCCAACGGTCACCCGGACAAATCCCAGCGTCACGGCCCGCGCCAACCGCGCGTACTGGTCCTGACCCCTACCCGCGAACTCGCCGCTCAAGTTCACGAAAGCTTCAAGGTTTATGCCCGTGACCTGAAGTTCGTCAGCGCCTGCATCTTCGGCGGCGTCGGCATGAACCCACAGGTTCAGGCCATGTCCCGTGGTGTTGACGTGCTGGTGGCCTGCCCTGGCCGCCTGCTTGACCTCGCCGGCCAAGGCAGCGTCGATTTGTCCCACGTGGAAATCCTCGTGCTGGACGAAGCCGACCGCATGCTCGACATGGGCTTCGTCCATGACGTGAAAAAGGTCCTCGCCCGTCTGCCGAGCAAACGCCAGAACCTGCTGTTCTCGGCGACGTTCTCCAAAGACATCACCGACCTCGCCGGCAAGCTGCTGCACAACCCGGAACGCATCGAAGTCACGCCGCCGAACACCACGGTCGAGCGTATCGAACAGCGCGTATTCCGCCTGGCCGCCAGCCACAAGCGTTCGTTGCTGGCGCACTTGATCACCGCTGGCGCCTGGGAACAGGTTCTGGTGTTCACCCGCACCAAGCACGGTGCCAACCGTCTGGCCGAGTACCTGGACAAACACGGCCTCGCCGCCGTCGCGATCCACGGCAACAAGAGCCAGAACGCCCGCACCAAAGCCCTGGCCGACTTCAAGGCCGGTGAAGTGCGCATCCTGGTCGCCACCGACATCGCCGCTCGCGGCCTCGACATCGACCAGTTGCCACACGTGGTCAACTTCGAACTGCCGAACGTCGACGAAGATTACGTGCACCGTATCGGCCGTACCGGCCGGGCCGGTCGTTCAGGCGAGGCGATCTCGCTGGTCGCTCCGGACGAAGAAAAGCTGCTGAAAAGCATCGAACGCATGACCAAGCAGAAAATTGCCGACGGCAACCTGATGGGCTTCGACTCCAGCGCTGTAGAAGCCGAGAAGCCAGAAGTCCGCGAGCGTCCGGATGTGCGTAACCCGCGCAACCCACGTGGCCCGCGCGGCGACGGTCCGAACGGCACCGGCGGCGGTGGCGGTCGTAAAGACAAGGGCAAGGACAAGGGCGGCAAGGAAAAACCTGCAGCCACTGGCCGTGGTGATCGCCCAGCGCGTGAACACAAGCCACGCGAAGGCACCCCGGCTCGCGAGCAACAGCGCCCGGCTCCTCGCGCCGCAGCTGCTGACCGTGCTCCGGATGAGTTCCTGGACGACGACGTCGATAACTTCGGTAACCGCGTCGACTACGTGCCTCAAGCCAAACCGGCTCAGGGCCGTGGCCGCCGTCCGGGTGCTCCGGCGCAAGGTTCGGCTGCTGGCGCTGGCGCCGGCGCAGGTGCTCCGCGCACCGGCGGCAAGCCTCAGGGTCGCCAAAGTGGTCCGCGCAGCAGCGACGGCGCCACCACCGGCACGCCGCCGGCCAAGCGCAGCGGTCCACGCAACGGCGCTCCACGTGACGGCCAGGCCCGTCGCGAAGAGCCGCGCAACCGTCGCCCGGCCCGCACCGACGATCAGCCGCGCTCAGAACCGGCCGTGCAAAATCCGCGCGGTCCGGCACCGAAGATCATCCATAAAGAGTCGAAGACCGATCGGTTCCCGACGCCAGAGCAACTGGATCAACTGCCAGGCCGTCCACGCGGTGAGAAGCCAGCGTTGCTGACCCGCAATCGCTGATTTAACGCAGTAACAAAAAATGCCCCTGATCTCACGATCCGGGGCATTTTTTTATGCAGCACCGATTAACTGTAGGAGCGAGGCTTGCCCGCGAAGGGGTCGACTCAGCTATGTGATGTGGCCACTGACGCCTTCGCGGGCAAGCCTCGCTCCTACAGGGTTTTAGGGTGCCGCGCAGATATCGCAGGCAATAAAAAACGCCCCTGATCGCAAGATCGGGGGCGTTTTTGTGTCAGGCTCGAATGTTACTTCGCTTTCACACCTTCAAACGAAACGTACAGCTCGACCGCATCGGACGCTGGGCCCAGGTCTTTCTGCTTGCCGAAGTCGGAACGCTTGATGCTGGTAGTGCCTTCGAAGCCGGCACGGTAGCCGCCCCATGGATCCTTGCCTTCGCCCAGGAACGTGGCCTTGACCACAACTGGCTTGGTCACGCCAAGGATGGTCAGGTCGCCGGTCACGTCGGCAGTGTCTTTGCCAGCGGCGTTTTTGCCGGTGGATTTGACGCTGGTGGAGACGAACTTGGCTTTAGAGCCGTTCAGGAAGTCTTTGCTGGCGATGTGTTTGTCGCGCTCGGCATGGTTGGTGAACACGCTGGCGGTGTTCACGTTGAACTCGATCTTGCTGTCTTCCGGCTTGGTAGCGTCGAAGCTGAACGTGCCGTCGATATCCTTGAAGGTACCGGTGATGAAGCTGTAGCCCAAGTGGCTGATCTTGAAGTCAACGAAGGCGTGCTGGCCTTCCTTGTCGACGACGTAGTCAGCCGCCATCACGTTAGCGGACAGCAGAGCCGAACCGATTGCCAGAGCAGCGAGTGTTTTTTTCAACATGCTTTCTATTCCTTTGGAGTCGAGGTTGAACTTCAGGCTTTGCGGCCCAGCATTCGAGTGAGGGTCGCATCACGATCGATAAAGTGGTGCTTCAATGCTGCCAACGCATGGAGACCGGAAAAAATTACCAGCGCCCACGCCAGATACAGATGAATTACACCGGCGGTGTCTGCCTGGTCCGGTAGTCCGGAAACCAGCGCAGGAACTTCAAACAGGCCAAACACCGAAATCCCGACACCGTCTGCGGTGGAAATCAGGTATCCGGCAATCATCACAGCGAACAGGCCGAGGTACAGGAACGAATGACCGAACCTGGCGCCAAGACGCGTCATGCGGCTATACGTTTCCAGTGTCGGCGGTGGCGGGCTGACAACACGCCACAACACCCGCAGGACCATGACGGCCAACAACACCAGGCCAATGCTCTTGTGCAATTCCGGCGCGTCTTTGCGCCAGGTGCTGTAGTAGTCGAGACCAACCATCCACCAGCCCAGCGCAAACAAACCAACGACCGCCAGCGCCACGCCCCAATGCATGAAGATGCTGACCCAACCGTAGCGGGAAGAAGAGTTACGTAGCTGCATTGCCCAAATCCTGTGAGAACTGCGACCAAGACTATCGAGTTATCTATCGATTTAAAGCGGAAAATTTCGCTTTGAAATATCGAGAAATACGATCAAGAGCTTGAAATAGGTGAGTTAAGGAAAGATTAAAGACCCCTGCGTAAAAAAAATGAAGTCCAACTAAAGAACACCTCCGTCATGAGGTTTATTCGATTCTTGATATTGGTTTTCTTCGGGAACATAAAAAAACGCGGCATTTCTGCCGCGTTTCTTTAATCCCAACGCTTACTGCGCTTTGGTATCCGTTGCCGGGGTCGCGGCGGGCTTGGCCGCTGGCTTCTTGGCCGGTTCAGCTTTCTTTACCGGGGCTTTTGCCGGAGCCTTTTTGGCCTCGGTTTTGGCAGCAGGCTTTTTCGCCGGAGCCTTTTTGGTCGGTTCGGCTTTCACCGGTGCCACTGGTTTCGGTGCTTCGACCGGCGCTGGCGCAGGGGTCGGGGCTGGCGTTGGAGCCGGTGCAGGAGCAACCGGAGCCACTGGCTCTGGCGCCTTGACCGGTTCCGGTTTGTCGTCAGAACCACCAAACAGGCTAGTGAAGAAGTTACCTTTCTTCGCCGCCACCGCGCCGGCCGCCACAGCGGTCGCTGCCGGAACAACCTTCGCCGGTTCAAACGACTTGCCCGCCGCCAGGTCTTCAACCTGACTGGCCGCGCGCTGACCGGTGCGCAATGCGCCTTCCAGCGTGCCCGGGTACAAGGTGTCGGTGTGTTCGCCAGCGAACGCTACGCGCTGCAGCGGACGCTCCCACAGGCGCCAGTACTTGCTGATCTGGCCCGGGCCGAAGGCCAGGTAAGCGCCACCCATCGACGGGTCGGTGCTGTAGCGGCGGATTTCATAACCGGTGAACGAACCGCGTGCCTGTGGATAAAACGCGTGCAGGCGAATCAGCACCTGGTCGACCATCTGCTTGTCGCCGAACGCCTGCATCACGCGCGCGTTGTCGCCGGACAGGTTGATCACCACGTTGGCGCCGCCCTTCAGCGCCGGCTCGACCCACAACATGCCCAGACCAGTGTTGCTGTAGATCTCGCCGGACATGCGCGCCTTGCTTTCCCACACTGGCGTCTTGAACTTCAGCATGATCTGGTCGCGCCAGCCGTAGTTGGTGCCTTTGATGGCGCCGAGGTGCTGGGCATCCAGCGCCGGGGTCATCACGATTTTGTTCAGTGCACGCAACGGCACCGCTACCACGACGTAGTCCGCCTGATAGCCAACGCTGCCGACTTTGACGGTCACGCCGTCCTTGTCTTGGGTGATGGACGACACCGGGGAACTGGTCTTGATGGTTTTCAGCTGTTTGACGAAGGCCTGGGCCAGCACCGGGCTACCGCCGAGCAGACGCGAGGCACGCAGGTCACGGTCGGAGACGCCACGGTAAACACGGCTCTGCTGTGCGAAATACAGCAGCGACAGGCGCGAAGGTTCGTCGTAACGGGTACGAATCTGCTGGTTCACCAACTGGCGTGCAGTGGCTGGCAGGCTCAAACGGTCGAGCCAGTTGGAGACGTTGATCTGATCCAGAGCGTGCAGCGTATTGTTGGCCGCCGGGTTCTGTGGATCTTCGATCGAGCGCGCCAGATCATCCACGGTTTTTTCGTAGCGCTTGAGCGCTTCGGCGGTGGCCGGCTCCTTGGTTGCCAAGTCGGCAGCGGTGTAATACACGCCATCGATCAAGTAGCTCGGAGTCCGCACGAATTCAGGGGCTGGTGTGGTGCTCAGCTTGAAGGTCGATACGTATTTGTTCAGCACCGGTTGGGTCTTGTCGTTGCCGATCCACTCGCTGGTGGCCATGCCGGAGCGACCGCCCAGGTTCGGCTTGGCTTCCAGCAGAGTCACCTGCCAGCCTTTGTTCTGCAGTTCGTAAGCCGCAGTGAGGCCCGAGAGCCCGCCGCCGATCACGATCGCCGTTTTATCCTTGGCCAGCGCAGACACGCTGAACAGCCCCAACATCACCAGCGCACAGGCGCGCAGCCAACCAGCAGACATTCAGCGAACTCCGGAAATACACGAGGAAATAGCGGTTTTACGAGTCAGACGACTCAAAGAACCGCGAAGAATACGTCAGCCATCAAAACGCCGCCAGCAACGTCTATCGACCTATACAAAGTAGCTCAATCGACACAATAGGTTGTCCCCGTGCGATGCATTGCATAGGCTTGCGCGATTGTTTGCCCGCGAAACCAGCGAGCCGCCTCGAGGAGACTGAACATGGGCCTGAATAATCAGTGGATGCAACGCGATCTCGCGGTGTTGTGGCATCCCTGCACCCAGATGAAAGACCACGAACAGCTGCCGCTGATCCCGATCAAGCGCGGTGAAGGCGTGTGGCTGGAAGACTTCGAAGGCAAACGCTACCTCGACGCCGTCAGCTCCTGGTGGGTCAACGTGTTTGGCCACGCCAACCCGCGCATCAACCAGCGCATCAAGGATCAGGTCGATCAGCTGGAACACGTGATCCTCGCCGGTTTCAGCCATCAGCCGGTGATCGAGTTGTCCGAGCGCCTGGTAAAGATGACGCCGGAAGGCCTGACCCGGTGCTTCTACGCCGATAACGGTTCGTCCTGCATCGAAGTCGCGCTGAAAATGAGCTTTCACTACTGGCTCAACCGCGGCCAGCCGAACAAAAAGCGCTTCGTCACCCTGACCAACAGCTACCACGGCGAAACCATGGCGGCGATGTCGGTGGGCGACGTGCCGCTGTTTACCGAAACCTACAAGGCGTTGCTGCTGGACACCATCAAGGTGCCGAGCCCCGATTGCTACCTGCGCCCCGATGGCATGAGCTGGGAAGAACACTCGCGCAACCTGTTCGCCGCCATGGAACAGACCCTGGCCGAGAACCACGACACCGTCGCGGCAGTGATCGTCGAGCCGCTGATCCAGGGCGCAGGCGGCATGCGCATGTATCACCCGGTGTATCTCAAGTTGCTGCGCGAAGCCTGCGACCGTTATGGCGTACATCTTATTCACGACGAAATCGCCGTCGGCTTCGGCCGCACCGGCACGATGTTCGCCTGTGAACAGGCCGGCATCCGCCCGGACTTCCTCTGCCTGTCCAAGGCCCTGACTGGCGGCTACCTGCCGCTGGCGGCGTGCGTGACGACCGAAGACGTCTACAGCGCTTTCTATGACGACTACCCGACCCTGCGCGCCTTCCTGCATTCGCACAGTTACACCGGCAATCCGCTGGCGTGCGCGGCGGCATTGGCGACGCTGGATATCTTCGAAGAAGACAACGTCATCGAGAACAACAAGGCGCTGGCTCAGCGCATGGCCAGCGCCACCGCACACCTGGCTGATCACCCGAACGTGTCGGAAGTGCGCCAAACCGGCATGGTGCTGGCCATCGAGATGGTCAAGGACAAGGCGACGAAAGAAGCTTACCCATGGCAGGAACGTCGCGGCTTGAAGGTGTTCCAGCATGCGTTGGAGCGCGGTGCTTTACTTCGACCGTTGGGCAGCGTGGTGTACTTCCTGCCGCCGTACGTGATTACGCCGGAGCAGATCGACTTTCTGGCTGAAGTGGCCAGTGAAGGCATCGACATCGCGACCCGTGATGGCGTCAGCGTGTCGGTGCCGAAGGACTTCCACCCCGGCTTCCGCGATCCGGGCTAAAGACCGACACAGTTCCCTGTGGTGGGAAGATTTATCTGTGGTGAGGGGATTTATCGAAACGTCGCACCGCCCCGTAGGGTCGCGAAGCGGCCCCAAATCCGGTAACCACGATTTATCAGTTAAACCGCATTAGCCGGATTGACGACTGCTTCGCAGCCGAACGGGGATAAATCCCCTCGCCACAAAAGCCAGATCGACCCCCATTACAATGCCGAACATCAGATTCAGTAGAGACCCAGCATGAGACTGTCCCGCTTCTTCATCGACGCCCCCCTGAGCATCGGCCAACACGAGTTGCCAGAAGCCCAGGCCCATTACATCAGCCGCGTACTGCGCATGGCCGAGGGTGATGCGCTGCAACTGTTCGACGGCTCGGGCCATGAGTTTCGCGCCACGCTGGTGGAGGTCGGCAAGAAGCGCGTCGTCGTGCAGATCGATGAAAGCTTCGCCGGGCAGGTCGAATCGACGCTTGCGATCCATCTCGGCCAGGGCTTGTCCCGTGGCGAGCGCATGGATTGGGCGATTCAGAAAGCCACTGAACTGGGCGTCACCGAAATCACCCCGATTTTCAGCGACCGCTGTGAAGTCCGCCTGAAGGACGAACGCGCCGACAAACGCCTGATGCACTGGCGCCAGGTTGCGATCAGCGCGTGCGAGCAATGCGGGCGTTCGCGGGTGCCGGTGATTCATCCGCCGCTGTTGTTGGCGGACTGGTTGAAGCAGACCGAGGCTGAATTGAAACTGGTGCTGCATCCTGTGGCTGAGCCCTTGGTGAGTCATGAGAAGCCTGGGACGTTGGCGTTTCTGATCGGGCCTGAGGGTGGGCTGTCGGATGCTGAAGTGGATCAGGCCAAGAGTGCCGGTTTTCATGCCGCTCGCCTCGGGCCTCGGGTGTTGCGGACAGAGACCGCGCCAGTGGTTGCACTGGCGGTGGCCCAGCAGCTTTGGGGTGACTTCTAGTCAGCCTTCGCGAGCAAGCCCGCTCCCACAGGAGATTTGTGGTAATTCACAAATCTTCAGCAACATACCGATTTAATGTGGGAGCGGGCTTGCTCGCGAATGGCCGCGACGCGGTTTAAAGGACATAAAACAAAATCGCGACAAAGTGCAGCAAACTCCCCGCAATCACGAACAAATGCCAGATCCCGTGCGCATGCCGCAACCGATGATCCAGGGCAAAAAAGACAATCCCGACGGTGTACAACACCCCGCCCGACGCCAGCCAGGCGAACCCTGTACTGCCCAGCGCCGCGAGCAACGGCTTGACCGCCACCAACACAATCCAGCCCATCACCGCATAAATCACGATCGACAGAATCCGCGCTTCCGACCGCGGCTTGATCTCTTGCAGGATGCCGATCAGCGCCAGCCCCCAGACAATCCCGAACAACGTCCAGCCCCAGGGCCCGCGCAACGTCACCAGGCAAAACGGCGTGTAACTGCCGGCGATCAGCAGGTAGATCGAAAAGTGATCGACTTTCTGCATGATCGCTTTCTTGCGCCCGCGCACGCTGTGGTAAACGGTCGATGCGCTGTAAAGCACCATCAAGGTAAATCCGTAAATCGCCACGCTGACGATCTTCCACGGGCTGCCGTCCATGCTGGCAATCACCACCATCCACACCACCCCGACCGTCGCTGCCACCGCCCCGACCAGATGCGTCCAGGCGTTCAATCTTTCCCCGTGATACATGTATTGCTCACCTCAAAATTCGTTACAACATCGCGCAAGGCTCAGCCCTTGAGATTAAAAGCGCAATGTTTCAGATCACAATTTCCCTCATACGTGCACAATCGAGCCATTCGAGTAAGAGTCCACGCCATGCTGATCGACGAAGAGTTGACCCTGAAAAAACTCGAGGTGTTCCTCGCCTTCATGCGCACCGGCAACCTGGCCCGGGCCGCCGCCGAATCGCAAACCAGCAACGTCAGCGTGCACCGGGCGATTCACTCTCTGGAAAGCGCCCTGCGCTGCCCGTGTTCAAACACGAAGGCCGCAACCTGACACCGTTGGAAAGTGCTTATGTGCTGGAAGAACGGGCGCAGAAGCTGTTTCAGGACGTGGTCGAAACCGTGCGTCTGACCCGTGAAGCGGCCGGATTCTCGGCTGAACGCTTCAAGCTCGGCTCGTTGTATTCGCTGACGGTGAAGACCGTGCGGCAGTTGATCATGGGCCTGAAAATCCGCCGCAGCGAACTCAACATCGACCTGATCCTCGGCTCGAATTTCGACCTGCTGTACAAGCTCAAGAACATGGAAGTCGACGCGATCCTGGTGTCCTTGGACGACAGCGTCAACAACCCGGACTGCAAGCAGATTCCGCTGTTTTCCGATGACATCTTCCTGGCCACGCCGGCGGATTCGAAGTTTGCCCAGCGGGCGGAAGTTGACCTGGCCGAAGTGCGCGAAGAAACGTTCATCACCCTGACGTGGTTCAGGGACTGGACGTTGTGTTTCTCGTAGATCCCGCGGATCGCCATCATCGCCATCAACACGTGCACAGGCTTGATGTGGCGTGGGTCGCGGGTGAACAGCGGTTCGATGTAGAACGGCTGGTCGGCCACCACCACGAAGTCGACCCCGGACGCGGGGATGTCGACGCGCAGCAGGTCGCTGACATCGTCCACCAGTTGATTGACCTGGACGATGACGATGCCGTCGCTGAACGCGGCCGGTTCGATCAATGCGGGTGTGTCTTCGGTGCTCGGGCCGGTATAGATGTTGTCGGCGCGGTCGGCCATGAAACCGGCCGAGAGCACGACGCTGGGAATCAGGTCGACCACCAGCCGCGCATAGAGCTCGATGTAAGTGTGGATCGCACCGATTTCCAGCAGGCCATCTTCCAGTAACTGGCTGATGCGCAGGCTCTGGGTGCCGGCGAAGGAGAAGTCGAGCTTGCGGACGATCAGGTCCAGGTGCTCAGAACGGCCGACGCTGGGCATGATCATGTGCATGTCATGCAGCTTGGCGGGATCGGCCTTGGCCAGGGTGTGGGAGAGGAAATCCGCCTGCTTCTGGTTATTGCCCTCCAGCACCACGCGGTCGCCGGGCAGAATCAACGCTTCCAGCGCGGCGACGATGTTGTCGGTGGGCAACACCACACCATCGGCCAGGCTGCGCACCAGTTCGAGACGCCGCTGCTTTTCGCTGCGCCGCCGCGTCCATCGCGAGTCGGGGGATATTGTTGTTGTCATGACCACTCCACGGGTTCGCTGTCGTGGGAGTCACCTTAGGAGTGTTGGGTGGGGGCATCAATCAAGCAGAGTGGTGGATTGTTACGGTCAGGGTAATGGTTAGCGTAGAGTTGCGGTGACTGTACCGACCCCTTCGCGAGCAAGCCCGCTCCCACATTGGTTCATTGGTGTACTCAGGTTGGGGTACGAATCAAATCAAATGTGGGAGCGGGCTTGCTCGCGAAGGGGCCAGAGCGATCACCGCTGTTTTCAATGAAGAATAATTACAGACCAGCCATCTGCTGCTGCACACGAACCAGCAACTGCTCAGCGCTTTCCAACAACTGCGCCAACAACGCCGGATCTTCGTCCATATAGCCTTCGTACTCCGCCAGGTTTCGTCGCTCATGGCACAGCGCGAATAACCGAACCTGCACTTTGCCAATATCAGCGGTATGAACCAGGCACTGAAACACCAGGTATCTCTTGTCTGAGCGGTAACCACACAAGCGAAGAGCCGTCAGAGCCAAGGCATGGGCGGCGTTGTAAGCCAGGTCAAAACGGCTTGCGAAGGAAAGCGAAGACGTTTGCGCATCTTTCAATCGATCCACAGCGGAACGCATCAGCCCTTCGCATTCCTTGCGGTCCGGCGGTTCGGCTTTCAATCCACCGCTACGTAACAGGTTCTCCAGATTCTCGTTGCTGCCCATCCTTGGACTCCAAAGGGTTTTCCCCCATCAGGTTGATCTTGTCCTGCTGCGCCACCCGCACCACAAAGCTGTTTTCAGCCACCAGTTTTGCAGCCCAGTCGTCGGGGGTGTAGAGCGTCGGGTTGAGGACGCGGCCCAGTTGTTCCTCCAGAGGCATGAGCCGCTCCATCACTTCACTGTAGTGAAGGCTTTCGCCGATCAGCATGAGATCAATGTCACTGGATGCGTTTGCCGAATCCTTGGCGATCGAACCGTACACAAATGCCCAGGTGATCTGTTCGGCAAAGGGTTGCAGCGCTTGGCGTAGGGGCTCGGCAATACCAAAAGTCTTGCGGACGATGCCTGACAGTTCGGCATAGATCGGGCATTGCGGATTGGCTTGATAGTGGGTCTGGTTGCCCTGACGGCTCAGGGTCAGCACACCGGCCTGCTGCAATCGATCCAACTCGCGCATGAGGCTACCTTTACCCACTTGAGCCCAGCGGGCGATCTCGTTAGCGTAAAAACTGCGGTCGGGTTTGCCGAACAACAAGCCCAGCACTTTTTGCTGAGTGGTCGTGAACAGGGCTTCGCTGAGGGAAAGGTTTTTCACAGTGGCAACCGATGAGTCCCAAAAAGGGAACGATAGGTCCCTTTTTGGGAATCTTCAACCTGTCGCGAGCCGAATGGGGATTTGTGTTTAAACATTTGTCCGCAGGAACGGTGAGAGGCTACGCCGTCTGGCGTCGCGGCCTACAGCAATGCCGGAAGCCGCTGACTGGTGCGCTTTGGTGTAGATCTTTATCGTTTATGGGTCGCTGCCAATTCAGCGACCGGGATTGGAACCCCGTGGTGTTAACGAGGCAAAAACGCCTTCCATAACGTATGCTTGCGCACCTTTAATGGGTGCACTCCGTTATGGCGGCTGTGCGCGGGAGACCTTAGAGTCTGTCGGGTTTTGTCCGTTTGCCCGGGTTCCAACCCGCGTACAGCTGCCACCCCTTCGATTGGAACCCGATGGAGCAGCTGAAACTCATTAAATGGAGCTTCACTATGTTCAAACCAACTCCCAATCCGCCGGAATCCGACACCGGTTCCGAAGCAACCCTCGAAGCCGAAAAACTCAAGGAAGCCGCCGACCGCGTCTTTTCCTACTACTTCCCACCCCATGAAAAACCGGGCAAGCGCCGCAAACATCACCTCTTCAGCGTCTCCCCCGATATCGATACCGAAGCCCTGCTGGCCAACGCCTCTGAAGACTTGCTGTCCATCAGCGCCATTGCGGCCGATCTGGCGGACGATGTTGAAGGATCACGCCGCTCGGTAGCCCTGGCGCTCAGTCGAATGGCCGATGGTGTGCAGTTGTTGGTGGAGCGGGCGCTGGATCACCATGAGTCGTTGCAGATGCAGCTGCGGGCTCAGGCCAAGGTTTAGCCGTCAGGTCATGATCGTTCCCACGCTCTGCGTGGGAATGCAGCCCGGGACGCTCTGCGTCCCTTCAACAGCCGAACGCGGAGCGTCCGAAGAGGCATTCCCACGCGGAGCGTGGGAACGATCAGTGGGCTAACCCTGCTGTAACAAGCAACTCCTCCAGCGCCAGCAAGTCAGGCACTTTGGCCACTTGCTCCCCCACCTGCACCGCCGCCTGTTCCAGCGAACACAGCGGCACATCCACATAACTCAACTGACTGTCGAGCTTGTACGACCGTGGAATCCCCTGCACCAGTAGCGCAATGAACTTCAGCTCCGGGCGCCCACCAAGGGCATTGAGAATCACGATCCGCGCCCGCTCGCCGATGACGATTTTACTGCCGCACGCCGACTCGAAACTCAGCAATGGAATCTGCCGATCCCGCCACTTCACCAACCCCAGATACCACGGTGGCGTGTCCAGATCGAACGCCCCCGGTTGATAGTCGATCAACTCCGCCACCGCCACGTTGGGCAGAATCAGATTGCGGTCAGCCAACGGCAACAGCAGGCCGGTCAGATTGTTGGTGCGCTGGTAAAAATGGGGATCAAGCATGGGTTTTGCTCCACAGGGCGATGCTGTCGAGCAGCACCGATTCCTGGTACGGCTTGCCGAGGTAGTCGTTGACGCCGATGGCCATGGCGCGGTCGCGGTGTTTCTGGCCGGTGCGGGAGGTGATCATGATGATCGGCAAGTGCTGCAAACGTTCGTCACTGCGCACTTGGGTCGCCACTTCGAAACCGTCCATGCGCGGCATTTCGATGTCCAGCAGCATCAGGTCGGGCATGTGTTCTTCGAGCAGCAGCATGGCGTCGACCCCGTCCTTGGCGGTCAGCACGTTCATGCCGTGGCGTTCCAGCAGACGGCTGGTGACCTTGCGGACGGTGACCGAATCGTCGACCACCAACACCAGCAGCGGTTTATGCGGCTCGACCTCCGCGTCCTGGGTCTGCGTGCGCTGCGGCACCTGCGCCTGCATGGCGCGGATTGGCGCCAGCAAGTCGAGAATCAGCACCACCCGGCCATCGCCAAGAATCGTCGCCCCGGACAGCCCCTGCACCGACGCAAACTGCGGGCCGAGGCTTTTGACCACGATCTCCCGAGTGCCGGCCATGGAGTCAACCTGCACGGCGATATGCCGCTCGTTGCATTGCACCAGCAATACCGGCAGCGGCAGGCTCTGGCCCAACAGTTTCGGGCGGGTGCTGGTTTTCAGCAGCTCGCCGAGGTAGCACAGTTCGTAACGCTGTCCGGCGTATTCGTAGGTCGGCGGATCGAGCCGGTAATGCCCTTCAAGTTCGTTGGGCAACACGCGAACGATGCCATCGATGGTGTTCAGCGGGATCGCGTATTGATCCTCCAGGCATTGCACCATCAGCGCGCGGTTGACCGACACGGTAAACGGCAGGCGAATGCGGAAGTGCACGCCCTGCCCCGGTGTCGAGTCGATGACCATGGTGCCACCGAGCTGCCGGACTTCTTCGTGAACCACGTCCATGCCCACGCCACGCCCGGAGATCTGGGTGATTTTCTCGGCGGTGGAGAACCCCGGTTGCAGGATGAATTGCAGCACTTCGCGGTCGCTGATATCGGCGTCAGGGGCCAGCAAGCCGCGCTTGATCGCCTTGCGCCGTACAGCGTCCAGCGGCACGCCCGCGCCGTCGTCGCGGATGTCGAAAATGATGTCGCCGCCCTCGCGGGACAGGTCGAGCGTGATCCGACCCTGAGCCGGTTTGCCCGCCGCGATACGCACCTCGGCCGATTCCAGACCGTGGTCCACGGCGTTGCGCAGCATGTGCTCCAGCGGTGCCGCCATGCGTTCGAGCACGTTGCGATCCATCTCGCCTTCGGCGTTGCCGACCACAAACTCGACGTCTTTGCCCAGCTCACTGGAGACCTGGCGGACGATGCGTTTCAAGCGCGGCAGCATTCGTTCGAAAGGCACCATGCGCGTACGCATCAAGCCTTCCTGCAACTCGGTGTTGATCCGGCCCTGCTGTTGCAGCAGGTTTTCCGCGTCCTGATTGCGGCGGTCGAGGGTTTCCTTGAGGTCGAGCAGGTCGGAGGCGGATTCGAACAGCGCCCGCGACAACTGCTGCAACTGCGAGTGACGGTCCATTTCCAGCGGATCGAATTCTTCGTAGCCCAGACGTTCGGCTTCGACTTGCTGGCGGCTGAGAATCCGTCCCTGGGTTTCGGTATCGAGTCGCCGCAATTGATCGCGCATGCGTTCGATGGTGGTTTCCATCTCGCTCAGGGCCACCCGCGCATCGTTGACCTGTTGCTCGATACGGCCACGGAAGATCGACGTTTCACCGGCCAGATTGACCAGATCATCGAGCAGCTCTGCCGAGACCTTGACCATGTCGGCGCCCGCTTCGGCTTGCGGCACGGGCGTGTCCGGTTTCGGCGCGGTGGGCAGCACCACTGGCGTATCGAGAACGGCGGGATGACTGAAGTTCTTGATCGCGTCGATCAACCGATCGGCCGGCGGCAAGGGCTGACCGGCGCGGGTGGCATCGAGCATTTGTGCCAGTCGGTCGTGACTGCTTTGCAGCAGCGCGAACAGCGCGGGAGTCGGTTGCAGCACGCCTGCGGAGAGGCCTTCGTAGAGAAATTCCAGCTCATGGGCGAGGTCGCCGATGGGGGCAATTTCCACCATCCGCGCGCCACCCTTGAGCGTGTGCAAGTCGCGCAACAGGGTTTCCACTTCCTGGCGGTTCGACGGCTCGGCTTGCCAGCGCACGAGGGCCGCGCCGGAGTTTTCGATGATGTCGAAACCTTCCTCAAGGAAGATGTCCAGCAATTCGGGATCATGCCCCGGCGAGTCATTGGCCGGCGCGGGTTCCGCCACTTCGGCGGTGTTGGCGTTGCCCTGACGGAACTCGCGAATCGCCTCGATCAGCTCGTTCGGGGCACCCAGGACGTGCTGGTTTTGAAGCTGTTCAAGCAGCACCGCGAGGCGGTCATGGCTCTGTTGCAGCAGCTGCGCCAAGGTTTCGCTGTGGCTGTAACGGCGGTCCACCAGGCCTTCGTAAAGACTTTCCAATTCATGGGCCAGGTCGCCGACCGGCTCGACCTCGGCCATCCGCGCACCACCCTTGAGGGTGTGCAAATCGCGCTGCAAGGACGACAGCGGCGCGGCGTTTTCCGGGTCGCTCAGCCAGCGCTGCAGGGCCTGGCCGGCGCTCTCAAGGATATCCACGGCTTCTTCGAGGAAGATCGAAACGATCTCATCGTCCAGCTCGACCTGGGTCGCGGTCTGTTCCAGTTCCGCGGTGGCGCTGCCCAGTTCCCGGATGCTCAGGGTACGGCTGCCGTCGCTGCGGATCAGGCCCATGGACGACGGATCCAGGCTTTCATCCAGCAAGCCGCGCAAGGCCCGGATGCGTTCCGGTTGCGGGCTGACTTCCTGGCCGGCGGCGAGTTCGTCGAGCATGTTGATCAGCGCTTCGTGGGCACTTTGCGCCTCGTGAAAAAACCGGTCGCTGACCGCCAGGCTGCTTTCTTCGACCGCGCCGTACAGGTCGAGCAACGCTTCGCAAAGTTCATCCACCGGGTGCAGATCGGCGAGGTGTGCGCCTTCGCCCAACGTGGTCAATTCGTCCAGCAACGCGCTGAGTTCCTGACGCTCGCCGGGGTGCTGCTGCCAGCGCTGCAACAGGCTTTCGGCGTCCAGCAGGATGTCCATGCCCTGGGCCAGGAAATTGTTGATCAGCTGCGGATCGCGCTTGGTCCGCAGCGCGGTGTTCGGCGCTTTCAAGAGCGCGTCCAGACGCTCGGCAAGCAGCGCCTTGGTGCGCTCAATCAACGAATGAGCGCCCGGAATTTCGGCCAGCGGATCACCCTTGAGTTGCCGCAACCCGAGGCGGAACAGACCTTCGGCTTCCAGCAGCAGTTCGACTTCGTCGAGGTCGAGGGCGATCAGGTGCGCCTTGTACTCACGGGCGAGTTGATCCAGCGGCGTCGCCAGCTCGGCGATTGGCAAGACGCCGGCCATCGAGGCGCTGCCTTTCAAGGTGTGCAACGCCCGTTGCAACTCGTCGCTGGCCTGCAGCGGCACATGCTCGGCGGCTTGATCGAGGAAGCGGTTGAGGCTGGCGAGATGGGTCTCGGCTTCCTTGCGGAAGATCTCCAGCAACAGCGGATCGAGTGCCGCGACGTCCTGAGTATCTTCATCGCTGGCAGGCGTATCGCCCTTGGCGAGGGCATGGGCGCGAGCGGCCAATTGGTCGACGTCGTTGCGCTGTCGCTGGGCATTGGCGGCGTATTCGGCCACCAGCTCCGGCAGCAGGTTCAGTGCATCGCCGAGCAATTGTTGCACCGCCGCCCCAGGCGCAACACTGTGTTCCAGCACCCGGTTGAGCAGGTTTTCCACCGCCCACGCCAGCTCGCCCAGCACCAGCGCACGGACCATCCGGCCACTGCCTTTCAAGGTGTGGAACGCCCGGCGCAGTTCACTCAAGGCGGGTACATCGCCGGGAGTGGCCGCCCAGCGCGGCAAATATTCCCGGAGGATATCCAGGACCTCATCAGTTTCTTCGAGGAAGACTTCCCGCAGTTCATCGTCCACCGGTTCTTCGCCGGCGGGCGGTGGCAGCAGGCTGCCCGGGGTGGTCAGGGCTGGCGGATTGACCGAAGACACTGGGCTGGCCAAAACATCGGCCAGCGACTGGACGGTATCCGGATCATCGAGTTCCTGAAGGCCCTGCATCACCTGGGCTTCACTCGGGCTGAGCACATCCTCAAGCATCGGCACATGCTGTTCGCTGGGGAAAAACCCGAGTGAGGCCAGGCTTTTTTCCGCCACGTCGAGCAATTGTTCGCCCGGTGCCTCGGGGTCGTCGCTGAGACGTTCCAGGTAGTACTCGATGCTGGTGATGACGTCAGCCAGGCTGTCCAGTTCCTGCCAGCCGGGCTGGTCCGGGTCCAGCAGCAGATGCTCGCGAATGAAGTGGTTGCAGGTTTCGATCAGGCTCGCCGCACGGTTTAACGGAATCATCGACAGCGCGCCGCGCACTTGGGTCAGCAACGCCGGCAATGCCTGCAAATGCCGGCGGTCCCAGTCGGCGTCGATGTAGTCGACGATCATGTCCTTGGCCTGTTGCAGGCAGATGCGCGCTTCCTTGATCACGATCTGATGGATCTGCGTCAGGTCGGTGGTCGGCAGGTGACTTTCTTCCTGGCTCTCCGGCTCAACGGTGCCGACCATGCCGGCCAGCGTCGCTTCGACGTAGAGCAAGGCCCCGGCGACGTCCATGAGAATGGCGTCGTTGGGTTCGCGCTGGCCCTGAGCAAGGCTCAGCACCACCGCCAGTTGATCGATGATGACTTTGCGCGGCTGGCCGAAACCCAGCACCGCCAGGGTGTCGGCGATTTGCCGCAGCGGCGCCAACAGGGTTTCGAGGTCTGAGGTGTGCTGGCGGTCACTGCGCACGAACAGATCGAGGCGCTCCTTGACCCGCACCAGCTCCTCACAGAGCGCGGCCAGCACCGAGCGCATGGCGTCACGGTCAGGACCGGCCAGGCGGACGCGTTCTTCGTCGACCATTGCGCTGTCAGGCAGCGCGTCGTCCAGTGAGTAACGATCTTTCATGGTCAGCATCTGCCCGGTGGGGTGTTCGGCCTTGGCAATGTAGAACAGCAAACTCTTGAGCAACTCCGGCGGTGCCGGCTGATTGATGCCGCGTATGCCCTGTTCGAGCAGGCGTTTGAGTTCTTTGTCGGCATCCTTGAACAGGCTGCGCAGCGCGGGGCTGTTGGCAATCGAGCCACCGCGCATGCCTTCGACCAGCGCCGAGGCAACTTGCCACAACGGGCTCAAGGGCGCGTTGCCGCACAGCCCTTCAAGGTGTGAAAAAACCTTGGTCAGATAACCGAGGTTAGTGTCGTCATCCTGCTCGCGCAGCAATCCGACCAAGGCCATTTGCAGCATCTGCCGCAACTTGCGCAGCACAGTGGGTAAATCTGCCGGTTCAAGCAATGCCAGCAACTCTTCGTCCAGCGCCGGCAGGTCGAGCAATTGCGGGCTGAACAGACTGGTTTCCGACAACAGGCTTTCGCCCCGGGCACTGCGCAAGTCGTTGATCAACGGCAGCACCACCAAGGGCAGGTCACGGCGCGCACCTTGCACCCGGTCGAGGTAGATCGGCAGTTGCCCGATGGCTTGCAGTAACAGGTGAAGCGCCTCGTCGCGATGGCTGACGCGGTTCTGCTGCAAGGCGGTGGCCAGTTGTTCCATTTCTTCGGCGAGCAGGGCCGCGCCGTAGAATTCGACCATCTGCAAGCTGCCGTGAACCTGATGGATGCACGCCAGGCAATCGCTCAGGGCGTGCGTCGCCTGAGGGTCATCAAGCAGGGTTTCGATTGCTTGATGAGCCACTTTCAGCGTTTCGGCAATCACGCCTTTGACCCACTCAAGGGCCACATAGTCGTGCCGATCACCCATAACCACTCCAAATCACTGCTCTACTCAAAAAAACGCAAACGCCTGCGGGCCTTCACACTTTATCCACAGCTTGCGCCTTGGCCGCCGGCAAGGTGAAACCGGACACCGATCGCCGTAGCTGACTGGCCATTTTCGCCAGGTTGCCGATGCTCTCGGCGGTGGCGGTGGAGCCCGATGACGTCTGCGTGGTGATCTGCTGGATCACATTCATCGTCAGGGAAATTTGACCGGCCGAAGACGTCTGCTGCTGCGCTGCGTTGGAAATGCTCTGGATCAGCGCCGCCAGGGTCTTCGATACCCCTTCGATTTCTTCCAGGGCCACTCCGGCATCCTGCGCCAGACGCGCGCCGCGCACCACTTCGGTGGTGGTTTGCTCCATGGAAATCACGGCTTCGTTGGTGTCGGTCTGAATCGCCCGCACCAGGGTTTCGATCTGCCGGGTGGCGGCGGACGAACGCTCGGCCAGCCGCTGCACTTCGTCAGCCACCACCGCAAAACCGCGCCCGGCGTCGCCGGCCATCGAGGCCTGAATCGCCGCGTTGAGCGCGAGGATGTTGGTCTGGTCGGCAATGTCATCGATCAGGCTGACAATGTCGCCGATTTCCTGCGAGGACTCACCCAGACGCTTGATCCGCTTGGCGGTGTCCTGAATCTGCTCGCGAATGTTGTCCATGCCGTGGATGGTGTTGTGCACCACCTCGTTGCCCTTGTTGGCGATCTCCACCGAACGCTCGGCCACCGCCGAGGACTCGGCAGCGTTCGCCGAGACCTGGTCGATGGACTGGGCCATGTCGTTGATCGCCGTGGAGGCTTCGCTGATCTGTTGCGCCTGATGCTCCGAAGCCTGGGCCAGGTGCATGGCGGTGGCCTGGGTTTCCTGCACGGCGGCGGCGACCTGGCCGGCGGTGAGGTTGATGGTTGCCACCAGGTCGCGCAGTTGATCGACGGAATAGTTGATCGAATCGGCGATGGTCCCGGTGAAGTCTTCGGTCACCGAGGCGGTCACGGTCAGGTCGCCGTCGGCCAGGTCTTCGATCTCGTCGAGCAGGCGCATGATCGCGTTCTGGTTACGCTCGTTCTTCTCGGCGGTTTCGCGCAGCTGGCGATTGGTTTCGCGAACCATCACCAGGCCGATGAGGATGATCGACATCAGCGCCAGCAGGCCCAGCACATAGCCGCCGATGGTGTCGGTGTCGCGTCCGCCGGCCAGGTTTTCGAACCCGGTGGCCAGGTGCGAGGCTTCGTCGAGCAAGGTTTGCGACAAGGTGAAAATGTTGCTCGCCGATTCGCGAACCTTGAACAGCTCCGGCGAGGTTTCGAGGATCTCATCAACAGAGCCGGAGACGAATTCGAACAGTTCGGAAATCTCGGTCAACCGGGCGCGAGCATCGCGGTCTTCGACCTGGCTGACCCGCAGCGACGCATTGCCCTGGAGCATGCCGTTGAGCACCTGACCGAATCGCGCGGCGTCACGACCGAAAGCGTCGGCGGCCTGCTGCGAGTTTTCATCGCCGGACAGCACAGTATTCACCGCGCCCAGAATGCGTTCGGCCAACAGCGACTGACGCTGGGCCATGGCGACCTGACCGGCCGGAGCACCGCGCTGCAAGAGGATTTCGACGACTTTTTCGTATTCGACCTGCAACTGCGGCACGGTTTCAGCCAGCGTCGCGGCGACCTGATGCAGCGACAGTACGGTCTGTTCGCTGGAGAGGATCGCGTCGGTGTTTTTCAGCAAGCGTTCCCAGTCGAGCTGCACGGCGCGCATTTCCGGGCGCACGGTGGACGGTGCCGGCGGCAGGCCGGTGGCCGGATCGCCTTTCTTCAGATAACCCCAACGCTGGGCGAAGTCGTTGCGTGCATCGCTCAGCAGCTTGAACGCGGCAGCCTTGCCGGCAGCGGCTTCGGTGGCGTTTTTGGCGATGCGTTGGGACAGCACGCGCAACTCGCCGGCGTGGCCGATGTACTGTTTGTCGTACGTGGCTTGAGTGTTGAGGTAAGCGAAGTTGGCGAACAGCAGCATGATGAAGATGATCAGCGCGATGAACAGCACGATGATCTGCGAGCGGCTGCGCGATCCTTCTGGCTTGCCTGTCTTTGTTTTTATCATCGGTCCTCGCCTGTACTGCCCAATTCAACGACGCTCTTGTAGGAGCGAGGCTTGCCCGCGAAGAACGAAAACGCGGTTTTTCTGTAACTCCGCGTCGCCTGCTTCGCGGGCAAGCCTCGCTCCTATAAAGTTGCATGTCGCCTTGATTACAACGCTACATGCATAAAGCTTTGCGACTGCGCCAACGTAAACGGACTGAACACCTGCCAGCTCTGCTCACGCTGAAACCGGCCTTTGACGAACGCTGAAATCGGCCCGTGCAGATCGGCCATCAATACCGGCTCCAGACTGTCCTGGGCAAAGTGCTGCAAGCCGAAGACTTCGTCGACCATCAACCCGGCAAACACTTCGCCGTGTTCCACCACCAACACCCGCCGCTGTTTACGCAGGGTCGACTGTTCATGACCGAAGAAGCCGCACAAATCCATGATCGGCAGCAATCGCCCGCGCAGGTTGGCCACACCCTTGACCCAGGGTTTGACACCCGGCAATTGGGTGAAACGCGGTTCGTGCAGGACTTCGCTGACTTCACCCATGGGCGCGACATACCAGTGCTCGCCCAGGCGAAAACCGATGCCGCTCCAGCGGTCCTGTCGGGTCGGCTGGGACGGCAAATCCGCCGCCAGCAGACGACAGCGCTGGTCGATCTGCAGCAGCAGTTCGAAAGCCGTCAGCGACTCGGTCATGGCCGGACGATCAACCGGCCAGCACGTTGTTCAGGGTTTTGATCAGGGTCTCTTCGTCGACCGGTTTGGTCAGGTAATCCTTCGCGCCCTGGCGCGTGCCCCAGACTTTGTCGGTTTCCTGATCCTTGGTGGTGATGATGATCACCGGGATGTGCCCGGTGTCCGGGTCTTTGGTCAACTGGCGGGTCGCCTGGAAACCGTTGAGGCCGGGCATGACGATGTCCATCAGCACGGCGTCAGGTTTTTCCTGGCGGGCCAAGGCCACGCCGTCAGCGCCGTTTTCGGCTTTCAACACTTCATGACCGTGCTTTTCCAGCATGCCGGTCAGTTTGTACATTTCGGTCGGCGAATCATCGACGATCAGAATACGTGCCATGGTCTTCCCCATTCTTGTCGACGCCGGGCCCGCTGGCCGAGCGTCACTGTGCGTGTCCTACTGCGGCAAAACGGCGGCGAAGCCCGGTACATGGGCCTGGATCGCGTTCAGCAGCTCTTCCTTGCTGAAAGGCTTGGTCAAAAACTGGTCGGAGCCGACGATGCGCCCCTTGGCCTTGTCGAACAGCCCGTCCTTGGACGACAGCATAATCACTGGCGTGGACTTGAACGCACTGTTGTTCTTGATCAACGCGCAGGTCTGATAGCCATCCAGGCGCGGCATCATGATGTCGACAAAGATGATGCCGGGGTGATTGTCGGCAATCTTCGCCAGGGCATCGAAACCGTCGATGGCCGTGATGACCTCACAACCCACGTTCTTCAACAGCGTTTCGGCGGTGCGACGAATCGTCTTCGAATCGTCGATCACCATGACCTTCAAGGCGCTGGAATGCTGGTCCATAAATGCTCTGCCGTCGCCTTTGCGAATCAAATTGTCCATTTCCGATAACCGGAGCCTCGAAACCCTTGATGTTTAAGGGCCAGAACGATATGGCAGCCTTTTTAGCACAGTCTCCAAATGCAATCTATCGGGCGACTGGCACGGTGGTTTTTCCTTGACCGGGAACACACTGAGCGCCACTCTGACGCCACTTTTTGATAGCTGTTAAGCCACCCCAAATTCGAGGAAAAACCCATGAGCGTTCGCGTCGGGATTGTCATGGATCCTATTGCCAGCATCTCCTATAAAAAGGATAGCTCGCTGGCCATGCTGCTGGCCGCACAGAAGCGCGGCTGGGAACTGTTCTATATGGAGCAGCGCGATTTGTATCAGGGTGAAGGCGAGGCCCGTGCGCGGATGCGTCCGCTGAAAGTCTTCGCCAACCCGGAAAAATGGTTTGAACTGGAAGCCGAGACCGACGCGCTGCTGAGCGATCTGGACGTGATCCTGATGCGCAAGGATCCGCCGTTCGACATGGAGTTCGTCTACTCCACTTACCTGCTGGAGCAAGCCGAGCGCGCTGGCGTGCTGGTGGTCAACAAGCCGCAAAGCCTGCGTGACTGCAACGAAAAGCTGTTCGCCACGCTGTTCCCGCAGTGCACGCCGCCGACCGTGGTCAGCCGCCGCGCCGACGTGCTGCGTGAATTCGCCGCCAAGCACGGCGACGTGATCCTCAAGCCGCTGGACGGCATGGGCGGCACCTCGATCTTCCGTCATCGCGCGGGCGATCCGAACCTGTCGGTGATTCTGGAAACCCTGACCGCGCTGGGCACCCAGCAGATCATGGGCCAGGCCTACCTGCCGGCGATCAAGGACGGCGACAAACGCATCCTGATGATCGACGGCGAGCCGGTGGATTACTGCCTGGCGCGGATTCCTGCCGCTGGCGAAACCCGTGGCAACCTCGCCGCTGGTGGTCGCGGCGAAGCTCGCCCGCTCAGCGACAAGGATCGCTGGATCGCTGCACAGGTCGGCCCGACCCTGCGCGAGAAAGGCCTGCTGTTCGTGGGCCTGGACGTGATTGGTGAGCACCTGACCGAAATCAACGTCACCAGCCCGACCTGCATTCGCGAGATTGATAACGCGTTCGGCACCGACATCGGTGGCCTGCTGATGGATGCCATCGATCAGAAGCTCAAGGCTCGTTGATATAGAACAGGAGGGTCTGTTGACGTTTGGTAGCGAGCCGCGTTGCTGGGCCAAACTGCGCGAGGCAAGGCGCGGGATGCCGCCAATGGTTGTTCCCTTGGCAAATCCTGCAACGCAGCCTCGCGCAGTTTGGCACGCAACCCGAAGGGACGGGGCCCACTGGATGCAGGGCTGCGTTACTCGGAACTTATTTGAAACAACCAAACCGCGTTCCTCGCGCCTTGCCCTGCATCCAGTGGGCCTCCGTCGCGGCCGCTACCAAACGTCAACAGACCCTCAGATGAATCCAACATTGCGTTATCATGCGCGGCCCGTGAAAAACGCGATGTTGGTTCTTTTGTCATGACTCTCCCGTCCGATCTGCCCGCTGAACTCGCCCATCGTGGCGTGCGCCCGGCCGATCGCCTCGGATTTACCCTGTTTCTCGCGGCGTTGATTCACCTGGCCTTGCTGTTGGGCGTCGGCTTTACGATGGTCGAACCCCAGCAGATCAGCAAAACCCTGGAAATCACCCTCGCCACCTTCAAAAGCGAAAAGAAGCCTGCGAAAGCTGATTTCCTTGCCCAGGAAAATCAGGAAGGCAGCGGCACCCTGGATAAAAAGGCGATTCCCAAGACCACCGAGGTCGCGCCGTTTCAGGACAACAAAGTGCAAAAAGTCACGCCACCGCCGGCCGCCAAGCCGCAAGTGCAGGAAGCGCCGCCCAAGGCTGCCGTGACCACCGTGGCGCCGAAGCCGAAAAAAGCCCCGGCGAAGAACGAAGAGGTCAAGCCACTCACCAAACCTGCCGTGGCGGCGCCGACGTTCGACACCGAGCAGCTGTCCAGCGACATCGCCAGCCTGGAAGCGGAACTGGCCAACGAACAACAGCTGTACGCCAAGCGCCCGCGCATCCACCGACTGAGCGCCGCGTCGACCATGCGCGACAAGGGCGCCTGGTATAAGGACGAGTGGCGCAAGAAGGTCGAGCGCATCGGCAACCTGAATTACCCCGACGAAGCGCGTCGCAAGCAGATCTACGGCAATTTGCGCCTGATGGTCTCGATCAACCGCGACGGCTCGCTGTATGAAGTGCTGGTGCTCGAGTCATCCGGGCAACCGCTGCTGGATCAGGCCGCCCAGCGCATCGTGCGGCTGGCGGCACCGTTTTCGCCGTTTACCGGGGATTTGTCGGATATAGACCGACTGGAAATCATCCGCACGTGGAAATTCGCGCGCGGCGACCGGTTGTCCAGTAATTGACCGATTGATTTGTATTGACTGAGCCGACGCCTTCGCGGGCAAGCCTCGCTCCTACAGATTTTGTATGTTTCGCGAAAATGGCGCATGACCTGTAGGAGCGAGGCTTGCCCGCGAAGAGGCCCTCAAGCAAACCCAAATCAAAAAGACACCCGCGCAGGTATTTCCTGTGCATCCCCAGCTTGTCAGTTCGCCCCTCCAACGCCACACTAGCGCTCATGAAGAACGTCAGCCCCAGCTACCTCAAGCATCACTTCCTGATCGCCATGCCTCACATGGCCGACCCGAACTTTGCGCACACCTTGACCTACATCGTCGAGCACACGGCCAATGGTGCCATGGGGCTGGTGGTCAACCGGCCGCAAGACCTGAATCTGGCCGATATCCTCGAGCAATTGCGCCCCGACATCGAACCGCCCGTGCTCTGCCAGCATGTGCCGATCTTTATCGGCGGCCCGGTGCAGACCGATCGCGGTTTTGTCCTGCACCCTTCGGGCAAGACCTTTCAGGCAACCGTTGATCTGGAAGGCGACCTTTCCTTGTCCACCTCCCAAGACGTGCTGTTCGCCATCGCTGACGGCGTTGGCCCGGCCAAAAGCGTGATCGCCCTCGGTTACGCCGGCTGGGAAGCCGGGCAGCTCGAAGCCGAACTGGCTCAGAATGCCTGGCTGACCTGCCCGTTCGAAGCCGACATCCTGTTCAACACCAGCAGCGAGTTGCGCCTGGAAGCGGCGGCCAAGCTCCTCGGGGTCAATCTCAGCCTGCTCACCAGCCAGGCGGGGCACGCCTGATGGCCCTGCGCCTTATTTTGGGTTTCGACTACGGCACCAAACAGATCGGCGTTGCGGTCGGCCAGGTGATTACCGGCCAGGCCCGCGAGCTGTGTACCTTGAAAGCGCAAAACGGCGTTCCCGACTGGAATCAGGTCGAAGCCCTCATTAAAGAGTGGAAGCCTGATGCTGTGGTCGTCGGCCTGCCGCTGAACATGGACGGCACGCCGAGCGACATGTGCCTGCGCGCGGAGAAATTCGCCCGCCGCCTCAATGGCCGCTACAACCTGCCCTTCTATACCCACGACGAGCGCCTGACCACCTTCGAAGCCAAGGGTGAACGGCGTGATCGCGGCGGACAAAAGGGCAGCTACCGCGACAACCCGGTCGATGCCATCGCCGCCGCCCTGCTGCTGCAAGGCTGGCTCGACGAAAACACCGCACTGTTCGAATCCTGAAGAGCCGTAACAAGCGACTCTCTATAGCGACAACCCGAGCCACCTCCAGCACCACCCGGCTCGGGCCCAAGAAGGAGCAACCATGAGCCTGCCCAATCCCGCCGAACTGATCAGCCAGATGGCGATCCGTCTCAAGGCACATCTGGAACACCGTGGCATCAGCGAACCGCGCTACATCGGCATTCGTACCGGCGGTGTCTGGGTCGCCCAGGCGTTGCTCGAAGAACTGGGCAGCGATTCGCCGCTCGGCACTCTGGACGTGTCCTTCTACCGCGATGACTTCAGCCAGAACGGCCTGCACCCGCAAGTGCGCCCATCCGCGCTGCCGTTCGAGATCGAAGGCCAGGACCTGGTGCTTATCGACGACGTACTGATGAGCGGCCGCACCATTCGCGCCGCGATGAATGAACTGTTCGACTACGGCCGCCCGGCCAGCGTGACGCTGGTGTGCCTGCTGGACCTGGACGCCGGCGAGCTGCCGATCCGCCCGAATGTAGTCGGTGCGACGCTGGCGCTTGCAGCCCACGAGCGGGTGAAACTGTCCGGCCCGGAACTCAAGCTCGAACTGCAAGACCTCGCCCTTTAATTCGCCCTATTGAGAGTCCCCCTCGCGATGACGCCTCTAGAAACCAAGCGCCCGCTGCAGCTCAATGATCAGGGCCAGCTGCGCCACTTCCTCTCGCTCGACGGTTTGCGCCGCGAGCTGCTGACGGAAATCCTCGACACCGCCGACTCGTTCCTCGAAGTCGGCGCCCGGGCGGTGAAAAAAGTCCCGTTGCTGCGCGGCAAGACCGTGTGCAACGTGTTCTTCGAGAACTCCACCCGCACCCGCACCACCTTCGAACTGGCGGCCCAGCGGTTGTCGGCGGACGTGATCACGCTGAACGTGTCCACCTCGTCGGCAAGCAAGGGTGAAACCCTGCTCGACACCCTGCGCAACCTTGAAGCCATGGCCGCTGACATGTTCGTCGTGCGTCACGGTGATTCCGGCGCGGCGCACTTCATCGCCGAACATGTCTGCCCGCAAGTGGCGATCATCAACGGCGGCGACGGCCGTCACGCGCACCCGACCCAGGGAATGCTCGACATGCTGACGATTCGTCGGCACAAGGGCAGCTTCGAAAACCTCTCGGTGGCCATCGTCGGCGACATCCTGCATTCACGGGTGGCGCGCTCGAACATGCTGGCGCTGAAAACCCTCGGTTGCCCGGACATCCGCGTCATCGCACCGAAAACCCTGCTGCCGATCGGCATCGAGCAATACGGCGTGAAGGTTTACACCGACATGACCGAAGGCCTGAAAGACGTCGACGTGGTGATCATGCTGCGCCTGCAACGCGAGCGCATGACCGGCGGCCTGCTGCCGAGCGAGGGCGAGTTCTACCGCCTGTTCGGCCTGACTACTGCGCGCCTGGCCGGGGCCAAACCGGATTGCATCGTCATGCACCCGGGGCCGATCAACCGTGGAGTGGAGATTGAGTCGGCGGTGGCCGACGGCCCGCACTCGGTGATCCTCAACCAGGTTACCTACGGCATCGCGATTCGTATGGCCGTGTTGTCCATGGCCATGAGCGGGCAGACAGCCCAGCGCCAATTCGAGCAGGAGAACGCCCAGTGAAGCTCAGCATTCTCGGCGCCCGTGTTATCGATCCAGCCACTGGCCTGGATAAAGTCATCGACATTCATATTGAAGCCTGCAAAATCGTCGCCCTTGGCGCCGCGCCCGCCGGCTTTGTGCCCGTCGACACCCTCGACGCCAAAGGCCTGGTGGCCGCTCCTGGCCTGGTTGACCTGAACGTCGCCCTGCGTGAGCCGGGTTACAGCCGCAAAGGCTCTATCGTCAGTGAAACCCGCGCCGCCGCGGCCGGTGGCGTGACCAGCCTGTGCTGCCCGCCGAAAACCAAACCGGTACTGGACACCTCGGCCGTGGCCGAACTGATCCTCGACCGTGCCCGCGAAGCCGGCAACACCAAAGTCTTCCCGATTGGCGCCCTGAGCAAAGGCCTGGAAGGCGAACAGCTCGCCGAACTGGTCGCCTTGCGCGATGCCGGTTGCGTGGCCTTCGGCAACGGCCTCGACAGTTTCCGCAACACCCGCACGCTGTGCCGGGCGCTGGAATACGCCGCAACATTCGACCTGACGGTGATTTTCAACTCTCAGGACCACGACCTGGCCGAAGGTGGCCTGGCCCACGAAGGCCCGACCGCGAGTTTCCTCGGCTTGCCGGGCATTCCGGAAACCGCTGAAACCGTGGCCCTGGCCCGGGACCTGCTGCTGGTCGAGCAAAGTGGCGTGCGTGCGCACTTCAGCCAGCTCACCAGCGCTCGCGGCGTGGCCCTGATCGCTCAGGCTCAGGCCCGCGGCTTGCCGGTGACCGCCGATGTGGCGCTTTATCAACTGATCCTGACCGACGAAGCGCTGATCGACTTCAGCAGCCTCTATCACGTCCAGCCGCCGCTGCGCACCCGCGCCGACCGCGATGGCTTGCGTGCAGCGGTGAAGTCGGGCGTGATTTCGGCGATTTCCAGCCATCACCAGCCGCACGAACGGGACGCCAAACTGGCACCGTTTGGCGCAACCGAGCCGGGGATCAGCAGTGTTGAACTGTTGCTGCCATTGGCGATGACGCTGGTGGAGGATGGGTTGCTGGATCTGCCGACGCTGTTGGCACGACTCAGCACCGGACCTGCCGAGGCGTTGCGACTACCAGCGGGCAAGTTGGCCGTAGGTGGGCCGGCGGACATCGTGCTGTTTGATCCGGCGGCTTCGACCGTGGCCGGTGACACCTGGTTATCCAAAGGTGAGAACTGCCCGTTCATTGGGCATAGCCTGCCAGGCGTCGTGCGTTACACCCTGGTGGATGGGCGGATTAGCCACCAGGCTTAAGACCGAGTTGCCTGCAATCGCGAGCAGGCTCGCTCCCACATTTGATCTTTGGCGAGCACAGATATTGTGTTCACTGGAGATCCACTGTGGGAGCGAGCCTGCTCGCGATGGCTTACTGGAAGGTTCCTCTGTTCTGGGCGTTACGCACAGAAACCTGGTCATTCAGCGTCCAGAAGTCATACAAAACCCCCAGAAAGAACAACCCACCCGTCACCAGGTACAGCAACCCGCTGATCCACTTCCCTTGATACATCCGGTGTACGCCGAATACCCCGAGAAACGTCAGCAGAATCCACGCAACGTTGTACTCGATGGGTCCGGCGGTGAAACGCAGGTCCGCTTCACGGTCCATGGCCGGGATCAGGAACAGGTCGATCAGCCAGCCAATGCCGAGCAAACCGAAGGTGAAAAACCAGATCGTCCCGGTCACCGGCTTGCCGTAATAGAAGCGGTGAGCCCCGGTAAAACCAAAAATCCACAGCAGATAGCCGATCATTTTGCTGTGCGTGTCTTGCTGCGGGCCGGCCTGTTGATAGGTGTTCATGAAGGACCTCGATTCACACGATAGATAAATATTCTTGAATTCTTTGTGACTTTTTTACAGGTTGCCGACGTATGGCAAATGTTAACGTGGGTTCCGTCAAAGCCTTATACCACCTGACTTCTGTCAGACAATTGCGTCCATTTGCCGCTTATTTGGTTCCGTTGCCTCCAAGTTGAATCGACCAACGGCCTCGGAACGTCAAAAAAAGCTGTTATAAAGTTGCGCGCCAACCCATATGAGCCTTGCCTAATGCGTCCATTTTTCAAGACATGGCTAACCATTTGCCTTTTGATGCCACTGGCCGCCCACGCCACCAATCGTGAGCAACGTCTTCCAAACGTTAATGGTTACACCCAAAAATCCCATGTTTCTGCTCCTTCGAGCAAAAACAAGAAATCCGAAAAACGTGTTCCACAGCTGGTCAGCAAAAGCAGCCTTGTTCCGCCAATGGCGACCAAGGAAAGCAGCAACGTGCTGAGTCGCGCGGTCAATGTCCTCGGTACACCTTACCGTTGGGGCGGCAGCAGCCCAAGTAAAGGGTTCGATTGCAGCGGCCTGGTGAAATACGCGTTCAACGACGCCACGTTTGATCTGCCACGCACGTCCAATGCCATGGCCAGCGGTCATGGCGAGAAAGTCGATCGCAACGATCTGAAGCCAGGCGACCTGATCTTCTTCAACATCAAGAGCCGTCGAGTCAATCACGTTGCCATCTACCTGGGCAACGACCGATTCATCCACGCACCACGTCGTGGCAAGTCGGTGACCATTGACACCCTGAAGAAACCGTACTGGGAAAGCCACTACGTGGTTGCCAAGCGGGTTCTGCCGAAAGAGAAGAACACCATTCAGGTGGTTCAGCGCTGATTTGAAGTCCCCTTCGCGGGCAAGCCTCGCTCCTTGTATGTTGACCCTGATTCCAACGAGAGAGGTTACGCTTAAGGATTCATACAACAGCAAGTGCGTTTCTGGGGGAGGCCGATCGCTCCTGAAGGCAGGATTTGCTCCTGACCTTGTCTGTAGAG